>JAYWII010000081.1:0-40758 GCA_043788995.1 Chitinophagaceae bacterium | reverse complement strand
CTGTAAATTCCGGCTAAACTGACCCCCCTTCGCCATTTCAAATTGACCCCCTAAAAAACGATTTCAAAAAGGTCCTAAAAAAAGCCTGCTGAAGAGGGCTAAAAAAGAGATAAAGAACTGTTGTTTTGCAGAACTAAATTAATGATTAATTTCTGTCCATTGATTTTATAAAAATGATTCCATTGTTTCTGCTTTTGCTTTTTGTTTTTTCCTTAGTGACTCACCGTAAAGTTCTATTCGTATAGATTGGTGAACGATCCTGTCCAGGATAGCATCGGCCAGTGTTTTTTCTCCGATCACTTCATGCCATTTTTTTACTGGTACTTGTGCGGTAATAATGGTGGTGCGTTTACCATGTCGGTCTTCAATTATATCCAGCAGTAATGCCCTGCTGCCGGCATCGAAGGGTTGAACACCAAAGTCATCTAATATCAAAGCGTCCTGTTTTTCTATTTTCGATAGCTCTCTTAAATGGGCACCATCGGCTTTGGCCATTTTTAAATGCGACATTAATTTTGTAGTGTTAGTGTACAAGACTTTGTAACCTAACAAACAGGCCTGCTGACCGAGTGCGGATGCTAAAAAACTTTTACCCGTACCGGTACTGCCGGTAATAAAAAGATCCTCACCTTTTTTTATAAAATCGCAGGTGGACAGGCGTTGTACCTGGTTTTTATCCAGACCACGGCCTTCGGTATAATCTATCTGTTCTATACTGGCACGGTACCGGAAGTTGGCGTTCTTAAGCCCTCTTTGTACCATACGGTAGCGCCTGTCATCCCACTCACTTTGTACCAGGTGATGCACCAGTTCATCATTGGTATAGTTCGGGGGTGGTTCAGTTTCAATACTTGTTTTAAAAGCATGGTGCATTCCTAAAAGCCGCATACGGGTCATCTTTTCTAAACTTTCTTTGTTCATTGTTTTTGATTTTTATTTGATTAATAGATATTGCTTTCCGCCTTTATTGATAATAATCTTCTCCACGGATATTGTCATGCAACGGCATATTGTTGCCGCCACCAGACGGTGGCTGTTCCTCATCCAGTGGGATGCTGTCTGCCTTTGATTTTAATATCCGTTCGATGATACCAAAGTTGTACACGTTAAAACTATCAGCACGTTTACAGGCGTTGATAAGCCTTATATCACCCACCCGTTTTTTGTAATTGATTATACCCTGGCAAGCCCTGTAGTTCTTTTCCGGGTACTCACTTCTGGATAGTACTTTTTTGATGTACTCCGCTACCGAAGTATCTATCAGTGCAGCATCTGCAATAAATTTTTCAGGGTTCCATTCGGTGGGGTACCTATGCCAGGAAGCAAGGTGGTCTTCATTTTGTATGTATTTTTCTTTCCCATACTGGCGGACATGGACTGCTATTATCTCGTGATCATTATAAGCTTCCACCTTTGTACGGTTGTACATCAGCTTAACTTTTTTGCCAATAAATTTATAAGGGACACTGTAGTACCGGTACTCTGCTGTAACATACCCGGTTTTGCCAACCGTTGCCATTTTTGTGATCATGGGGTCGTAGGGATATTTATTCAGTGGCTTCAAAACATTTTTTTCCAATTGTTCAAACTGCTGCAGCCTGCTATAATCACATCCGGTAAGCAGGGTATTATTATGAGCTGCTAAATAAAAAAGAATATCGCTGTTCAGTGCCTCTAAACTGGTATATACCTTTTCATCTATTTTAGTAAAGATGCTGGTGTAGATGATTTTTACAGCCCCTTCTACAAGTGCCTTGTCTTTGGGCTTGTATGCCCTTGCCGGAAAAACATAGGTGTTGTAATGGGCTGCAAATGCGGCAAAACTATCATTAAGTTCAGCTTCATACCGGCTGGCTTTCTTTACGGCTGATTTTAAATTATCCGGTACAATGACTTCAGGTACGCCGCCATAGAAGTGCAAAGCACGTTCACACGCAAGTATAAAATCCTCTTTCTTTTGCGAAGGAACGGCGGTTACATAAGTAAGCTGGCTGCAGCCGAGAATAGCTACAAAAACCTCGACCTCCTGCACCTCGCCACTTTGTTTATCAACTACCTGTAACTTCTTGCCGGTAAAATCAATGAAGAGCTTATCACCAACTTTATGGGGTACACGCATGGAAGGCTTGCTCATACCCATATAAGCGTTTAGGCGTTCCAGAAAGGCGGAGTGTTTGAACCCATTGGAGCATTGGCTAACATAATACGCATATACCATTTGCTTGGTAACGCCACGCTTCTTCAACCTGGTGGCAAGGTCGGGCAACAGCTGTTCCAGCTCCAGTGTGCGGTTACTTTCTATTTTTGGCTTTTCCAGTAAAAAGGCAGTAGCCAGCTGCCTGTCACTCATCGCTTCCACACGCTCAATAGTCAGCCGCAACTCCACAAATTGTAGCAGGTACTTCTTGATCGTATTACGGGATATGCCCGTGGTTTTGCTGATAAATTTACTGCCCCGGCCATCTGCATAAAGGCGCAATACCTGTCTGATTTTAAACATCTCAATTGTTTTGTTGGACATAATTTTCCCGGTTAGTTTTGATTAAAACAACCGATTAAAATCCTACAAAAACAACTGTTTTATTATCTCCTAAAAGAGGGGTCAGTTTGAGCCGGAATTAGGGGGTCAATTTGAAATGGCGGGAGGGGGTCAGTTTCCCGTGGCGGGAGGGGGTCAATTTGCGTGGATTTTCCATTGAACTTGTAAAAACTCTTTTTGTGTCATGGGTTTATAAATAAGCTGAACTAGGCGTAGTAACTGTACACCTTGCTCATAGGCGTCCTCTTTGGAAATTTCTTCTCCAAAATGCTCTTTATACAAAGACTGAAATTGAGAGATGTGTTCATCAGAGAGATGCATAAGGTGTAAGAAAACAAACATAAAAGATCGTATTCCTGGACCATATCATTACAGAAAACAAAAATTCATATAAGGCAGGGAATTTTGCCTAATATGCACATTTCCCTCCCTTACAACACCCACCCCCTCCCTGTACAATGGTTTCCGTATGCAAGACTTCACGCCAATCGGTATCACTAACTTCCGCAATTCCCACCAGCACTTTGGGATTAAAGACACCGACCGGTTAGGGCATATCTATGCCATTGGAAAAACCGGTGTCGGCAAATCAACCCTGTTATTAAACTTGGCTGTGTCAGATATAGAAAAAGGGAAAGGCTGCTGCATTATCGATCCCACGGCGACATCGCTGAAACCATCCTCAACTACATCCCACAGGAACGCATAGACGATGTCATCTACTTCAATCCGAAAGACCTTGACTACCCCTTGGCATTCAACCCACTTAAAGGTGTGCATCCAAACTATCATCATTTAGTCGCCTCAGGGCTTATCAGCACATTCAAAAAGATATGGGCAGAATCATGGGGCCCCCGATTGGAATACATTCTTCGATTCAGCCTGCTCACCCTCCTGGAATACCCCGATGCAACCCTCCTCGACATTCAACCCCTCTTAACCAATATGTATTTCAGAAACCGGGTACTCACCTACGTCACCAACCCCCACATAACCAGTTTCTGGAAGAATGAGTTTGAGAAATACTCCCCGGCACTCAAGGCAGAAGCTATCACCCCGATCCTCAACAAAACGGGTGTCTTCCTCACGAGCATCCCACTCCGCAACATCGTTGGTCAGAAAGTTCGCAGCTTCAATATGCAGCAGGTGATGGATGAAGGAAAGATACTCATCTGCAACCTCTCCAAAGGAGAGTTAGGAGAAGATGCATCTTCCATCTTAGGAAGTATGGTAATCACTGCTATCCAACTAGCCGCCTTATACCGCTCAGCGCAGCCAGAAGCCCAGAGGAGACCGTTTTATCTCTATGTTGATGAAATGCACAGCTTCGTCTCATTATCATTTGCAGACATCCTTGCAGAGGCCAGGAAGTACAAGCTCTCACTGTTCCTCACCCACCAATACATCGACCAACTCCATGAAAAGATACGTTCTGCCATCTTTGGAAATGTGGGCACACTGATCAGTTTCCGGATCGGTGCTGAAGATGCTGAATACTTGGTGAAGGAATTCCATCCGGTGTTTGAAGAAAGTGATTTTGTGAACCTGCCCAAGTATTCCATGTACATCAAACTCATGATTGATGGAGCCACCTCAAAACCATTTAGTGCTGTTACGATGCCACCAAAGGAACAGCTGCAATCGTATAAAGAAGCAGTGATAACAGTATCCCGGAAGAAGTTTGGCAGGAAGAGAGAAGTGGTGGAGAAGAGTATCTTTTCAAGGCTCACAATCCGGGAACAACAAGACCAAGGACCACCGACACTGTTTGCTTGATTTCACTAACAGTATGGTGTAGTACCTATCCTATAGAGGGAGAGGGAAACTACTCGATTTTATATTTTCAAAAATCACTACAATCGACCCATACTCTTATCAGTACTATGTTTCAATCAATTATTGAATAAAAATTGCAGAAAGCCCCTTTTTTCACAGTAGTACTTATTATCCTCAAAGCAGTCTTATAGTATGTAAGTGGATAAAAACAGGTATGCATTGTTGTTATAAAAGACTTCATTAAGAAAAAAGTGATAAAGTTGCAATCAATAAAATAACAAACTGCATGTGGAAAATACGGTATTTACATAAATTAATTGTTATTAATGCGTAGTATGAATACTTTTTATTTTTAATAAACTCAATGTTTATGCGCTTTTATAAAACATTTTTAACAATACCCCTTTTAGGGTATTGTTTGTTTTCGTTTATGTATGTAGGTTAGCACTTACATATTCCAATCCACCACCTCTTGTACACTAACTGTAATCAGTACCCAATATAAAATTGAATGAAATGAGTGGGGTATAAAAATGTGGAAATTACGGTCTTTCTAAAAAAGTGATTTTATTTTTTTTACGCAAAAGCAGCGCTGTAGCGTGTTTAGTTTTTTCTTAAAATAATTTTCTCATTTTTTTTCACGGACCTGTTGTTTAATTGAAAATTAGCTGATAGTTTTATTCTGTTAAACAATCAGCACAAGAAGAGTTAGTTTAAGTTATTCGATTCATTCCCCCGTAATTGAATACTTTAATTTAAAAGTGAGGATGGCCCTTTTACTGTTTTTACATTAGATATGGCCCTGCATTTACCTACCATTTAATTATATTCCCATTTGTACTAAGTGTAAGCTTAGCTGATAAATGTATGTACATAAGTATTTGAATAAGATTTGTATTTTAAAAAAACTCTAAAACCAGTTTTTGAATCAACACCCTTTTATACCGGATTTTTATGTCATAGCCGCATTGGCATTATTTTTCATCTTCTGTATTGTTAGTAATTCTGCACTTGCTCAAGACGTAAAAAGAAATGATACCAGTACTACTATGGTAGCTCCCCTTATTAAAAAAGATTCCCTTTCCCATTCATTTGATTCTTTGATCAACAAAATAAAATCAGCCCCCGATACTTTCATTAAATCTGTTTTATCACAGGTAAAAACCGCTCAAATAAACCCTAGTAATTCTGTACAGGGCATTAAGAGAATCAAAATTGACTCGCTTGGAAAATCTATGCTGCCTTCTTTTTCTTTTAAAACGATGGTAAGCAGCAAGCCACTCATAAAATTGAATGGTGGATATGTTTCCTATAATATGAATTACCGGTCGAATGCTGATACACCTTTTCTTGAAAAAAATATTCAGCAGCATAACGCCTACGGATATGTGAACCTGTCTGTGGCCGGATTGCCGTTTAACGTGAACTACTTTATCCAGCGCAGTAATTCAGCATACTTGCGGGATATCAATGATATTCAGGTACAGTTTGATCCAATACAGTTCAGGAATAATCTGATTGGTAAAATGAATACGCAGGTACAAAAAAACTACAGGATACCAGGAGATTCATTGTACAAACAGCGTATCAGCAATTCCTTAGATAAGCTTACAAAAATTGATGAGTGGCTGGGCAGTTCGGTAACGCAGCAAAAATTACTTGAATACAAAGAACTGCTTGCTATTCCTGCTATATCTGTAATACCAGGACTTCCTGACAGTGTAAATGAAAAGAAAACAGAGCAAACACGACAACAAGTGGAAGCTTTTTTGAAAGCGTATGAAGACAAGAAGAATGAAAGGGAACTGATGAAAAAAAATGTTGATTCATTACAACAGCAATATTCATTACTCAAGACTGCATTTGACAAACAAAACGGGCTTGATGGATTAAAAGGTATATCTGCCAATTCCCTGGCATCAGCAGCAGAATCATTAATTCCTTCAAAATACAGGTGGTTGTTGAATATCACGAAATTTGGAATTGGAAGGAACCAATTGAATTATTCAGAATTGACGAGTAAAAATATGAGCCTGAGAGGGATCAATTTTGAATATAATTCCTGGTATTATGTAGCAGTGGCCGCAGGTACAGTTGATTATCGGTTCCGGGATTTTGTGGTGAACAAAAATAACCGTGTACCTCAATACATGTCGATGGTGCGATTGGGAATTGGCAGGCTTGAAAATAGCCACATTATTTTTTCATTTCAGAAAGGCAGAAAACAATTGTTTGCCACAAGCAATAACAGCGCAGGAATAAAAACAACAGATATTACCGGTGTATCCGTTGAAGCTAAATTAAGATTAAGTAATTACACCTATCTCATAGCAGAAGCCGCAGAATCTCTTTCGCCTGATTTTAGGAAGATCCCTGCAGTGACCAGTAAATTTAGTTTAGCTGATAAATCAAATAAAGCTTTCTCATTCCGGTTCTATTCTCTTTTCCCAAAAACATTTTCAAAGATAGAAGCTGCTTATAAATTTACCGGAGCAAATTTTCAATCGTTCAGCAGTTATCAGACAAATTCAGAAATGGTTTCCTGGTGGGTAAAGGCGGATCAGCAGTTTTTAAAGAAGAAACTGAAAGTATCACTGGCCTTAAAGAAAAATGAATTCTCCAATCCATATATCATTCAGGCCTATTCAAACAATACGTTATTTAAGAGTATCCAGATTACCTACCGTGCAAAACATTTTCCTGTTATCAGTGCAGGATTTATCCCAACCTCACAGATAACTGTTGTTGATAGCCAGTTTGTGGAAAATCAGTTTTACAGCCTGAATGCCTCGTTATCCCACAGCTACAAAATTGGAACAAGAAGATCCACCACGGCAATTATTTATAATAAGTTTTATAACAATTACCAGGATACCAGTTTTCTTTATTATAAAGCTGAAAATATTTTTGTTAACCAGCGTATTGAGTTTAGTTCTTACACGATGAATATCGCTGTATCACATAGCAGTAATTCCAGTTTCAGGCTTACCGTACTGGATGCAGGGGTATTATTCAACATGAATAAATCAGCAATGATTGGCATTGGCGTCAAAGTAAATGAGTTCAACAACCAGGTTTCTAAAACCGGCCTGTATGGCAACCTGCAATTGAGATTAAAGAAGCTGGGAACGCTGAACGCCTATTACAGCAAGGGATTCATACCGGGCCGGTATAATCAGTTAATCAGTAATGAGATGTTGAATGTGGGGTTTATCAAATTTTTTTAGCCTGAGCATTATTGCCGGACCAGAAAACGAAATGTATTTAAACATATTAATACAAACTGAATGAAAAAAATAATGATTGTGCTGGTGGGAGCATTATTGTTCTGTTCCGTTAATGGTCAGGTTGTGGTCAACCTGCAATTACCCGCAGTGGGCCTGACAGTAAAAAGTCAGTTATGGAACATGACACTTTCCAGCAGCAGTACTGATGTACTCACGGTTAAAATCAATATGACCATGACAGATGTTGCAACAGGACAGCAGGTATTATCTGGTACAACAGATAATATTTCTCTTCCACAGGGGAATAAAGTGCTTCAGTATGCTGATGTTGCACCCGTTCATTATGTTGTATTAAATAGTAGTTATCCAGTAGATGCATCCCCTGAAGGGTTTCTTCCTGTTGGCAACTTCAATGTTTGTTTTGAATTACAGAGATTAAATCATGAAGTATTGGAAAGCATTGCAGACGAATGTGTAACGATAGAGGTCGAACCACTTAGCCCTCCCTTGCTTAATACACCTGCTGATCAGTCTGAATCAAACGAAATAAGACCATTATTTACCTGGCTTCCACCAGCCCCTGTTTCTCTTTTCAATAACCTTTCTTATACTTTTAAACTGGTGGAATTAATTCCCGGACAGAACAGTGGGGATGCTATACAGCAAAATTTTCCGCTGGTGTTGCAGTCAAATATATTTAACCCAAATCTGATTTATCCTTCATCACTCCCAGATCTTGATACCAGTAAAACGTATGTCTGGCAGGTCATTGCAAACAGCAACAATATTGGAGTTTCTGCCAGTGAAATATGGACATTCCGGGTTAAAACTTTCGGGGCTGATTCTATAACCTATAAAAAACAACCCCCATATATAAAATTAAAGGTTGAATCGGCAGAAGGATATTTTATATGTGATGGTACTTTAAAACTGGAATATTTAAATGAATTAAATGATAGTACTGTCACGATTAAAATGTACGACGAAAGCAAAAAGGGTAGAAAAGAAATACCCCTCGACGATGATTTTTTACTGCTAACCTTCGGACAAAACCTTATCAACATCGATTTGAGCAATACCAATGGCTTTATATCAGGTCATCAGTATATGGTAGAAATCACCAATTCAAAAAATGAAGTGTGGAAAGGCAGATTTGAATATAAACCCCTTGATTAAACTTTAAAGAACCTTATATCGTATGATCATTAACAGTTTACTAAAGTACCGTAAGAAAACAGCCTGGCTGTTGTTTGTTATTTTTTATGGTGAGATGGTATATGCAGCAAGACAGGAAAGAGGCATGGAGTACCTGTCACCTGGTATCAGTATAATACCAGCAGGTAAAGCAGAAAATTTGGTTGATTTCGATGCTTTTTCAAATGATGAACCGCTGTTGAGAAACCCGAAAAAAGATGAGGGTAAGGAGAAAAGAATTGAAAAGATAAAATCGCCTTCAAAAAAGCTAAGAGCCTCAATTGGTGGCCCCGGCCAGCCGGAAATGCAGGGTTTTCAATCTGTTAATGCTAATAATATGGTTGACCTGTTCAGTGGAGATTTTTCTTATAATATTCCCTTATTAGATGTAGGAGGCTATCCGCTTGGCCTGTCATACAGAAGCGGAGCCTCTATGGATCAGGAAGCCAGTTGGGTCGGTCTTGGCTGGAATATCAATCCCGGAGCAATTATGAGAAATGTACGGGGCTTACCAGATGATTTTGACGGAACAGAGAAAATAGTAAAACAATTCAATATCAAAAAAAACTGGACAGCGGGAATTACCGCTTCAGCCCGTCCTGAAATATTTGGATTAGAAATTCCAAAAATAGGGCTCAATATTGGTGCTTTTTACAATAATTACAATGGAGTGGGGTTTGAATTAGGTGCAAGTGCTTCTGCTAATCCTGGGAAATACATCACTACTACAAAGACCACTGACGAGAAAACGGCTGATACAAAAATTGACACGAATTTTACTACTATCAATACAGGAGGTTCACTAAGCTTTTCACTCAATTCTCAGAATGGTCTAAATCTCGGTGCCAGTATGATGATGAAATATGGAAGTGAGGATTCCAAGATAAATGGGATAGGAAAAATTGGAGCTAACTATAATTCACGCTCAGGTTTGCAGGATTTGACATTGTCTGCTGAATCTTTTAATAATCAGGTATTCAGGGGTATTAGATTTAATAATGGTGGTACAGTTGGTTCGTATAGTATTGCAGATATTTCGTTTGCAAAATCATCCTATACTCCTACAATAACAATGCCTTTTACCAGTTATGGTTTTTCATTGACACTAAAAGGCGGAGGTGCTTTATTTGGGTTTCATCCACTGGGGGCTTTGAAAGGTTATTATTCCAGTCAATATATTTCAAAAGATGATAAGATAGACAGCCTTCCGGCATACGGGTATATGCATTTTCAAAAAGGGAACAGGGATGAACGGGCATTGTTAGATTTCAACAGGGAAAAAGATATTGCCTTTCGTACCAAAACCCCCCATACTGCCATTCCTTTTTACACATACGATTCTTATACCATTAGTGGCGAGGGGATTGGAGGGTCATTCAGGCCATACAGGGGAGATGTGGGGTATGTAAGAGATCATAAGGTAAGAACCAAAAATGGAAGCGGAGGTCTTGGTATAGATTTAGGGGTAGTGCCAAATATTGCCCATTTTGGTGGTGATATCCAGTTTAATTATTCATCACTCACTAATTCCCGTTGGGATGTTGGAAATTACATGGAAAGGTACGTGAAGTTTGCAAGCAGCGACTCGGTGTTTGAACCGGTATATTTTCGTAACCCTGCGGAACAAACTTCCAATACACAGGATTATTATGACAAGATAGGGGGCGATGATGTAGTAAGGATTGGTCTGTCAGGCGGCTCAATTGAGCCTGTGGCAACCAATGTGCTGAAAAAATTTGATAAGCAAAAACTGACTGGTGTGATCAAAGTCAGTTCACCAATTATCAAAGATAAGAGGGATAAAAGAAGCCAGGTGATCTCCTATCTCAATGCTTCAGAAGCACAAATGGTTGCAATGGATACGATCATAAAATCTTATCCGATCAATGTTTTTCCTAAAGGAAAATGTGATAACAATTTTGAGCGTATAGCAAGAAACGATGGCGTATCCGGTTTAAGAAAACCAAATCATATATCTGAAGTTACGGTCCTGAATAATGATGGACGCCGTTATATCTATGGTATTCCAGCCTATAACCTTGGACAAAAGGAAGTAACATTTGCAGTTTCAAAAAATAACGATGGCAGCAATGCAACAGGTTTAGTGACCTATACTCCTGAAATTGGCTCTGCACCAGGGGATAATTCAATTAATAATTCTAAGGGAAAAGATAATTTTTTCAGTAGCGAATCAACACCCGGTTTTGCTCATTCCTTTTTATTGTCTGGTGTGTTATCGCCAGACTATGTAGATATAACAGGAGATGGCATTACTGAAGATGATAATGGAGATGCAGTAGAATTTAATTATTCGAGAATGAAATGGCTTACCGGAGGCAAAAACACGAATGCTTTCAAATGGCGAACCCCCTTTGATCAAAATAAAGCTTCTTTTAATGAAGGGTTGAAAACTGAAAAGAATGATGATAAGGGTAGCTATGTATATGGTGAAAAAGAAATATGGTATCTCAATTCCATGGAGTCTAAAACTATGGTAGCTGTATTTATACTGGATAATACAAATAGAAAAGACAATATCAGTGTAAAGGACACCAATGGAGGAAAAAGCACTGATTCAAATTTTGCCTTAAAACGTTTAAAACAAATTAACCTTTATTCAAAATCTGATTACTATAAAGACCCTATAAATGCCAGACCGGTAAAAAGCATATTCTTTGCCTATTCATACAAACTTTGCACAGGCATTCCTTCTGCTGTATCTGCCAGCACCGGCAAACTTACATTAGATTCTTTATGGTTTACCTATAATGGAAATACCCGTTCCGCACGTAATAAATACAGGTTTACGTATCACACAAATAATCCAACTTATAACAACAGGAACAATGACCGCTGGGGCAATTACAAACCTGCATCTGATAATTCCAATTCGCTTTCCAATGGAGAATACCCATATGCCACCCAGGATAAAACAAAGGCAGATAATAATGCAGGAGCCTGGAATCTTGCACAGGTAAAATTGCCTTCAGGTGCAAAAATATCAGTAGAGTATGAATCTGACGATTACGCCTATGTGCAAAATAAAAGGGCGATGAATATGTTCAAAATTGCAGGGATGGGTACCAGCAGTAATTTCTTACAGGCCAAGGAATTCTTATATGATAGTAAGCCAGCTATAAAAGATTGCCAGTATATATTTATCAAATTACCCACTGCTGTAACTGATAAAAAAGATGCCTATCAAAAATACCTGGAAGGGATTGATAAATTTTATTTCAAGGTAATGGTGCAGATACCTGGTCTATACGGCTCAAATACTTATGAAACAGTTCCATTCTATGCGGAAATGATTCCCGACTCATTTAATATGGTTAATTCAAATACGATTTGGATTAAGCTGAAAGAATTTGGAACAGCACAAAGTCCCCCGGCTATCGCAGCATTACAATTTCTGAGATTAAACCTTCCTGGAAAGGCATTTCCCGGCTCAGATGTCAGTGATGATGCCGGCCCGACAGCTGCCATCAGGGCAGTTACCGGAATGGGTAAACAAGTCCAGGAAATTATCAAAGGTGGGTATAATAAATACAAGCGTTGGGGTAATGTGTGCCGGAAATTTGATACCACCCGTTCCTTTGTGCGGTTGAATAATCCGGACTATGATAAATATGGTGGTGGACTGAGGGTAAAAAGGATCATCATCAGTGATAACTGGACTTCTATGACAGGACAAAAGGAATCCTATTATGGACAGGAGTATGATTACGCCACCACAAAAGAACAATTTTATGACAGCAGTGGTTTTAAAAGAAGCAGGACATTACGGATCAGCAGCGGTGTTGCTACGTATGAACCCAATGTTGGCAATGAAGAAAACCCTTTCAGGCAGCCAATAGAATACCAGGAAAGTGTAACCCTTGCTCCCACTGACTATTTTTATTCTGAATATCCGTATTGTGAATCACTGTTCCCCTCACCGTCAGTGGGTTACAGTAAAGTAACTGTCAGCAGTATCAACAAACGAAATTTAAAATCCTTCAATGGATGGGAAGAATCAGAATTTTATACCAGTTATGATTTTCCAACAGTAACAGATTTTACCGCATTTGATGCAGAAAGTAAAAAGCCCGGAAAGCGAAAATACAGTGTTATCAATACACTGTCCCTGAAGCGGATGACATTATCACAGGGCTTTAAAATAGAACTGAATGATATGAATGGAAAAGTGAAATCTCAAAAGTCCTATGCAGCATTAGATTCAATTCACCCCATTTCTTATACCATCAATTATTACAAAACCAAACAGGATAATATACACGGCACTTATTTGTCGAATACGGTACCTGTTATAGATTCTGCAAACGGCAAAATAAATCCTACCGGCACTGTCGGAAAAGATATTGAACTGATGATGGATTTCCGGGAGCAGCGGACATTAAGTACCAGTGTGGCCATGAATGTCAATTTTGAGACGATGCTGTTTTTCATCGTACCGGTAACGATACCTCCTTTTTTCCCTGTAACCAGTATAGATGATAACCGTTTTCGTTCTGCCGCAACAGTAAAAATAGTGCAACGGTACGGGATACTCGACAGCGTTCTTCATTATGAAAAAGGGAGCCTGGTTTCGACACAAAATGTTTTATATGATGCTCAGACAGGAGAATCAATACTTTCCAGGACACAGAATGAATTCAACGATCCGGTATATAATTTCAATTATCCTGCACACTGGGCTTATACAGGTATGGAACCGGCATACCGGAATATTTCTGCTGAATTTGGACCCATTGATATTGCAGGTGGAAGAATTGTCAATTACGGAAGGTACCTGAATCCTGAAAATTATCTGGAAAGCGGGGATGAAGTTTTAGTGGTTTCACCAGGCAGTTCTTCAAGTAGCTGTACGCTCACACCACGTAGTTATCTGGCTGCAAATGCCAAAAGATTGTGGGTAGTGGATATTAATAAAGCAACCGGAGTTGCAGGACGCAAGCTTTACCTGATGGACAGGTTTGGAAATCCATTCACTGGTATAGGAACGAAAATAAAAGTTATTCGTTCCGGTAAAAGAAATACTGCCTCTGCATCAGTTGGGTCTGTTACTTCTTTAAGAGAACCTTTGGATAAAAGCAATCAACTTGAATGGAAATTAAAATTTGATTCAACCATTGGTGTCATCGCAACAGGAGCAGGAATTTATAAAGATGTCTGGAATGTTGATAACAGGTTTGTGTCAGAATACAAGTGTGATACAACCAATAAAACAGACAGTCTAACTTCAGTAATACCCACCACTACTGCACTTTACCGGAGAACTGTAATTAATGGCACAGGGAAATATGATAAGGTCGATTCCAACTCAACAAAATTGGTTGCAAGTTTTGAATGGCAGCATTCTTCATTTGGATTATCTGGAGGAACCTGTACTTATGGCTGGTTTACACCAAACTGCTCAAACTCACTTTTTTCCAGGTTGTTTTTGACAAGGGGGTTGATGAATTTTAATTTAAACAGTATACCGCAAAATGCAATTGTAGATTCAGCTAAACTCTCGTTATTTAGTGCAAGTCCTGGTACTCTTTGGGATCATTGTAGTTACTGGAAGGATACAACATCACCTCACTTGTATACATCCGGACAGGCAAATAACGCTGGATACCTTAAACGAATAATCAGGCCATGGAATACTGCTGCGAATCTTGATACGATTAATGCCATCAGTACTGATGTTAATAGAGTCTCCATTCCTGCGGCCAGTAGTGCTACTCAAAATTATTTTCTAAGCTGCAAACAATTAATGCAGGATTATGTGACTCAAAGAAGCACTGGTCTTTTGATAATGGAGGCCAATGAATCTGGATCGAATAATTGCGACCAAAAAAGGCACCTGAGTTTTTCAGGTGGTAGTCTTGGAAAATATGTAACACCGCCTTCATTGTATGTGAAATACCACTATCCGGTTGTTAATTGCCGGGACACTTGTGTTTCCATATTTGCAAGGAGGATCAATCCTTATGTACAGGGTATCTGGGGCAACTGGCGCATGTCTAAATCGTATGTATTTTATGATGACAGAAAGGAAACTGATCCACTGGCAAATACTGACATACGCAGAAATGGTGAGTTCAAGAAGTTTGTGCCTTTCTGGAATACTGGGTCACCAATCCTGACATTAAGTAATTATGCTAAATGGACATGGAATTCAGAAATTACCAAATTTAATAAACGTGGATTGGAGATTGAAAATAAGGACCCGCTTGGAAGATTCAACAGTGGGTTGTACGGATACAATCAAACACTGCCGGTTGCAGTAGCTCAGAATGCAAAATACAGGCAGATAGTGTATGAAGGATTTGAAGATTATTCTTACAAAAATGACAGCTGCGATCAACGCTGTCCGCCACAGCGGCCATTTGATTTCAGTTTTTATGTAAATAAACTGAGCTACTTAGAAAAGCATTCAGGAAAAGCCAGTCTCCGCCTGGGGGCATCGGAAAATGCAATCATAAATGTTCCGGTGGTTACTTTCAGCAATGATTCCCTTCCGGGTCAGCTTACTGCAACAACTAATTATGCAGGCAGCACTGCGTGTGGTAACAGGCTGGACAGTATAGTTGCTAGCAACAATATTTTAACACCTGTTTTTTCACCATTACAGGGAGACAGTATGATACTGAGTGCCTGGGTAAAAGACTCTGTTAACTGCAACACTTCCAATTACACCAGTAATCAAATCCAGATCACTTACAGTGGTTCTTCAGGTCAGATAGGAGTAACGGTTAATTTGACCCCAACCGGAAATATTATTGAAGGATGGCAACGATATGAAGACATGATAAAAATACCTTCAACAGCAACAAATATTCAGGTAAAACTGATCAATATTCTCAGCAGTACCACTATCTATTTTGATGACCTGCGGCTGCATCCTTTTAACAGCAATATGAAATCCTTTGTTTATAACCCTGTCAACTTACGGTTGATGGCAGAATTGGATGAAAATAATTACGCATCCTTTTATGAATATGATGATGAGGGCACTTTAACAAGAGTAAAGAAAGAAACACAAAGAGGTATTAAAACTATTCAGGAAACCAAAAGCGCATTAACAAAACAATAAAGTGAATAAAGATGATCAGAAAAACTATCCATACCAAACGCCAGGTACTGCTGCTTGTATTCATAATTTCAGCACTTCAGTTTATTACCAACACAGCAGGGGCACAGGTAAATATTCCATATGAATCCGCAAAGATTCAGCTGGCATATAAAAACCCTGCATACCTGAGCTTTAATGTGAAATATACCTATGCTTATGAAACTACGCCAACTACTATTTTAGATTCATCAACCGGTAGTTTTAAGATCAGCGGTACCTATTACTGGGGATCAATTGACAGTACAGAGTTTATGCAGAATAGCAGCTATTCAATTATGGCTTATAAACCAGGCAAATTGATGAACATTAACAACCCTGCGACTGTCTATCCCCAGATTGCTAATTTTTCAACACTGGATTCGCTGCTCGGAAAAAGCGGGTATACTTCATCGTTAACAAATTCAGGTGCTAATAAACTGATCACACTTACATTTTCTGACCCAAACAATCCGTATAAAAATTTCAAAGTGTATTATGACTCCACTTCAAATTTAGTAACACAGATTTCTTATACCATCCGGGAGAATTTCCTGTCTTATGATGACAATTACAACCAATCAGCTTCGGGGTCATCAAGTCCCTATGTAATAGTAAAAGCAGATTATATCAATTACCAAACCACAGCTTTCAGTAATACCGTTTTTTTAACAAGCAATTATTTTGTAATCACCGGAGGTGTTTATTATCCGCAATCACCTTATTCAGCTTATGAAGTATTTCTTGCAGCACCTAACCTTTTCCTAACCCCCCAGCAAATTCAGTAATCTGTTATGGGTATACAACTTAAATATCTCCGTTTATTAGCCGTTGCAGCCGGGCTTACCCTTGTTTTATCCAGCCGGGCACAAACCATTGAACAGCCAATTTTAAAAATATTACAGGGCAACAGTGGACAGGTAAAAAAGGATTCGTCCTTTATGGTAGAAGATGATAAATGGTGGGTTCCTGCTGAAAAATCAAAACTTGATTTAACAGGGACCTACCGGATCAAAAATATTATTTCCCTGAAGCTGAATGAAGATAGTGCGATTATATTAAAGCCAAAATTTACGGTTTGGGTCAGGATAAAATTATTTATTACCAATAGTAGTGGTACTATCGATTCAAGTCAGAGCCCCTATCTCAGCATTACGTATGATACCTTAACGGGTGCCAACTACAATAGTCAGAGTGTAATGAGTTTTTTTAATGCCTACCGTGTTGCGGCAAGAATTCTCAGTGTTGACAGTTCTTATGAACCAGTAAATGTTTCTCCCAAGCCACCGGTAACACCGTTTATTAGGTTAGAAAATGAAATGCAGATAACCAGGGAATATAATTTTTCCTGCACTGCGGCAATAGCTGTAACTATCGGGGGTGGTATAACCAATCTGCCCACCACTGGAGAAGTGGATGTGTCGTGGAGCCCGATAGCCGGAGCAACGGAATATGATCTCGAATGGGTATATATAGACAATGTTTCGCTTTCAGACCCTGCACTTTATAAAACAAGTGGAACTTATGATCCGGCAAAAATTTTCACAGATAATTCAACCAGGGTTACCATACCAGGTACGAGCTATAAAATTCCCATGTTATATCCGGATTCAGGTACTTTGTTTGAGCGCTTTCGTCCGGTGCAGGTAAAACCCAACGGACAACGGTATGAAGGGAAATGGAGTTGTGATAAAAATGTAAACGTTACCAACGGCCTGGGGCAGGTAACCAATTTCACCGGTCATGAACCCAATCTTAACTGGCAGGCCACCACCAGTTTTGCGGAGGACGGGAAAAGAAAATCGGTGGTTCAGTATTACGATGGAACACTGCGGTCAAGACAAACAGTAACAAAGGATAATACGCTCGATACTACAGTAGTAGCTGAAACATTATATGATTACCAGGGCAGGGCAGTGATACAGGTTTTGCCTGCACCCACGCTAAGCTCTATTATCAGTTACTCCAGGAATTTTAACCGCAGGCAGAATTCGGAGAATGTACTTGGGTATACTAAAGACTTATATGATACGCTGCTCAATGTAAGTGATTACTGTCAAACGCCTGCCCCTCCAATGGGTAAGGATAGCAGTGGCGCTTCAAGATATTACTCTACTCAAAATCCGAGTGCCGCAATTGGATTTAACAAGTTCATTCCTGATGCTCAATTGTATCCTTTTACTGAAACCCGTTATACTCAGGACAATACCGGCAGGGTACTTAGTCAAAGTGGAGTAGGTGATAATTTTAAGATAGGTAGCGGTCATGAGACAAAATACTTTTATGGCAATCCCGATCAAAAGGAAATAGACGGGCTCTTTGGAACAGAAGCAGGTTATTCATCCCACTATTTTAAAAATATGGTGAAGGATGCCAATGGACAATACAGCGTCAGTTACGTAGATATGCACGGCAGAACTATTGCAACCGCACTGGCAGGTAAAAGCCCTGCATCACTGGACACCATAGCATCTTATAATAAGAGAATAGTGACAGAAAAATTATCCGATACCACAAACAATATTGTTAAGGACCTGGTGATGGAATCCAGCCGCTCTGTTTTAGTTACAGATTCAGTGGCATATAATTTCAATTACACACTAACTCCCGACAGTATCCGCCTTAAGACATGTGCCAATACAAATATTTGTTATGACTGTTTGTATAATCTTGAAATTACCATAACAGATGAATGTAATAACTGTCATTTACCTGGACAGAAACCTTATGTGGTGGTTGACAGCAATTTTACTTTTGCCACGATTGACACAGGCTGTAACACCATTACCGGCTTCAACAAAAATTTTACAGTAGGCCTGCCGGAAGGTAACTACACCATAACAAAAAAATTGTCCATCAGCCGTTTTGGACTTGATTACTATCGGGACAGTGTGTTCATGAAGAAAGACACCTGTAAAAAATTCAGTGATTTTTACAAACAGGTTTCAGATACTATCAGGGCTCAGATGGATTGCAGCACAGTAAGCTGTGACAGTTGTACGGCCAGGACAGCTTCGCTTGCAACTTTCCGGGTGTATTATTTGAACAGTATCGGTATCGCTTTAAGTGACAGTGTAAAGTTCAGGGATGATATAGTGCTTGCATATACACAGGCAAAGGAAGAATGTAATTTTGTTTGCGGCAATACCGGTGAGCATACTTTTATAAGAACGGCCATGTTGCAGGATATGACTGCCCCATCAGGTCAGTATGCAAATCCGGACAGTGTATTCACCGCCGGAAAGCTTTATAATATTTTTGACCCTCAAAGACTTGTCTGGAAATTGCCTGTCTACCATGATGAATACGGCAAACTGGATTCACTGGTGAATGAAAATGGGGTACTGGTGCCCGTTAACCAGGTTTCCCAGGCACAGTTTATCGGTTCGTTCAAAAGTGTTTGGGCGAATGATTTGCTGATTTACCACCCTGAATACCTAAAACTGGTGGAATATGAAAAGCATACTTCCAGCCATATCTGGGATGAAGATTTTGGTGCTGTTGATACCTATTCAGAAGCTAACAGTAAAGGTTATTTAAATCCGGTTGCACTAATAGCTTCTCAGCGGCCTTCCCATCTTACCTATACTGCAGCTAACCTTGATCCATTGGCAAAGACAGATTCCTTGCTGAGCACTATGCAGCAGAAAGTATATTTATTCAGTTCCGGAGATAATCTGAGCCTTTGGGGTGTTGCATCAGTAAGTGGTAAATGCGGTAATGTTGCTAACTGTGCATCCAATTATACAAACAGCACCAGTGCTACATTGAACAATTGTATTAATCCTGCCGGTTTTTGTACTGGTGAACTGGATATGGCATGGAGGTCCTTCAGGCAAATTTACCAGACAACCAAAAGAAGAAAACTCATGGATGTATTGAATCAACAATATCCATATGTACGGTTGCGTATTCCTCCTTTCAGAAATGAACACTTTGCTTCTTCTACTGCTGAAGGAGAATCATATTACAACAGCATCAATAGTCAAAATGCCGGTCAGGTAGTTACTACCATCAACGGAAAATCACAAAGTTTTTACCAGCAGAATTGCGCTGACCTTGCTGCTTCCTGGTGGTCAAGACTGGCCCCTTGCTTCTTCGGCGTTACCAATACTGATTCGCTCAGGAATGATTCTTTAAAGCTGATACAGCGTATGGTACAGATTTGTGTGGCAGGAAGTGATGCAGACCATACTTTTGGCTCAAGCAATGCCGCTCCGGGAAGTACCCTAAAGTACAAAAGCTTTGAAGAACTGATCAGGTTTTATATAGACAGTATGCATGCTGTTAATCCTGGGATTTATAATTACAATTATTCCTGTAATGCAGATCTGATTAACACTCCGTCTCCGTATGAGCAACAGTCATCCTTATCAAATGTTTCCATATGGTCTAAGCCGGACAGTTGTCAGTGCAGCACTGTTACAGGATACTATGCCAGGTATAAGCAATATGGGGCATCTGACGCTAACTTCTCTGCTTATATGCTGAGGGTTAACGGTACTCAGATTGCTGATGCAGACCTGACAAAACTATTAAATATGTGCAATGGGATTGATACCTGTAAGTTCCTTACAGCACCGATCATATTACCGCCGGCATTGCAGTGCGGAATTAAAGATGTTTGTGTAACCTGCACCCAGGCACAAAATGCGTTTAATGTATTTAAAATTAAATACCCGGGAGTTATACCAGCTTATAATGAAGATGACAGTATACAGGTCATTAAAAACGCCGCATTTGCCAATAGTATGAATAATCAGCTTGGCTTTTCAAAAAATGCCTTAGACTATCTGCTGTTTATGGATAACTGTGGCACCAGGTATGTACCTGACAGCAGCCGTTGTGATACATTGAATACCGTACTTAAAAATTTCCAGGCCTTCTACCAGTCAATCAATTTCGCCCAAATATATAAGACAGGAAAAATAACCTCCTGCGTTCAAAATGTAATTGATGCTGCCAATGCTTTATTTGAAAGAAGAAACAGTCCTAATGCTTCTGTTCTTGGAACCAGGGGTTATGCAAGAGCACCTTATGATAATAAGTTTAATGTTAAACTGAAATCAATAACTCCTAATGCAGCATCCTATTGGGATTTACCCAATATCTATAATAACGCCATCATGCCACTCAACCTGGAGTGTTCCATATATCCTATGGCAGTTCAATACAACAATTACGTTGAATACAATAGCCTGAATGCAAATTATGTCTACCCACATGAGTTTATTTTGCCTTCTGCACTAACAAATGTTTTAGGCAATAAGCCGGTTTTTGGAACG
This sequence comes from Chitinophagaceae bacterium, assembly GCA_043788995.1. Taxonomy (GTDB): domain Bacteria; phylum Bacteroidota; class Bacteroidia; order Chitinophagales; family Chitinophagaceae; genus Ferruginibacter. Next base: position 19,638 of record JAYWII010000081.1, on the reverse strand, counting down.
GTGGTGGAAGACCGGAACAATTACCTGTATATGGAATGGGAAAAAAGCACCAGTTCCTTTGACTATGATGCTTATGGTGTTCCAACTCCTTTGGGTAAATACGTGTTTAAAGGCGTCAATCCTATGGAGGCAGCCGTTTATTCATTGGCCTTTACTAATGCCCCTGCCAATGTAACCACTCCGGCGCAGTATGATAGTTACTACGATAATTACTATGCCAATAACCGTATCGTTTTATTGGATGGCGGAGGTAATCCTTATACCTATGTAACAGGTATAAACCACAGTACTATAAAAAAAGTATCTAACCTGCGTTTTGCAACAAGTATTCTGTCTCAGACTGCAGTAAACCCCACTGACAGATCACCTAAATACCTTATGGTGTCAATTGACTATACTGATGGCAGTACAGGTAATGCATATATTAATATTGGGGAACAAGTCAATCAAATCTCCTTTAAGGAAGCGGTGGATACCAACTTGTACAACCCCAACTGTCAGAAGTCTTTTACTAAATATTACAATAACCTCTACACTACTAATTACACTTATGCACAAATTGACAGTATTTATTTTGCAAGATGCGGTACGCATCCGTTACCCTGTTCGTTTACACCATCAGATTGCGACACACTGAACAAAGTAGTAACAGATTATAATACCAGTTTGCTGAATATTCAGAGAGATACTGGCGGAGCTGAAAAGGGTATTTTCACCATGGCCCAGAACCCCTGGTATCCTCAATCAAAACCGTATTACGATACAGCGAATGCACATCCTTCCCTGTTTATAAAAAATGGCATTATCGCATCTGTACCAGACAGCATTGATAAATACAGTGTGGCAAATACCCTTGACTTTTGTACAGGTTCCAACCTAACGTTTGAGTTCAGGGTAAAAAGAGATTCTGCACAGGCCAGGAGACAGGGTAGACTGACCACTTCAGAAATGGTTCCTGCTTTATATTTTGATACCAACCTGCCGCTGACGATAGCTGTCAATGCTTCCAATGCCAGTTACACCGGCACTAATTATCCAAATTATACAAGGAATGTCACCTCACTGGTAAATACATTTGATGCCTGGACAATTATTAAAATCATTATCGTTAATGATTCCGCAGCTATCTATTATGATGGTGTAAAAAAGCATACTGTATCACTTGCCGGCATGTCCACCAGGTCGAGATTTACAGGGTATTCCTGGAGCAATATCAGCAGCTACAATATTGACTGGGTTAAGATTTATGATAACCTGGGGGTGCTCAAATACCAGGAAGACTTTATTGATATTACCAATTTTACCAAAGTGCCGTCAGACTGGGTATGCCCTCCGGCTGCCTGCAGCACTGGTTTTACAACTTTCTTTAATACTAAATTCAGCACCAGTCTTACTGCCACACAAATATCAAAACTGTATCAGCAGTGTGGTAAAACAGATGCAGCCTGCGGTGTAAATGAAGCTATGCTTTGTGGCAAAAATGAACCGCTGTTCCCGGATGTGGCGTATGCAGAAACCTCCCCTTGTGCAGACAGCAGCAATATGATCTTTGTAAAAGCCACTGAACTATACAGGGCTTACCTGGATTCTTTGGACAATGCTTTTGACTCTGCCTACCTGCTGAAATGTAAGAAGGCATTCAAAACAGAAAGCTTTACCGTAACACACCAGGTAAGTGAATATCACTACACACTTTATTATTATGACCAGGCTGGAAATTTGGTAAAAACAATTGCTCCTGGTGGAGTAGATTTGATAAGCCGTAACCGTACCACCTGGTTAGACAGTGTGGCTACATTCAGGAAGAATGGTACACGGCTGGTGCCCACCCACGCACAAACAACCAACTACCGGTACAATTCTCTGAATCAGGTAATGGCACAAAACACACCCGATGCAGGCAAGAGCACCTTCTTTTATGACAGGCTGGGCAGACTGGTAATATCTCAAAATGCTAAACAATATGCCAACTCCGGTACAGAACTTAACCGCCAGTACAGCTATACCAAGTATGATATATTGGGCCGCATAGCAGAAGTGGGGCAACTGACAAATGCCAGCACCACAGTGATTACCCAAACAATAACAAGCGACACCACTTTGTTTAAAAACTGGTTCACCAGTGCATCCAATACCAATGTAAATATTGCCCAGGTTACCCGTACTTATTATGATAATAAATATGGTGCGGCCATAGGCTCACCCGTACTGTACCAAAAAAACCTGCGTAACCGGGTGGCATATACCAGTTATACAGATGGTAACAGTACTGCCAACTACAATGCTGCCACCTTCTACAGTTATGATATACATGGCAATGTGGATACCCTATTGCAGGATTATGGGCAGAGCCTTACAGGAACTGCAAACGTGATGAACAGCAACAGCAGCCGGTGGAAACGGATGGTGTACCGGTATGATTTAATAAGCGGCAAAGTAAACAGTGTGGCTTATCAGCCGCAGTACATTAGTGCTGGTGTATTAACCAGGCCACAGGATGCCTTTTATCACCGCTACAGCTACGATGCAGAAAACAGGCTGACACTGGTGGAAACCAGTGCAGACAGTACCGTATGGGAACGGGATGCCCGGTACAGTTATTATAAACATGGCCCACTGGCAAGGATGGTGCTGGGGCAGCAACTGGTGCAGGGTGTGGATTATGCCTATACCATCCAGGGATGGCTGAAAGGAGTAAATTCCACAGCATTGAACTTTGATATGGGCAAAGATGGCGCAAGCGCAAACAGCGCAACCAAATATAATGGATTGGATGTGTTCTGCTTTAACCTGAATTATTTTGCAGGGGACTACACGCCTCTTAATGGAACCAATCCATTTGCAGTGGTGGATGCTTCCAAGTTTGCAAGTGGTGCAAATTACCGGCCTTTGTACAATGGCAATATCAGCAGTATGGCGGTAAACATCCGTAAGTTCAACGGCTTCACTGTACAAACCAACGCAGCAGCAAATGCAGCAGACAGCGCTTATTTGTATAATTACAAATACGATCAGCTTAACAGGCTGCTGGCAACCGATGCGTACCGTGGGTTAAATAACACTGCTAGTGTAAGCTGGCAGACTGGCTTAAATGCGATGGACAAATACCAGGAACGAATCAGTTACGATGCCAATGGAAATATCCTTACGCTTAACCGAAATGGCAACCAGCCCAGCCCGAATATCCGGATGGATAAGCTTGCCTATAATTATTATGCAGGTAACAATAGGTTGAATTATGTAACAGACTCGGTACCGGATGCCACCTATGCAGATGATATAGACAATCAGGCTATAAACAATTATGTGTATGATGCAATTGGAAATTTGGTACAAGATACTAAAGGAGGGATCACCAGTGTTACCTGGAATGTATACGGAAAGGTAGCTACTGTTTTAAAAGCAGACAGTAGTGCAACTATCAAGAACAATGGAAGGATCAAGTGGATTGTATATACTTACGATGCAGCAGGGCAGCGTATTAGCAAGAAGGTAACTAAACACAACAGCTTATTAGTTGATTACACATGGTATGTAAGGGATGCCAGCGGCAATATGTTAAGCATGTACAGCTATAGCGGGGATAGCACTGTTGCCACACCATTAGCTGCACAAAATTTACTACAAACAGAAGCGTATCTGTTTGGCAGCAGCAGGCTGGGTTCATTTACTTTGAACAGAAATGTAGAGCTAACAGCACAAAGCATAGACAGTTCATTTACTTCTCCATTGCTTACTGATGTGATAAGAAGGTGGCCGTTTGTGAGAGGAATAAAACAGTATGAACTCACCAACCACCAGCAAACACCAATGGTGACAATATCGGATAAGAAACTTTACTATAGTTCCAATGGTACTACCGTTGATTTTTACTTGCCGGATATAATAAGTGCTACTGGAATTTACAGCGGCGGCATGGTGCAGCCTGGCAGAAGCTTTAGTGCAAGCAAATATCAGTTCAGTATCAATGGACAGTTAAAGACAAATGAGATAGCACCGAATACAACCAGTGCTGAGTTTTGGGAATTTGATAGTAGGGTGATGAGGCGTTGGGAAATCGACCCAAAATCAACGGCTTTTGAAAGCCCATATGCGACTTTTGGGAATAATCCAATCTGGAAAATTGATATTCAAGGTGACTCCGCAGGTCCAGTTCCTCAATCACTTGCCAGTAAAAAGTATACACCTAGTGGTATTAATTTTTTATTCATTTATCTGGATCCAACTAAACCCGGTTCCACAGTTGAGCATTCTCATGTTGACGATATAAAAAATATTTATGAGATGACTGGTGGAGATAAAACTTTCAATAAACAGGCAGGGGCTATAAATGAAATGAATTCAAATTTACAACCAGTAAGGATTGGTTCAATAGTTTTGCCAGTGGGAACTCCATCAATAACAAATTTAAATACAGCTTTTTATTCAGTAAATGAATCTGGTTCAGAAAAAGCATGGGCAAATTTATTGTTAGGGGGGATGATAAGAGGAACTGTACCGGAAAACATTGTTTTTTCAGAAAATGGTACTGTGAGTAATTATTTAATAGGGTCACCAGTGGTTAATGGGATTTTAGATCAATGGAATGGCTTAGGTAGACCAATCAACGATAAAAGTGCTTACGGATTTAATTATGATGCAGCATCCCAAATTACTGATGTGATTAGTAATTTATCATTCATTAGCATGTCAAATTTTGCTGGATCTGCGAGTGCTACAGTGATTGCAAATCCTAATGCTAATACAATAACATTAACTATTACAAATGTTACTTCTGTCCATTCAGGGGATTATCAAAAACACATGTACTGGCATAATGATGATTCACCATTTTTACTCCGTGATCCCAATAATTCAAATCCACAACCATACACAAATTTTTCGCAAACATTTCAATTAAAAGTTAGTTATAATGATGCTGTAAGAGGAATTAATGCACGTCAAACTCTTAGAGATGCCAGACATAAATAATAATATTTACTTAAACTTAAACCTAATGAGAAATACGTTAATTATACTATTGCTTCTATTTGCTTCCTGTTACGAGAATAAAACATGCCAGCCATACTATGTTGGAATTTTTGAAATTGATACTAGTTTAATGGTAGGTTTAACACAAAAAGAATTTGTGTTAAACCACAAATGGGATACAGCAAAACTAATTTCAAATGAGAAGGGAATTTATTTTTTTAATATTTCTGATAAGATTTTAAAACAATCTGAAGGCATTTGGTATTCTAAATCAAATGATATTGAGGGAAACTGTTTTGGCTATATAAAACAAAATAATCTTAATGAAGCGTTCATCAGATCACCATTTGATATAATGGTGATTGTTGATGATACAACTAGGTTTACTCTTCCTTTTCGAAAGAAATAGGAATTAATACTTTTCTTTAGGAGTAAGAAAAGTATTAAGCAAACGAAATATCTTTAGACTCTTATTAGAAGTAGAGACTCACCAACCACCAGCAAACACCAATGGTGACCATTTCGGATAAGAAACTTTACTATAGTTCTAATGGAACAACCGTTGATTTTTATTTGCCGGATGTAATAAGTGCTACGGGCATTTACAATGGTGGTATGGTGCAGCCAGGCAGAAGCTTTAGTGCAAGCAAATATCAGTTTAGTATCAATGGACAATTAAAGACAAATGAGATTGCACCAAATACGACAAGTGCTGAGTTTTGGGAGTATGATAGCAGGTTGATAAGACGATGGAATGTAGAGCCCGAAATACAAAAATACCCGGGTTTTTCCAGCTATTTGGTCTATCGAAATAATCCTATATCATATTCAGACCCTGACGGTAAAGACGTAATAATTTTAACTTGGGTCACAACAAAAGGAGACCCTGGGCATACAGTCATTGCAATACGAGATTATAAAGAAGTAAAAATTAAAGTTCATGGGAAATGGAAGACTGTTCATTCACCCAAAGACACTTATACACTTTATGAATTGGGGCCATTAAATCCCTTGCCACATTCAGAAGCTGCATTTAAAAATAGTTTTACACCTAACTATAATCCAGTGTATGGTGTGACGTATGATGAACTAATGAATAACAAAAGAAAAGAGGGCGGACGGGTTACAAAGTATGATGGGTTTCCTTCGGAAGGTGCTGTGAAAATATTGACTGATGGATATAAAGAAGATAAAACAATAAGAGATAAAATGGAAGCAAAAATAGATGAAGGTAAGTTTTACAATACAGTAACAAATAATTGTACGAGTTATTGTTCAGATGTCATTCCAACCCCAACGGGTAAAAAAATAGATGCAACCGAAACTTTTGAATACGGAAGTAAATATACAATGGCAACACCTATTAAACTTTATACAGAAATAATCAAATTAGGCCCTGAAAAAGTAGTACGTTTAAGAGTAATTCCTGAGAATTTAATAAAAAATATTGAGCAAGCTTATACAACTAACCCAAAGCGTGGAGAATCTCCTAAAAAACAATAATAGAGCATATGAAAAATTTTATTTATTTAATATTGATATTTTGTTTGCAAGTATTTGTTTCTTGCAATAGCAAGAAAGTTAAAGAAGTTGGTTTGTTTTTTTATAAAGAAAATAAACTTGATAGCGTTAAGATTAATGATAAAAAAGTAATACAAATATTCAATAGGTTTATGTTGGAAAAGAAGGAAGTCTATTATAAATTCCCTACTGAATATTTTGTAAAGATTTTTTATAATGACGGTACTCTTGAAGAGTATGATGGGAATGGAGCCTTATTAAGGGCTAACGTTGTATATACGGTTGATAACCTTGAATTAAAAAATGAGTATCTAAAAATTATAAACTCTGTACTTCCTTCTTCAGGCTCAAGTACGAAGCAATAGGCGAATGTATGTAGGCGTAAAAAATAATGGCAGAATAAAATGGATTGTATATACCTATGATGCAGCAGGGCAACGGATCAGCAAACGGGTGACGAAACACAATAGTTTAGTGGTTGATTATACCTGGTATGTACGGGATGCAAGTGGCAATATGTTAAGCATGTACAGCTATAGTGGAGATAGCACCGTTGCCACACCATTAGCTGCACAAAACTTAATACAAAATGAAGCGTATTTATTTGGCAGCAGCAGGCTCGGCTCGTTTACATTAAACAGAAACGTAGAAGTAACAGCACAAACTATAGACAGTTCATTTACCTCACCATTACTTACCGATGTGATAAGAAGATGGCCGTTTGTGAGAGGTAATAAGCAATATGAACTCACCAACCATCAGCAAACCCCGATGGTGACGATTTCGGATAAGAAACTTTATTCCAGTTCGAATGGAACAACTGTTGATTTTTATTTGCCGGATGTAATAAGTGCTACAGGAATTTACAGTGGTGGTATGGTGCAGCCAGGCAGAAGCTTTAGTGCAAGCAAATATCAGTTTAGTATCAATGGACAGTTAAAGACAAATGAGATAGCACCGAATACAACGAGTGCAGAGTTTTGGGAATTTGATAGTAGGGTGATGAGGCGTTGGAATGTTGACCCGGTCATAAAGTTATGGCAAAGCCCTTATGTATGTTTTAGTAATTCTCCTACTAGCCGCTCTGACCTTAATGGTGATGATGATTATTTCGATTCAAAGGGAAAATATTTGGGTAGCGACAAAAACGGTACTGCTGTTCGAATCATATCAAAGCCAATAGGTGAAATAAAAAACTTATATTCGAAAGATGGAGCAACAATTAATAAAGGAATTGCTCAAAAAAACTCCCAGATGCTTAGCAACTTTATAAATAGTACTGCTAATAGTTATATCCAAAAAGTCACAAATTTTTTTATGAAAACAAATGTCCTTCACGGTGTATTTAATCATTATGCCAAGGATGCTGATATTAAGGGAGAAATAACAGCCGGGATGATCGATGATAAGGATGTACCCGCATTTACTCACGGGAAAGAAGACTCTCGTTATAATCTATTATACGGTGGAGATTTGAAGATCCTTGATAATTTCAATAATATTATTAATATTTTTTATCATGAAAAATTGCATCAAGACGATAAAAAAAATAATAAGAAAGTTGAATCATTTGCCGATCATGCAAAAATTTATATAAACCAATTTTCTCATAGTTCTTTTAAAGAAATGTCAAAAGATGCGCAAATAGGTTCTATTGGTTCTGCTATGGATTATATTTTAAACGAACAATATAGTACTACAGATTATTCATCAGGTAATTCAACTATCACAAATAGCCTAATTGAAGAGCTAAACAAAGCGATAAAATCGGCGGGTTATGAAGTTAGAGTAGGAGGAGGTGTTACAGCTTTAAATTTGTATAAAGAAAAAAAATTAGTAAGCACTGTTCAGATGACACAAAAAAAAGACCCCAACTAATGAAACTAATAATATTAATACTCCTGACTTTTTCCATCGGGTGCAATCAACAAAGGAATAAGAGCATAATTGCTTCAAATAAGGGAAAGTATTGGGATGTGGTAAAAAATCGAAATAGAACCTTTGATAAGCCTTCCTATTGCTATTACTTCGGCTCTAGTGGTGATTGCTTTTATTATAACTATAGGATTGAGTACGGGAAGATTAAAAGGGAATTATTTAAATATGGAGATGTGATTTATCCCAATACTTGGGAATTGAAATCTGATACATTACAAATACAAGGGTTTGACTATTTAATAAAAAATATCAATGAAAAAAATATTACGCTGCAATTAGCAGGTGATTCAAGTGATACTTTAATCTTGAATATTTCTCCTTATCCTAACTAAATCAGGAATGTGAGAAATAGAAAACGTAACTAGGTTTTTGGCCTCAGAGAAAAACTTGAATCACTCAAATTTTTAGGATGGAGTGCAGAGGTTGTAGGAGGAGCAAGAGCAAGTCTTCAAGCCCCACCTTTATATAATGCGATAATGAAAGCTATTAGAAGATGATTAAGTTAATATATAAATACAAGATTTTACTTGCAGTATTAATTGTGCTGTTATATTCTATCAATTCAACAATTGCACTATTGTGTTTTTGTATTCTCTTTCAAGCTGGTTCTATATTAGAAATTATAAAACAAATAAAATTATCAAAAACTGTAAGGAGTGGTAAATATGTAACTGGTAACTTGATTGAGGTGCGTAAAATTATAGGTAATGAAAATGATGTTCATAATTATGAAGGAACAATAGAATTTTATTTCCCGGATAATAAGAATACATACCAGTTAAAGCATAAGTTTTCTTCTTTATCAACGCCAAATCATTCAAAAGAATATAAAATTTGGGTTGATGAAAATGACCCCAATAGTTCGATTGTTTTAGATTATTTTAATCAGTACTGGAAATTTTCTGTACTTATTCTTTGTTTTATAACTGTCGGATTGTTTGTAGTTGATTTTATCTTGCTAAAAAAATTGAAATTATGGTAAGGCTTACAGAGGTAGGGTATTACTATATTTCGCACAGTTTTTTGAAATAAGCTGTTATGTTACAGCCAATATATTTTGATTCAAAATTGGAAATAAAGATTTGCTCAAAAAAAGAATACTTTGGGAAAAGCATTCAAATAATGAAAGATTTTTCTATTATTTCGAAGGGTATAGTTTGATACTTCTTAGAATGAATAATTTTCCTGATGAACCCTTATATACTTTAATAAACGGGTTGGAAATTTTGGATTTTGATGATATGCCTATTGGATGGGTTATAAGTGAATACCCACCTTCATAATTTGGCTGCTCATCATCTGCATTCGAATCTTACAGCCAAGGTGTTTTCTTTATAGCCGATACTTGCTCTTTGAATGCATTGCAAGAAGAGAAAATAATTTTTATGGATACAAAAGTTAAAAAAATATTAGAAGAAGCTGGGTGGTATAATGGAAGACAGATTGAAACTGACTATTTAATTGAAGAAATTAAAGGCAATGATTTAACTATTCCAAATGGGGTAATAGAAAACTTTCTTAAAGAGTTTGGTAATTTGGAATTCAATTTCATTTTGCCAACAGGAGAGTGGGGTAATATTAGATTAATAATTGACGAAGTTGCACCATATATTGAATCCCGTGCTCTACTTCAATGGCAGGATTTGGCAAAGGAAAATATCGTTCCTGTAGGTACAATGTTTAATGATGATGCATATTTGTTTATCTCATATTCTGGGAGATTTTATATGGCTACTGGGGATAAATTCTTTTTAACTGGGGACGACTTTTTTGACTGCATAGATAAAGTAGTAAATCAAAAAAATATTCTAAGAATTACGTAATTCATTAATTGAGTTCCATCTAATGTTTGTAGTTTTTTTATTTTCTTCCATAGCAGCAGACTTGATTGGCAGGTCTTATCAGAATAAATTGAATAATATTTTATAAAACTAAAGTAAAAAAAGAGAATGAAAATAAGTAGAATGTTTGTTGCAGCTGTTGTCTTTCTATTAGCAGGTTGCTATTCTGAAAATAAAATACAGTCACAAGGTGCAAAAGAAGCCAGGGACACACAGCATGAAATGTTTCTAGAACTGGAAAGCGGAGAAATAATGTCGTATTCCAAATTAAAAATAAAATCTCCTCCCTTGCAGTATCAGTATCTTGAAGGGGATGGTAAAAAAATAAATACACCTGCTAAAGAGATAAGAGCATTCCAGACAGAAAATTACTACGCCATCAAAGTTTATAACCAGGCGGAGCTGATGATTGGAAAATTACCCTTTAGTGAATTGTATGCGTCCAGGATAGTGGACGGTAAAATAGAATTGTTCATGATTAGTGAAAAGAAAAAAGATGCGTATGGGCCCAATGAATCGGGCTACGTTAAAAATTACTTTATCAGAAAGGGGAAGAAAACCTTGCTAATTCCTGCAACCGCCAAGAATTTAAAAAACATGATCAGCGATAATAAATCTCTCTATGAAGACTTTGATAATATTTATAAAAGAACATATCCGTTTAAAAGCATTATGAAAGTATTAGAAGAATATAATTAGAGAATTTTTTTTCAAAATTCGCATGGAATTTTGATGGCTATGGTGATTGGAAACAGAGGTGTCTGAACACCATTCAAGAACAAAAGCTATCCTGCTTATTTTACTTATAAATATTTGATAAGTGTTACATTTGTTTAATACTGTACTGGTATGAAGTTTTGTATACTTATCTCTTTTCTCCTTGTATTAACACCTGCAAAAAGTCAGCAATCGTTGATAAAACCAAGTGCTCTCGGAGTTCATTTTTTTGGAATTGATTTCACTACTGCATTAAAACCAGGTTTGGCAGTAAGTTATTTGAAAGGCTTAAGCAACCACTTTGATTTATCAATCACCATGTCTGGTTCATTTATTTCTCTTCCGGTAACCGCACAGCCATTGCCAGATGAAAATCATTTATTACTACAGCTTACTACAATGAGTAACTTAAAACTTAATTCAGATAATCATTTTTTCAGTCCCTATATCACAGGCGGAATAAGTGTTTCAAAGTATCAATCCTATTATGGGATGTCTGTACCAGCAGGCTTGGGTATCCAGTTTAGTTTTAAGGAAGAAGTGTATATCCTGCTGCAATCTCAGTATGCTTTTAAATTGGTTGGTAACATCCCGGATCATTTGTATCACAGTATTGGAATTGCCGGAAATATCGGGAAGAAAAAAAGAGTGAAGCATACCAATTTACCAAAACCTGCGGTAAGGTCTTTAGAAGCAGCAGACAGAGATGGTGATAGTTTGCTGGACAGTTTGGACAGGTGTCCTGAAATGCCTGGTTTGTTGGCTTTGCAGGGTTGCCCCGATACAGATGGGGATGGGATTCTTGATAAAGAAGATAGATGCCCTGCTGTACCAGGGATTTTAAAATATGCAGGTTGTCCAATACCTGATAGTGATGGCGATGGATTAAATGATGAAGAAGATAGTTGCATACATGATCCCGGCCCTGCAAGTAATAATGGCTGTCCGGGGATTGAGAAAAGTTTAGAAGAAAAAGTAAACCTGGCAGCAAAAAATATTTTCTTCGAAACAGGTAAGGCGATCTTATTACCAGAATCATTTACCTCTTTGGATGAAGTGACAACAATTTTATTGGATCATTCTTCCTACAGGCTTATTATAGAAGGCTATACTGATAATGTTGGTAAGCCGCAAAGCAATCAACTGCTTAGTGAAAACAGGGCTAAAGCAGTATTGACATATTTCTTAAGTAAAGGAATAGAAGCAAATAGAATGACGGCTAAGGGATTTGGGCAGGACAAGCCAGTTGCAGATAATAATACTGTTGAAGGAAGATCAAAAAACCGCAGGGTGGAAATGAAGATTAATTTTTGAGCATTGTAGAAGGAATCTTAGAAATTACAAAACCAGCAAAGAACGAATCCAATGCTGGTTTTATTAAAGCGGGACTAATATTTAATAAATGAAGTCTTTGCATTTTCTCCCTGGCCGCTTAATACAATATAGTAAAGACCTCCTTTAAGCATATCAGTGTTTATCTTAAGTTTTATAGGTTTTTGCCTGGCAACTACAGCCCTTTTAATTCTTAGCCTGCCAACCGCATCTATAATCTGAATATTAAAATTACCAGACAGATTTTTGTTGGTATAAACAGTTATTTCAGAAGTAACAGGATTGGGGGTTATTTTCAGCATCAAATCACTACTGTTGGCTGGAATGGTATTCATTGCTTTTTCAATCGGGGGGCAATGATTATTTAATAAAAATTTCGGGCCCAGTACATATGCAGTGTACGTTATGACACCAGCTCTTCTGCATTTGGTTCGAACCTGCCAGTCATAATACCTGCAAATAGTTGCAGTATCGCAGTAGGTATATTTTTTCTGTCCTGCGGTATAGGTAACATCCACGGTCTTCCAGACAGAAGTTCCTTCCCATTTCCATCGGATTGTTGCACCAATAGAAGAATCACAAGGCATCGAATCTTTTATATTCCAGCTTACACAAAAGGAGCTTGATGTATGACTGACATATTTCAAACTGTCAGGCTTGTTACAGCAGGAAGAGGTATCGCAGAAAGTGATAAAATTGGGGCCACTTACAAAAGAAGAGTAAGAGGTGTCAATTTTCTTACAGATATTCTTTACCTGCCATTGGTATTGTGTGCAGGGCTTTACCGAATCACAAAAATTGATCAATTTTTGTCCTTTGGGAAAGTTAACAGTTCTGGTTGTCCAGGTCGTAGTTCCTACTTTCCTGAATTGAATAATACTGGCGGTAATGGAATCACAGGGGAACGAATCTTTCACTTTCCAGCTTACACAAAACCGGTTAGTGGTAATCGAAACCAGTTTTAAGCTATCCGGTGGTCTGCAGCAACCAGTTTGGGCTTTGACGAGAGAAGAAACACAAATCAGTAAAATAACAGTAAAGAGCACACGAATTGTTGTTGTACGGGACATAATGTTAGTTTTATTAGGTTAAAATTAGGTTGGATTGTAAAGTACGGATTTTATTTGTTCAATGAAAATACTATATAAAAAAGGGTGAAAACACCCTGTGAAAAAGGTGTTTTCACCCTTGTATAATTCAATACAAGATTTTAAGTTTATGATGGTAAATATCCAACATACATTATCAACGCAGTTGTCATTTCAACTGGTTTTGATAAAACAATTTTTAACCTAATAAAACATCTACATCATGGCAATTCCCATCACTGAAGTACATTCCCATTGGTCACACTTCTTCCAGTCCTTTGCACTCTCCGCAGAGTCTTTTTACAACGAACTCTCCGGTATTCTCAATTCCCATGCGATGCCCAATTCAAAAATTGAAAGAGTCAAACACAAAGAAGCCGGTATGTTCTCCTCAGAACGGGAATACCTCCGAATTAAGCACGGCAATTTAGTATTTGATGTGTGTGCCGCACCTTTTGGCAAAGATTTCTTTATCTCCTGGTGGCTGTATGAAACGGAAGGCACGGTGCAGAATCTATTACAAAATACAAAGGTTGGGGGCTTCCTGAAACAACAGTCATCTAAACGAACCTTTTATCAAGTTGATGAAGAAGAGATGTTTCGTTCCTGTGTGCATGAATGTATTTTAGAATCAGTATCAAAAGTAACGGAAGGCAAAGGCTTCCGGGAACTGAGCGATAAAGAAAAAGCATATACGCCAGGGGGAATGTAATATAGCATCATGACCTCTGCCGAATTCTACACTACCCAATTCTATACCTGGGAATACCGGGGCAGGGGATGGTTTGTGGCAGATACACCGGTGCAATTAGAACCACCATTCATACCCTATTTCCGTCATGGCTTCCGGCAGCAACAGGTTGATGATGGGAGACGCCCCACCGTGCTCAGTTCCTTCATTGAATCATTCAAAGAAAAGAAACCTCCCATCGTCATTGATCCCAAAGCATTGGATTATGAATCAATAGAACAATTTGAAGCTGTTGAAGCTGATATCCTCACCGCACTGCAAATTAAGTTCCCTAAAGAGCGAAGAATCAGCCCTGAGAAAATGAAGGCATTGCTCATTATGCTTTCATACAGTACCACAGCAATATCATTTGAGATCATCGGCACTGCAACTGATATCATCATCCAGTTTGTCTGTCCAGATCAGTATACCGGCACCATTGAAACATACTTGTATGCCTATTTTCCTCAGTGCTCAGTGATTCATTCCGACGCCTATCTTGATACCATAATACGGGATGATCTCTCAACCGCAGTGGTTGACTTTGGTTTGAAAGAAGAATTTGTTAGGCCAATAAATATGGCAAAGAATTACTCCCTTGACCCACTCATAGGTGTTATTGCTGTATTGGAACGGTTACTAACCAACGAGCAGGCAGGCATCCAGATACTCTTTCAACCAGCACTCAACCGGTGGAGCGAAAGTATCCTTCGTTCTGTCACCATGTATGACGGCACTTCATTTTTTGCAGATGCCCCGGAAGCACCAAAGCTTGCCCTTGAAAAAGTGCAAAGCCCTCTCTATGGTGTCACCATCCGAACCTTTGCTCAATCGTTAGAACTACCTGATTCATTTCGCATATTAGAAAACATCAGTTTCTCTTTGATGAATGGAAGTAAAGGAGCATTTAATGCATTGGCACCACTTTCAACACAGCGGTATGATGTTGAAACAAGAATAGATGACATCCTGTACCGTACCTCTCACCGGTTGGGTATGCTTTTGAATGTAGATGAACTAACCACACTTCTTCATTTTCCATCAGAAAGCATCCATTCAAAAAAACTCTTTGCTGCAACACGAAAGACAAAAGAAGTACCTGCAATTGCCAAAGGCAAACCGTTTTTGATTGGAGAAAATAATCACAACACGATACACACCAACGTTACGTTTGGCATTGAAGAACGGCTGAAGCATACGCATATTATTGGGGCAACCGGCACCGGTAAATCGACCCTCATTGCAAATCTCATTTTGCAGGATATAGAAGCAGGTATGGGTGTGGTATTATTCGACCCACATGGAGATTTGGTGGATGATATTATTGCCCGGATACCACCAGAACGGATAGACGATGTGGTACTGGTTGATCCCTCAGACAGTGAGTACCCAATTGGGTTAAACATCCTGCATGCAAAAACTGATATTGAAAAAGAAGTACTGTCATCTGACCTGGTAGCTGCATTCCGGAAGCATGCCACCTCATGGGGTGATCAGATGAATGCAGTGTTTGGGAATGCCATACTTGCCATACTGGAAAGTACCAAAGGAGGTTCATTAAATGATCTCAGACGATTTCTGATAGAGAAAGAATTTCGGAATGGTTTTTTAAAGACCGTCACTGATCCTTCAGTTTTATACTACTGGCACAAAGAATATCCGCTACTCAAAACCAATTCCATTGGCCCGATTTTAACCAGGCTTGATACCTTCCTGAGACCGAAAAGTATCAGGAATATGGTGGTGCAAAAAACCGGACTTGATTTTGAATCATTGCTTAACTCCAATAAAATCGTTTTCTTAAAACTTTCACAGGGGTTAATAGGGATAGAGAATAGTTTCCTGTTAGGGTCACTCCTGCTCTCCACCATTCACCAGGCTATTTTACGAAGGCAGCAACAAACAAACCGCAATCCGGTGTTTATTTATTTGGATGAGTTCCAAAACTTCATCACCCCTTCGGTGAAAGAAATGCTGAGCGGCATCAGAAAGTACAATGTTGGTTTGACACTGTCACACCAGGACTTGCAACAGCTCCAACGGGAGGATGGAGAATTACTTAATAGTGTCTTAGGAAATGTTACTACCCGGATTGTCTTTCGGGTTGGTGAACCAGATGCTAAAAAACTACAGGATGGTTTTAGTGGCTTTGATTATACTGACCTTCAGAATTTAGGCAGAGGGCAAGCAGTGATTCGAATAGAACAACCACAATATGATTGTTCGCTGGATACCATTCCCCTTGAACATGCAACAGAAGAACAAAGGGAGATCAACAAAGAATTGGCGGTACGCAATTCAAGAGAACACTATGCAAGTTCAAAAGAAGTAGTGGAGAACATGCTTTTAGAAACGTTAGAGCTGAGCGTAGAAAAGGAAGAGAAGAAACCAATAATCAAAAAGGGAAAACCTGCTACTCAACAACAGCAGCCAGCAGAAGAAACAACATATACACAGCCTGAGAAGGAAGAAATCAAACCGGCTCCAAAGCCTCCGGTACCTGAAACTGTAAAAGAAGAAAAAGACCTCTCAACCCACCGCTATCTGCAAACATTGGTGAAGAAGATGGCAGAAGCCAGGGGATATACTGCCACAATAGAAATGCAGGTACCAGACGGTACTGGCAACGTTGATGTGCTCCTTACAAAAGACAATACAACCATCGCTGTTGAAATCTGCCTCACTACCGATGCAGACTGGGAAATGCACAATATTGAAAAGTGTATCAGGGCTAAATATGATGTGGTGGTTTCTCTTTCAGTAGATATAAAGCAATTAGAAAAGATCAGGCAAAAGTGCATAGCAGGGATTCCTGACTTTGCCAATCATGCAGTACATTTTTTCACTCCTGATGGACTGTTTGCATACTTAGATGAAATGGTGAAAGAACCAGAAACAACTGAAACCATAATGAAAGGATACCGGGTGAATGTTACCTATGATGCGATTACCCAACAAGAGATGGATCGAAAACGGGCATCGGTGGCGAAAGTGGTGATGGATTCGTTGCGGAAGAGAAAGAGACAATAATAACTAAATAAATCAATCATTCATAGACTTTGCCCCCAAACAATAAATTTAATCGATAGAATTCCCCGTTGCTTGCGCCGGTGGTGGCCCATGTGGGCGGATCTTGGGTCCAGGGCTTGCCCTGGGGTTTGATACCATTCATTTAAGAAAATATATTTAAGATTTAATACCTTTTATGAACATGATGCAATGATGCGTAAACTAATTTGGTGAAGGATTAGTTAAAGGGTATACTGATTGCAGGCAATACTTATAATTTATTTCAATCTATAACTATTCACAATACAGCTTATTGTTTGTATTTAATACTATATTGTCAATGTCAGATAGTACAAAAAATAATAATAAATTAGCTCTTTTCATTGGTCAAGCACCACCTGAGAAGAATTATGAAATCCCTTTTGCTAAGACACGTTTATATCATTGGCTATTGAATGTAGGGATAACACAAAAAGAAGTGTTAGATATCTTTGACTTCGAAGCACTAAGCGATGTGTTTCCTGGAAAATCAGATAAGGGACACAAAGCACCTACAAGTGCAGCAATTAAAAAATATATACCAACAATCATAAGTAAAATAAATAGAAATGATTACAAATTAATAGTACCAGTTGGGAAATTAGCAATCGAATATGTTCTAACAAAACCTGCTAACTTAAAAGAGTGTATTGGTAAGAGTTATAATATTTGTGTGTTTGGGAAATCAAAAAACACACTTGTAATACCATTACCACATCCTTCTGGCCTCAGTACTTGGTCTTTTGATAAATCAAACAAAAAATTACTTGATTGTGCTCTTCAAATGATAAAACAAAATACAGATCAGTGAAATTTATTTCAAAGCATTATATTTACTTCACATACATCCTTAAACAATGCAAATTAATCCAAACATAAAAAGGACAGCTATATTTGGCAATCTTAAGTTTCCAGTTCGTGAAGATTATGTTACTCATTTTTTAGAAAATGGCCTTGTGAAAGATGAAGACGAAATCTGGAGCAATGAAAACTACGTAAACGTTATACATAGACATTGGCATGGGCAGGGGAGGAATGGTTGTATTTTCGCCTTACTTGCCGCAAGAAGAGCTGATGAATTAGGCTGGAAAAATTATATTGTTACTGAAGATATAGACGCAATTGAGGCAGGTGACTTAACTACAATAGTTGAAAGACAAATTCAAGAGGCAATAGATAATCCTAATTGTGAAATATTAAGTCTGCTTTTTAGTAGAGTTATAACGGACGAGCAACTTGTGAGACTAATTGTATACTTGTTAAGCTTGAATAACATTTTTCTTGAAGATGAACACGTAATTAATGACTATATTACTTTATCCGTAAGAGTGCCCATTCAAAGTAGAAACATTTTGTCATGGGTTATGGCATTTGGTCCATTTTCTTATTTTCCACAAACGAGGCAATCAGCTATTACAGAAGTAGCAATAAGAGTTAAACCCAAGCCAGAGATTCAGTTTAAGAGGCTGAGTAAAGATTACGATGCAGCTCATCTCGCTGATTTACCTGTAGACTATAAGGATGAAGTGATGGAACAAACATGGGAAAATACACTGAAAAGAACCCGGATAATTTTAGGAGGAGAGCCGGATCACTTTTCCGCTGCGAAAACAACATTTACTTTACCAAACAAATTGTGGACGTTGTTCTACAAAGATTTTAATAGATAGTCAGGTTACTTAGCAAATGCAAAGAATCGCTTTGCTTTAGATTTTGCCACTCGTATCAATGCATGTTTCTTTTCAGGCTTCTGCTTTTCTTCCCGGCCATATTTTTCGATGGTATTTACAATCTCATCTAATTCTTCACCAACTGCAGAATTTATTTTTGCAAAAGCATCATCCATTAATGTATTTGCAACAACGGTTTTTTTCAATTTCATGTTGAAATCTTTGTCTGTGATAATAACGTTATGCTCAGAAGATTGTTGTTAAAATAATAAAAGTATATTAAATATGCAACAATTAAATTTACGTACAATGATTTGGGAATTATTAATTTTTTATACTAAGTATATCATTTCCTTTTTTCAAGTAGTTTCATTAACGATTCAACTTGTTTTGTAAGCCGGTCAATTTCTTTATCCTTTCCGTCGATCATTTTTAAATACGTTTCTTTCTGATCTGCATAGAAATTCTCTATCCTGCCCTGCGCTCCATAGTTTGATGCATTGTTTTGAATAATCAACGGTTCATTGCTGGTAATATCGGCAACGGAGACTCCAAGAACCTGCGCCAGCTTTTCAAGTACCGGAGCTGTTAGTTTTTGTTTATCTGTTTCAAGCCGGGAGTAAGTTGTTTGGGTAATATCGAGTTCATTTGCCATGTATTCTTGTGAATATCCTCTCAATAAGCGAAGTGACCTGATCTTGTTACCGTACATTTTATTCTTTTCCATAAAACTACTTTAATGTGCGAATATTTTAAAACAAAACAGCATAATTTATGCGAAA
>JAYWII010000080.1:0-41068 GCA_043788995.1 Chitinophagaceae bacterium | reverse complement strand
AACTTGCATTTATGAAAAAGTGTTCCTGCTGTTGAAGATTCTTTATGCTTGCACTTATTGCACCTGCGTATATATGAAATCTTCGTTTTACTCCAAGAAGAGTTTTCACATTTTGGACAGCAAAAACCATCTTTCCATTTTATATCACCTAAGTAATTCAAACATTTTTCTTTGCTGTCAAACTGCTTTACAAACTCTATAATGTTAGTACCTTCAAACATAATTGGCTATTTAATTTAGTAAAATTAACGTATTTACTAATATTATTAGCTATAATTATGGAGTGACTAGATGCCTACTTCTATAATAATTATTTCTCCAAATATCAAACTTTCTCCCCGAATTTTGCCATCTATGAATCAGCGACAGTTATTCTTAAATCATGTGGGCCAAACCTCTCCTGCACCGTTAGCGCTTGAGATTGTAAAAGCAGCCGGCAGCCGCATGTGGGATGTAAACGGAAAAGAATACATCGATCTGATCGGAGGAATCAGTGTATGCAATGTGGGGCATCGTCATCCCAAAGTTATAGAAGCAATAAAAAATCAGGTTGATAATTACATGCACATTATGGTGTATGGAGAACTGATTGAAAGTCCACAGGTGCTGTATGCAAAAAAACTAACAGATCATTTACCGGCATCACTCAATGCTGTTTTTTACACCGCCAGTGGCAGCGAAGCAACAGAGGGTGCTATGAAGTTGGCAAAGCGTTTCACCGGCCGTACACAAATCGTTTCTTTTAAAAATAGTTATCATGGCAGTACCCAGGGCGCTTTAAGTATTATGGGAGACGAATACTGGCGCAATGCTTTTAGACCTTTGTTGCCCGGCATTACCCGGTTAACCTATAATTCTTTTGACGATCTGCAGCAGATCACAACCCTAACAGCCTGCGTAATAGCAGAAACAATACAAGCGGAAGCTGGTGTATTGGTTCCGGAAAATGATTGGCTGAAATCATTGCGCAAACGTTGTACAGAAACAGGAACTTTATTAGTGCTGGATGAAATTCAATGCGCCTTTGGCAGAAACGGAACTCTCTTTGCATTTGAGCAGTTTGATGTGGTGCCTGATATCCTGTTGCTGGGAAAAGCACTGGGTGGTGGCATGCCACTAGGCGCATTTGTTGCAGATAAAAAATTGATGGAGACTTTATCACACAATCCTGTGCTGGGGCATATCAATACTTTTGGCGGACACCCGGTTTGCTGTGCTGCAGGATTAGCGGCCTTCAATGCTTTGCTCGAAGAAAAGATGATTGATTCAGTATGGGAAAAGGAACAACTTTTTCTCTCCTTGTTACATCATCCCAGAATAAAAGCAGTAAGAAGCCGTGGTTTAATGATGGCTGTGGAGTTTGATAGTTTTGAAACCAATAAAAAAATAATTGATCTGCTAATAGATACTTCGACTGGCTCAGTAGGAGTGTTTACAGACTGGTTTTTATTTGCCAGCAACTGTTTACGGATAGTACCTCCATTAGTCATAACCCACGAGGAAATAAGATTTGCTTGTGCAAAATTGATCCATATTCTAAATAATCAGGTTTGACCTCATAAGTTTTTATTCCCGTATTCTGATCACCCTCTCAATTTTTGTAAACAAAATTTTTTTTGAAAATATGAAAATATTCATTTTACTTTGTAATTCAAAGTACTTTTTATGAGTGAAGATCAACAATCACTGCAGGACCTGCAGCATATCAAACAGATGATGGAGCGGAGCAGCCGTTTTATTAGTCTGAGTGGCTTAAGCGGAATAGCTGCAGGGGTCTGTGCTTTAGTGGGAGCATGGTTTTCCTTTGATTATGTAGTGGGTAGAAAGGATTATATCATTAACCGGGAGCTGGCTGTTTCGCAGGCGGCGGCTAATGATTACGGTATCCTTTTTAATACAACGCTCTTCTGGATTGCTGCTGCCACATTTGTCGCAGCATTGATCAGCGCTTTTATTTTCACCTGGATCAAGAGTAAAAAGCAGGGAACTCCTTTATGGGGAAATACAGCAAAGCGTTTAATGATCAATGTAAGTGTCCCTTTACTTGCAGGTGGCATTTATCTATTTCATCTGATACATTTTGGAACTTTCGGATTGATAGCTCCAGGTTGTTTAATATTCTACGGACTTGCCTTAGTGAACACCAGTAAGTACACCTTGGATGAATTGCGCTACCTGGGTTATTTGCAGATATTATTAGGTATCATTAACCTTCAGTTTACAGGGTCTGGAATTTATTTTTGGGCAGCCGGTTTTGGTGTGATGCACATTGTGTATGGTGCTTATATGTGGTGGAAATACGAAAGGAATTAACAGAATTATAAGGTGTGAAAATATTATTGTTAGAAGAAGCGTATTGATAATGAGTAATCCGATAGAAAATTTAAATAAGGTTTTTGACAGCAGGGTGAGGCTGGGGATTATGAGCGCCCTGATGGTAAATGAATCGGTGAACTTTAATGACCTGAAAGAATTGCTGGTAATCACTGATGGTAATTTGGCCAGTCATTTAAAAGCATTGGAAGAGGGCGGTACTATTAAAGTTTCAAAAGGCTTTATTGGCAGAAAGACTAACACTACTTATTCAGTAACCAAAGCAGGTGAAAAAGCTTTTAAAGCACACCTGGATGCATTGGAAAAAATGATCAGGGGAACGAAGTAATTTTTTTTGTATCAATACTTTGTAACTCAAAGCACTTTCTAAATTAAAAAAATAAAAATGGAAACACAAACTCCGCTCAGTTTTTGGCAAAAGAACAAACTGGTGATCAAAGCTTTCTTCATTGGTTTTTTGATACTTGCTTTATTGATTCCAACCTTTTTTATCATGTTCCTTGTTACGGACAGGGAGCAAAGAAGAGGAGAAGTGGTAAAGGAAGTAAGCAGTAAATGGGCAGGTGCCCAAACAGTAACTGGCCCGTTTTTAATGATACCCTACTATGAAGAACAAACTAACAAAGCCAACCAGGTAACAACTACTATTAAAAAATACCTCTACCTGTTGCCTGATGAGTTAAACATCAATAGTAAAATTTTACCACAAATAAGACATCGCAGTATTTTTAAAGTACCGGTATACAACAGCACTTTGCAAATGACTGGCAAATTTAAAATTGCCAAGCCGGATAAATTGCCTGTTGCAATTACAGCACTTCATTTTGAAGAAGCAATGGTTTGCATGGGCATTACCGATTTTAAAGGGATTGGTGAAAACCTGCAGTTAAAATGGAATGATACGGCGAGTAATTTTGAAACCGGTCTTCCTGATATTGACTGGATGAAAGAAGGTATCAGCAATCCGTTAAAATTAACGGCAGATGAACTGGTGAATGGTTCCAGCAATTTTTCAATTAACCTTTCTTTAAAAGGCAGTGAAAGTTTGTATGTAACTCCATTGGGCAGCACTACTAAAGTGCATCTTGAAAGTGAGTGGCCCAATCCTGCGTTTGATGGCAAATATCTTCCGGATACCAATGCCGTAAGTAATAAAGGTTTTGCCGCTGATTGGAAAATATTACAGTTTAACCGCAGCTATCCCCAGTACTTTACTAATCCAGGTAATCATTCAATTGCTGAAAGCGCATTTGGAATTAACCTGCTGCAACCGGTAGACGCTTATGGACAAACCATGCGGAGTGTGAAATATGCAGTGTTGATTATTGCACTTACCTTTTTTGTTTATTTCTTTTTGGAAATCTATTACAGACGTAGTGTTCATCCATTGCAGTATGTGCTGATTGGTTTTGCATTGGTGATCTTTTATACGTTGTTATTATCTATTTCTGAATACTTACAATTTGGCCCGGCTTATTTGATTTCATCTGCTGCTACCGTATTACTGATTACCTGGTATACCAAAGGCATTTTTAAACAATGGAATATTGTTTTGTTGTTTGCTTTTATACTTTCATTGCTCTACCTGTTTATTTATGTTATTATTCAATTGCAGGATGATGCATTATTATTTGGCAGCATTGGGTTGTTTGTATTGCTTACCATTATCATGTATTTCAGCAGGAAAGTAAATTGGAGTGGTGAGGATAAAAATAAAGTAATTGTAACAGGTGCAATAAACCAATAACATTCAATAGTGATCCTAAAATTTGAAATATGTATAAGTTCATTATAAAACTGCGGTCATCTGTACTGGTGTTCCTTACACATAACATGGCACTGCCCTTGCTGCAACTATTGAGGAATGAAGAAAGGTTTCAATACACGTTACATCAACTGGCAGCAATGCCTGAAGATTCACTTGGCTATAGTTTAGGCCAGTTTCTGCAACAAAGAAATCTTGCGTTACTACCTTATTATGCAAGACATGATATTAAGCATATACTGTTGAATTATGATACTACTGATGAAGGTGAAGTAAGCCTGCAATGTTTTATGTTGGGTAATGGTCATTTATCTATTCCTGTTACTGCAACTGTGCTCTATGGGTTTTTTACCATGCCGGAATATTGGGGTGCTTTTAAGTCAGCATACCGAAGGGGCAGGCAAAGTATTCCAATAGATAAGTGGCAATGGTTTGAATTGTTGTACGAGCCACTGGAAAGCCTGCAACAAAAAATAAGCAATACAACATCCATCAAATTTTATAAAAAGTAAATACTTTGGGTATGAAAAAACAAGACTCGTTTAAACAATCCGGAATATTTTACCTGCCTGTTCATCCTGCAGAATATGTTGTAACTTTTATGGCGATCTTTTTTATGGTACCGGTAGCAATGGCTGTTTTTAATTCACCGGTAAATAGCAGACAACAAACTAAAAATTAAAAATGAAAAAAGTATTTGCTGCAGCAATCAATGGAATTGTTCATTCTTTCCGGACGGAAGGAAATTTTAAGATTCAGTTGGCTGCAACAGTTATTGTGGTTTTGCTGGGATTCTTTTTTAACATCACTCAAACAGAGTGGTTTGTTATAATTCTATGCTGCATGATTGTATTGGCACTGGAGTTGATGAATACCACCATTGAAAAACTTTGTGACATGATTTCAAAAGATTTTCACCCCGTGATTAAAATTGTAAAGGACACTGCTGCCGGTGCTGTACTGGTAAGTTCAATTGGCAGTGCTGTTGCCGGAGCTGCCATTTTTGGCCCTTTAATTATTCATCAAATAAAAATATTGTTATGATCCGTTTATCATCTGTAGAAAAAATTATTGTTGCGTTTTTACTTTTTATCGTATTAATGTTAACGCTGCGTATTTCCTATGCCAATAATATCCGGTATGCCTTTTTACTCTGGAATTTATTCCTGGCATGGATACCATTTCAACTGAGCGTTACTCTTACAGAATCTGCTAATACAAATAAGTGGTACAGTTATTTTTTACTGCTTTCTTGGTTATTGTTCTTTCCCAATGCATTGTATATCATTACTGATTTAATACACCTGGATGAATCCAAAGGCGATGTGCCTGTTTGGTTTGATGCCATCTTATTATTTACCTGTTCTGTAGCCGGGCTCATCATGGCATTTGTTTCATTGTATCAGGTGGAGCTTTTTTTAAAAAAGAATATCAGCCCAAAGCATACTGGAAAATTAGTGATGGCCGCACTATTCTTAGGTTCTTTCGGAGTGTATGTTGGCCGTTTTTTAAGATGGAACAGCTGGAGTATTATTACAAAACCTCAACTGCTGCTGACTGATATTACAAAGCATATTTTTCTGCCTTTTCACCATTACAAAACCTGGGCGGTAACGTTATTGCTTACGTGCCTGTTCAGCTTGTTATATTTTGCTGTAAAAAAATTACCCGGTATGTTGAATGAACAGGGTAATGCAAATGGATAAAAAATGCCCGGCTCTTTTAAATGAGCCGGGCAAAAAATTAATTTACTATTTGCTGTAATTAGAAATCCAATCCCATACTGAAATAGTAGATCGGCTTTCCTCTGAAAAATCCATTCATCTGCCAGGCTGCATCAAACTTCAGGAAATATCCCAGCAGCATACTTCTTGCGCCAAATCCATAACCACCGGCAAATGGTCCAATGCCACCCACACGGGTATTGATCTGCACTGGTGGGGAACCGTAGGTAGATGATGGCCTGCTGATACCTTTATATGCACCGTTCCAGGCAGTACCGAGATCAATAAATTGTGTAATCTGGAAATTTCTTAAAAAGGCATTGTTAACCGGCCTGTTAAAAAAGGTGGTGTATACCGGAAGTCTCAGCTCACTGTTAAATGTAGCCGCATTATTACCATTGGCTACGTTTTGTGTAAAGCCCCTGAGATGTACGGCAAGACTTTGAAAGGCATATTCATTATCGGGAGCAGGAGAATTATTAGCATTAAAGTATCGGTAGGTTCCATCACTTTTTACGTTACTGCCAAACATCATCCAGCCATCTGCGCCACCTAAATAATAAATGGTTTTTTGATTGCCCCAGCTAAAATCAGCAGCTGCTCTTCCGGCCCATATAAAATTGCGGTAGATGGGATAATAATACCGAACATCAAAGCCCCAGTTAAAATTATATTTGCCACTGCTGTTTTTTTCTTTACTGATATCTGTATTCCAGTCAAAGAAAACTTTATACCTTAATCCGTGCCAAATATTCAATGTGGGATTAAGTGAGTTATCATACACATATTCTAAATGCGTTTGTGCAAATGTTCTTTTTTTATCAGGCTGTTTCACACTTTGATCATCGTAGATATCGGTAACATATATATCATTGTCTTTTCTTATGCCGAGGTTCAGGCTTAGTCTTCTTAAATTATCAAAGGGATAAGAAATAGTACCCTGGATAATGGTGGTGAGTGTTTTGGTAAATAACTCCAGGTCATAGTCGGCCCCCTGTAATACATTCCTGTAGTAGGTAAGTCCCCAATCAAATCTTCTCTTATAATTTTCATAGCTAAAGAGCCATTCATTGTCCTTTAGGTTAGTAGAAAGCCGCAAGCCACCAGTAAATTTTACATCCTCCATCAGTTCAGAAGTTCCCAGTTTTAATAAACCATTGAGTGGGGTTTCAGATCCTAACCTGATTGGACCAGAGCCGTCATACTTTTGATAACGGTTGAATAAAATGGCATTACTAAAACCAAGACCTCCATATTCAGCTCCAAATTTAACAGGCTTATAAGGATATAATTTTGCATTCTTCAATACATTACTGCTTCCAGTTTCCAGCCCTTCAAAAACTTTTCCCTGCAGGTTGCTGCTGTCAGTTTTTTCATTTTCAAATTCGTTTTGGAAAATTTCATTTTTATTCTCTACGCTGTCTGATGGCATTGGTTTATCATAAATGCCTTCTGTTCCAGGCATCACTTTGTCAGCCATCACTACATTCTTCATGTAGGTGGTAGGCGGTGCAGTTATATTGCGCCGGCGAAGGGTGTTCTCATCAATTTTTAATTTATACAATGTTTTGTCATCCCCCTGCCTGGTAACTTCACTCACCTGGTTATTCTCTCCGGCAATTCTTGATTCAGCTATATTGGTTTCATAATTCGTTAACGGAAAACTGTAAGCAGAATCTTTTGAAATGGCCACTACAGCCACCGAGTCTACATCATCTTTTTTATAAACTTTTAAAACACTATCCACTTCTTTCACTGAAGGGTTGCGAAGGATATCATCTCCAATTAATACCAGCGTATCCAGCCCTTCGGCTTTGGTGGTAAAGAAACCTGCATACCTGTTAGACACACCATTTTCATCACTGATAAAAGTAAAGTGGTTTTGATTGTATGGGGTAGGGTACCTGGCATTACCATATTTTAAATTCGATAACTGTGTTACCTGGTTTAATTCAGCCTTGTTGCCAAAATTGGTGATCAGGAAAATATTATAACGGTTATGGCTTGGCAGCGAAGTGTCTCCGCCTTTTACATCAGCTGCTGGTCTGTTACTGGAAAAAATAATTCCAGTTTTACCAGGGAAGGAAACAAATGTGGCATCAAGGTCGTCATACACATCATTGGTAATCTGCGCTATTTTATCATTCTCCAGGTTGTAGGTAAATATGTCGGTATGGCCATCTTTTACCGCACTCAGCAATAGGGTACGGCTATCCAGCATGTATTTAACATCTTGTATATGCTGGAACTCTTCTGTAAGATCAAGTTTAGGAAATTTGATACGGGTAATTAAATCATACACAAATAATTTGAGCCGGCCTTCCTGCATGTAGATCACGGTAAGCCTTGTTCCTTTTGGATCCCAGGCTAGTAAAGGATAATCCGGATTGGTTTCATTCTTGTAACTGCGGTAACCGTATTTTAATATGTTGGTAACATCAAAATCTTCATACAGGTTTACTTTTACCACCCCTTTATTAAATTCCACCAAGGCATAAGAGCTGTTCTTTTTTTGAGGATTCACATTGATGCGGTAATAATCCTTCCGGGGTGTTACTTCAAAACTTTCAATAGCCTGTCCTTTGGGGTATGCTTTTCTCCGGGAGATGTCATTGTTATACTTTTCATCTTCATATTCCATCAGCTCAGCCAGCACATCTTTAAATTTTTTCTTGCAAACCTGCATGCTGGCACGGTTTAAATTTTTATATACCCTGGAAAGATATAGCAGGTAAGTAACGTTTTCTTTTTTATAGCGCTCTGCAATAAAATACCAAAAAGCATGACCGGCCAGTCTTGGATTTTCAAAAGCAAACTGGTAAAATGAACGGTATTTGCCGCTCAGTATTTCACTTTTTAATTCATCGTCTAATGCAGTGCTCCAGTTTTCTGCTGCAAAGTCCACATACCCGTCAGTGAGCCATTTAGGTAAATCCAGCAATGCCTGGTTACCGGCAAATTCCCCCAGGTCTTCACCAAATAAAACATTGTCAGTAATAACCCTTGCAATACCCTGCCTGATTTGTTTACGCAGATGAGCATGATCACCATTAAAGTAAACCACCATTTTATTATTTACAAATTTGGTGGCGCCGCCGGTATTTTGCCAGTCAATTCCCAGGCCGATATTGGATTGTTGCATATCTGCAAAACTGTTATACACAACAATATTGGCCCTGCGTTGCATACTGTATTCCGTGAAATTTTCAATGTTGGGTAACTCTTCCTCAGCTACCTGCAGCGCAAACTTGGCAAGCTCCTGCCCGTTTTGATTGAAGTAGGTATTGAAGTTTCTTGATTGGTAATACTGCCATTTAAGTTTTTTGAATTGAAGCCGGTTCTTCCCAAACTCCACGTTATTAATAATCTGGGCTTTGTTTTCTGTGGTGATACAAAAAATAGTTATCGCTAAAAAAAATATCCTCCTGAGCTTTGCCATACTAACTTTACTGTTTAATAGTTAAAATTACTCCTTTGCATTCAATAGTAAAAATATCCCTTTATTGTTTAAATATTTGTTAGATGTTGCAGATAAAATGTTTTGTTTTTAGCCCGATACAGGAAAATACCTACCTCTTGCATAATGAATTAAAGGAATGTATCATCATTGATCCCGGCTGTTATTTTGATGATGAGAAAAATAAATTACAGGATTTTATTACCAAGAGTGGATTAAAGCCAACAATGCTGCTCAATACGCATTGCCACCTCGATCATGTTTTTGGTAATAAATTCGTCAGCGAAACTTATGGCCTTACCCTGTACCTGCATGAAAAAGAAAAACAGGTATTGTCATTTGCACCGGCATCCGGCCTCATGTACAATATGCCCTTTGATAATTACAGTGGTGAATTTATTTTGTTGAAAGAAGGAGATAAGATTGTATTGGGTACAGATGAACTGGAAGTGATAGAGGCTCCGGGTCATTCTCCGGGCAGTATCTGCTTTTATTGCAAAAAACAGCAGTTTGTTATTGGTGGCGATGTATTGTTCCAGCGAAGTATCGGCCGTTCTGATTTGCCCGGGGGGAACCACCAAACTTTGCTCAACAGCATCCGGCAAAAATTATTTGTATTGCCAGACGAAACAAAGGTTTATTCCGGGCATGGAGATTCCACTTCAATAGGAGAGGAGAAGCTGTATAATCCTTTTTTAAATTGAGGGAGTACCTATCCATTAATTGGTTGGCACAATTCAACCAACACCCCGTTAGTGCCTTTGGGATGTAAAAAGCAAACCAATTTATTATCGGCTCCCTGCTTAGGCTTATCATTCAATAAAACGAATCCTTCATTTTTCAATCGTTCCATTTCTGCCTCAATGTCTGCAACGTCAAAAGCGATATGGTGCATACCTTCACCTTTTTTTTCAATGTATTTAGCAATCACCCCATCGGCGGTAGTGCTTTCTAATAGTTCAATTTTAGTTTCTCCTTTTTGAAAGAAAGCGGTCTTTACCTGTTCAGATTCCACCATTTCCGTCTTGTAGCACTGACTGTTTAGCAGTTTTTCAAACAATGGAATGGAAGTTGCAAGTTCCTTTACCGCTATACCAATGTGTTCTATTTTCAGCATATGACTTGTTTGAGCTTTTTGGGTTTACGAAATACGTAAATTGACGTTTCGGAATGACCTTAACAAGGCTAAAATAGAACCTTTTGTAGTATTTTCGTGTTTAAAGATTAAACTTTACAGACTATGTTGAAATTGCCGATCTATTTAGATAATAATGCTACCACACCGATGGATCCAAGGGTGTTGGAAGCCATGACCCCATATTTTTTGGAACATTTTGGTAATGCTGCCAGCCGTAACCACCCATTTGGATGGGAAGCTGAGGAAGCAGTGGATTATGCCCGTGAACAAGTGGCAAAATTAATTGGTGCTGATCCGAAAGAAATCATTTTTACCAGCGGTGCTACAGAAGGCGATAACCTGGCCATTAAAGGGGTATATGAAATGTATGCCACTAAGGGTAATCATATTATTACAGCTACTAC
The DNA here is from genome assembly GCA_043788995.1 of Chitinophagaceae bacterium. Taxonomy (GTDB): domain Bacteria; phylum Bacteroidota; class Bacteroidia; order Chitinophagales; family Chitinophagaceae; genus Ferruginibacter. Next base: position 30,246 of record JAYWII010000080.1, on the reverse strand, counting down.
AGAACATAAAGCAGTATTGGATACCTGTAAGCACATTGAAAAAATTGGAGGTGAAGTAACTTACCTGCAGGTAAATAAAGAAGGTTTGATAGACCTCAAAGAACTGGAAGCGGCAATTAAACCGACTACCATACTTATTGCTATCATGTATGCCAATAATGAAATTGGAACCATACAGCCAGTTAGAGAGATCAGCGCTCTTGCAAAGAAGCATGGTGTATTATTTTTTACTGATGGAACACAGGCTGTTGGTAAAGTTCCGGTAGATGTAAATAAAGATGGTATTGACCTGATGGCATTTACAGCACATAAAATGTATGGACCAAAAGGTGTAGGTGCTTTATATGTACGCCGTAAAAATCCAAGGGTAAAAGTAACCGCCCAAATGGATGGTGGTGGTCACGAAAGGGGGATGCGTAGCGGTACTCTAAATGTACCGGGTATTGTTGGATTTGGAAAAGCATGCGAACTCTGCAGACTGGATATGGAAGAAGATACCAAACGCATCAGTAAACTAAGGGATTATTTAGAAACCGAATTGATGAAGCTGGAAGAAGCATATATTAATGGCAGTACAGAACATCGTTTGCCACATGTGACCAATATCTCATTTAAACATGTAGAGGGTGAAGGTTTGTTGATGGGGTTTAACAAAAATATTGCCTTAAGCTCCGGTTCTGCTTGTACTTCAGCTTCGCTGGAACCTTCTTATGTGTTAAAAGCTTTAGGTCTTGGTGACGATCTGGCACACAGTTCGCTGCGTTTTGGATTAGGAAGATTTACTACTGAAGAGCAAATTGATTATACAATTAAGGCAATAAGCGAAACAGTGTTGAAATTGAGAGAAATGAGCCCATTATGGGAAATGTATAAAGAAGGAATTGATTTAAGTACGATTGAGTGGGCAGCACATTAAAAACTATTGTAAACAGTTTTTAAGCCTGAACGATCTTTGTTATAAACATTAACTAATCAGCAACTAAAAATTAAAATCATGGCATACTCAGAAAAAGTAATCGATCATTATCAGAACCCAAAGAACGTAGGTACTTTGGATAAGAGCAGTAAAAATGTTGGTACTGGTTTAGTAGGTGCTCCTGAATGCGGCGACGTTATGCGTTTGCAAATAGAAGTAGATGAAACAACCGGCATGATCAAAGATGCAAAATTTAAAACTTTTGGTTGTGGCTCTGCTATTGCATCCTCTTCACTGGCTACAGAATGGCTGAAAGGCAAATCAGTTGATGATGCATTGAAGATAGACAACATGGATATCGTGGAAGAATTAAATCTCCCCCCGGTAAAAATTCACTGTTCAGTTTTAGCAGAAGATGCTATTAAAGCAGCAATTAACGATTACCGTGTAAAAAATGGTATGGAGGCAATAAAGTTTGAAGAAAGCGTAGTTCATTAGATAAGTTATAGGCTGTAAGTAGTAAGTTATAAGTTGAGCTCATAACTTAACACTTATAACTTAAGACTTAAAACTTTTTAAAATGGTAGCAACAGATAATTCAATTTACATTTCGGATAAGGCGAAAAATAAGGTGATCAACCTGATGACTGATGCAGGTGTGGCAAATGACCCGTCTTATTTCCTGAGGGTAAGTGTGGTCGGCGGGGGATGCAGCGGCCTAAGTTATAAAATGGATTTTGATAATGAGACAAAGCCAATGGACCAGGTGTTTGAAGATAAAGGTGTGAAGATCGTTACTGACCTTAAAAGTTTTTTATATCTGGTAAATACCGAACTGGAGTTTAGCGATGGATTAAATGGTAAGGGGTTTTATTTCAATAACCCCAATGCCAGCCGTAGTTGTGGATGTGGCGAAAGTTTTGCAGTTTAATAAGCTGAAGATATTTTAGGCAATAAAAAAAGTGGCAAATATTTGCCACTTTTTTTATTGCAGTATCACTGCTTAATTTCTTTTCAATTAATTATTGTTTTGCTTTTTTCGCTGGGGCGGCAGCTTTAACCTTGTCATATTCATCAGCGGCCAGTACATCACCGGTAAAAGTGATTGATTTGATTTCATCAATACCTGCAAATTTTACAGTTAAGTGTTTTTCAAAATGACCCATCGCAGCAGCATTGTAAGTAGCGTTTATCACACCTGATTTACCCGGAGCAATTGGTTCTTTCGTATAATCAGAAATAGTACAACCGCATGTTGGATTGGCTTGTTCAATGATCAATGGTTCATTACTGATATTTGTTACAGTGAATGTTCCTTTTTGAGGTACACCTTGTTTAATTTTTCCGAAATCAATAGTTTCTGTGGTAAATTTCACAGCATCAGCTATTTTCTTTTGTGCCATTACAGTAGTTGTAAGTGTAAATACGGCTACAGAAAGCAGAATTTTTTTCATGTTATTTATTTTTCGTTTTGAGTGTATGTATTTTAATCTTCTTTTAAACTTTTTAGTTCCTTGTTTTCCGGTGCAGATGTTAACGGTGTTTTCCAAACCTCACCTTTAATATTGATCTGCTTTGATTGATTACCATTGTAAGTAACAGTGATAGATTTCAAAAACTGGCCTTCGCTGGCTGCATTATAACCCACCGTAATCTTTGTTTTTTTTCCGGGTGCCTGCACCTGGTCTTTTTCCCATTCAGGAGTAGTGCAACCACAACTTGCCTGAACGTTACTGATTTTCAAAGAATCCTTACCATTGTTGATCACCTCAAAAATATGGGTAACCGGTTTACCCTGGGGGATCTTTCCAAAGTCATAAGTTGTTTCATTCATTCCAAGGACCTCCTCAGCTGGTTTAGCGTCTTTCTTTTCAGCAACAGTAACCTGTGCATAAATTGATGAAATGCAAAACACAAACAAGAAAGGTAAAAAAAGCTTCTTCATATACCTATGAGTTTTCAAATAATGATCCAAAGATACAAAAACGGTTAAATACCGTCTAAATTGTTCCCCCGTTATCATATTTTTAACATTCATCTCAACTAATATTTTACATTTGTCGCATGGATAGCAATTACAGCCAGGATGCCGCCATGGAAGAGCAATTAAGTTTTGAACATTTCAGAAATGAAGTGCTCAACGACTACCGGATTGCTTGTGAAAGCAGGGAAACCAGCCTGATGGGGAGGAAGGAAGTGCTGACAGGTAAAGCAAAGTTTGGAATATTTGGCGATGGTAAGGAGGTGGCCCAAGTGGCAGTAGCAAAATTTTTTAAACCTGGTGACTACAGAGCAGGTTACTACAGGGATCAAACTTTTATGTTTGCTGCCGGTGTTGCTAATGTGGAACAATATTTTTCCCAGCTATTTTCTGATCCCGATATCAATCATGATCCTTTTAGTGCAGGCAGACAGATGAATGCCCATTTCTCTACCAAAAACGTAGATGAAAATGGAGACTGGTTGCCACTTTCTAAAATGAAAAACAGCAGCAGCGATATGGCACCTACTGCCGGGCAAATGCCCCGTGCATTGGGACTGGCACTGGCTTCTAAGTTATTCCGCCAGGTACCTGCTTTTCATAAACATACCAATCTAAGCGATAATGGAAACGAAATTTGTTTTTGTACCATCGGCGATGCTTCCACCAGCGAAGGACATTTTTGGGAAGTAGTAAATGCCGCCGGTGTAATGCAGGTGCCATTGGCTATTTTTATTTGGGATGATGGATACGGCATTTCAGTACCCAAACAATTCCAAACTACCAAGGGTTCTATATCCACGGCATTAAGAGGAATGCAAAAAACTGAAGGAACCAATGGCCTGGATATTTACAAACTAAAAGGATGGGATTATGCAGGGATGTGTGAAGTGTTTGAACCTGCTATACAAAAGATAAGGGATACGCATACGCCTGCCATTTTTCATATTGAAGAGATCACACAGCCGCAAGGGCATTCCACCTCGGGTAGCCATGAGCGGTACAAAAAACCAGAAAGGCTGGCGTGGGAGAGGGAATGGGATTGTATCAGGAAGATGAGAGAATGGTTACTGACAAATATGCTGGCCGATGATGCAGCGTTAAGCGAAATTGAGATTGCAGCAAAGCACCATGTAAAGGAAAGTAAAAATAGGGCCTGGCAAAAGTTTATACAACCGGTACAGAAGCAGGTAGAACAATGTGTACCGCTGTTGCAGGAAGTAGGTAAAAATGCTGATGAAGTAACCAGTGTAGCAATTCTGGAGATTGCCGATGAGCTGGCTGCAAACAATGAGCCCATACGCCGTGAAATAATGAAAAAGCTGGCAACAGTGTTGGATATGGTGGATAACACTCCTGGCGTAACTGAATTACGAAATTTTTATAACGGGCTAAAAGTCGCCAATGGCAAACTTTATAATTCTTTTTTATACAACGAGGGGCCAAAGTCGGCATTGAATGCGGTGGAGGTTAAACCTGAATATGAAGAAGAAGCAAAAGATATAAACGGGTACGAAATTTTAAATAAGTACTTCGATGAATTATTCGCCAGTAACGATAAAGTAACTGCGTTTGGGGAAGATGTAGGATTTATTGGAGATGTGAACCAGGGCTTTGCAGGATTACAAACCAAGTATGGAGAAAATCGCATATTCGACACCGGTATCAGGGAGCTTTCTATCATGGGGCAAGGAATTGGGCTGGCACTTCGGGGCCTCAGGCCAATTGCTGAAATTCAGTACCTCGATTATTTGTTATACGGATTACAACCACTAAGCGATGACCTTGCAACTACTCATTTTCGTACTGCCGGAGGACAAAGTTGCCCCATGATCATCCGTACAAGAGGACATCGTTTAGAAGGGATCTGGCATAGCGGCTCACCCATGGGAATGATCATAAATTCTTTACGTGGCTTATACATTTGTGTGCCACGCAATATGGTGCAGGCTGCAGGCATGTATAATACTTTGCTGAAAGGAAACGATCCGGCCCTGATGATCGAATGCCTGAATGGATATCGCTTAAAAGAAAAATTGCCTTCTAATTTATTAGAAATAACTGTTCCTTTAGGAATACCAGAAACAATCAGGTTCGGGAATGATATTACCATCGTTACTTATGGATCTACTATCCGCATTGTTTTAAAAGCCGCAGAGTCATTGGAAAAATTGGGCATTAGTTGTGAGGTAATAGATGTACAAACACTGCTGCCGTTTGATATTAATCATTCAATAGTTGAATCACTTAAAAATACAAACCGCATTGTATTTGTTGATGAAGATGTTCCCGGTGGAGCAGCTGCATTTATGTTTAACAAAGTGATGGAAGAACAGGGGGGCTACCGGCATTTGGATGTGGCTCCACGTACAATAACAGGGCAGGCACACCGGCCATCTTATGCCAGTGACGGCGATTACTTCAGCAAGCCAAACAGGGAAGATATTATCCGTGTGATAAAGGAAATGATGGCGGAGTAACCGCTTCGTAAGAGGTAAATTAAATACGGTAACGTTTTTTATACTGAATCATCTTTTAAAGCAAAAGCTGTGGAGGTTCCAAACAACGATATCGACAAATGGATAAAAAGAATTCAGGAATTGGCTTAAAAGATTAGTTTATGATGTGGGTAATTGCATTAGTGCTAATTATAATATTCAGCTTTTACGTAAGTAAATTTAAGAATTCTTCTTATTTTGATTTTAATGAAGAAGCAATTTTTATTGGGAAAAAGAGGGTTATTGAAATTAAGTATCATGTGATCAATACAATTGACCGCAGCCCTTTTGGCGCTGATGAAATTAATGGTATCAGTTACTTTACATATAATTTTTACTACGTAGATGAAAAAGGAAACGAAGAAAAATTTTCGTTTAAAAGGGCAAGCACATTTCGGAATCTTAAAAAATGGAATAAATTCAAGGAAAAACTATTACAAGTTAATCCCTCAGTTGTTATTAATGAGTTTTTATTATAGTTGACTCATTAGGTGCAGGAGTACCACAAAATTGATTAACCGTCCTTTATCATGTATGTTCAATACCAGTTTTCTTCATATCATTGACATCCTGGGCACTTTTTCATTTGCTGTATCCGGAGCTTTTTTTGCAATGGAGAAAAAACTGGATCCATTTGGTGTGCTCATTATTTCTTTTGCCACAGCAATTGGAGGAGGAACGTTAAGAGATGTGCTGATTGGAAACCTGCCGGTAGGTTGGTTAAAAAATGAAACGGCTATCACTACTATTTTTATTGCTGCCATAGGTTCCATGATCTTTGATGGATGGCTTAAAAAATTTAACCGGACATTATTTTTATTTGATGCGTTGGGGCTTGGTTTATTCACCATTGTGGGTATTGAAATTGCCCTGGAACAAAAATTCAGCATGGGGGTTTGTATAGCATTAGGAACCATCACCGGCAGTTTCGGTGGGGTGTTAAGAGATGTACTGCTCAACAATGTTCCCCTTGTTTTTCAGAAAGAAATTTATGCACTGGCCAGTATCATAGGTGGACTTTGTTATTTTTTATTACGGCGCATAGAAATGGATGAAGACATTGCAAAAATTATCTGTATCCTGCTTATTTTTATCATCAGGCTGATAGCAGTAAAATACAAACTGGCTTTGCCAGCATTTTATACAAAAGATAAATCACTGTTATGAAATTATCACTTTACCAGGTAGATGCATTTACTGATAAATTATTTGGCGGCAATCCTGCTGCTGTAGTTCCTTTAACCGAATGGCTGGATACTGCTTTGATGCAGCAACTTGCATTAGAAAATAATTTAAGTGAAACCGTATTCTTTGTTCCATCTTCTTCCTCCCCCTTGGAGGGAGGCCAGGAGGAGGCCGATTATGATATCCGTTGGTTTACACCCGAGGTGGAAATTAATTTATGTGGCCATGCTACTTTAGCAAGTGCTTATGTATTGTTCAATATACTAGGTTTTAATAAACCAGAATTAAAGTTCAATTGCAAAAGTGGCATTCTTACTATTACAAAAAAGGAGGATTTAATCACCATGGATTTCCCGAGCTGGAAGCCTGCTCCATTAAGTGAATACAATCCATCTCTCTCCGAAGTTCTGGGCGGTGCTGATATTAAAAATGTTTATCAATATCGTGACTTGTTGGTTGAATTGGAAAATGAAGAAGCGGTAAAGAATTGCGATCCTGATTTTACTTTAATGAAAAAGCATTTTGATAAAATAATCATAACAGCCAAAGGAAACACTGTAGATTTTGTCTCCCGTTTTTTTGCACCGGCAGCAGGCGTAAATGAAGATCCGGTTACAGGTTCTGCACATTCTCAATTGATCCCTTACTGGAGTGAAAAACTGGGTAAGAAAAAAATGCATGCATTGCAGTTATCCCAGCGTGGGGGCGAATTGTGGGTGGAGCAGGTAAATGAAGAAAGAGTAACGATCAGTGGTGAGTGTGTGTTTTATATGAAAGGAGAGATCAATCTGTAAATATTGCTGTTTATTTTTTTGCCAGCAATTTAATATCACTTACTTCAATTATTTGCTTTTCATATCCCTTGCTGACTGCATTGATCATAGCCAGCCCCAATTCTTTTAAAGTGGAAATTTGTTTAGGCGCCAATGCTCTGATAACAGGCGCCAGCCAGCCAAAATATTTATAAAAGCGGAGTGTGTTTTTTAATCCTTTGGTAGGTTCTAAAATTCCGGGCCTGAAATTGTACACCTGTTTGAAAGGTAATTTCGCCAGGTCATTTTCTGTTTTTCCTTTTACCCTTGCCCACATCAGCCTTCCTTTTTCTGTGCTGTCTGTACCTGCACCTGAAATGTAACAAAAGGTCATCCCTGGGTTTTGAAAGGAAATCGTTTCTGCAACATGCAATGTGAGTGTATAAGTCAACCGGTAGTACTCAGGTTCTTTCATTCCTAAGGAAGAGACGCCGAGGCAAAAAAAACAGGCATTGTAACCAACTAATTTATCTGCAACCGGAGACAGGTTATAAAAATCTGAATGTATGATTTCCTTTAGTTTGGGATGTGTGATACCACAAGTTTTTCTACCGATTACCAAAACTTCCTGCACATCTTCCTGTTGCAGGCATTCATGCAATACGCCTTCTCCCACCATGCCGGTGACACCTGTAATGATGGCATTTATTTTTGTACTCATTTTTTATTTCTTGGGTGCAACATTTCCCCTGAAACTTATAGGAGACCTGTTAGTAAGGGTAACATTCAGGTCAGCCGAGCCATTGTCATAAATCGTAAAATTCATCGATTGTACTTCTTTGTAATCTTTCGGTTTTATTTCTAAAGACCACTGTCCATCTTTTTTTTGTTCTTTTGCAATATCAAAATCTGAGGTTTTAAAATCAAGCGGACCCTGGCTTGATCCTATAGAGGCTGAATACGCCTTGCCAAAATAAGGAAGGTACACAACAAACGTATTAGCGTTGAAAGTTACAGTATAAAGTCCATTGGTTGGTCTTGACCTGCCTGATTGGGGCATTACATAATTTGCAGTAAATACCCATTCGCCTTTGTTGATAGATTCAGTAATGGCTTCCTTTGAAACACCCGGTGCAGCAGCCTGTTTACTTCCACTGCAGCCACTTGAAAGAATACTGACAAATAGAATACTGATAACTAAATAATGGAATGCCTGTTTCATATACTATTGTTTTACTTACTAAATTAAAAAATAAACTGTTTATCAATTTAAAATTTTTGATTGCATAGTTTAGCCCCAGTGCAGGCTAAAGATACTCTTAAATTTTTCTAATAGTGCTGTGAGATTGGGTATGAATTATTGTTCATTGTTGAGTGCAGCTAAATATTGAAGAATGTAATTATCTTTTTCTTTGCGCCTGTATTGCATAATAAAACGTGGATGGGGAACAGGGATTATCTTTTGGAACCAGTGATATTTTTCATTTAAGCCGGAAAGAAAATTAAAATTCTTTTCTCCGCCAATGCAGATGCAGTAATCCGTGTTGAAATTAAATGCCAGTTGCTGTTGAATGCTTTCAACAATAAAAGGGGTTACAGCTTTTGCTAATTTCGGGTCATCATAATAATTCATATTCTTACCCTCTTTTACAAAACCCAATGGACATACAGCGCCAATGAACCAGTCTCTGTAAAATGTTTTTGTACCACCATATTGTTCTATCATTTCATAAATAAATTCTGCAGACAGCTCAGAGGAATTACCAAGAAGATGTTCAATAACGCAATTTGTTTTTAACTGCCTTGGTGCGGTGAAGTTGATACCGGTGAGGCCTGCCCCAAAACGGCCCGGGTTAATGCCCAGGATCAGTCGCCTGCTGTTGCTGTCATTGAAAAATGTCTGTAGGAATTTTTCTACCAGCTTCATTACTTCCCCATCCTGTTGCGGATATAAAATCCCCACTCCACGTGGTAGTTTGGCTGGTGGCTGAAGTTGTTTGTAAAATTGTAAAAGTTGATCAGCAAATGTTGTTTGCATATAACAAGGTGTAAAAACTAATCTCAGCGGTAGCTTATTGCCTTGAAACAATACTACGCAATTTATCCACGCTTTCTGTTTTTTCATATTTGAATGGCAGTTCTTTTGAAAAACCAGACTTGGTTAAAGTTGCCATCCCTTCAATACGTAGTAATATTTCTTTACGGTTATAAATATCATTCTGATTTTTGATCACACTTACATTGTCCAGTTTTATCAATGCAGGAAGAATAAACTCTGCATTTTTCTTTACGGTAACTTTTTCTGCCAGTTCAAGACGGCCGATATATTTGTTGTCTATATAAACTTCACCTCTTGCCTGGGTAAGGGTAACTGAATAGTTATTGGGGTTATAATAAACAAGATCAACACCGGCGGTGGATTGAAGCAAACCAGCTTCGATAAGCCTTGCATTTTGAATGTCCCTGTATTCAGGTTCTTTCAGATCAGCTGTTTTACAGGAGGCTAAAAATAGTATTGCAATAACAAGGGTAGATAATAATGCTTTCATACAAATTTGTTTTTATTGTGGTGAATATACTTACTATCAAATTATCGCACCACAATCTGTTAATGACTTTGTAAAGTATAAAAATGTAGATTGGTGCTGTTTACCTGCACAGCGTTTTGATTATTACTTCATGCAGCGGAAACTGTGCGGATAAATCTCCAACATCAGCCATCTCAAAGTCTGCAAAATCAAAGCCCGGCGCCACGGTGCAGCCAACAAAACAAAAACTGCTACTTGCAGCAGGCCTGCTGGCAAACCAGTAATTGGCAGGCACCACATATTGAAAAAGTTGTCCTTTACCAATGTCATTACCAAGATGGATAATATCGAGTCCGCCATCCTGCCGCAATACAAAAACATCCAGCGGATCACCTGCATAAAAATGCCAGCACTCATCACTTTTAATTCGATGAAAAGCAGAAAAATTTCCCTGCTCCAGTAAAAAATAAATTGCCGTGGAAAATGCCCTTGTGTCTCCAAATCTTCCTGGTAAAGCATCAGCTGAAATTTGTTCAGCACTTTTGTACGTTTCTTTATACCAGCCGCCCTCCGGGTGCGGCTGCAGGTTATATTGTTGTATTAATTGTTTGGCGGTTAGCATAAAAATTCTGTTGACACTCAAGATAAAGAAACTAATTTATTGGATGGAGTTTAAAGATTGTTGTTGTATTTTTATCGTTCAACAAGAAATTATGAAGCCAATCATGAGAAGGAAATTTTTAGCAACCGCAGCTACATTAACAGCAGGCACCGCCGCTTCGGCTTTGCCATTACAAAATACAGAAGAAAAAAAACAATTGGTTCACCACGTTTTCTTTTGGTTAAAAAATCCAGATTCAATTGAGGACAGGGATAAATTAGTGGAAGGTGTGAAAACACTGGCAAAGATAGAAACCATCCGTAAGCTGCATGTAGGTGTACTGGCCAGCACAGAAAAAAGAGATGTAGTGGATACCAGCTGGCAGGTTTCTGAACTGATGTTCTTTGATGATACCGCAGGCCAGAAAGTTTACCAGGATCATCCCATTCACCAGGCTTTCATAAAAAACTATGGTCACTTATGGGCTAAGGTTTTGGTGTATGATGCGGCGGAAGCATAGATAAAAAACATACAAACTACTTTCTTTTAATTTATTAAATGGCAGATGGATTACTTTTTGTAATTCTTTCTGCCATTTTCATTGTATAGGTTTCTCAGATTTTTCTCTGCCGGACTATTTTTTGTACTGCTTAGTCTCTCCCTGTATTTTGAACTAAAATTTCCAAAGGCTGTTCCAGGTAAAATGGATACCACTTTACCCGGCTTGCCCGGGCATTCATCTTTAAAAATGATATGAATCATCCCCCTAACTGAAGTAGGTCACCGGTAAATAATGGAGGTGTTTTTAACTTTCCTGACTTTTTGAACTCATTCACTAAAGTTATTTACCGACGAAATAATTCATCATGGCCAATACAGACATCACCAAACCGATTGATCTTACACTGCATGCAGAGGGCACCGGTCCACTCAGAGCAATGCGACCCATTTATGTAGATTTTATGCCGCCCTGTAATAGTGCCTGCCCAGCCGGGGAAAATATACAGGGTTGGTTGTCTCATGCCCAGGCAGGTAATTATTTCGAAGCATTCCAGGTAATAATGGAAGACAATCCTTTTCCGGCTTTGATGGGCAGGGTTTGTGTAAAGCCATGTGAAACGGGCTGCAACAGGAATCATATCGATACTACCATCAATATTCATGCAGTAGAAAGATTTATAGGCGATGAAGCGATCCGGCTGCAATGGCAGGTTCGTAACAATGCAGCATCAACAGGAAAAAGAGTGCTGGTAGTTGGAGCCGGCCCTGGTGGCTTATCTGCGGCTTATCATCTTACCCGTATGGGACACACCGTAGAAATTTTTGAAGCTGGTAACCATCCCGGAGGTTTGCTTTGGACAGGTGTTCCTGACTATCGTTTACCAAACACCATTTTAAAATCAGAAATAGACCGTATTGTAAACATGGGGGTGGGTATCCGCCTCAATTATAAAGTGCATGATGTAGTGGGTGAGATGGAAACAGGAAAATTTGATGCAGTCTTCCTGTCAATTGGCGCTCAGTTGATTCATAAGGAAGCATTCCAGAATGATAATTCAGTATATACAACCGATGCATTTTCTTTTTTCAAAGAATATAAATTCAATCCTTCACCCTTTATTAATAAGAAAATAGTGGTGTATGGTGGCGGTAAGCTGGCGTTGTACCTGGCCCGTATTGGAAAGCGTTTTGAATCGGAAGTGGCTGTTTATTTTCCCGGAGATAAAAAATTAATGCCTGCTTATGATTATGAAACCGAAGATGCACTGGCAGAAGGTGTGGATGTACACTTGTTAAAAAGTATCAGCAGTATCAAAGACAAAAAAATTATACTGGAGAAAATGAAGGTAGAAAAAGGTAAAGCGATTGGTATAGGTGAATTTGAAACAGTAGAGGCAGATGTATTAATTATTGCTAACCGTCATGAAAGCGATTCTGCTTTTTTACGTTCTGTTGCAGGTATGGCCATCAATGAAGATGGAACCCTCAATATTGATGCACAAAGAATGACCGGCTACGAAGGAATATTTGCCGGTGGCGATATGTTGCCAGGAGAAAACCGGAGCTCAACAATTGCGATTGGGCATGGGAAAAAAGCGGCAAAATATATCAACGCCTATATTTCAAAACAACCATTTGTAAAACAGGAGAAACATCCCACTGCCGGTTATCGCAAACTGCATATGTGGTACCAGACAGAAGCACCTCAAAAAGAACAGGATAAACTGGCACCAATACAGGCCATCAGAACCTTTGATGAAATAATAGATGGTCTGGAAGAACGGGAAGCAAGATATGAAGCACAGCGTTGCCTCAGTTGTGGTAACTGTTTTGAATGTGATGGATGCTTTGGCGCTTGCCCGGAAGATGCCATTATAAAATTGGGTAAGGGTAACCGCTATAAGTTTAATTATGATGTTTGCACCGGTTGTTCCGTTTGTTTTGAACAATGCCCCTGCCATGCCATAGAAATGATTTCTGAACCTGTTAATTCAACTACCGATGTCAAATAAAAAAATGATCGCAACGATAGATGGAAATGAAGCGGCTGCTTACGTAGCATATCGTGTAAATGAAGTATGCGCTATCTATCCCATCACCCCTTCCAGCACCATGGCCGAACTGGCTGATGAGTGGGCTGCAAAAGGAATAAAAAATATCTGGGGTTCTGTGCCTGATATCATGGAAATGCAAAGCGAAGCCGGTGCTGCAGGCACGGTGCATGGCGCATTACAAACAGGGTCTCTCACTACTACTTTTACTGCATCACAAGGGTTAATGCTGATGCTGCCCAATATGTATAAAATTGCAGGTGAATTAACTGCTGCAGTATTTCATGTAGCAGCACGTTCTTTAGCGGCACAGGGGCTTTCCATTTTTGGAGATCACCAGGATGTGATGGCGGCAAGAACTACCGGCTTTGCCATGCTGAGTTCGGTAAGTGTGCAAGAAGCGCATGACTTTGCACTCATAGCACAGGTGGCTTCATTAAAATCAAGAATTCCTGTGATCCATTTCTTTGATGGATTCCGTACTTCACATGAAGTGAATAAATTGGAATTGTTGAGTGATGAACAGATCAAATCAATGATACCTGATGAACTGGTGATTGCTCACCGCAGCAGGGCACTAAATCCTGAGCATCCTTTTATCAGGGGTACCGCACAAAACCCGGACGTTTATTTCCAGGCAAGAGAAACGGTCAATACTTTTTATAATAACATGCCCGGTATTGTGGAAGCAGTGATGAACGACTTTGAGAAAATGACCGGAAGAAAATATGAACTCTTTCAATACTCCGGTGCTGCAGATGCAGAACGGGTGGTAATTATTATGGGCTCTGGTGGTGAGACCGTTGATGAAACAGTGAGTGCCTTAAATGCAGCAGGTGAAAAAACAGGTGTGGTACAGGTTCGTTTGTACAGGCCATTTTCAATGGATCACTTAATAAAAGCAATACCTGCTTCTGTAAAGTCAATTGCGATATTGGACCGTACCAAAGAATCAGGTGCATCAGGCGAGCCAATGTACCAGGATGTGTTATCCGCTTTGGTAGATGCGTTACAACAAGGAAAAATTAAACAATTACCAAGATTGATCGGTGGCCGTTATGGTCTCTCCTCCAAAGAGTTTACACCGGCGATGGTGAAAGCAGTGTTTGATGAATTAAAAAAAGATAAACCTAAGAACGGATTCACCATTGGTATCAATGATGATGTTACATTCACCAGTCTTGATTACGATCCTTCTTATACATTGGATGAATCAGAATGGCGGCAGGGATTATTTTTTGGGTTAGGAGCCGATGGTACAGTGGGTGCCAATAAAAATACGATCAAGATCATTGGAGAAAATACAGACTTATTTGCACAGGGGTATTTTGTATATGATTCAAAAAAATCCGGAGCAAGAACAGTATCACATCTCAGGTTTGGACCAAAACCAATCAGGGCACCTTATCTGATTTCAAAAGCAGATTTTATTGCCTGTCACCAGTTCAACTTTATTGAAAAAGTAGAGATGCTGGAATTCGCAAAAGATGGTGCTACATTTTTGGTGAACAGTCCTTATGAAAAGGATGAAGTGTGGAGCAAATTGACAGGACAGGTGCAGAAAATGATCATTGATAAAAAAATGAAAGTGTATGTGATAGATGCAACTACGGTGGCACGGGAGACCGGCATGAGTGGCCGTATCAATACCATTATGCAGACATGTTATTTTGCGTTGTCTGGTGTATTGCCAAGAGAAGATGCCATTAAACAAATTAAAAAGGCCATTGAAAAATCATACTTTAAAAAAGGTCAAAAAGTAATTGATCAAAACTTTATGGCAGTAGATGCTACGCTGGCTAATTTGTATGAAGTGGAATATCCAAAAATAGTTTCTGCTGCATTACATGATCTGCTCATTGTTTCCAAAAAGGCACCTGCCTTTGTTCAGGAAGTTACATCCGTAATGATGGCAGGGCATGGTGATGAATTAGCAGTAAGTCAAATGCCAATAGATGGCACTTACCCAAGCGGTACTACACAATGGGAAAAAAGAAATGTATCAGACCTGGTGCCATTGTGGGAACCCGACACCTGTATACAATGTGGTAACTGTGCGTATGTGTGCCCACACAGTGTGATCAGGGCGAAATTTTTTAATGAAAAATATTTGGAAAAAGCACCGGAAGGATTTCAATCAGCACCTATTAATTCCAGGGGCTTTCCGGAAACAAAATATTCCTTACAGGTATATTTAGAAGACTGTACCGGTTGTAATTTATGTGTGGAAGTTTGCCCTGCAACAGACCCGGCTAATCGTTCCCGTAAGGCAATTAATTTAACTGAAAAAGAACCGATACTGGAAAAAGGAAAAGCCAATATTGAGTTCTTTGAAAATATTCCATGGAACGACCGTTCTAAAATTGATTTCTCTACAGTGCATGGTGCACAATTCCTGGAGCCATTATTTGAATTCTCAGGTGCATGTGCCGGTTGTGGTGAAACACCTTATTTGAAATTGTTATCACAATTATTTGGTGAAAGATTATTGGTCGCCAATGCTACTGGTTGTTCATCAATTTACGGAGGCAACCTTCCAACAACACCATGGACAGTAAATAAAGAAGGAAGAGGCCCGGCCTGGTCCAACTCATTGTTTGAAGATAATGCAGAGTTTGGTTTGGGTATGCGGATAACTGCCGACAAACAATTAGGTGTTGCCAAACAATATTTGTTAGAATTAAAAGATGAATTGGGGACGGATGTTGTAAATGAAATATTAGATGCTAAGCAGGTACTGGAATCAGAACTGGCAGTGCAACATCTACGGGTGCAAAAGTTGAAAAAACAATTAAGAACAATGAGTTCTTCTGCTGCAATACATCTTTTATCAGTGGCAGATCAGTTACTCCGCCGCAGTGTTTGGTTAGTAGGTGGTGATGGATGGGCATACGATATTGGCTATGGTGGATTGGATCATGCACTCGCCAGCGGAAGAAATATAAATATCCTGGTGCTGGATACAGAAGTGTATTCAAACACGGGTGGTCAGTCATCCAAGTCAACCCCAACAGCAGCTACTGCAAAATTTGCTTCAGGAGGTAAAGCTGGTGGTAAAAAAGATTTGGCGATGCAAGCTATTTCTTACGGTAATGTATATGTTGCAAGAGTTGCATTTGGGGCCAATCCACAACAAACATTATTAGCAATGAGAGAAGCAGAAGCTTATGATGGACCTTCATTGATATTGGCGTACAGTCATTGTATTGCTCATGGATATGATTTGAAAGATGGCCTGAGCCAGCAGAACAAAGCAGTGGATAGCGGTCACTGGCCATTGCTGCGGTACAACCCTGTGCTGAGAAAGAAAAATAAAAATCCATTTGTACTGGATTCAACAAGGCCATCTATCTCTCTGAAAGATTATGCCTATAATGAATTACGGTATAAGGTACTCACCATGACGAATCCAAAAGTGGCAGAAGACCTGATGAAATATGCACAGGACCTGGTGAACCTGAAGTGGAAAAACTATGAAGAACTGGCTACCAAAAAAGCAAGTGATTTTGTTCCGATAGCTTAATAATGAAACCGGGTTGATAACCTTGTTCTAAATTTTTAATTTATGAAAATGCAAACAACTTACATGGGGTTAACATTAAATTCCCCAATTGTAGTCTCTGCCTGCACGTTATCTGAACAAACAGATAATATTGTGAAGATGGAAGATAATGGCGCCGGAGCGGTGGTGCTATTTTCTTTGTTTGAAGAACAGATAAGAAAAGAGGAAGCGTTGTTTAAAGGTGTGATGTCTGAAACTTCTAATGCCTTTGCAGAGGCATCAGATTATTTTCCCAATTTGGATGATTTTAATGTAGGCACGGATGACTACCTGGAAAATATCCGTAAGGCAAAGGAAAGAGTAAAAATTCCTATCATTGCAAGCCTGAATGGAATTACCAATGAAGGATGGATCGATTATTCAAGACTGATGGAGCAGGCAGGAGCAGATGCCATTGAAGTAAATATATTTTTTATTCCCGGAGATGTTTCTTTATCATCTTCACACGTTGAGCATCGTTATCTTAATATTATTGAGTCCATCAAACATTCCGTAAAAATTCCGGTGGCTGTAAAACTGAATCCTTATTTCAGTGCAATGGGCAGTATGTCGCTTCGTATGCAGGATGCAGGTGCGGATGCGTTGGTTTTATTCAACCGGTTTTATCAACCGGATTTTGATATTAATGAACTGATCATTAAAACAGATTTGCATTATAGTGAATCCAGTGAGATCAGACTGCCTTTATTATGGATCGCTTTGCTGTATGGCAGAGTAAAAGTATCGCTGGCTGCCACTACCGGTGTACAAAGCGCCGTCGAAGTAATCAAATATATTCTTGCAGGAGCAGATGTTGCAATGACTGCTTCCAGTTTATATAAAAATGGAATCCCTTATTTAAAAACGATGAATAAAGAATTGCAGGACTGGATGTACAGGATGGGCTTTGATACCATCAGTTCATTTAAAGGAACCATGAGCCAGCGGCATATTTCAGATCCTTCTGCATACGAAAGAGCGAACTATATTAAAATACTGGAAGGCGTAAAATAATAATTTGAGACTTACTTACCCTGGTTATAAAAAGACGGCAGTAAAATAAAACATACTACCGTTTTTTATTTTTAAAATAAACTCCTCCCTCCTCCATATCATCTGTTAGTTGCTGAATGGTCTTTGATGCAAAGAGTCTTATCAGTTGTTGCTTAATGGCTTTGTATTGTGCATGCATCGGGCAGGGCTCTGTTTCTGAACAGCGCTTTAAACCTAATACACATTTTTCCAGTACTTCATCTTCCCCCATTACCTGCAGTATAATACGTACCGGTAATCTTTTTGCTTTATCTGTCATAAAAAAACCTCCATTAGGCCCACGGACAGAACTGACAACTTTATTGTCTTTAGTAAGTGCCTGCAAAATTTTTGCTGTGAATGATTGCGGCGAATCAATTGCCCTGGCTATTTCTTCCATGCCCAGTTTTTTTTCTTCTGTACCTTTTTTTGCTATATAGATGGTTGCCCTTAGTGCGTACTCTGTTGCTTTGGAAAACATAATTATTATTTTGAAAAGGGACTTGCCGTTTTTCAGGTAAAATCAATACTGGTTAAAAGTATTATCATTTATCCATTCTGCATAAGAATCTTTTGTTTCAAATAACTTTAATTGAACCAGCTTTACTTCATCTGGTAATCTTTCAGTAAGTGTTTGCTTTATAAAGAGCAACATGTTTTCAGCAGTGGGTTCTGCATCCCAGGTAACCAGGTTTCCCTGGGATACGAATGCAGGATTGGCAGATATAAAATCACTGGATAAAACTATTTTATGATCAAATATTTCAATCACTGAACTGGTCACAAGGCTTTTTATTTCCTTAAAATCTATAATAAAGCCCGGGGCTGGAATATAATTTTCGTTATCATTTTTTGATGTGACCGTTACATGTAATTCATAAGAATGACCGTGAATATTTTTGCATGCACCCTGGTATCCGTTGATGGCATGTGCCATTTCAAAATGAAATATTTTGGTGAGACGTATCATTTAATTTCTGAGCTGCAATTACTTAAATGATTTTTTTCGCAGAGCAATTTTTATTGAAAAATAATTAGGGATAAAGTTATCCTTAATTAATATATTTGCCAAAACACCCTGTGGTTCCTAAAATAGTATTTATCCGTATTTACTTAGCCACCAATATCATTATTATTCCTGTAATAAAAATTAATACAATTGTCAAAGTAGCTTTCCAGAGAACATGTGCTTTTTTTAACTCCATAAATTGAAAAGCAACGAGCATAAATTTTATAGCTGCTGCCATTAAAATCAAGTAAGCTGCACTGCTCATACCTGCTATTATTGCGGTAGTTAGTGTTAACAGCATTAATATTATCCAGGTTATAATATTCGTATTTTTCATTTTATTTTGATCACTTTTTATTATCAACACAAACTGATAGCAGCGTTTCTTACCGGCTAATTTTCTATAATCATTTCCTGATTATAATAGCAGGTAAAATACCGGGAATAGTAGTAACCAGATAAGGTCACACATATGCCAAAAAGCAGCACTTGACTCAATATTTTCCAGGTTAAGAGTTGCTGTATTTTTAGATATGCCTGCATACACAGACATCAGGATTACAAGCCCCACCATTACATGAACCAGGTGAAAAGCTGTAAGCAGCCAGTAATAAGTATAAAACAAATTTGTGTTTAAGTTGATACCGGCATTTATTTTTTGATAATATTCAGTTGCTTTTAATATTATAAAAAGTATCCCCCCTAATTTGGTAAGTTTTAAACAGAGAGAGGCTTTTTTGAGACTATTCTGTTTTACATATTTTACGGTTTCTGCCATGAAGAAACCACTTGTCAATAATACTAATGTGTTGATTACCCCAATGTTTTTATTTAATGCTAACCTGGATGAATGAAACAGGGTTGGATCTTCCTTGCTGTAAAAAACAAATGATATCAACCCCATGCCAAATGTAATTAGTTCTAAAAAAATAATAATCCATAAAAGTATCCCTCCCGGAGGGTAGTAGATGCTTTTGTAGTTGATGGTTTTTGTATCCATAATTTTATCAGGGTGCTGTGTCAGGATTGATGCTTTATTTTTTCGTATAGTTTTACCAATGCATTTAGCAACTCTACTGGTGTAGTTAGAATCTGGTAGTGATTTTGCCCAAACATTTGTGGTAAATAATATTTTGCCTGAGCCTCTATGGCCAATGCATAAGCATTAATGCAACGTATATTCAATTCACGTAAGGCCTGTTTAACATCCTGGATGCCATACTTTCCTTCGTATTTGTCATAATCATTTGGCTTGCCGTCAGAAATTAAAATAACCCATTTATTCCTGGTAGTCCGCTGATTAAGCAATGCACCTGAGTGGCGAAGGGCGGCGCCTATCCGGGTGTAGCCAGCAGGTTCTACCGCACCTATCTTATACTTCGAACTATTCCATTCTTCATCAAAATCTTTCAAGGTTAAATAAGTGGAATAGTTCCGGGTTTTTGAGTAAAAGCAATTGATGGAAAAATCAATATTGAATTCATGTAAAATTTCGCCAAATAAAATGGAAACCTGTTTCTCTACATCTATCACCCGGTTTCCATCTGCATAGCTATCGCTTGATAAGCTAATGTCCAGCAATATCAGTATGGACAGATCTTTTTCTTTTTTTCTTTTGGAAAGATAGATTTTCTCGGACGGGGTATGGCCTGAATGCACATCTGCATACAGATCAGTAACGGCATCTATTTCAAATTCATCACCCTGTGTTTGCCGCCGTTGTTGCTGCATTTTATTATTTACATGAGTGAGCATTTTTCGCAATCCAAGAAGGGTAGAGGCATTTTTTGTAATGGTGTTATTAAAGTAATCCACATCTTTTTTCAATTGTGTTGAAGGATAAACTTTACAAAAATTTTCTTTGTAGGATTGTTTGGCATAATTCCATTCATCATAACAAACGTGATGACCTGCGATAGCCGTTTCTGCACTCTCTGATATGGTAGTGTTTTCTGTAAAATCGGCCTGGTACACAGAATG
Source organism: Chitinophagaceae bacterium (assembly GCA_043788995.1). Lineage (GTDB taxonomy): Bacteria > Bacteroidota > Bacteroidia > Chitinophagales > Chitinophagaceae > Ferruginibacter. Next base: position 9,671 of record JAYWII010000080.1, on the reverse strand, counting down.
GGCAACATCATCTACCCGGATGGTATATTTCATGTTTAGTTCATCCAATGCACCTGCCTGTTTTTCTAATTCATCTTCCCCGTCAAAATCCCTCCACACGCCACTGAATTCATTGGCGGTTTCTACTTTTTCAAAATTGTGTGTCATTACATAATCTTCCTGCTGCTTTTTATCAACTTCAATAGTGGTAACCTGTTCAACTGCTTTTGCTTTTATTACTGTAGCCACTTTATTTTCGGCAACAGTTTTTGTTGTATCGGAAAAATTTTTCAACAACTCATCCTCAGTTTTAACTGCCTCATTCAGCATCCATTTTCCATAGAGCCAGCTATAATCGGCGGGTAATTTTTCTGTTGCCGTTTCCTGCAGGCAGGTTTCAAAATCCTGGTGTAGTTGACGAGTAGCAGGATATTCATTAAAAAGCAAATCCAGTATTTGACAGGAGGATTCTTTGGCTTTTAATTGGGCTGTTTGTAACGGCAGTTCTTCTGAGCCATCCCAGTTTAACCTGAGTTTTTTTTGAACAGACAAGTATAGTGCCCGAAAAAAATAGAACGATAAATTTTGCAGATAAGTAGGAAAGATGGAAAATGTAGCTGGAAGAAAAAAATTATTTTTTTTATATCCCCCTTCTCTTTCTGCCGGAAAAATTTCTATAGCCTCTCCGGTTATTGCCCGTGACAAAATGGTAAGGCGTGGCTTTATGTCTTCTAAGTAAACAGTGCGGCCTAATACTTCCGCTGATACTTTTTTATTTTTTTTAAAGTAATTGGATATTTTACTATATAAATATTCATCTAATGCCATTGAGATTATTTACTTCAGTTAAATCATCAAATCACTTAAATCATTCAGGGCTTCCGTTACCTGAATATCGTCTGTAAGGGGTTCTATAACGGCAACTCTAACGGATAGCCTTTTCGGTAATCCTGTGTTTATCAGTTTGGCTGCATCTACCAGCAACCTGGTAGATACTGTTTCTGTCAGGCCTAACTCTGTAAGGTTTCTTATCTTGCTTCCAATAGCTACCAGTTTTTTTGCAACATCTTCCGGAACTTTACTTTCATTCATTAAAATTTCAGCTTCAATTTTTGCATCCGGGTAATTAAAAGACATGGCAACAAAGCGCTGGCGGGTAGATGGCTTTAACTCCTTAAAACCCCGTTGATAGCCGGGATTAAAAGAGGCTACCAGCATAAAATTTTCATGTGCTTTAAAAGTTTGTCCCAATTTATCAATGAATAATTCTCTCCGGTGATCTGTTAGTGAGTGAATCGCTACAATAACATCAGGTCTTGCTTCCGCTATTTCGTCTAAATAAATGATATAGCCTTCTTTTACTGCAGTAGTAAGTGGCCCATCCAGCCAAATTGTTTCAGCACCTTTTATGATGAACCGGCCAATTAAATCAGTGGAAGATGTTTCTTCGTGGCAACTAATGGTCAGAAGTTTTTTATCCAGTTTATGGGCCATGTATTCAATAAATCTCGATTTGCCTGTACCAGTTGGTCCTTTCAGCAGCAAGGCTATTTTGTTACGGTAAGCATGTTCAAAAACTTCTATTTCCTTGCCAACGCTATGGTAGTATGGTGCAGTATTAGTCATTGTTGCATTATTAATTTAAAGTACAGTGGCGTTAAAATTTTATGAACTTTATTTGCCGAACCATAATGCCACTATACTTTGAAATGTTGAATAACTGTTTTTGTTTTCTTTTAATATCAGATAGCGGAACTTATAACTGAATTGGATGTTGCAATGATTGCTTCATCTGACGGACGTCCGTATTTTATGAATTCATAAATGAATAATGAAATGCCGGTAGTAAACATGGTTGCACAAATAACAAGGATAAAAAAGTGAACCTGTATTTCTTTTTGTACTTCCCCAAACTCAATACCCACTTTTCTTTCCAGGTACACCTGCGCTACGCCAGCCACACCAAAGGCAACCGTCATGCCCAGCATACCAATATTGGATAGCCAGAAAGCAAATTGACCTGTGTTGCTGTCAAATAATTTTCTTCCGGTTAAATTTGGTAAAGCGTAACTGATAAAGGAAAATACAATCATACCATAAGCACCCCAAAAAGCTAAATGACCATGCATGGCGGTAACCAATGTGCCATGTGTGTACATATTTACCTGGGGTAATGTATGTGCCAGCCCCAGAAGACCGGCGCCAACAAATGAAACAATGGCCGTTCCAAGTGTCCAGTTTAAGGCAATTTTATTTGGATGTTTTTTCTCTCCCTTTCTATACATGGCAATCGCAAATAATGCCATAGCCAAAAAAGCAAGTGGTTCTAAGGCAGAAAAGATTCCTCCAATAATTAACCATATTTTTCCTACACCAATATAGTAGTAATGGTGGCCTGTTCCCAATATTCCGGATATGAACGTAAGGCCCACAATTACATACAACCACTTCTCAATTACCTCTCTGTCGACACCGGTTATTTTGATTAATAGAAACGCTAAAATTCCACCCATAATTAATTCCCAAACTCCTTCCACCCAAAGGTGAACAACCCACCAGCGGAAAAAGGAATCCATTGTTTGGTTATCAAACCAAATCATCCCTGGTAGATAAAGCAATGCTGCAAATACCAACCCCATTGTTAACACCATTGAGGTGGTAGTTCTTTTTTTTCCTTTAAAGAGGGTAACTAAAATAATACCTAAAAAAGTCAACACATTCGCAACCACCAGCCAGTCTAACGGGCGGGGAATTTCTAAGAATTTACGGCCTTCCCAATAATTAAAGTGGTAGCCTATAACTGCGGTTACGCCTACTAGTGCAAGCGTTATTAATTGAATGTAAGCAAGCTTCACATTAACTAATTCAATTTCTGCTTCTTCGGGTATGATGTAATAAGCGGCACCCATAAAGCCAGATAATAACCATACTACCAACAAATTTGTATGTACGGCCCTGGCGGTGTTAAAAGGAATTACACTATGCAAACCATCATACCCCATATGTGCAAAACCCATGATAAAGCCATATATTATCTGAAGGACTAACAGCAACATTGAAAATGCAAAAAACCAATAGGCTACTTTTTGTGATTTATATTTCATAAAAATAATTTTGTTGTGAGGGATGGTTATTTTTTGTATTCAGGTTTTGGTGGAAACCCATTGAGGTCTGTTTCGCCTATCCATTTAAAGAAGGCAATTAAATCAGCGGCATCGGTAGCTGAAAAGCCATATGCCACCATTTTTCTTCCACGTGGCTGCCAGGGAACTTTAGTTGTCAACACTGCTGTCATGTATCCTACGCCCCTGCGTTCATACACTTTAGTTAGCTCAGGTGCATAATAAGCACCTTCTCCTAAAATGGTATGGCATCCCATACAATTATTTTTCTCCCATAATACTTTGCCCCTTATTACCTGGGCAGAAAGGTTTTCTTCATGCGTACGTTTTGGAACTTCGTTACTTAATGAGTGCCATGAAAGGCCTAGGAAGATAGCAAAGGTGATAATGGTACCTCCAAGGAAAAATGTTTTTGCCTGCGATTTTGATAACATAGATTTTAATTTGAGTAATGTATATAAGTCCTTTTAGGTTAGATTAATGGTAAATACTTTGTGAAAATAATTTGCCCGTAAACTATATTTTATGATTTCAATCACTTTAGAAATTTATTTCGAAATGGGTGAATCATTTGTTGGTAATTTTTTGCATTTATTTCCTGCTCAGGCAGCGTAAAAGCATCACAGCGGAGGATGATCTGGTGCAAGATTGAAAAGGATTCACTGGCTTGTCCTAATTAAAGACATAAATATCTTTAATTATCCGTATCTTTACATTTCAGAAATATGTGCCGGTTTTATAATTATTGGTTATCGGCTTCTTTGTAATTTAAAAAATATTTATCAGGGTCCTTTATCCTCATTTTACATCATGCATTATACTCAGCAACACAAATTTCATATCCCGGTAATGGGGTTGGCGTATACAATTGACAGTCCCATAAAAGTGGCCAGGTTTGGTATCTCATCTGTTATTTCAATTGTGGAAGACAGGTTAATAGAAATGATGAGAAGTCATTACTACCCAACCATCGGGCTTGAATATCTGCCTATCACTACTCATGAAGTGGATTACCGTGCCAAAAGAATTACGGACTACCTGAACCTGGTGAATACAATTGTACAGGATCAGTTTGAGAAACTAAAGAAAGCTGCATTTGAAACAGGATCAGAGATCATCAAATATTTTGAAATGCTGCCGGACGACAGTACATTAAAAAAGATGTACCGGCAAATGGTTAACACAACCGATCAGCTGGAAAGAAAAAAAATAGAAAATTATTTACGGGCACAAATGAGCCCCGGCAGCATTGATGTAAACATCATGACAAAAATAGACAGGAATGTTTTTGACCAGGATGGCAACCTGCTGGAAAACTGTTCGGATGCTGTAGCTGCATTGCGTGGATATGCAAAAAGCGACCTTGCCAATTCTTCCGTTATTTTTTCTGCAGGCATGAACCCAAGGTTGTATAATTACCTGGAGAGCTGCAGTGAGTTTGATGTAAATGAAGATGGCCGGTTTACAAAAAAAGTAATTATTAAAGTGAGTGATTATCGTTCTGCTCTTATACAAGGAAAATATTTATCCAAGAAAGGAATTTGGGTAAGTGAGTTCCGTATTGAATCTGGCCTTAATTGTGGTGGGCATGCTTTTGCAACAGAAGGATATTTACTGGGGCCAATACTGGAAGAATTTAAATCGAATAAACAGGAGTTGACCGATACTCTTTTTGAAATTTATAATGCGGCTATTAAGAAAAAAAATAGCAAAAAATTTGTTTATCCGCCTGCTATGCAGATCACTGTTCAGGGAGGTATTGGCACCTATGAAGAAGATGATTTTCTGCACAGGTATTACAATGTGGAAAGTACTGGTTGGGGCACACCCTTTTTATTGGTGCCTGAAGCAACAACGGTAGATGATAATACATTGCAATTACTCCGTAAAGCACAGGAAAAAGATATAGTGCTCAGCAATAATTCTCCATTGGGCGTAAGATTTCATTACCTGAAAGGTACTACCGGAGATATAGAAAAATCAACCCGTATCAGTAATGGAAAACCCGGAAGTCCCTGTACAGAAAAGCACCTGGCTTTTAATACAGAGTTTACAAAAGATCCAATTTGCACTGCATCACACAAATATCAAAAATTAAAGATTGCACAATTACAAACACTTAACCTGCCAGAGGCGGAATATAAAAAGCAGGAGAGAGCGGTGTTAGATAAAGAATGTTTATGTGTGGGCCTTAGCAATGCAGCTGCCATTTGTTACAACGAGGTATTTGTTAAAAAACAACCTGCGGTAAATATTTGCCCGGGCCCTAATATTATTAATTTCTCCAAAGTGGTTTCGTTGCAAACGATGACTGATCATATTTATGGAAGAAAAAATATTATGACAAACACAATGAGGCCTCACATGTTTGTTGCTGAACTTCATTTATATATTGATTATCTCAGGGAACAGATAGCAGAAGATAACAGGTTTGGGCAATTTGACAAAAAGAGAAAATATTATACTTCGTTTTGCCAAAACATCCGGAATGGGATCAGCTATTACCGGCAGTTATCAGATCAGTTTGAAACAGGCCAGGATGAGTTTATTGAATCATTGAATCATGCAGAGATAGAATTGGATCTGATCAATTATCAATATTCAATTGTTGACAACCCGGCTCAGGCAGCAACAGTAGTGAATGCATAATTTTTTATTCAGCACTGAACAGGTACATACAGGAATCTTCTTTTTAATCTATAAAATTCGTTGGAATCATTCAGGAGTAGTGGTACAAGCAGGTTATTGCATTGGCTGAGGGGCAACCATAGTTAGGCCGGTATGCGGATGCTACATCACTTTTCTAAGAAAATCATTTGTTCTTTTCTCATGGTTCTGAACAATTCTTCAAACCTTGCAATTTTTTCACGGTGCTCCGGATGGTCATTCATTTTGCGGTGGTCAGTGGCTACTGGGTTTCGGCTGACCGATTTTTTAAGAACAGTTTCATGTTCATTAATTTCATACATCAGCTGATCAATCTGATCCTGCTGAATGATGATTTGATTTTGAAAATGCTCAAGCCCTGTGAGAAATTCTTCTGAATTATTTCTTTTTACTACATCATCCAGCCGCTTACGCATTAACACTAAATCATCATTATAAAAAGAAAGTTTGCTGATCCATTCATTGTGCTCACCATGGAGCAATGTGATTGATTTTTCCATTATAGTCTATTTTTTATTTCCCTAAACAACAACCCACTTAACGCAAACTGAATGTTTAAGATCATCGTTTTTGTTGATTAAATAATCCCGGTAACTAATAAATACTATTTTCTTTCTGTAAAGCTACTTGTGAATAATCATTTATCAACGGTATTTCTTTTCATCGGTATTAACCTGCCGATTTTTTTGCAACCGATTTTTTGATAAAATTGCATTTACAAAAAACTATCTCACTTAATTCAATCATGTATACTTTTTTTCAACAAAAAGTATTTTGTTTGCAGTACAATTAAACATGTTTAATCCACAACACATAGAAACAAAGATCAGGCAATCTCACTGGTGGGGGCTGGCTGCCAATACGGTAGATAACCATCACAGCAATACCAGTGGCATTATGATCACCCATCACTTACAAGCGGTATATGAAAACGTGGATGCTATTTTCTGCCAGGCTGCTGCTGGTTTTTATGGTAAGATGTTTGATCTGCTGCCGCAGCTGCAGCTGAATAAAGAAGAAGTAAGGGATGAGTTGAAAATTGTGGCATTGCTGCATGATATTGGCAAAACCAAGGAAGATAAATCCCTGGTGATTCCTCATCCATTAACCGGTAAGCCTGCACATAAAAGGCACGGCCTGGTTAGCTTGATGGCGGCAATGGAAATTATTGGTGATGAGCTGGAGCACCTGCCGGAAAAAAGAAACCGTATATACAGGGCTGTGGAACTCCATGATATTTCTTACGGCTTGTTCAGGGAGTATAAAGCTACCGGGGACGTTCCTCCAAACGAACGCTGGGATTATATCAATAACAAAATCCATACACTTACCGGTGCCGGGTTATTATACCTGCTCATTTTTAAACTGGCAGATATTCATGGCCATGCAAATATTGGTGATGTCACCTGGTTTTATCATACCGTAAAAGAAAATTATTTTGATAAACTGAAATTGGATCTGCCCATACCGGCAGAAGCAGATATCCGCTGAGCAATGCCTGGTAAAAAGAGAAGCTTGTTTATTTTTTTGAATCAACCTTTTGTATTAAAATCATCATTTTTTTTACAAGGATTACCTGGCAGATCATTTCTTTGTTTTAAGTTAATCAGATTTATAAAAAATTGAAATTACATTTACCTGAAAAATTATAACCAGGATAATGAAATACATTTTCACTTCAGTATGTTTATTAGTAATGTTTGTTAACCAGCTGGCGGCACAGTCTGATGCTGTGATATCCGGTAATCCCATCATCAAGGGCTGGTATGCTGATCCAGAAGCAGCCATCTTCAATAAACAATACTGGATTTATCCCACATATTCGGCTGCTTACGAAAAGCAGGTTTTCTTTGATGCTTTTTCTTCAACCGATCTTGTTCATTGGACAACACACTCACACATTCTGGATACTGCTGCTGTAAGATGGGCAAAACGTGCCATGTGGGCACCAGCTATTGTAGAGAAGGATAAAAAATATTATTTATTTTTTGCTGCCAATGATATTCAGAACAACAATGAAAAAGGTGGTATAGGCGTGGCTGTTAGTGATAAACCCGAAGGGCCATTTAAAGATTATTTAGGTAAACCGCTGATAGATAAATTTTACAATGGTGCCCAACCAATAGATCAGTTTGTATTTCAGGATAAAGACGGCCAGTATTATATTATTTACGGTGGCTGGCAGCATTGTAATATTGCCCGATTAAAAAATGATTTTACTGCCATCGTTCCTTTTGACGATGGTACAATGTTTAAAGAAATAACACCAGAGCATTATGTAGAAGGACCGTTTATGTTTATACGCAACAACAAATATTATTTTATGTGGAGCGAAGGTGGCTGGGGTGGTCCTGATTATTCTGTAGCGTATGCTATCGCTGATTCTCCATTTGGACCATTTGAAAGAGTGGGTAAAATATTACAACAGGACTCAACTGTAGCCACCGGCGCAGGTCATCATTCCATTATGCATAATGCAGTAAAAGATCTTTGGTATATTGTTTATCACCGCAGGCCCTTAGGAGAAACTGCCGCTAATAACATGGCTACCTGTATCGAATCATTGTATTTTGATGAGAAGGGTTTGATATTGCCAGTTAAACTAACCTTTGAAGGAGTACGCAAACAAACACTGCAATAAGTAATGGAAATTTTTCAGGCATTTACTATTGGCAACTGGGCATTAATTGGAGCCGCTGCATTTATTCTCGGCCTTGCCAAAGCCGGGTTAAAAGGTATTGATATGCTGAATGTAACCATTATGGCCATTGTGTTTGGAGGAAAAGCATCTACCGGAATTGTATTGCCACTCTTGTGTGTGGCTGATATATTTGCAGTGTTGTATTATAACCGCCATGCACAATGGAATCATTTCTGGAAAATAATTCCATGGATGGCAGCAGGTATTTTAATTGGTGTGTATGTGGGTAAAGATTTGAATGAGGCGGTATTCCGGAAAATAATGGCGATGATCATTATCGTAACTGTGGTGATTATGATTGTAATGGAATTTAGGAAAACAACCAATGTGCCTACTCATCCGATGTTTGTTGCCAGTACTGGTTTGGTGGCAGGGTTTACCACCATGCTGGGAAATCTTGCAGGTGCATTTGCCAATATTTATTTTTTAGCCATGCGGATGTCTAAGAATGATTTTATCGGCACTGCAGCCTGGGTGTTTTTAGTGATCAATTTATTTAAGCTGCCCTTCCAGGTGTTGTACTGGAAAAATATTACCGCCACCAGTTTAAAAACCGACTTGGTATTATTACCTGCACTGGCATTGGGGTTTTGGGCCGGTCTGAAAATAGTAGCCAGGATAAAAGATGATAACTATCGTAAAATAGTTATCATACTTACGTTAATCGGTGCTATGTTCATTTTTTTGAAAAGATGATGAACCTGGTTTTATCATTTACCTCGTAAGCCGGTAGATCATCAATGCCGTTCTTTTAATTAGTTTGGGATATTCGTTCAGGTTAATCACTTCTCCCGGTGCATGCGATCCTTTGCCGGATGCTCCGAGTCCATCAAGGCAATCCAAATATTTTGCTACATAAGAAATATCACCTGCGCCTCTTGATCCGGGATTTCCAGCTTCCACCACACCATAATCTAATGCAAGGCTGATGTCATTTAATACTTTCACCAATGCATCATTGCCGGCTGTTGGGGGCATGGAAGGAATGCCATCCACAAAGCTGATAATGGCACTGGCTCCGTCAAGATGTTGTGAAACGATCTGCCGCATAGTATCTCTTGCATTTTCCTTTTGTTCTTCTGTAAGAAAACGGAGATCACCAATTATACCAATTAGACTTTAAATTAATACCTATTTGTTGTATATTTGTGTATGCTACAACCCAAACAAGTTATCGTTAAAGAATCTGTTTCAGAATTACG
>JAYWII010000079.1:0-9978 GCA_043788995.1 Chitinophagaceae bacterium | reverse complement strand
ACGTAATTCTGAAACAGATTCTTTAACGATAACTTGTTTGGGTTGTAGCATACACAAATATACAACAAATAGGTATTAATTTAAAGTCTAATTGGTATTAGTTTGGCAAATCCTCAATAGCGAGGAAGCCACTTATATCTGGCATTTTGATAAAGCAATGGAAACACTCCGTAATGGCTTAAAAGAAATTGAAACGGTATTGAACGAAATAAAAGTGACTGGCAAACAAGAATATCTAAAAAAGAGCATGATAATTTCAGCTGGGTAATGCACTCCCTTTGGAATGGTTATTGGAGGTTAAATTAGTTTAGTCACAATTTTTCCAATATTTCCTTTCTCACAAATTCATAAGCATTTCCGTTATCATACTCAATACCTGGCCGCAGTATCATTTGAATATCACTTGTAAATTCTTTATCCTTCATTTTTTCTTCCATATTTAGAATAAATTCTTTTTGTGTAGGAGGTTTATCAACTACAAACTGTATGTATGCTGCATAGCAAGTCAATAACTTTTCTGTATCCATTGCATGATTAGCATAGGCCCAGTATATATCAAACAAGTCCCTGCTTTTTCTGCGTTGGTATAGTGCCCTAAGTTTGCTCCCAAACAATTCTTCCAGTTCATAAGTGGGTAGTTTACATTGTCCATTAAACCATGAGTTCTCTACTTTAAAATCTATCTGCTTTATACCGAGTACACTAAAATGTTCCCTGGTATTTATTTCCACCTTCAGTCTCATATTAATTACCGGTGCTATTTCTGATGCAAACCGGTAGGTAATAGTATTATTATGTTTGCTCTGTTCTATTTTAGGTTTGCTTTCCAGGAAATCCAACCTTTTCCGAAGCCTGTCTAATATCGGTCCTATGGTTTCTCCTTTTATCTGCACCAGGTCAATGTCTTCTGAATACCTGGCCTGTGGTTTAAGATACAGCTTATGAAAGGCAGATCCTCCCCGAAAAGCAAGATGAGTATTAAGCATTTCATCAGAAAATATTTCTACCCACGCCCTTTCTATAATTAAATCTTGCTCCACTTGTGCATTATCCGGCCATGGTGCTTTTTCTTTCCATTCTTCAATATATCTCCTTGCTATCATAAATCACTTTCAATATTTACATTTTTTATCACTTTCCATTTTTCATCTATAGTTGCATTTTTACTTTTTTGATTTGATAGCGCAACTGGAAATATGGTTTTATTATTTAGTGCCTTGCTTAAAGCATCGGCTAATTTTTCATTCCCAATTTCTTTATCTAATAAATATCCCAGCCTTTGTATTGCCGCCACCTGCTGATAGCGTTTTGCAGTTTTTGTTAATTCGCTAGCATTTATTTCCGCTGCTAATTCTTTCAGGATTGTGACAGTATAATTAATGCCTATAGTGTTAGTATAATACAACAGATCCAGTGCTGTAAGTTCAGGAGTACTTACCCGGATATTTCCTGCATCTGTTTTTTTGTTTGTAATATGTTCATCTTCCCAACCTTTTTTTACGTAGAAATTAATCTTCAGTTTACGGGTATTAATTTTCCGCAACGCAGACTTTTCTGTTATCACAAAGAACTCCATTGGCTGCTGATGAGCAGCTCCATACAATGCTGCTGCTGATAACAGGCCAACATAATACCGTTTGTTCAGTGATTTCATTAAATCATCAATAAAAAGGGTAGCAGGTATTATGCCCTGATGTGAATACTCCGGGGTAATGATGGCATAAAAACCTTTCCTGATTTGCGCTATTTGTTTCTTTGTTTTAAGTCTGTACAGGTTTTGGTTGATGGCTTTGTCAGATATATCAAACTGCTTCTTAATTTCGGCAAGCGAAAATGAATACCTTCCAACCGACCTTATTTTATTGATAAAATCTTCCAGATAGTTATATTGTATGACAGCTTTCGGCATAAATATAAGTTTGCGATTAACTACGGACTGTGTAGTAAATGGCGAATATAAACTTTTATCTTTAATGTCTGCCAAAACAGAAAAATATTCGAACCTGTTAATGTAATTCTATTTCCAAGTATCATGTTTTCCAGCATATTTCCTGTTGATCAACTTTGATTTACTTTGATTTCAATATTGTTTATAAGAATAAAAAAAAGATACAGAAAATTGGTTATTAAGCCACAAGGCTTGCCAACCGCTTCAGGTCTTCTATAAATAAGTTCGAAAATTGTACAGGGAGAACGACACTACTAGCCAAATGATGATTTTTTCAAAATTGTCACTTGGCTTTTTTTGTAAAAGCCCCGTCAGTATTGGTATTTTAGCAAATAACGCATTCGCTCTCTTGGTTCGAACTGTGTAAGTTTCTTTATCATACATTATTCCTTCAGGGAATTTGAAATATTACTAAATGAGCCACAATAAATAGCTTAATTTAGTTTATTTGGCTTTACATCTCTCCAAATTTTATCGAAGGGAGTTGTTAACTGATAATAATTCATAAACAATGCCATAAAAATGAACTCAAAAAATATTATTGCAGGTTTTCTTTTTTCAAATTTATTTTTTGTTGCTGCGGCCCAGTTAAAAGAACCAGTTGCTTACGGACCGTTACCGGGTGAAAACCAGTTAAACTGGCAACAAATGGAATACTATGCTTTTGTCCATCTTTCGGTAAACACTTATACAGACATGGCATGGGGTAACGGCAACGAAGACCCCAGTATTTTTAATCCTGAAAAATTGGATTGCCGTCAGTGGGCCCGTATTTCTAAGCAGGCGGGAATGAAGGGAATCATCATTACTGCAAAACACCATAGCGGCTTCTGCCTCTGGCCATCAAAGTACAGCAATTACTCAGTAAAAAATTCGCCATGGAAAAACGGGAAAGGCGATATTGTCCGGGAGATGTCTGATGCATGCAAAGAATACGGATTGAAGTTCGGCGTGTATTTGTCACCGTGGGACAGGAACCGGGCGGACTACGGGCAGCCCTCCTACATCACTTATTTCAGGAATCAACTGCGTGAGTTGCTTACCAACTACGGAGATGTTTTTGAAATTTGGTTTGATGGTGCTAACGGAGGTTCCGGTTATTATGGCGGTGCCAATGAAACCCGGAAGATAGACCGTTCTACTTACTACGATTGGCTGAACACTTACAAACTGGTACGGGAACTGCAACCAAAGATCGTAATCTGGAATGATGGTGGCGACAGAGCTGACCTTTGCTGGGTAGGTACCGAAGGGGGTTATGTTGGAGAGACCAACTGGAGTTTGTTAGATTCACTTGGCGATGTTCCTGAAAACATGTTAAGGTATGGATTAGAAAATGGCAACAAATGGGTGCCCGGGGAAGTGAATACCTCTATCAGGCCCGAATGGTTCTATCACCCCAAAGAAGACGGCAAAGTGAAAACTCTGCCGCAGCTAATGGATATTTATTATAACTCCATTGGCCGGAATGCTACTTTGCTGCTGAACTTTCCTATTATGCCAAACGGGTTAATTCACCCGTATGATGAAAAAGTAGTGCTTGAATTTGCACAGGCGGTAAAAAAAGTAGTTGCTGTTGATTTGGCAAAAGGTGCAAAAGCAACCGCTTCTGAATTTCGGGGAAATGACCAGCAATTTGGAGCCAGTAAAGCCATTGATCAAAATAAAAATACTTACTGGGCAACTGATGAAAATATAAAGACAGCTTCGTTAACCCTGAGTTTTGCCAGGCCAGTTTCATTCAACCATTTCCTGGTACAGAAATATATCCGGTTGGGTCAGCGTGTGAAGTCATTTACAGTGGAAGCATTGGTAAATGAACAGTGGAAAGCAATAGCAAAGGAAACAACGATTGGGTATAAGCGCATTTTGCGTTTTCCGACTGTTACAGCAACAAAACTTCGCCTGAACATTACAGATGCAAAAAGCAGCCCGCTGATCTCCAATATTGAAATCTATAATGCCCCGGTTATTTTGCAGCCTCCTGCGATATTACGGGAGCAATAAGGTGATGTACGAATGATTTCATCCGATGCTGAATCAGCAATGTATTACACGCTGGATGGCAGTACGCCTACCATAAAGTCACCTCGATACAATGCACCTGTGAACACACCTGGCGGCAAACTGGTGGTTAAATCTATTTCGTATGATCCGCATACAAAAAAGTACAGTCCGCTAACAGAAGAAAAATTTGACATTGCCAGGAAAAGCTGGAAGCTGGTGGGAGTGAATGATGACAAGAGTAATGAAATACTGGATGGTAATCCGGATACGCAATGGTACCAGGATGGTAAAAATAAAATGCCTGTTGACCTTGTAATTGACATGGGTAAAACCGAAAATGTGAGCGGCTTTAAATATTTACCAGACCAGCACTGGTGGGGTTCAGGTATCATCACCAACTATGTTTTATTTATTTCAGAAGATGGCAGTGAATGGAAGCAGGTTGATGCAGGCGAATTCTCCAATATTAAAAACAATCCTGTATGGCAAACAAAAACATTTACACCTGTAAAAGCCCGGTACATCAAATTGCAGGCCCTGCACAATACCCAGGACAATGATGCGGTTGGATATGCAGAGTTTGATGTTATCACCAATTGATTATTTCCTGTTGAAATACTGCTGCAGACAAAAAAAACATCATTATAATGAGCCACTTGTTTTACAGGATAACTCCCTTCATAGCAAGTAATAGTTTTTTTTAGTCAAACTTTATTTGAGTAAAGCATTAATCCCTTTTTGGATTTATAAATTACAATCAGATTTTGTCAAACAAAAATATTTAAAATCAATACACCAATCAATCCCAAAACAGAAATGCTTGTTTCCATAACTGTCCATGATAAAAATGTTTGTTTCAGCGACAGGTTAAAAAATTCTTTGAACATCCAAAAGCCGGAATCATTGATATGAGACCCGAAAACACTGCCTGTTCCAACTGCCAGTACCATTAACTCAGGCGGAGCAGCACCTGATGCTACCAGTGGTGTTACCACACCTGCTGCTGTAATACCGGCAACAGTTGCAGAGCCAATCACTACTCTTAAAAAGGCAGTAACTACCCAACCAAAAATAAGTGGGGGCATTTGCCATTTGCTGCTGAAGGATGCAATATATTTATCTGTACCGCTGTCTTGTAACACCTGCTTAAAAACTCCACCGGCTGTAATGATGAGCAATATCACTGCAATGCCTGAAATGGCATCATTCAACCATTGCATCGTTGTTTCCATTTTTTTACCTGCTCTTATTCCAAAATACCAAATCGCAAGAAATACAGACAGCATTAATGCAATGGTGGGATTGCCTATAAATACCAGCACTGTTTTTAGCAACTGATCCGGCAGGAAATTATTGGCAATTACTGCAAGTGTAATTAATAGTACTGGTAACAAGCCGATAACAAAACTCGGAAAAGCGGCGGGGAGTATACTGTCTTTTTTATCTTCAGAAATGAAAATTGATTTTGCTTTTACATCGACCCCTTTTAACAGGTTTCCCAATAACGGACCTGCAATAATAACGACAGGAATTGTTATGATTAAACCATAGATTAATGTTTTACCCATATCTGCCTTAAACGCATTTACTAAAAACACCGGGCTGGGGTGGGGTGGCAGAAAGCAATGGGTGGTTGACAATGCAGCGGCCATTGGTATGGCGACATAAAGCAATGGAAGTTTTGCTTTTGCTGAAATGGAAAAAACCAATGGTACCAAAATAACAAAACCAGCATTATAGTATAGTGGAATGCCAATAAGAAAACCGGTAAGCATTACAGCCCACTGAATATTCTTTTGACCTAACCCGTTAATAAGTGTAATGGAAATTTTTTCTGCTGCACCTCCTGCCTCCAGTATTTTGCCAAGTATGGCACCCAGGCAGATGATCAATGCCAGTCCGCCTAAAGTATTGCCAACGCCTTTTTCTATTGACTCAATAATCTGCATTGGGCCCATACCAAGAAACAGGCCTGATAGTATTGCAACAATCAACAGTGATAAAATTGGGCTTACCTTTTTATAGGTTAAAAATATCTGGAAGCAAACCGCAGTAAATATGACAAGTAATTCCATGATATTTTAATTGAGTGGATTGTAAGGTTATTTCATTTTACCCGGTATACCTAATATTGCCGATAAAGCAGGTTTTGGTTGTTGTGCCCTGTCCCAAAGCAATGGATAGTTGGTTCGGCCAGGTATGGGATAATTGTTTTTCCAACTCATTCCATCATGTACACCCCACAAGGTAACTCTTGCAATTTTATCTCTGCGGTTATAGAATATGCCAAAGAGTTGTGCGTAACGATTTGTCAAAAGAACCTGCACACTGTCCGGCAGACCATTGGAATACGGATCCAAAAATGTTTTGAATTCTTCGAGTTGAAATTGTTTATCAGCCATTCCCTGCCCGATGATCTGGCTTTCTTTAGTTAATGGAAGTACATCTACGTCCAGCTCTGTAATCATTACTTTGATGTTGCAGGCCGCATACGCATCTATGGCAGCTTCTATATATTCTGTTTTCGGATAATTCAATCCCCAGTGTCCCTGCATACCAACCCCATCAATTCGTATTCCTTCTTTTTGGAGCATTTTAATCATTTGTATAATGCCATCCCTTTTAGAAGGCCGCCATGCATTAAAATCGTTGAAGTATAGTTCTGTATTGGGAGCAAACTCGCTGGCAAATTGAAACGCATATTTCACCAGCGTGTCTCCATTTCCAAAAGCTTTTACCCACGAGGTTTGGCGATAGCTGCCGTCATTGTCAATTACTTCATTCACCACATCCCATGCATTTACTTTGCCTGCATACCTGCCGGCTACTGTTTTAATGTGCGTCCGTAACTTTTCAATCTGTTCTTCTTTAGAATTTGGTTTGCCTTCATTGTTTGTAAAAAACCAGTCTGGCACCTGGTTGTGCCAAACCAATGTATGTCCTACAATGAACATTTGATGCTGCAGGCCAAAGGCAACAAAATCATCTGCAGGCTTAAAATTAAAAACATCGGGCTTTGGATTTATTAATGCAGCCTTCATCGAATTTTCTAAAGTGATACTGTTAAACTGTGTAACTACAATATCCTGTGAATTTTTTTCTGCACCCGAAACAATGCGGTCGGACACTGCAACACCCATTAAGAATGCATCTTTGTAAACATCTTTAAGTACCAGCGTAGAAGGAGTTGATTGATTCAGTTTTTTTGACTGACTGCAACCCGTTACAAACAACGTTAATACCAGCAAAAAGAATTGAAATCGTTTCAAAGTAAAAAGTTGAAATTGATAATCATGTGTACAAAGCGACAGGAAATCCAGTTACTTAACAATATTCACCAGTGTGCCGATACCGTCAATACTGATGCTGATTTCGTCTGCACTTTGTAAGGTGAAATCATTGCCTGGAACAATTCCTGTTCCGGTCATTATCAAACAACCGAAAGGAAAACTGCATTCCCGGTATATAAATGAAACAAGTTCCTGCACTGTCCGTTTCATTTGACTGATAGCGATCGTTCCTTCAAATACGGGGTTGTTATTTCTTTTTATCTGAACATGAATTATCGTCTCCGGCTCTAATGGTTCTTGGGTAACGTAAACGCATGGGCCAACAGCAGCACAACCATCATATGTTTTTGTCTGCGGAAGATATAAAGGATTTTCTCCTTCAATACTGCGACTGCTCATATGGTTTCCAATGGTGTAACCTATAATTTTTCCGGAGGAAGTTACTACCAGGGTAAGTTAAGGTTCAGGCACATCCCAGGTGCTGTCCTTGCGGATACGTACAAAATCGTTTGTACCCACTACACGGTGGAATGAACTTTTAAAAAAACATTCTGGTCTTTCTGCTTCATATACTTTACTATAAAAATCTGCACCGCCTGCTGCTTTACTTTCTTCCTGCCTGCCTACCATACTCCGGTAATAGGTTACTCCACATGCCCATAACTCCTGGTTGCTGCCCATTGGAGCCAATGTTTTTTCAAATAGCTGTTTATCGCCTGGAGGCAATGTGGCTGCAAGTGATTTTGCTTTTTCAAATATATCGTTATCGTTGATGAATGTATCCCAGTTTTCGCCTTCCGATAAAAAATATTGATCGTTATATTCAATAACAATACCGGTGTTGGTTTTAAATAGTCTCATGTTAATTGATAGTATTTATTATCATGGTTTAATGTGAATCCCTGGTAACAACTGAACCGGAACTTCCCTGTAAAAAATCCAGGTCAGCTCCTTTGTCTGAGCCCATTACGTGGTTGATGTACAAACTTACATAACCCCGGGTAGATGCAGGTTTTGGTGCCAGCCATCCTGCTTTTCTTGTTGCTAGTTCTTCATCAGAAACATGCAGGTGTAATTTTCGCTGTGATACATCCAGTTCAATCATGTCGCCATTTTGTACCAGTGCCAGCGCACCGCCAATAGCACTTTCAGGGGAAACATGCAAAACTGCAGTTCCGTATGCAGTGCCGCTCATTCTTCCGTCGGAAATGCGGACCATATCTTTAATTCCTTTCTGTAAGATTTTCTTTGGTAACGCCATGTTACCTACTTCGGGCATTCCGGGATAACCAACTGGCCCCACATATTTTAATACCATTACACAAGTTTCATCAATGTCAAGATTTGGGTCATCGATTCTTTTATTGTAATCTTCTATGCTTTCAAATACTACTGCACGACCAGTATGTTTCATTAGTGCCGGGCTGGCAGCAGACGGTTTAATGACAGCGCCATTTAATGCAAGGTTGCCCTTAACCACTACACAGCCACCTTCTGGTATAAGCGGTTTTTCATAGGCTGCAATTACATCCTGGTTGTAGCAGTCTGTAGTGCCTTCAATGTTTTCGTGATGATTTTTTCCAGTTATTGTAATAACATTTTTATGTAACTGGTCTTTTAATTCATTTAATATTACGGGGAGGCCGCCTGCATAATAGAAATCTTCCATCAAATATTTTCCTGAGGGCATCAGGTTTAACAAAAGCGGTATTTTACTGCCTAGCGTATCAAAGTCGTCCAGCGTAAGTTTAACACCAATTCTGCCGGCGATTGCCATCAGGTGAATAATAAAATTGGAAGAACCGCCAACCGCTGCATTTACTTTTATCGCATTTTCAAAAGCTTCCCTGGTCAATATTTTATCGATGGTTAAATTTTCTTTTACCATTTCAACAATTCGCCTTCCGCTGAGTTGAGCCATCACTTTTTTCCTTGAGTCAGCGGCAGGAATTGCAGCCGCACCACTTAATGTAAGGCCCAATGATTCTACCATGCATGCCATCGTGGAGGCAGTGCCCATTGTCATACAATGACCAATACTCCGGCTCATGCAACTTTCTGCAAACTCACAGTCTTCCTGGGTCATCTTACCAGTTTTCATGTCTTCGTCAAACTTCCATACATGTGTACCACTGCCAATGGTTTGGCCTTTGTAGCGCCCGTTTAACATCGGGCCACCGGGAACAACAATGGTGGGAAGACCAACACTGGATGCACCCATTACAGTAGAGGGGGTAGTTTTATCGCACCCGGTAAGCAACACCACACCATCTATCGGATTACCCCGGATGCTTTCTTCCGCATCCATACTTGCCAAATTGCGAAACAGCATGGCTGTCGGTTTAAGTAATGTTTCACCCAAACTCATAATGGGGAATTCTACCGGAAAACCTCCTGCTTCGAGCACACCCCGTTTCACAGCTTCTGCATGATCCCGAAAGTGTGCATTGCAGGGTGTTAGTTCGCTGAATGTATTGCAAATTCCAATTACAGGGCGACCGTCAAACATATCTGTTGGCATACCCTGGTTCTTCATCCAGCTACGATAAATAATTCCGTCCTTGTCTTTTCGACCAAACCAATCTTGGCTTCTTAGTTTACTCATCTCCAGGTATTTATTTTTTTGATAAAAGATTTTTTCGAAGTAGTCTTTTAGCTACTCCATTTTAATTGTGTTATAAAAACTGGTTTATGTTTTATCATTCTATAAGTTAGATTGTGAAAAATACCATC
>JAYWII010000078.1:0-10061 GCA_043788995.1 Chitinophagaceae bacterium | reverse complement strand
ATGGGCATTGCATGACGGTGACCGGAAAAACAATTGAAGAAAATTTGCGTGAGATAAAACCGCTTGATGATACACTCAACTTAATGCTGCCTTTTAATCAACCATTGAAAGCATCAGGCCACCTGCAAATATTGTACGGCAATGTTGCACCTGGTGGGGCTGTTGCAAAAATCACCGGTAAAGAAGGTGAATTGTTTGAAGGCACAGCTCATGTGTTTGATAGTGAGCAGGAAATTTTACAGGCTATCTCCGAAGGAAAAATAAATAAAAAAGAAGTGCTGGTAATCCGTTATGAAGGGCCGAAAGGTGGGCCGGGTATGCCCGAAATGTTGAAGGCCACTGCAGCCATCATGGGGCTGGGTTTGGGTAAAGAGGTGGCCTTTCTTACCGATGGCCGTTTTTCGGGTGGCACTCATGGTTTTGTAATTGGCCATATTGTTCCTGAAGCTATGGATGGCGGGCCAATTGCACTTTTGCAAAATGGAGATAAGATAACCATTGATGTAGTGCATAACCGGGTAGATGTGCATATTAGTGAAGAAGAAATGGAACGCAGAAAAAATGCATGGGCAGCACCAACACCACGTTATACCAGCGGCTCTTTATTAAAATACAGTTACCTCGTTTCCTCTGCATCGGAAGGATGCATCACCGATAAACAAAGAACAAAATTGTGAAAATAATTGATGCACATATTCACCTTTGGGATGTAGGGCGGTTGCACTATCAGTGGCTGATGGATTCGGCTTGACTTAATACTTTCTTTACAATCCGTGGTTGGTGTCCACACCAATTGTGCCAAGAAGCGATACAAATTTTTAGCATGATTTGCATTGTTAAAATGAATAAATTTTTATGATGAAAAAAATGCTGGTTATTTTAGTAACAGGATTATTTTTTTTAAGTGTACATGCTCAACAAGAAAGCCTTCAATTAATAATTGAAGCCAATGAGTATTGGTGGAGTGGTGTAGTTAACGAAGGTTTTAAAATGCCCTTGCAACAATCATTCGTTTATACCATTAACATGTATGGCGATTGTAAATGGAATCAGGCACAACCTTTATTATTATCTAACAAAGGTAGGTATATATGGAGCGAAGCGCCATTTAGTGTGGAAGTAAAAAATAGCAATTTGTGCGTATATGGAACAGCAGTACTTAAAAGTGGCAAAGCGGGTACTACATTAAAGGAAGCGGCCACCTTTGAAAGCAATACTTTTTTGCACCAAGCGGTAAACTGCCTGATACTTTATTAATGAGCAGGCCTCAATACAACACCTGGATAGAATTAAATTATAACCACAACCAGGTAGATATTTTAAAATATGCACATGCCATCGTTGACAATGGTTTGCCTACCGGTGTGTTTATGATTGATGATACCTGGCAGGAAGATTATGGGGTATGGGATTTTCATCCTGGCCGGTTCCCCAACCCAAAAGCCATGATGGATGAACTGCATGCTATGGGTTTTAAAGTAATGTTATGGGTAGCGCCATTTATGAGCGCCGACCAGGCCGAATATAGAAAATTAAAAAAAGAAAAAGCTTTTATACTGGAGCAGAAGCCTGGCGAAACCAGCAATTGGAATGAGTCTAAAGCCGAGCCCATTTTAATACAATGGTGGAATGGCGCTTCGGCCGTGTATGATTTTACTAACCCGGTGGCGGTAAAAAGTTTCGACGGACAGTTAGAATATTTAGTAAAAAAATACCAGGTAGATGGTTTTAAGTTTGATGCCGGCGATGCACATTTTTACACCGGTAATATCATCACTAAAAATAAATTAACGCCCAACCAGCATAGCGAAATCTATGCACAATTTGGTTTAAAATATCCATTAAACGAATACAGGGCCTGCTGGAAAATGGGCGGCCAGCCTTTGGTACAAAGGCTGGCAGATAAAAACCATTGCTGGGAAGATGTACGCAAATTAATTCCCAATATGTTGCTGGAAGGCTTGATGGGCTACAGTTTCTCTTGCCCCGATATGATCGGTGGAGGAGAGATTGTTTCTTTTTGGGGCGCAAAAGAAAACCTCGACCAGGCATTGGTAGTTCGCTCGGCACAATGCCATGCGTTAATGCCCATGATGCAATTTTCAGTGGCTCCCTGGCGCATTTTAGACAGTACCCATTTACAGGCTGTAAAAGAGGCGGTAGCATTACGTATGAAATTTACGCCTTTGATTATGCAATTGGCAAAACATGCCGCAGTATCCGGCGAACCAATTGTACGGCACATGGATTATGTATTTCCCAACCAGGGTTTCGCAATGGTGAACAATCAATTTATGTTGGGCGATAGTATTTTGGTAGCGCCTGTTTTGGAAAATAATCAATTAACCAGAACCGTAGTATTGCCAAAAGGAAATTGGCTGGCTGATGATGGAAAAAAATACAAAGGAGGTGTAGCAGTAAGTGTAGCTGCACCTTTAAACAGGCTTCCGTATTTTACAAAAATTAAATAAGGGCATGGCAGACTGCAAAAATATATTGGAGTGGTTTTTCTTGAGGTGGTAAATAAATAAAATTAGGGTTAAGTATTTAGTTCGCATTCTTAGGGCCGGCCTCATAAAAAAGGCGTTAAGAAAATTTGAATGATTGTCGTTAAGAAATGAAATTGATGTTACCAATGATTGGATTTGCTTTTGGATAGTAAGTCGCACAAATGTTTGGAGATATTTTGCAGCTTGAGCTAATTTCATTTTAGACAAACATTCAAATTTTTAGCCTTTTTTATTCAGCCTTGATTTTTTTTGTTTCTTTTTTGCATCAAGGCAAAAAAGAAAATAGGGACTAACTATTCAGCAGATTGACTTTGCTAACTAAATACATAATCCTAACCTGGACAAGCCAAAACCAAAAAGGGGGAAAAAACTAAAAGTTGAATTTTTTCTTTTTTCTTTAAAATCCTTATCCATGTTATGTTACAGTAAACAATGAAAAAGATCTTGCCAAAACATACGAAGATTTAAGGGGTTAGATATTAATCAAAATATTAAAAAGCCCGCATTGCTAATAATGCCTATTGTATTTTATATTTTTTCTTAATTGGTTTTCAAAATATTTTACTAATGAAATCATTCTTATTCTTTGTCATTATATTTCCAATAATAGTATTTGCACAAAACAAAAAACAACAAGTGCCCACCTATCGGGATCCATTAAAATGGCCATTTGCTAAAACATCTATTTGGAATATGCCCATACATAAGGATGCACAGTATGTACCAGCAAAAATAATTATTCCAAAAAATGGTATCAGTGCAGATGAAGACTACCTGGTGTTAACACCCACTGCACCCATCACAAAAATATTTACCAGCCATGGTGGATGGGATCGCTCAAAAGACCGTTGTGTGGTAGAGGGAGGATTGTTATTTTCAGCACCCATTCCTACTAATTTTGTTATTAATAAAAATAATTGGCTGGGCGCTACACCCAATGCTGGCCTGGCTGTTTTAATGCCCGATGGCCGCACCATTAAACAAACACAACCCTTTACCCAGTGTACCATTGGTGGCGATGCAACCTCTGAGTACCTGTTTAAAGACCAGGATATTTATGGCAATGGTGTAGCAGGCGCACATGGCGCCACGGGTATGAGTGCCATTGGCGGAACTTTAAGGTTGGGTGAGCTGGTGCCAGGTGGAGTAATTCGCCATGCCCTAAAAATAAATTTGTATTGCAACACCAACGTAGCGCTTAATAACGATGGCACTCCCGGCTATCGTTGGCCGGCAACCAGCGCAGATGCTTACGCCGCCGATTCTGTAAATAGTCCCACAGGTTTTTATAACGGAAAAATAAGGGCCATGGAAATTGGTGCATTGGTAGCTATACCCGGTAAAATAAATATGAATGCTTTACAATTTGAAACGCCTGCGGCTAAAATTTTAGCGGCTGCTTTTCAAAACTATGGGGCCTACATTGTTGATGATACTTATTCAGATTTATTAGCCATCGAAACTGAATTTAGCCCAGAGGGCAGAATGATTGATGAGTTTAAAAAGCAGTGGGGCTTTGATTTTGAGTCGGATAAAAATACGCCATGGACCAGGGATATTAATAAAATACTAACCGCTTTGCAGGTAGTAGATAATAATACGGCGGCAACTATTGGCGGTGGCAATACCAGTGATTTTAAAAACCGGCTGGCACCAATGGCACCCAATTTGGTTCAGCCAAAACATGTGCGTATTATGCCATTGGGCAATTCTATAACAGAAAATAACGGGCCCGGCTACAGGGGATACCTGTACCAAAAATTGAAAGCAAATGGCTACGATGTAGATTTTGTGGGTACAAAAAAAGGCTTGCCTGCTAATGGCGGCGATGAAGACCATAATGGTTATGGCGGTTTTATTGTTGGCCCCGGTAACAGCAAAGGCGATGCATGGATACCACCTTACAAAGGAAATATTTTCGATAACCTGGATGCCGGATATAATATTTTATCAATCGATTGCGACATCATCATTCTTGAAATAGGGGTCAACGATTTTTTTAACAGTACAGACGCTGCCTATCAACCAAATATTTCGGGTGCTAATAAGCTGGATGGCCTGGTGAAGAAAATATATAGTTTAAAACCCGACGTTCATTTAATAGTCAGCAATATTACCCCTTTGGGAGGCGATTCAAATTTTGCCAACTTATGGAATGAGCAGGTGCCATCAATTGTAGCAAAATATAAAAAGCTTGGTATGAAATGCTACCTCGCCAATCTTCGCAGCGGCATACAATGGAATATCAGTGAAGACCTGGGTGCAGATAAACTTCATCTACAAGTAGCAGGATATAAAAAAATGGCGGATTTGTATTATAAAATATTAAAGGGGATATTGGTCAAATAAAACTGTCGCTATCACGGCTGAGTTTTTAAACTCAGTATTGGTGGCTGGTATTGAAAAGGTTTTATACTGCCCGCTGCATAAAAATGTGCAATAATTTTTTTATGACCCAAGCAGAAGTGCTGCTATTAAGCAGCCGTTGCGTCGCACTCTTGTACTTATTTTTCTTTATTGAGCATTGTGCAAATTTATTAGGCGACAAGTATAAAGGGTAAGCAATAAAAATATTTTTTAAAAAAATATAAAGTACAAATATGAAAAAAATAGTTATCCTTTTATTTTTATTAAAAGCCTGTACAATTATTGGGCAACCTTTATTTGTAATAAAAGATAAGGTTGCAGATAAATTTATTCCAGCAACATATTCCAATACTTTACCAAACGGATATTTGGCTGAAAGGATGAAAGTGAACAGCGAAAAGAGGTTGCTTCAAATCAATTTGGAAAGTATCCTTGTTCCTTTCAAGCACCGGCCGGGCATACAGGAATGGACAGGCGAGCATGTTGGAAAATTTCTTCATGCAGCAGCTTTAGAATATCAAAACACCCGTTCGCCTGAAATAAAAAAGCGGATGGATTACGCAGCCAAATCTTTAATTGCCACACAACTTCCTGATGGGTATTTAGGCACCTATCTTGATAAAGACCGTTGGACATCCTGGGATGTATGGAGCCACAAATATAATTTGATTGGACTATTGGCATACTATAAAGTATCAGGATCTGAACCAGCGTTGGTATCGTGTAAAAAAGTGGCCAATTTACTTTGCAAAACTTTTGGCAAAAATAAGTTAGACATTATAAAATCGGGCACGCATGTAGGCATGGCACCTACCAGCATACTGGAACCAATGGTAGAACTATACAGGTTTACAGGAGAAAGTAAATACCTGGATTTTTGTAATTACATCATCGAAGCCTGGGAAGAAGAAGGCGGCCCTAAAATTATTTCAAGCCTTACAACAACCGGAAACGTGTATAAAACAGCCAATGGAAAAGCGTATGAAATGATGTCGGACCTTGTTGGGCTATTGGAATTGTACCGGTTAACAGGCATTGAAAAATATCTTAATGCAGTTCAAAATGCGTGGCTCGATATTACCAGTAAAAGATTATACATTCATGGTACAGTAAGCCATACCGAACACTTTCAGGATGATTTTGATTTAAACCCCATAGGCCAATATGATGCAACTAAATATTGCGGGCCAGGCGAAGGTTGTGTAACTGTTACGTGGATTCAAATGAATTGGCAATTGTTACGCCTAACCGGGAAGCAGCAATATGCCCAGCAGTTGGAAGGGAGTGTTTACAATGCACTGCTTCCTGCACAAAATCCTACTAATGGTGAAGTGTGCTATTTTTTACCTTTAAATGGCAGAAAAAGATTTGGCGAAGTAACACATGGAATTGTACCAGATATTTGCTGCTGTTCATCAAGTATCCCTCGTGGTGTAGCGCTTATTCCTCAATTTATTGCAGGTAATATCAATGGCGCTCCTGCGCTGCTTTTGTACTCTTCAGGCACCTATAAAACAAAAGCCTATCCGGATAATAAAGTAGCAGGGGTTGAATTAATTGTCAACACTAATTTTCCTGTTACAGGCAAAATAGATATTGATGTAAAGTGTTCTAAAATATTAAAATATGCCCTGCTGTTGAATGTGCCTTTGTGGGCAGATAATTTTATTGCAACGGTTAATGGTGATAAATATACTGGCCAGCCCGGAACATTTTTATCAATTGAACGGGTATGGAATGTGGCAGATAAAATTGAAGTGGTTATGGACATGCCATTAAAGATTATACCCGATAATAATAAAGGTTCAAAATTGGTGGCTGTAAAACGTGGCCCACAAATTTTAGCGATTGATGAAAATGTTACTGATACCAAAGGATTGCCACAATGGGGTTGGTATGGCAACCAGGTGTATAAATTTTCGGCCAATCAGGATGACAATGTCAAAAACTTTATAATGGTACCGCTTGCAGATGCAGGGCAATCAATGGCAGGCTATACAGTGTTAATAGACAGTCTGCAAATAATTGAAGAAAAGGCAACCGCATCCTTATCTAAATACAGGCAACAGCTCGATCAATTGAGAAAAGAATTTAGGGCAGTGGATATGCCGGATGTTAAATTTTTTCTTTTTGGGATGGGTAACCGCACAAAATTGTTGTATAAAAAAGGCAAACTCATAAACTCCATTACCGGAAATATTGTTGCAGAATGGCAGGTGAAAAATGAAACGATTATTCCCAACGATTACAGGGTAAATATAGAAACCATATCGGATGTTACTGTTAGCATTTTTGAAAACGAGCAAGGTGTTTTTATAAATGAAAGAGGAAAGGAAACCCTTATTGCCGGAACTGAAACGGCTGTTATACTTCCTTCATTTGAGCAATACAAGTACAGCGAAGTACTTAAAGTTTTACACAATGAAATTTTAGTAAATATTGTGGATAGTAAGCCGCTTCCAAACTATTTTACTTACCATAATCCATGGAGGCGTGATGCCGCTATGATGGCATTGTGCATAGATAAAACCGGAAATATCGGGTTGCTAAAAAACTGGGTATTGTCAATAGATGATCCGTACGATAGAAACAATGCTGGTGAAAAGGAAGCAGACAACCTTGGCCAAACCCTTTACCTTTTGTCGTTTTTTACCGACAAAAATAATCCGCTTGTTAAACAAATTCTTGCAGAAGTTGCCAAATATGAAATTACAGACAGCAATGGTAAATACATTAAAGGCCGTTCCGATTTTCATGAGGCGCCTGTTTATCAAACCAAATGGTTAAAGTTTGGGTTACATGCACTAAGCATTGATGACCCTTATACCATTCCTGCAATACAGGATAACTATTCGTCTTTATTTTGGTGGGATTATAAAGACTCTTATATGAAGGGCACAACAGATGCTTATGATGAATGGAAAAATGATTTTTATCCATACATAGGTTGGGCTGCTGATAACTTTCACGGGTTGAAAAGAAATCCGGTTAGTAATAGGGACTATCCCTTAACGTGGGAGATACAGGCAAGCCAGGCTGATTACGACGGCATGAACATAATAGATATTCAATACGTAAAAAATAAAAATTCCTCCCCACATTCCTGGCATGCCGCAGAAATGTTTTTGTATTTAATTGAAAATAACAAGTAAAGAACCCTACACATAAAATAATAACACACAAAAAAAATAACCATGAAATCGCAAAAAAATATTTTTAAATCCGTGTTGCTAACGGCCATATTTTCCATTGCCTTTATTTCGTTCAGCAATGCTCAACAAGCCGGCGGGGTAAAAATTTGGGAAGCAGATATGACCCTGCCAACGTATGAAGTTTTACCGGCAGATAAAAACCCCATGTTTTATGTACCCGCCAATTACCAGGGTGCAAAACGGGTAATTTATCCCTATGCTCAAAATGATGGAATAACATCCGTTAAGGCCGACAGTACCTACAAAGCCGTTTATCTTGAAAATGAATTTGTGAAAGTTTGTGTTGTGCCGGAATTTGGCGGAAAGCTTTTTTATGCTACCGATAAAACCAACAACTATAATTTTTTATACAAGCAAAATGTAGTTAAATCCTCCAATATTGGCATGACGGGTGCCTGGATATCCGGCGGTGTTGAATGGTGTGTGTTTCATCATCACCGGGCATCTACTTCGCTGATGGTTGATTATAAAATAGTGGAGAATAGCGATGGCAGCAAGACGGTATGGATTGGTGAGCTGGAGCCTCGCCAACGGATGAAATGGTCAATTGGAATTTCACTGCTGCCAGGTAAGTCGTATGTGGATGTGCAGGTAAAAATGTTTAACCGTACAGAGCAAACCAATTCAATACTATTTTGGGCAAATGTTGCCACACATTCAAATGATCAATATCGCACTATTTTTCCTCCCAGTGTTGAGTATGCAGTTTATCATGCTAAGAATAACTTTGTCCATTGGCCTATATCTACCGAACCGTATGATGGCAATGAGTATTATAAAAACAATATTGATTTAACCTGGTGGAAAAATCATCCTGAACCTAATTCTTTTTTTGCCTTCGATTTGTCGGAAGGATTTATTGGCGGATATGATTATGGGAAAAATTCCGGCACTATATCCGTTGGCAATCCCAACATTGTTGCGGGTGTAAAACTTTGGCAGTGGGGCCCTGGAAAAGTTGGGCAGGCCTGGGACAATGCATTGACAGATAATGACGGGCCGTATGCAGAATTGATGGTGGGAGCTTACTCCGATAATCAGCCGGATTATAGCTGGATTAAACAATACGAAGTAAAAACTGCCAACATTAAATGGTATCCCATGAGGGATTTGAGGGGGCTTAAAAATGCCAATGAAAATGCGGCCATGAACCTTGAATTGACCCCGGATAAAAAGAAGGCGATGCTTGGGTTTAATGTTACTCAAAAATACGAAGCTGCTAAAGCTATCCTGAAAGTAAGGGATAAAATTGTGTTTGAAAAATTATTGGATATCAATCCGGCAAAACCATTTTATACAGAAGTTGCTATTCCATCCGATACGAAAGAAACCGAACTGGAAGCTTATCTTTTAGATGCAAAAGGCAATATGGTGATTTGGTACAAACCTTTGGCAAAAAAAGAAAATACAAAGTTGCCAGAGCCGGTTGCACCACCCCTTGCCCCTGAAAAAATATTGAGCAATGAGGCATGTTACCTTGCAGGCTTACGCATTCAGCAGTTTCATAATTCTTCTATCGACCCTAACCAATATTTTTTGGAAGTACTTAAAAGGGATTCTTTAGATAGCAGGTGCAACCTGATGATGGGCCTTTACAAAAAACGCTGCGGCCTTTATAACGAAGCCGGCTACTATTTTAGGAATGCAATAAAAAGAATAACCAAAGATTATACACGCCCACGTGATTGCGAAGCGTTGTATAACCTTGGCCTGGTGCTTAAAGCCCAGGGCAAATTTACAGATGCGTATGATACCTTATATCGTGCCACTTGGGATAATGCCTTTCAATCGCCGGCCTACTTTAACCTTGCAGAAATATCATGTATAAAAAAAGACTATGCAACTGCATTGGAACATATCAATAATTCCTTACTAATACCAATTAGACTTTAAATTGATACCTATTTGTTGTATATTTGTGTATGCTACAACCCAAACAAGTTATCGTTAAAGAATCTGTTTCAGAATTACG
>JAYWII010000077.1:0-42067 GCA_043788995.1 Chitinophagaceae bacterium | reverse complement strand
AAATCAAATCGTCTTAGGCTCGTATTCAGCGCAAACTCAATATTGACAATACTTTCAAAGAACTAATGATTATAACAACGCAACGCTAATGATAATTTGTAATAATGAAAATTAAAAGCAAGTGACAAAAGCAGCGCTGTTCCAGGATAAAAACATGTCATAAAAAAATATACTTAACTACCTTTATGCCCTGAATGAGCGACACTATCTCAAACGAAGAGCTATTAAAACACCTGGCGGAGTTACAGTCCGAGAATGCTTACCTCAGAACTTTAGCGGCAGAGTATAAATTAATTGCCAATAACCGGGAAACCGAATGGAGAGAACTTAGCCTGAAAACCGTCAATAATATTCCCCTGCAAAGCAATTTAGAAAACCAATTAACCGAAATAAAAATATTACAGGAACATGTAAGGGAACTGCATCAAAAAATAGAAGGTGGCTTTATTAGAGAAACAGAATTAATCAGGCAGTCGGGCTCTGCAGATAACTATATTTACCAAAACGATGATCTAAAAAGCCAATTACATTACCTCCAATGCGAATTGACAGATCTTAAAGATCAGCTAAAACGGCTTTATAACCAAAATGCTGTATTGCACAATTACGTAAGCCGTATTGCAGAACTGGAAAGCCTTTTATCAAATGCTGAAGAAGAAATCAGCAGGCTAAAAAACGAAACCAATGAAATTTGATTTTAATAAAAATTCCTGAATCATGAGTACAATAGCTGATATAAGAAAAGACTACATGCTGAAAAGTTTTTTAGAAACAGATGCAAAAGCAGATGCAATAGAACAGTTCAGTGCCTGGTGGCAGGATGCCATTAAAAGTGAAATAGAAGAAGTAAATGCATTAACATTATGTACCGCAACTTCAGATGGAAAACCTTCTGGAAGAATTGTTTTACTAAAAGGATACGATGCTGAGGGATTTGTTTTTTTCACCAATTACAATAGCAACAAGGGCAAAGAACTGGAAGCGAACCCACAGGCATGCGTGGTTTTTTTCTGGAAAGAACTGGAACGCCAGGTACGGATAGATGGAACTATACAAAAAATCAGTGTTGCAGAAAATGATGACTACTTCTTTTCAAGACCCTTTGGCAGCCAGGTGGGAGCCTGGGCTTCGCCACAAAGCACAATCATTAAAAGCAGGGAAATAATTGAAACGAATGTAGAAAGATATCAAAAAGAATTTGCCGTAAACCCCATCAGCAGGCCGGCACACTGGGGTGGTTACCGGGTAATTCCAAAAAGTTTAGAATTCTGGCAGGGAAGACAAAGCCGCTTGCACGACAGGTTACTATATACTTTGCAGGAAGATGGGCAATGGAAAATTGAAAGGCTGGCCCCGTAGTCAACTACCAATGAATCTTCGATTTTCATTGTGTATGGCTAAATGAAAAAAAGTGTCATTATTGAAAATGGTTGTATGTCCTTTATTCAGGTATATTTAAACTGAACTGAAGCCAATACCAGACAGACAGAGGGCCTGCCCTTTAATTACTATCTTAACACAAGTACCCGTCAATGCATCTTCGCTCTTTTGCATACAAATATCAATTGCTTTGTTTTGTTGCTCTATATAAATCATTTTTCATGACGTTAAAGAAAAACTACAGGTAGGTAATACAATGAAACAGGCAAAAGCAATTAAGCACTTCCTAAATTTTAGCGTACTCACTAATAACAAAAGAGTTTTACTTTTGCGCCAGTTTACATCAACGATTATAAATATCTAAAACAAACAATCCAATTGGATACCACAACATCTGAACGAAAATCTTTTTTCAACCGCATCAGCGGGAAAAAAAATGTGGAGCAGGCCGAGATGGGCTTTTTTGATCATATAGAAGAACTCCGCTGGCACATTCTCAGGAGTGTATTGGTGTGGCTTGTTACTGCAATCGTGATATTTATTTTTATAGACTGGGTGTATGATCATATCATACTGGGTCCTGCTAATGAGGATTTTGTAACCTACGGGGCTTTGTGCAGGTTGAGCAACTGGCTGCACCTGGGCGATAGCCTTTGTCTGCCTGCGGTAAAGATCAACTTCCAGGTTACAGAAGTAAACGGAACTTTTACATCTGCCATCAATATTGCCATTATCGGCGGTATAATTATTGGCTTCCCCTATATCATTTGGGAACTGTGGCGTTTTATCAAACCTGCCCTTACAACCAAGGAAAGAAGATATGCTTCCAGCAGCATTTTTTTTGTTTCCCTTTGCTTTTTTACCGGTGTGTTATTCGGCTACTACCTGCTGGCACCTTTTACGTTTAATTTTTTAGCAAGTTTTACATTGGGTAAAACGGGCATGATCCAATACCGTCCATCCATCAATGATTATATAGACAGCCTTACCAACCTGCTGCTGGGATGCGGTATCGCATTTGAACTGCCAGTGCTGTGTTTTGTACTGGCAAAGCTGGGAATTGTTAGTGCAGCGTTCTTAAAAAAATATTTCAAGTTTGCCTTTGTTATTATACTGGTGGTAGCCGCTATTATTACCCCTTCTCCCGACTGGACCAGTCAATTTTTAGTAGCTATTCCATTGACCCTGCTTTACTGGATCAGCATCTTACTGGCAGCTATGGTAGACAGGAAAAGGGCAAAGGAAGAAAAAGAAGAATGGAGTTAAAATCAATGGTAAAATTCTTCCAGAAGCTGTGACGATTTTAGAACACTTATCATTTTTTTATGTATAATTTTATGTATTATTTCATTTGCTAAATCAAGCTTGCTATGACAACATTTAATATGAATTTACCGGTAGCCATTGGTTGCGATCATGCAGGTTTTGATTGTAAAGAAGACCTGATATCTTTCCTGGAAGGAGAAGGTGTAGTATTCAAAGATTTTGGCACTTATAATAAAGACTCTGCAGATTATCCTGATTTTGCACATCCTGTTGCTTCCGCTGTTGAAAAAGGGGAAGCTGCTTTTGGTATTTTATTATGCGGCAGCGCCAATGGTGTAGCCATTACTGCTAATAAACACCAGGGCGTAAGAGCTGCTATTTGCTGGGGTGAGGAACTGGCTGAATTGTCCCGTAAACATAACGATGCCAACATCATCTGTATACCTGCCCGTTTTGTGAGGGATGGAGATGCAGAAAAAATGCTGGATATTTTTATGAACACTGCTTTTGAAGCAGGAAGGCATTCTACCAGGGTAGGCAAGATCGCCTCCTGAATTGAATCCTATTTTTCATAGTAATTATTTATTCCGCCAACAAATCTTGCCAAATTTTGTATTTGAACAATACAATCCCAACACTCATATATCAATAAATGAAAACATCATTCCTGACGGTATTCTTATGTACCTGCTTCCACTTTGTATTTGCCCAATCCGTTGATCCTGCAAAAAAATATGCATCCCTTATTACCCTGGAGAATTTAAAAAAACATTTGACCATTATAGCAAGTGATGAAATGGAAGGCAGGGAAACCGGAACCACCGGGCAACGAAAAGCAGCTGCTTATATTGAAGGGCAATTCAAAGCCATGGGGTTAAAATCAACTGCTGCACTCAATGGCTACCAGCAATTATACCCATTGCATAAATCTTCCATGAAAAAAAGTTTGCTGAAACTGGATAACAAAGAGTTGACTTATGGCACTGATTACTATGTTCCGGTAATTTATAATGCTGATAAAAAAATCACTGCGGATAAATTTGTGTTTGCCGGTTATGGCATTAGTGATACTGCATATGATGATTACAAAGAACTGGACGTAAAAGGAAAAGTGGTGGTAATTCTTTTAGGGGAACCAAAATCAGGCGACAACTACCTGCTGACTGGTACTGATACGTACTCCAAATACACTTACCCCGGTGTGACAAATAAAATACAAATAGCAAAGGAAAAAGGAGCCGTTGCTGCTGTTATCATCAACCCATCAATGGAATTTGTAAACAGCAGCATTGCTAATGCCAATTCAAAATCAGACACTTACTATCCAACCAAATCAGAAGCGGAAGGATTAGATCATATGATCATCTCCCACAAAATAGTCAACGATTTTTTTACTGAATGGCCAATGGACAGTCTGATAGGCATGGCAAAATCTTATGCTGCTTTTTCGGCAGTTAGTTTACCAGGTATTACAATGCCATACAGTTTTGAATACAAGAAAGAGAAAGTAGTAACGAATGCCAGCAATGTATTAGGAATAATAGAAGGCACCGATAAAAAAGAGGAGTATGTTTTTTTAACGGCCCACTATGATCATCTTGGAATAAAAAATGGAAAAATTTATTACGGTGCCGATGATGATGGTAGCGGCACTTGTGCTGTAATAAATATGGCCCGGGCATTTGCCAAAGCAAAGGCAGATGGAAAAGGGCCAAGAAGAACCATGGTATTTATGACTGTGAGTGGCGAAGAGAAAGGATTGTGGGGCAGTAAGTATTATACAGATCATCCTGTATTTCCTTTAGATAAAACAAGTGTGGACCTAAATATTGATATGGTGGGAAGAATTGATACAGAAAGAAAAACCAGTGACAGCTTAAACTATGTGTATGTAATTGGCCACAATAAATTAAGCAGTGAATTGCCTGCAATAATTGAAGGAGCAAATAAAAAATATACCAGCCTGGCGCTGGATTACAAATATGATGACCCAAAAGATGATCAAAG
Source organism: Chitinophagaceae bacterium (assembly GCA_043788995.1). Taxonomy (GTDB): domain Bacteria; phylum Bacteroidota; class Bacteroidia; order Chitinophagales; family Chitinophagaceae; genus Ferruginibacter. The sequence goes on along the minus strand of JAYWII010000077.1, from coordinate 37,414 downwards.
AATTTTTTACCGCAGCGATCATTACAATTTTGCCCGTAAAGGGGTACCTATTTTATTTTTCTATGATGGCATGTTAAGAGCAGATTATCATAAACCAACCGATACCATTGATGAAATTAACTGGGAGCTGTATGAAAAAAGGGTGCGGATGATCTTTTATACTGCATGGGAAATGGCTAACCGGAATGATATGCTGAAAAGAGATGTTCCGTTGCCTTTGGAAGATGAGGATGATTAATCATTCCTTTCGAAACTTTACTAACGCATATAATTCTCTTATTTTTACCGAATTCGATATCTTTCACCTTGAGTAATATTAAAAAATTAAACCAAGCAATTATAAAATTTTAATGGCTATAAATACTATTGAAAATATTTATTTTGACTATCGAACTGCAACAGAATATTCCCCTGACTATACACTTGACTTTTTTACAAAGAATTCAATATTGTTTAGCAACTTAACAACATTCAAAGATGAAGAAGAATTAAAACTTTATTGTGAACTTGTTTATCAAAATTTAAATGCATTATATCAAAAAGGTAGATATAATGACACCGCAAATACTGCTGAAAAAAGCTTGCAATTTATAGATAACGAAATAGAGCGCCTTAGGCTGACAACATTCGATGACCATTGGTATAATGGAATTCTTTCTTTTAAAGCAATGGCATTATACAATGTTCGAGACTACAAAGCATCAACGAATATTTTCCGAAAACTAACACAGTGCGATAAAAATAATGAAAACTATAAAAAATGGTTAAGCTATTCTTTATATGGACAACGAATGTGGATTTCAAAAACTATTGCAGTTTTGTGTGGTCTTTTAATTCTAATAGAAATTTTTTTTAAACAGTACATTCCATCTTTCTTCGTTCGAATGTCACTTAACAGTATTGCATTGGTTGGATTTATAGGAACTTCCCTTTATGACTATTATATAAAACGAAGTTTTAGAAAGACAAAATGGAAATGAGACTTTACTGTGGAAAGTGTCTGATAAGAGTACAAGATTGATAATGCAATATCAGCAGCCTAAAATTGTACCTTCGCAAAAAATCAGCATTTTGTCAGAAAGATCAAACTTTATAGATTATATCCGGATATTCTGCCGCAGTGGGCATGGTGGCGCAGGCAGTAAGCATTTTATGCGTACCAAATACAACGCTATGGCGGGGCCGGATGGCGGTGATGGCGGACGTGGGGCACATATTATTTTAAGGGGCAGTTCGCAACTTTGGACATTGCTGCATCTCCGCTACTACAAAAATGTGCTGGCAGAAGATGGCCAGTCCGGCGACAAGAACAACCAGACCGGCAAATTTGGAAAAGATATTATCATCGAAGTACCATTAGGCACCATCGCCAAAGATGAAGAGACCGGTAAAAAAGAAGCAGAGATATTAGAAGACGGCCAGGAAGTAATATGGGTAAAAGGCGGCCGTGGCGGATTGGGCAACAGTAATTTTAAAACCTCCACCAACCAGGCACCAGAATATGCACAACCCGGCGAACCGGGTACAGAAGGCTGGAAATTCCTGGAACTAAAAGTACTGGCAGATGTGGGATTGGTAGGTTTTCCGAATGCAGGTAAATCAACACTACTGTCTGTAATTACTGCAGCCAAACCAAAAATTGCGGATTACGCTTTTACCACTTTAACGCCACAGTTAGGCATGGTGGATTACAGGGACGGCAAAAGTTTTTGCATTGCAGATCTACCGGGTATTATTGAAGGCGCAGCAGAAGGTAAAGGGCTTGGCCACCGGTTTTTGCGCCATATTGAACGCAACTCTATTCTGCTATTTTTATTACCTGCAGATTGTGCAGATCATAAAAAAGAATTTGAAATACTGGTAAACGAACTGCAGCAATACAATCCTGAAATGCTGCAAAAAGATTTTGTGATTGCCGTAAGCAAGTCAGATATGCTGGATGATGAACTGAAAGAATCTATTTCAAAAGAATTACCACAGCATGTTCCGCATATATTTATTTCTTCAGTTACCGGGCAAGGATTAACAGAACTGAAAGACTTACTTTGGAAAACATTGAATGCTCCTTTAAAAGAAGGAACAAACTCATAAAATAGTGTGATATAAAATTGAAGCCGCTGTAAATAATTGCAGTGGTTTTTTTTATACCCCGGACTATCCTATTTTTAATCCTGAACAAACAAAATAATTATTTGACGCAGGTATTCAAATACATCAAAGATTTTTATCAAAAAGAATTCAATCTTTTTTACCTGCTGCTGATCGTGGCCATGCTGGGTGTAATGATCTACCTGAATTACTGGCATGGACTGGAAAAAAAATATGCCGCTTCGGGTAAAACATGGATGGCAAATTTTACTGGTTACTACCTTTTATACTTCACCCCTTTTGCCACAGCATTTTTTTTACAATATCTCTTTTACAAAGACTGCGATTATTTTCACAGTGCATGGTTTTGGTTCATCCTTTTTTTAGCACCGGCCTTTTTTTCATTCCGGGTCAATTTTGATTTTCATCAATCCTGGGTAACCAATACCTGGACTGGAACAGATAAAATGTTTTACCTGCGGAGTATCAACTGGGTGGTAAGGGTTTTTGTGGTATTGATCCCGGTCTTTATTGTCTGGCTGATAAAAGATAAAAACAATCAACCTTTTTATGGCAGCAAAGTACTGGATAGTTTGCAGCCTTATCTTTTAATGCTGCTGATAATGGTACCGCTTATTTTACTGGCAGCTACTCAAAAACATTTTTTACAGGTATATCCCAAAGCAAAGATTTTACAAGCTATCCCTGCAAAAAAGTGGCAGTATGCAGTATATGAATTGTGTTACGGGTTTGATTTTGTAAGTATTGAGTTTTTCTTCAGGGGCTTTTTAATATTGGCATTGGTAAAGATCTGTGGGCCACATTGCATTATTCCTGCAGCTTGTTTTTACTGTAGTATTCATTTGGGTAAACCAATGGGTGAAGCCATCAGCAGTTTTTGGGGAGGGTTGTTACTCGGCATCATTTCATACAATACAGGTAGCATCTGGGGTGGATTGATCGTACATCTTGGAATTGCCTGGATGATGGAAGTTGCAGGATGGATTATGCCGCCAAAATAAAAATCTGCATTCAGCATTTTTCTATTTAATATTTACATGGGGAAAATATTTAATTTAGGAGCAATGAAATTCAATTTACTTACCAAAACACTGCTGCTGTTTCTCTGTATTTTATTATGGGGTTGCCCATACGAATCTCCTTACGCAATCGATACGGAAGCACAACAACCCGTTGATGAATACCTGCTGGGGAAATGGGCGGCATTTGTTCCCCGTCCTTCAGATGACCGGCATTACAGGGAAGAACCGGTAAAAATTATTTTTAAAAAAAGAACAGAGATGGAATATGATGTGGCCATCACCGGTTACATAGATGAATTGCGCCGCAGCCGTATTGTAACAAACGATACTATCAAAGGAACTGCATTTCTTTCCGTGATAGACAACCGGCAATTCTTAAATACTTTTATTCAAGGCAAAGTATACATTGCCGAAGTAAAACAAAAAGATAACACATTAGATATACTGACCCTGTCAGAACACTTCACTGCAAAATTTATTAAAAACAGCGGGGCCCTGCGTACAGCTATCAGCGTTCATTATAAAACAAGATCTGCCCCGGTTTATGATGATTGGTTTTTAGCAAAAAATATGCAACGGGTGAATTAAGTAATGTGAATAATAAATAATGAATGTATTATTCACTATTCACCACTGACTACTCACCATATCACTGCACCTTGTTTTCTTTCCTGCAATTCCCTGCTTCCATTTACGATACAAATCGTAATTTGTTCCTCAATAAAATCGATTGCTTATGCCTCTTAGTAAAATTGCCGGTATCGGTATGTATGTACCAGAAAATGTAGTTACCAACCAGGATCTTAAAAAGTATATGGATACCTCTGATGAATGGATACAGGAACGCACCGGTATCAAAGAACGAAGGTATGCCCACCGTACTGAGGAAACTACCACTACTATGAGTGTGGAAGCTGCCAGGATTGCAATTGAAAGAGCAGGTATTACTCCACAGGATATTGACTTTATCGTTTTCGCTACCCTGAGCCCTGATTATTATTTTCCCGGCTGCGGTGTGCTGGTACAGCGGGCAATGAAGATGAAAGAAATTGGTGCCCTGGATATCCGTAACCAATGCAGTGGTTTTGTGTATGCTTTGTCAGTAGCTGACCAGTTTATTAAAACGGGCATGTATAAAAACATCCTGGTGATAGGCAGTGAAAAACATTCTTTTGGAATAGATTTCAGCACCCGTGGCAGAAATATCTCGGTAATTTTTGGCGATGGTGCCGGAGCGGTAGTACTACAGCCAACCACAAAAGAAGGCCAGGGAATATTAAGCACCCATTTACACAGCGATGGTGAAAGTGCTGAAATATTAGCGATGTATAATCCCGGAACACATGCCAATCACTGGACAGAAAATAAGCTGGCAGACTTTGATGAAGCTGAAATTGGCGAAATGTTCATGAGTAAAAAAATGATTGACAATGCACAGAATTTTCCTTTCATGGATGGGCCATCTGTTTTTAAAAAAGCGGTAGTTAAATTTCCGGAAGTAATTATGGAATCTTTAAAAGCCAATGGTTTATCAGCGGCAGATCTGAATATGTTGATCCCACACCAGGCCAACCTCCGCATCTCACAATTTGTGCAGCAAAAATTACAGTTGAAAGATGAACAGGTGCATAATAATATTCAAAAATATGGTAACACCACAGCCGCATCCGTACCCATCGCATTGTGTGAAGCATGGCAGGAAGGGAAAATAAAAGATGGCGATCTTGTTTGTCTGGCTGCATTTGGCAGTGGGTTTACCTGGGCCAGTGCGCTGATCAGGTGGTAAGCTTTTTTGAATACTATGTTAAGTAAAACGTGAGTTGTCAGTGGTGAATGGTGAGTTTCTCACCACTGACAACTCACCACTCATTATAAATATTTTTAAGCAGTCAATCACATAAAAAAGTTCTATCATTGCAATCAGCAAAATCTATAGATATCCTCTTGAGCTTAACTTCTGCCAAAATCCGTATAAAAAAATTGAAGCATGAGCCGTAGAATATTGTATTTCATTAATCCGGTATCCGGAACCGGGAGAAAAGATTTGCTGGTAAAACTGATTGAAGAAAAAACACGCAGTCAAAATATACCTTTTGAAATTGCTTCCACCAACGCAGAGGGCGACTACTTTTACCTGAAAGAAAAAATTGAAAATGAAAACATCACCGACATCGTGGTATGCGGTGGTGACGGTACGGTGAGCCAGGTAGCCAGTGTGTTGCTGGAGGAAGCAGTAAATATCGGTATCATACCCATGGGCTCAGGAAACGGGCTGGCTTTTGCAGCAAAAATTCCAAAAAAAATTAAGAAAGCACTTGACATCATCTTTACCGGCAAAGCTTCTTACATTGATTCATTTTATATTAATTCAAATTTCAGCTGCATGCTCTGCGGATTAGGGTTCGACGCCCAGGTGGCGCATGATTTTGCCAAACAGAACCAAAGAGGTTTAATGACTTATATTAAGCAAACCATTCTGAATTTTTTTGCTGCAGAACCTTATTCATTTGACATTGTGAACAAGGGAAAATCATTTAACACTTCCGCCTATTTTATCAGTATTGCCAATAGTAACCAGTTTGGAAACCAGTTTACCATTGCCCCAAAAGCCAGCCTTAGAGATGGTTTGCTGGATGTGGTGATAGTAAAGAAGATGAGTAAGCTGAGGTTATTGTGGGCCATCCTGAAACAAATAAGTACAGGGCAAATAAATGAGTACAGTGAAAAGACTTTTCACCGGAAAGATGTGCTGTATTTTCAAACACCCCGTATCATTATCCACAACTTAGAAGGCGCACCACTGCATATTGATGGCGATCCGGCAGAAACCAACAGGAAATTTTCTATTGAAATTATTCCCCAGGCTTTTAAACTGATACAGCCACAATAGTTCAATGGCTTACCGGTAAAAACTTTTAGCATTTTACTTTGTTAATGCATTTATCAACACTTGAATGTTTTAACATGAATCATTAAAATATTTTTTCTTAAAAAGAAATCAATAAAAACAAATTAACTTACCATAATAATTTTTCAATACAAAAATATAATAACGATTAGCAATGAGGACAGTAGCAAATATTCTGCAGAACAAGCCACCGGTTTTCAATTTTATTGAGCCAAAAGCCAAAGTAATAGAAGGGTTACACCTGATGAATTCAGTAAACCTGAGTTACCTGGTAGTAATGGACGCTGGTATTTTTTCTGGCATTTTTTCGGAAAGGGACTACAGCCGGAATGTGATCTTAAAAGGCTTGCACAGCGATACCTGTGAGGTACAGGAAGTGATGAGTAAATCTATACCCATGGTTGGTATGCAGGATACAGTGGAGCATTGCATGGAAATGCTGAATACCCACAAAACCCGTTACCTGGTAGTATTTGATAACCAGGAGTTCAAAGGGGTGGTTACCATTAATGATGTATTGAGAGAAGCATTGGCTAATAAAGAAATGGTGTTTGATCAGCTAACTATTCAGCAGGCAACAGAGATGCAGGACCAGGTTTTTTAATACGAGGTTTATTTCAATAACAGCAATAATTCTTTCAAAGAATGCTGGTTAAAGCTGGTATGGAAAGAAGCAATCACATCTTTTTTCTCAGATGCTGTTAAATGAAAATTCAATGCGGCACTCTTCTCTTCTTTTTCCGGCACATACATAAAAGTGAGGCGGTGAAAATTAGTGTTGGCTGAATCTTTAAAATAACTGTACTGGTCTCCCTGGAAATAATCCTGCAGTTTATACCAGTTGTTTTGCAGCATGGTAGCCGGCTTAATAATAACATCATCCAAAGAACCCGTTTCCAACGGTTGCTGCCAGTTGTCGTTCACACGGTCTCTCAATTGTACTATCACTACGCCACCGGTATTGGCAGCTATCCAGTCTTTAAAATGATCTATAAAACGTAAGGTGGTTTCCTGGCCAAAATTATCTCTTAACCCTGCATCCATCACATCAATAATTGGTTTACTTGGTAACCATACATTGGGCAACACATAAGGAAAAGTGGCATTCATACGCAGTGCTGTTAGCAAACGGATATTCCGCGGTTGCTGCTTTTCAAATAATGCTGCAAAGTCCACCGCATCCGGGCTGTAGCTGGTATCCTTTGCAAAAGCCAGTGGCTTCATCATAAAGCTGAGTGGCTGGCTGCTCAGCATCATCTTACGACCATCCCGGGTAATTACTGAATTAAAAATCATCAACGGCATGGTAGCCTTCTTTTCATCTTCAGTGTAATCAATTATTTGTTTCCCCAGTAATCCATTGGAATTTTCATTTAATTTTTCTTCAAATGCATATCCCCTGTCTTTGATATAGCGGTAATCGCCAACAGCAAATTTTTGTGCAGGCGAAAAAATATCCCTGCTCACCATAGAAGAAAATACAGGATTCAGCAGGTCCTGGGTAATATCTGTTATGTATTGATCGCTATACAGATCCAATTTTTTTTCCAGCTTATTTTGCAAGTACAACTCCCTGAAAAAAGTTGCTGATAACATGCCGCCACTGGCGCCACTGATGAGGAATGTCTGATTCATCAAATTACCTGCTGTAGCCTTATCCAGCTGCTGCAGCATATTCATGGTAAATGTGGCACTTCTTAAACCACCACCGCTTACGTTTATAAATATCATCACCGGTTTATCTGATTGCTGTTTCTTTTTCCAGTTTTCTAAAATGGTAATCATGCTGGCCTTATCATTATCTATTTTAGCCGGGGTGCAGAGTTGCTGCAGAGATGCTTTTGAGTAAGCTGGCCTTTCTGTTTTATTATTGTAATTAATTCCGTATGCTTTATTTCTTGGATCAATGATCTCTTCCTTATACAATACATTTAATACAATCAACAATATAACTACAAACAAAACACTCCAGCTTTGCATAAAATAAGTAAGCGCTCCAATTACAGCTACCATAATAGCAAAGAAAACGGTAATACTAACTGCAGCAGGTGCCTGGAAAAATTTGGTATCCAAAAAAAAGCCGCCGATGATCAGGAATACGAATGCCAGCAAAACTCCTGTTATTGCTGCAAAATGATGGCGCTTAAAAATCTCCTCTAAAAAATCTTCATTGTAATGAGAAACATTCCTTGCCTTCCTCAACCTGAAACGTATGGTGAAATAATAACCCACCTTCATGCCAAAACTATCCTGCTGTGGATTTTTAGCCGGATCATAACTGCTCCTGAAAATATCCCTGTCTGCAATTACAGGCGCAATTGCTTTTAAAATTCTCCTGTCGGCATTAAAAAAGAAAATAAAGGAAAATGCCAATACCAGCGCAAGTCCACATACAAAACCAAGTATCAGTAACAGTATCTCCCCCACTGTCATTAACTCTTTATTGATATTAAATTCGAATGCCTTTATTAAATAGAAAATGAGAAATAGCAGAGGAAGCACCGCATTGTTGATGCAGTATTTTAAAAAAGGTTTTGTAGCAGCTGCTAAAAATTTAAACCGCTTGGTATGCAGGATAAATGTGGTGATATTCCAGCTCATAAAAAAAACACCCATCGCAATACCAACCAATGCAGCACTCAGTACATTCACTGTACCCATATATTCAGGTACAAAGAACAACGCATCGGCACCATAATTTTTTAAAAAATAACTGTCTACTGTGCTGAACAATAAATACCAAAAGATCAACAGCACCTGGTATTTACGAAAATGTAAAATAAAGAGTTGTACAGGGAAGGAATAAAAAATATTATTAAGCAATGGCTTCATTACAATTCGTTTATTAAATGTACAACGAATTATAACACTACATTATTCTCCCGGAAGCTTTGTGATTTTGATAACCGGCAGGGCGTCTTTTAACAATAAACAACAAACTCACCATCACCATCATCAGTATCATGGCTGTAAACTGGTGACTTACCCCCAGCCAAACCAACCTGTTAGTATAAGTGGCATTCATTACTGTTAATATACCCAGCAGTACCTGTAATACAAGCAAGAGTAAAAAACTCAACCTTAACCTGCTGAACAATGCATTGCCTTTTATATTTTTTGATTTGAACCACCAAACCAGCACGAGTACAAAAAGCAGGTATGCTAATCCACGATGAATGAAATGAACAGTGAGCGGATTGTAAAAAATATTTTTGATTGCAGGAGAAAGTTCCCCAATTGTTGCAGGAATAAAAGCAGCATTAATATCAGGCCAGGTAGGCGCTGACACTGCAGCCCTCATCCCGGCCATAAATCCTCCATACACGAGTTGAAAGAAAAACACAACGGTAATGGTGAGTAATAATTTTTGTAACGGCTCACTCACAATTTTTTGTTGTGGTTTTACCAGCAGACTCAGGGCAAACCATAATGTATAACTCAATAAAATAAGTGCTGCAATTAAATGGGTGGTTAACTCTACATGACCTACAAAATATTTCTCAGGTACCAATCCACTCTTTACCATCAGCCAGCCAATAGCACCCTGCATGCCACCCAGAACAAACAAGATCACCATCGGAGTGATCATTTGTTTTTTAAATTTTTTGGTGGCAATAAAATAAATAAACCCTGCTAAAAAAACCAATCCCATCAACCTTGCCCACACCCGGTGAAACCACTCCCAGAAAAAAATAAATTTAAAATCAGACAGGGAAAAATTTTGGTGCACATATTTAAACTGGTCAGTGGTTTTGTATTTATCAAACTCTGCCTGCCAGGCAATATCATTCATTGGTGGCAAGGTGCCGGTAATGGGTTTCCACTCAGTGATAGATAAGCCAGATTCTGTAAGCCTTGTAATACCTCCCAGCCACACCTGTATCACAATCATCCCAACTCCGATCAATAACCAGGTAGCCACCTGTCTCGAAGCCTTTTCATTTATTGTATTATTCATAGCGGTTGCAAAAATAGTGAAGCATTGGCGGTTAAATCATTTGTGCTTTATTTTATGCCCTTTTTAATGATATTTGCTACACAAAATGTTAGCCCCCTTTTTACATAGTCACTTAACTGAAGCCGGGCTGGATGAAGCAGGCCGGGGATGCTACGCCGGGCCGGTATATGCTGCAGCAGTTATTTTACCTAAAGATTTTCATCATCCACTGCTGAACGACAGTAAACAACTAAATGAAAAACAAAGAGACTTATTAAGACCGGTCATTGAAAAAGAAAGTATTGCTTTTGCCGTAGCCCCAATTGACAATAATGAAATTGACAAGATTAATATTTTAAAAGCCTCCTTTGCAGCTATGCATAATAGTATTGATCAACTCAATATTGAACCAGAAATTTTATTAATAGATGGTAACCGGTTTACCAGGTATAAAAATATTCCTCACCATTGTATTGTAAAAGGTGATGGCAAATATGCATCCATTGCTGCAGCCAGTATACTAGCCAAAACTTACCGGGACGAATACATGCAACAGTTACACCAGGAATTTCCTCATTATGGCTGGGATAAAAACAAAGGCTATGGCACTGCTGTACACAGGGATGCCATTGCCCTGCATGGATTGTGCAAATATCACCGCAGGAGTTTTAATATTTTACCCGGAGCATCTACCCAGGTCGGTACCGCAGGTCAGACCGGAATTTGATCCTAAACAACTGCTCTGCTGCTCTGACTTTCCGTACCGACCAGCAAAATTTTTACCGCTCATTAAACTTCGGAAGTGCTTCTCCGTCTGATTTACAGAACCGATTACAAAAAAACATTTTAAACCAACTTTAAATTATTTGTTATGAAATCAAGCCGTATCATTACCGCAATCGCATTCTTCAGTATTATTAGTTTAAGTGCCGCTGCACAAAATAATCTCAGCCTTCATGATGAAAACAGGCGCATCCGGCAGGGTGTGGCAAGCGGGCAGTTAACTGGACCGGAAGTAGCAAGATTAAAAATCCAGGAATCTCAATTAAGAAAAGAAGCACTCCGGTATAAATGCAATGATGGCCGCATTGGTCCACGTGAAAGAGCTGACCTCAGAAGAGATAACAGAAGGCTCAGCAGGAATATTTTCCATCAAAAACACGACAGGCAAAGAAGATTTTAATCAACCCAAATAATTAACCGCATTACTTTATGAAAACTTTTTTTAAGTAAGGGTTAAAGTTTGCATAATAAAACCAGCCTCATTTCTATGGGCTGGTTTTCTTTTTGTTTAAAAAAGTATTTAGAGGAATTCTCACGCAGAGGGGCAGGGTACGCAGAGGTTTAAAACAAAAGCATTTCTTCCCTGCGTCCTCTGCCCCTCAGCGTGCAAAAAATCCTCAAAAAACATCTTTAGCTCTTATTCCGCTCCTTCCACAATTCATTAAATGTTTTACCGCTAAAATCAAGATCACTGCGTTGTTGTTTCCAGCCTTTAAAAATACTGTTTACCACTTTTGTTTTTATAGAACCATTGCCGAGGTTCATCATGCTTCTATTCAGGCTTGCCATCTTCCAGAGTTTCCAACCCATGCGTTCTGTAAAACTGGTTAAACCTTGTTCAACAGATTCATGCCTGTTTTCTAATAACAACTCATGCAGGTTTATTTTTACGGCACATACTTGTGTACAGGCTCCGCATAAGGAGGATGCATAACTCATGTGTTTGTATTCATCCAGGTTTTGCAGGTTTGGTGTGATCACACTGCCGATGGGGCCACTGTAAGTAGCGCCATAACTGTGACCGCCAATATTTTTATACACCGGGCAGGCATTCAAACAGGCACCGCAGCGGATACAATATAAACTCTCCCGTTGTTTTGGATTTTGTAAGATATTGGTACGGCCATTATCTAATAATATTACATACATTTCCCCAGGTCCATCTGTTTCATTTGGCTGCCTTGGCCCGGTGATGATGCTGTTATAAACTGTTATCTGCTGCCCTGTTCCAAAAGTGGAAAGCAGTGGCCAGAACAAACCAAGGTCGGTTAAGGAAGGGATCATTTTTTCAATACCCACCACCACAATATGTGTTTTAGGAAAAGCACAACTCAGCCTGGCATTGCCTTCATTTTCTGTTACAGCCACGCCGCCAATATCGCTGATGATAAAGTTTGCACCGGTAACACCTACTTCTGCACCGGTATATTTTTTTCTTAAAATATCCCTTGCCACCAGCGTCAGTTGTTGCGGATTCAGGTTTGGAAGTGTTCCCAATTTAGATGCAAATAATTTAGCCACATCTTCCTTGCTTTTGTGCATGGCCGGTGTTACAATATGATAAGGCGGTTCGCCATCTAACTGTTGTATGTATTCGCCCAGGTCTGTTTCAATACTTTCAATGCCATTTTTTTCCAATTCTGCATTCAGGTGAATTTCTTCCGTCACCATGCTCTTGCTTTTCACCAGGGTTTTGCAATTAGCTGCCTTGCATATTTCCACAATGGCTTCAATGGCCTGTGCTGCATCTTCTGCCCAGATCACTTTACCACCACGTTTACTAAAATTCAGTTCAAATGTTTCCAGTTGCTGATCCAGTGTTTCAATGGCCCGCCACTTGATATTTTTTGCCGTTTCCCTTGCCAGTTCCAGGTTGGCAAATTGCGCCTTGCCCTCCGGTACTTTTGCATTGTACTGGCTGATATTAAAATTGATCTTACGCCGGTGTTCCAGGTCTGCCGATCGGAGGGTACTTTTTGCGATAAAATTTTCTGAGGCTTCTGACATGGTTAACTTTTATTAAACACTATTTATTTTTATAACTGCTTTTTAGGATGTCAACACTCCCAACTCTCTTCCAACTTTGGTAAATGCCCTGATCGCTTTATCCAATTGCTGTACATCATGTGCAGCACTCAATTGCACCCTGATACGTGCCTGCCCCTTGGCCACCACGGGGAAGAAAAATCCAATTACATAAATACCTTCATCCAGTAACTTACTGGCAAATTGTTGCGCCAGTACTGCATCATACAGCATGATTGGCACAATAGGATGTTCGCCGGGTTTGATATCAAATCCAACAGCAGTCATTTTCTTTCTGAAATATTCGGTGTTGGCCGCAAGCTTGTCTCTTAATTCTGTGGTTTCACTCAGCATATCCAGCACTGCAATAGAGGCTCCCACAATACTTGGTGCCACCGTATTGCTGAACAGGTAGGGCCTGCTGCGCTGCCGCAGCAATTCAATGATCTCTTTTCTGCCACTGGTAAATCCGCCACTGGCGCCACCTAAAGCTTTGCCCAGTGTACCCGTAATAATATCGATCCTTCCCATCACACCACGATGCTCATGAGTGCCTCGCCCTGTCTTACCTAAAAATCCGGAAGAGTGGCATTCATCAATCATTACAATGGCGTCGTACTGATCTGCCAGGTCGCAAATTTTATCTAACTGTGCAATGGTGCCGTCCATACTAAAGGAGCCATCGGTTACAATAATGCGGCTTCTTAACCCTGCTGATTCTTTCAGTTTGGTTTCCAGGTCTTCCATATTGTTATGCTCATAACGGAAACGTTGCGCCTTGCACAATCTTACCCCGTCAATAATAGAAGCATGGTTCAGTGCATCACTGATGATGGCATCCTGCTCTCCAAATAAGGGCTCAAACAAACCGCCGTTGGCATCAAAGGCAGCAGCATACAGGATGGTATCTTCCGTTCCTAAAAAAGTAGACAGTTTTTTTTCCAGTTCTTTATGAATATCCTGTGTGCCGCAGATAAACCGCACACTGCTCATACCATAACCCCGGAGGGTAATATATTTTTTTGCTGCTGCCAGCACTTTGGGATGCGATGATAAACCCAGGTAATTGTTGGCACAAAAATTCAATACATTTTTCCCACCCACAATGATCTCGGCCCCCTGTTCACTGGAAATGATTCGTTCTTTTTTCATCAACCCGGCAGCCTCTATTTCCTGCAGGTCTGTTGCTATTCTCTTTACAAAATTCTCATTCATATAAATCAGTTTGGATGTGACAAAATTAGCGAAGGGGGCCAGATTATGCTATTGTTATTATATAAGTTTTAACATCTTTCTTTAAACATTGTAACATTTAGCTGTTATTTTCGTCTTACTACCCAAAGACTAACGCTATCATGATAAAAAGATCTGCAATATTAATGTTGTTTTTTACCATCGGTTCTGTCTTTTTATTGGTATATGCTGCCTATCACCCAGGTACAACCCCAGCCCCAAAACCACCCGTTAAATGCAGCGGACAATGCAGGGAGAATAATGCTCCCGTTCATTGGAATATCGTTTCCCCTACTTTTTTCCACACAGAAAGTTAATTAATTTTATGTTCCTGTAACATACGGGTTATTTGTTCGTATAACACTAAAACAACTAACCTTTACTAATAACCAGCACCAAAGCTGTATGACTGAGAGAGAATATAACCAATGTGTAACCATGTATGCAGATAATGTATACCGATTTATACTCAAAAACCTGAGGCATGAAGAGGATGCAAAGGATGTATTGCAGGGAGCGTTTGAAAAAATGTGGGCCAACAGGCACACGGTGGACAATGAAAAATGTAAAAGCTTCCTGTTTACAGTGGCTTATAACAATATGATTGACCATATCAGGAAAAACAAACGGATTGTTTTAAAAGAAAGCTTTTCAGCCGAATCAAAAACAAGCAACCGGCAGCAACATGATTCTAAAAAAGTGCTGTATGAAGCACTGAACCGGCTGAATGAAACGCAGAGAAGTTTGGTGATGTTGAAAGATTATGAAGGCTACAGTTATGAGGAAATTGGTAAAATAACCGGGCTGAATGAAAGCCAGGTAAAAGTGTATCTCCACAGGGCAAGACTGCAACTTAGAGAGTACATTGTAAAACCAGAGAATATAATTTAACCCCCTCCGCCCCCTAAAGGGGGAACCTGGGGCAACAAAATTTATAGATTAAAAATGACTATCAACCGCAATAATTACGAAGAATTTTTCCTGCTGTATGTAGATAATGAATTATCTGCACCAGGAAAAAATGCTGTGGATGCTTTTCTTATTGAAAACCCTGATCTGCAGGAAGAAATGTTGATGTTACAACAAAGTATTTTAATTCCGGATACTGCTGTTTTTGCAGATAAAGAAAATTTATTCAAACAGGAAACAATTGACAGTGAGATACAGCAACAATTATTATTAATGCTGGATAATGAACTGGATAAAACAACAAAGGAAAAATTGGTTAGCCTTACAAAAAAAGATGAAACGGTAAAAAAAGAATGGGAACTGTTACAACAAACAAAACTCCCTGCAGAAGACAGGATTATTTTTGAAGACAAAGCAATTTTATATAAGCAAGAAGGCGGCCGTGTTATTGCTGCCAGGTGGTGGAAGATTGCAGCTGCAGCGGTGGTAATTGGTTTTGGAGTTTGGGGAGTATTAAATTATTCAAACAGATCCGGCAGTATCCAACCTGGCATTGAGACTGTAAATAAAAATTCCGGAAAGCCTTCTGCAACACCAGTTGCTCCGGGCAGCGAAAATGAACAGCTTGTTGCTGAAGATAAAAGTTCATCTGTTGATGCTGCCACTGCAGTAAACGAAACAAGACTGGATAAACAAGTAAAATCTGCTTTACCTGCTAAAACAAACAACGCTGCTGGTGCTGATAATAAACAAAAGGCAGCATCAAAACAATCTGATGCTATTGCAAAACAGCAGGAGATTAAATCAAATAATTTACCTGCTCCTTTAGAAAATATTAACAACCGCAGCAGTAACAATAATGAAGTTGCAACCGTAACACCTTCAGATAACAACAGAAAGATTGATAATAATAACGCCAGCCAGGGAAATGATGTAATACAGCCAGCAGAAGAAATACCTGCTAATTCATTTGCAGTTCAAACAATAAATCATATAGATAGTGATAGTGAAAGCGAAGCGGATAACAAAAACAGGAAAAATAAAATAGGCGGATTCTTTAAAAAAATAAAACGTGTGGTGGAAAGAAAAACAAATACCAAGTCAGGGGATAACAGCTTCAGAATTGCCAATATGTCTTTTGCAATGCAATAAATAAAATAGTATAAACACAGCAGGAAAATATTCTACACTTACCAGGGATATTTAACAGCGAAAAATTCTACAAATACAATAATCAATAAACAAGCGGCACATGAAACAGCTATTTACATTAATGGCAGCAGCAATTTTTTGCTCTGCAGCCAACGCACAAAACGATACCACTATTACTGCTAAAAAGGAAAGTGATACGATCAGGATCGGCAACATGATCATCGTAAAAAAAGGTGGTGGTGAATCAAAAAACAAGTACACTTATATTGATGTGGAAAGAAGGCACCGGTCTAAACCAGCAAACATTAGTACCAACTGGGGCATTGTCGATCTTGGATTTAACAACTTTGTTGATAAGACTGACTATGGCAATACCGGCGGCTACCTGTACAACAGGCCGGGAGCTGCTCCATTAGGAAAAAATGATTTTGACTTAAACACGGGTAAAAGCGTAAACGTAAATATCTGGATCTTTATGCAGCGGTTCAACCTGATCAAACATCATGTAAACCTAAAATACGGCATTGGTCTTGAATTAAATAATTACAGGTATAATTCAGCTATCAGTTATTTAAAGTCAAACCCATTTGCACCAGCTCAAACACCTTCGCCTGTAATCATCAGGGATTCTATTTCTTTCTCAAAAAACAAACTGGCAGCAGATTATATAACTGTTCCCCTGATGTTGAATTTTTGTACTAATCCCGGTTACATCAATAAAGGACTTAGCTTAAGTGTGGGTATCAGTGCAGGTTATTTATACAACCAGCGAAACAAACAGGTTAGCCAGGAAAGGGGTAAACTGAAAACAAAAGGAGGGCTCGGAGTGGAAGATTTTAAATTCTCCTATATTGCTGAATTAGGTCTTGGTCCGGTTCATCTTTATGGTTCTTACGCCCCTAAAACAATTTACAAGACGGGCCTGGATATGCGGCCTTATACATTCGGTTTAAGACTAAGCAACTGGTAAAATTTTTCAGCCACACCTTATCATCAATGAAAGCAAAAAGCATTTAGCTGATTGCTTTCATTTTTTTTTTGCGGAACGACAATCATTTCAGATTATTGTTATCATAATTTTTATTCTTCTCTTTTTGTGTTTATATACAATGTCAGCCATACTATTATAAAATTTTGTTATTGCTTAATTTTTGTTAAGGCTATTTCAAATGATTGAAATATTTTCGGGTGGCACAGCGTTTGATTTACATTATTTATTATTCACCTTTATGAAAAATTCAATCTCACTTTCAGCCACTGCAGTTTTAAGCGTTTTTATTTTAACATCCTTTATGCCATCGGATAAAAAGCCGGTCCGGCCTGTAATGAAAACAGCTGCTGGCACAAAAGCTAAAAAGCATGCTGCAAAAATTCCAGACGAGAATCCTTATTATATAATTATTGACAAAAGCGACTATGAATTAAAAGTATATGACGACGACGGCTGGTATGCTACCTATCCTATCGTTTTCGGCAGCAAGGATCTTGGAGATAAGATGAAAGAAGGCGATAGAAAAACTCCCGATGGCAAGTTTAAAATAATCCTGAAAAAAATACATCCCAAATGGGGCCCTGAATTATTACTAGACTATCCAACTGATGAGAGCCTGCAACGTTTTACTGAAAGAAAGCGTAAAGGAATTATAACTAAAAGTGCAAAAATTGGCAATGGTATCGCCATACATGCCACCAGGCCGGAAGAAGAATGGACCGTAGATAATTTTTATAACTGGACTGATGGCTGTATATCTGTAAAATACAGGGAGATGAAAGATCTGTTTAGCTACATACCCATTGAAACACCGGTAACGATACAGCAGTAAGACGCCCCCATCCCCTAAAGGGGTGTAAGAAGTGTTCAATAAAATAATAACTCTCCTAAAATTTGAAGTATTGCCTTACTCCTCTTTAGGGGATGGGGGCAGCAGTAGGGGTAAACAACAAACTTCCATCTCCATAACTCAAAAACCGAAAATCGTTTTCTAAAGCATAGTTGTAAATTTTTTTCCAATCTTGATCAACAGCTGCAGCTACCAATAAAAGCAAAGTAGATTGTGGCTGATGAAAATTGGTAATGATCGCTTTGGCTACCCTGTATTGATAACCTGGAGAGACCAGGATTTGAGTGGTGATAATAATTCTCTGCAGGTTATTTTCTTTCATCCAGTTTAGTAAAGCTGTCAATGCAGTTGCTGCAGAAAAATTACTGGAGGATAACGGTGCCTCATAAACATCCCATTGGTGAATGGATAAGTCATCTATTTTAATTCCTGGAAACAATAGTGTTTTTACTCCCATCCAGTAAAGACTTTCGATGGTACGTAAAGAAGTGGTACCTACGGCAATGATGGAATTAATACTGTTGTCAACCAACTGCTGAATAGTATCCATATTTACATCTATCCATTCTGCATGCATTTCATGCCCTTGCATTAATGCAGCTTTTACAGGTTTAAATGTGCCTGCACCCACATGCAGTGTTACGTAAGTTTTGATGATATGTTTTTCAGCTAACGCAGTAAAAATGTTTTCAGTAAAATGCAGTCCTGCTGTTGGCGCTGCCACGCTGCCATCATATTTGGCATAAATGGTCTGGTATCTTTCTTTATCTGATAGTTCCGCTTTTCGTTTGATGTACGGAGGTAGGGGCATGTCGCCGGTTAATTCAAGCACTTCTGCAAAAGTTAAATTGGTTGGTTCCCATGATAACTCCACCGCATAAGCATCCGAAAGCCTTTCTACCAACTTTGCTTTCATTACTAATTCCTTATTCCCAATTCCTGCACTTTTACTTAGTTCACCATCTTTCCATTTGCTTGCACCACCGATCATACATTTCCACCGCACAGTTTCTTTTTTATTCATGATGGTGCTGTATTCATTCATTTCCTCATAAGGCTCCAGGCAAAAAATTTCTATCACACCACCAGTTGATTTTTGAAACAGTATTCTTGCCTGTATCACTTTGGTATTATTGAATACCAGTAAACTTTTTTCTGGGATATGATCAGCAATGTTTTTGTAAATAGCTTCAGTGATGTTGCCGTTTTTATATACCAGCAGTTTGGAGGCATCTCTTTCAGGCAATGGAAAAGCTGCTATCCGTTCAAAGGGTAATCCGTAGGTGTATTCTTTTATTGAAATGTCTTTAGGATGCATCAATTAAATTATTTAGACAAAAAATCTCCTACCTCACTCACCCACTTAACATTTTCTTTTTCACAAAGTGATTCATGGGCAGCACTTTCATACACCACTAATTTTTTAGGTGCTGAAATATTAGCATAGATCAAATCTGTTTCTTCCTGTTTTACACGGGGATCATTTTTACCCCATTGCAGCAATACCGGGCAATGTATTTGTTTTACAAATTCCGAAGGTTTCATATTAAATGCCCAGAAACCATGTTCCGCTCCTCCCCAGAAAGTAATGAAGGTAGCCAGTGGCTGACCGGGTAATCCCATCATTTTTATTCTCCCTTCCGCCGCCTGCAGTATGGAGGCAAAAGGCATTTCTAAAATTACTTTGGAAGGTTGCAACGGATAATCATTCATGGCTTTACTTACCGCTGCCGCTCCCATAGAAATACCCCAGAGTATAATGTTTTTTTCTCCTTTTTCTTTCTTAATAAAATCATAGGCCAGTTTCACATCTTCGCTTTCATAGTAGCCAATGGAACTGGTGTTGCCGCCACTGTTACCATGTGCCCTTAAATCAAGCAGCATCGTATTATACCCCATTTTATTAAAGCCGGCAGCTTCTTCCAGTACCGATGATTTTTTACTTCCATGTCCGTGAAATAATATTACGGTACCTTTTGCTGTACCGGGTGTTTTCATATACCAGCCCTGTAGCTTTATCTTGTCGCTGGTGGTTAAGTAAATGTTTTCAAAAGCAGAATCTGCCAGTACTTTATTCTTTTGCTTGTATGCATTGATGCCAAATAAAATATCTTTCGTAATACCCCAACCAGACTTCATTTCACTTTTATTAACTGGCGCTTCTGCGACTTCGTAAAAATGAGTGAACTTATACGCATGAAAAGCCGTGATAATATTTAATAAAATAAACAGCAGCAGTACCGTGCGGAAAAGGAATTTAACAATACGTTTCATATAGCAATAAATTTTTTCAAAAATAGCTTTAATTATTGTTGCGAATGGTAATTTATGAATCCCTTTTACAGCGTATTTTTGAAGCTCACAAAATTTTTATTAAAAAACAATTGATATGCAAATCAACAGGAAGATATTCTTTTTGCCAATGCTGTTAATCAGCGTTGCTGCTTTGGCGCAAACAGAAAAGTACCAGTGGAAAGAGGCCGTTTCAGGAGGTTATAAATACAAGTATGTAACCAATGACCCGGCAAAAGCAAGGTTTTATATATTAAAGAACGGGCTGACTGTTATATTAAGTCCTACCAATAAGGACCCCCGTATTCAATGCTATGTAGCCACGAAAGCTGGAAGCAAAACTGATCCTGCTGATCATACAGGGTTGGCACATTACCTGGAACACATGCTGTTTAAAGGCACTGATAAATATGGTTCCCTGGACTGGGCACAGGAAAAACCACAGTTAGATAAAGTAAATGCATTGTACGAGGAATACAACCACAGTACGGACACGGCTAAACGCAGGGCCATTTATCAGCAGATAGATTCTGTTTCCGGTGTAGCTGCAAAATTTGCCATCGCCAACGAGTATGATAAAATGATGAGCAGTATGGGTGCACAGGGCACCAATGCCTTCACTTCTTTTGAGCAAACCGTGTACACAGACGATGTTCCATCTAACGCAATTGATAAATACCTGAAGGTGCAGGCAGAACGTTTCCGTAATCCGCAACTCCGCATTTTCCATACAGAACTGGAAGCTGTGTATGAAGAGAAAAACCGTACGCTTGATAATGACGGACGTAAAGTCTTCGAAAAATTATTTAGTGAACTTTTTAAGAACAATAACTATGGTAAACAAACTACCATCGGCACCATCGAACATTTAAAAAACCCTTCTTTGGAAGCCATCAGAAATTATTACAACACCTACTATGTTCCCAACAACATGGGCATTATCCTGAGTGGTGATTTTGATCCCGATGCAATGATCAAAAAAGTAGATATGGCTTTTGCTTACAAACAAAATAAGCCTGTTCCTAAATATACTTTTCAGCCGGAAGTACCTATTGCTGCCCCAATAACAAAAGAAGTGATAGGACCAGATGCAGAAAATGTTACCATCGGATTCAGGTTACCCGGAAATAAATCAAAAGATGTTTTACTGGCTGATTTGGTTGGACAAATATTAACCAATGGCAAAGCCGGTTTAATGGACCTAAACCTGGTGAAGAAACAAAAATTATTGAGAGCCTCTGCTTCTGCATTTACACTGATTGATTATGGGGTGTTGTTTATGCAGGGAGCTGCCACACAGGGCCAAACACTGGAAGAAGTACAGGCACTGATGCTGGGAGAAATTGAGAATTTGAAAAAAGGAAATTTTGATGATAACCTCATCACTTCCATCATTAATAACCAGAAGAAAAATAAAATACTGGCAACAGAATCTTATGGTTCAAGGGCAAGCGACCTGATGGACGCCTTTACTTCAGAAATTGACTGGAAAGACCAGGTGGCTTATACTGACTTGCTTTCTAAATTGACCAAGAAAGACATCATTGCTTTTGCCAATAAATATTTCCAGGATAATTATGTGGTGATCTTAAAACGCAAGGGCGAAGATAAGAATGTGGCTAAAGTGGATAAGCCTGCCATTACTCCCGTAGAGACTAACGCCAATGCACAGTCAGAATTTGTAAAACAGGTAAACGCAATGCCAGCCACAGCAGTAAAACCTGTATACCTTGACTATAATAAGGATATGCAAAAAGGAAAGATCGGCCCTGCAGAAATTTTGTATGTACAGAATAAAGACAACAGTATATTCCGCCTGCGCTACCGTTTTGACCTGGGTACCTGGAACAATAAAAAATTAGGCGTAGCTGCACAATACCTGCAATTCTTAGGTACAGATAAAATGAGTGCTGAAGATATCACCAAAGAGTTTTATAAAATTGCCTGCAGCTTTACTGTTGCACCTGGCACCGAGTTTACTACTGTAACCATCGAAGGATTACAGGAGAATTTCTCCAAAGCAACTGCACTGTTTGAAAACCTCTTGAAAAATTGCAAAGCAGATGAAGCTGCTTTAAAAGCATTGAAAGCAAGATTACAAAAAGCAAGAACAGATGCCAAATTAAACAAAGCTGCCATCATGAGTGGGCTTGTTAACTATGCAAGGTTTGGACAAAAGAATCCCTACAATTATGTGTTGAGTAACGATGAACTGAATAACCTTTCTGCTGATGAACTGGTAAACATGCTGCACAGCATGAACAGGTATACTCATAAAATTTTGTATTACGGTCCTCAGCCATTGGCCGCATTAACAGCAGGATTAAAAACAGTACATACTATACCAACTTCATTTGAAGCGGTTCCTGAAAAAGCAAATTTTGCATTTGCTGTGCAGGATAAAAATGAATTGTTGTTTGCAGATTACAACATGGTGCAGTCTGAAATTCGCTGGGTAAGAAATACAGCTCCTTATGCGGCTAACCAGGAACCTGTGGTAAATATTTTCAACAATTATTTTGGTGGTGGTATGGGTGCCGTTGTTTTCCAAACCATCCGGGAATCTAAAGCACTGGCTTATTCTACTTTTGCTTTTTATGTAACGCCTGAGAAAAAAGAAGATCCATTTTACACAGTAGCATATGTAGGTTGCCAGGCGGATAAGTTCAATGAATCCATTACAGCAATGAACGAACTGCTGAATGGCCTTCCTGAAATACCAGGAAATATCAAAGCTGCACAAGCTGGTATTAAAAAAGATATCGAAACAGAACGCATTACACAAGATGGTATTATCCTCAATTATCTTGCCGGTGAACGCAAAGGGCTTAACGGCGATATTCGTAAAGATATTTATGCTGCTGTTGATAAAATTGGCTACAGTCAGTTAAAAGATTTTCATACCCAAAACATTGCTCATAAGCCTTACACTTATTGCATTGTGGCTTCTGATAAAAAAGTGAAAGAAGAAGACATGAAAAAATATGGTGAAGTGAAGAGACTGAGTTTAGAAGAGATATTTGGTTATTAATTCTTTTGATCAATAAAAATAAAAAGGAGTTCCATTACAGGAGCTCCTTTTTTATGTTATAGTTTCAAATACTTTGATGCTTTTAGCTTGGGAGTAAATTTTAAAACAGGGAACTGTGAATAAAGTGAGAGCCACACATCCCGGTCGGTACCGCAGTCAGACCGGGATATGCGTTTACAACTTACCATCCTTTATCTCATCCACCACACCCGGATCAAGCAAAGTGCTGGTATCCCCCAAATTCGATACTTCTCCCTCAGCAATCTTTCTTAAAATGCGACGCATGATCTTACCGCTTCTTGTCTTCGGTAAGCCAGTTACAAATTGTATTTTATCCGGTTTGGCAATGGGGCCAATAATTTTTGAAACGGTCAGGCTGATGTCTTGCCTTCTTAAATTTTCATCACCATGATGACCGTTGTAAATAACATAGGCGTAAATACCCTGCCCCTTGATGTCATGCGGATAACCCACCACGGCACTTTCTACCACACCGGAATGCATGTTGATAGCATTCTCCACTTCGGCAGTTCCAATACGATGACCGCTGATATTTAATACATCATCCACCCTGCCGGTGATGCGGTAATTGCCATCTTCATCTTTCAGTGCGCCATCACCGGTAAAATACAATCCCGGGTAAGTAGCAAAATAATTGGTGCGGCAGCGTTCATGGTCGCCCCAGGTGGTTCTCAATATTCCGGGCCACGGCGCTTTGATGCAAAGGTTGCCTTTGATAATTCCGTGTTCATCTTTTTCTGTTACTTCATTACCGTTCTCATCTACCAGTAACGGTTGTACTCCCGGCATAGGCAGTGTAGCCCAGCTTGGTTTAGATGGAGTAACGCCGGCAAGATTACTGATAAGGCAACCGCTCGTTTCTGTTTGCCACCAGGTATCCACGATCGGGCATTTTTTCTTTCCAATATTTTCATCGTACCAGTGCCATGCTTCTTCATTGATGGGTTCACCAACAGTACCCAATATTTTTAATGAAGACAGGTCTTTTCCCTGGATGGGGTCTGTTCCGTAACTCATCAAACTCCTGATGGCAGTTGGTGCAGTATAGATGCAGTTTACTTTATGTCTTTGTACAATATCCCAGAAACGTCCTGCATCCGGCCAGGTGGGAATACCTTCAAACATTAAAGAAGTAGCTCCTGCACTTAACGGACCGTAAACGATATAACTGTGTCCTGTTATCCAGCCAATATCTGCGGTGCAAAAGTGTACATCGCCGGGTTGATACTGGAACACATTTACAAACGTGTAATTGGTCCACAACATGTAACCTGCAATGGGATGAACCACACCTTTTGGTTTGCCAGTGCTGCCGGAAGTGTATAAAATAAACAACGGATCTTCTGCATCCATTTCTGCGGCAGGAAAAGAAACTACGCCATTTTTTTCAACCTGTGATTCTGCATAATCCATTTCATCTTCCCACCACACATCTCTTCCTTTGATCATGGAAACAGGCACCCTTGTTCTTGTATAAACAATTACTTTTTTTACGGTTCTGTTTCCGATCAAGGCATCATCGATCACCGCTTTTAAGGGAATATCTTTCCCGCCACGATAAGCACCATCACAAGTAATGATAAATTCTGCCTGTGCATCATACAAACGGTCTGCAATGCTCTGTGCACTGAAACCTCCAAATATCACACTATGAATAGCTCCGATTCTTGCACAGCCCAATATTGCATAGGCCAGCTCCGGCACCATGCCCATATAAATACAAACACGGTCGCCTTTTTTTACGCCGTTGTTGATCAGCATTTGGGCCACCTGGCAAACTCTTTTATGTAAACGGGCATAGGTAACAATCCTTACTCTTTCTTCGGGATTATTGGGTTCCCAAATGATGGCTGGTTTGTCTGCCATGGTGGGCAAATAACGGTCAATGCAGTTTTCAGTGATGTTGAGTTTACCACCTTTGAACCATTCTATTTTTGGCTCGGTAAAATTCCAGTCCAGCACTTTGTCCCACTTTTTTCTCCATTGAAAATTTTCGGCAATCTCACCCCAGAAACCTTCCGGGTCTTCTGCACTCTTTTTATAATCCTGGTGATACTGATCAAGAGACTTAATTTGATAAGGATATGACATAGCAATGTTTGATGAAATAAATTATTCGTTTGTCTTCGCCACCAAATTAATATATTTATGGCAATAAGACCAGACAAACGATTGACTAAAATTTTAATACCGCTTCATGGCAGTTAACAGCACAAAAGGAATCAGCAAAGTAATTTTCTCTTCTTCTCTCGGCACTTTAATAGAATGGTACGATTTCTACATTTTTGGAATGCTGGCTAAAACCATCTCCGTACAATTTTTCCCGGAAGGAAATGACACGGCGGCATTGCTGAGTACACTGGCCATTTTTGCTGCCGGGTTTTTAGTAAGACCTTTTGGGGCGTTGGTGTTTGGCAGGCTGGGTGACCTGATCGGCAGAAAATCTACTTTCTTGTTAACACTGGTGCTGATGGGTGGTTCTACTTTTTTAATTGGATTGGTGCCCGGGTATAAAAGCATTGGCCTTGCGGCACCGTTACTGGTGTTGTTATTAAGATTGATACAGGGCCTTGCGTTGGGTGGCGAGTATGGTGGTGCAGCTACGTATGTTGCAGAACATGCACCTGAAGGAAGAAGAGGTTACTTTACTTCCTGGATTCAAACGACCGCAACGCTGGGTTTGTTTGTTGCACTGGGCATTATCATGGCAGTAAAAAGCAACATGAGTGATGCAGCCTTTACTGCTGAGTGGGGTGGATGGAGGTATCCATTCTGGATATCCATCTTGCTGGTAGGCGTTTCTGTTTACATCCGGTTAAAGATGCAGGAGTCTCCCATATTTGCAAAGCTGAAAGCGGAAAAGAAAACCTCTGTTAATCCATTAAAAGAAAGTTTTGGGCACAAGGGCAATTTTAAAATGGTGCTGCTGGCATTGTTTGGTGCGGTGATGGGGCAAGGGGTGATTTGGTACACCGGGCAGTTTTATGCACAATCATTTTTGGAAAATACGGTGAAGATTGAGTTTATGCAAAACAGGGAAATACTGCTGTGGGGTATTGCACTGGCCACACCTTTCTTTGTATTTTTTGGTTGGCTGAGTGATAAGGTAGGAAGAAAATGGATTATGCTAACTGGGATGTTATTGGGAGTGGTTTTTTATCGGCCGATATTTGGGACGATGTTGAAGGATGCGGATGTCAAAGAATGGATTGCCAAAGGTTCAGAATTAGTAAAGATTGACGAACAAATAGACTCAGTTAAAAAAATTGACACTGTTTTAATTAATACAGACACAATTGTTATTGAACAAACTAAAACTATTTGGGAAATAAAAAAAGAAGGGATCAGGTTTACAGAAACAATAATTGATTCGTCTGGAAATTTCGTTAATACTGAAACCGCATCATCCTGGGTTAACATGGGCAAGCCTGTATATTCCGATAAAATTCTTTCTCCTCCACTCAAATGGAAATTCATTTTCCTCATTTGGGTAATGATCATTTTTGTAACAATGGTATATGGTCCGGTTGCAGCATTCTTAGTAGAGTTATTCCCAACAAAAATCCGCTACACTTCCATGAGCCTGCCTTATCATATTGGCAATGGTGTGTTTGGTGGATTGGTTCCGTTTATTGCTACGTTGTTATCTTCCACTTTTGTAAATGATCCGTTGGTGGGGCTTTGGTACCCGATTGGTGTGGCGGCGTTGTGTTTTGTAATTGGAGTTTTGTATCTCGATAACAAGATTGATAAAAATGTTAAAGACTAAGAAGGTGTCTTATCAAAAGACAGTTTTTGACGGGAAGACGTTAAGACGGGAAGGAATAATAAATTTAAATTTATTATTTACTGGCTTCCTTCCTTACCGCTACTTAATAAATTATAAACCCTAAAAAATATTGTATGAATCAATTGAAAAGAATCATGGGACTTGTGTGGATGCTGATTGCACCATTGGTAATTTATTTTTTAGTGATGGGAGCGGTACACAATATCAGCGATACTGGCACCAAAGACATTAACAAGCCGGTACCGTGGTTTATCATCATTGGCATTTTTACACCCATTGTAATTGGCCTTTTTATTTTTGGTTATTATGCATTCAAAGGGGAATATGACCAGTTGCCGGAATCTTCAGAAGAGCTTTAAATACTTTATAAATACATTCAATACCATCGAATGAAAATAGTGAAAGGTGTTTTGATAACTGTTTTTATTTCGCTGATACTGCTGAATATCTGCTTGACAATATTTCTCAATGCCAGTCTGCATAAAATAAGCACTCTTATTTTGTTACTCCTTGTGCTGGTATTAATTTATAAGAAAAGAACCTGGTGGATTATTGGTATTTGTATTTTTACTTACGGGTTTTTTGATTTCCTTTTTATCAGTTTATATCAATCCGGGCCAGGCGCTTTAGAATTTACCTCCACGTTAAATACATTTATATTTGGCGGCTATACCGGAAATCCGTTAAGGCATATCATCCATCTTTTCCCTTTTGCTTTTTACACTGTTTCATTAATTGTATTCTTAACAAAACCAGTCCGCAGGCAGTATCATATAACCGAATAGAAAGAGAAATACTTTAAAGCCAAAGCATACGATCGATATTTTTATTTTGCTTTTGCAATACCCAATGCTTTATAAATCACTTCATGAATCTTGGGCCTTACATTCATTCTTCCCAATTTAGGATTGGTACCATCCGGGCAAACCCGGTTACTCAGGAAAACATAGACGAGGTTATTTACAGGATCAGCCCAGGTACAGGTGCCTGTAAAACCAGTATGACCGAATGTAGCTGGCGAAGCAGATAAACATGGATATGGTTCAGGCCTTTTATCATAGTCCTTTTCTGGTTTATCAAAGCCCAGGCCACGGCGACTGATATTGCTGTGATAGGCTGTAAACAGTTCTATCGTTTCTTTTTGCAAATAACGTTTGCCATTAAACGTGCCGCCATTCAGCAGCATCTGCATGATCACTGCGATATCATAGGCATTGCTGAATAAACCTGCATGGCCAGCCACGCCGCCAAACATAGCAGCACCCGGATCATGCACATCTCCACGGATCTGTTGTTTGCGAAAGATGGGTTCATTTTCTGTTGGCGCAATTTTATTAATCACCATGTGCTCCCTTGGTTTAAATCCTGCACTGGATAAAACCATCGGCTGGTAAAATTCCTGCTGTACATATTTGTCCAATGGCATACCAGATAGTTGCTCCACTAGTTTACCCAGGAAAATAAAATCATTATCGCTGTACACATATTTATTTGCTGGCCCTAATGAACTTTTGAGTATCCGGCTGAACATGGTATCATTCCAGTCTTTCCTCAGGAATAAATTCTCTGCCACATGAATATTAAACGAATCACTTTTTTGAGCAGCATATAATTTATTACTGGGTATGCCGGTAGCGGTATCAATGGTTTCTCTATAAAAAGGAATGTAGGCATTCAGACCTGCCTGGTGCAGTAAAATATTTTCAATAATGAGATTTTCTTTATTAGTGCCTCTCACCCAGGGCAGGTAATCCCCTAATTTTTTTGTAAGGCTGATCTTACCCTGCTCATACAGCTTCATCACCGAAATAGTGGTGGCACAAATTTTTGTAACCGATGCCATATCATACACAGATTCTTTTGTTGCCTTCTCCGTTTTTTCAGCGTTCAAATTACCGTAAGCTTTATAGTAAGCGATCTTGCCATCCTTTGCTACCAGTACCACACAACCTGGCATTGCTCCGCTGTCAATGGCATTCACCGCAATGGAATCTATTACACGAAGACTGTTATTGCTCATTCCCACATCACCCGGCGTGGCTAATGGAAAGAAAGAAGCCGATGAAAGAATACCGCTTCCAAAATGATACTCCTCACAAACAGTAACGGGCAGTTTTCCTTTGGCAGCAATCTTTCCCTGTAACAGATCGATCGCTGTATGTTGTACAATGGAATCATCTTCATAGCAGGCAATTAAATTTTTTGCACTGCACCAGTTTTTAATGACATAAGGATTACCAAAAACAAAACTGATACTGTTGGTTTCCTGTTGCAATTGAGTTGCCAGTT
Organism: Chitinophagaceae bacterium; assembly: GCA_043788995.1. Taxonomy (GTDB): domain Bacteria; phylum Bacteroidota; class Bacteroidia; order Chitinophagales; family Chitinophagaceae; genus Ferruginibacter. The sequence continues at coordinate 8,072 of JAYWII010000077.1, read as the reverse complement.
CAACGGCACTTTTGCTGATACCAAAATTGTTGGCGGGTGTACGGTTGTATGCATGAATACCGATCACCACTTTTTTGTAGCGGCTCTTAATGAGGTCAATGGTGGATGCAAGGCCTGCCGTATCATCTTTATAATTGAAATATAAAATATCTGCATGGTAATCTTTTTTCATTCGCCGTGCAAATGCATTGTCGTCAGACTTTCCTATACTTACATAGGCCAACTCACCTGATGCAGGGTTTTCAGGTGCAGGCATTGGAAAAAAATCTTCATTGGACCTGTTCAAAACTGTGATGGCATTTTCTGCTACCCTTCTTCTCATATCACCGATCCTGTTATTGAGATCATTGGCCAGGTTGTCAATAGCAACAGGTTTTAGTTTTGTCAATCCATATTGATATTTCGCCATCAATATTTTTTTGCAATGCATTTCAATATCTGTCCAGCTTAGCTTGCCGGAATCAATAGCTGCTTTAATTTTATTGATAGCAGTGGGTACATCTCCCGGAAGACAAAGCATATCATTACCTGCAATCACTGCCTGCACAGAAGATTCCCCATCCGGGAAATATTTTTTTACACCCTGCATTTCCAAGGCATCGGTAAACGTTAGTCCCTGGAAACCGATCTTGTTTCTCAGTAAGCCGGTGATATTATTTTTTGAAATAGAAGTGGGCCGGTTGGCAGCACTGTCAATAGCTGGGATAGATAAATGCGCCACCATCACACTACCAATACCTGCTTTAATCAATTCCCTGAATGGATACAATTCCAGTGAATCCAGTTGTTCCATCGATTTATTGATCACCGGCAGATCATAATGGGAATCCACCGCCACATCACCATGACCGGGGAAATGTTTGGCACAGGCCATCACACCCACATCCTGCATACCCCTCATGTATAATATTCCCAGCCTTGCCACTTTGTATTTGTCTTCTCCAAAACTCCGTTCATTTATTACCGGGTTGTTGGGGTTGTTATTTACATCCACCACCGGTGCATAATTTACCTGTATGTTCAGGCGTTTACATTGCTCACCCACTATCTTTCCATATTCATATAGCAGGCTTTCATCCTGTATGGCGCCCAGCATCATTTGTCTTGGTAATGGCAGCACACTGTCTGTCATCCGCATACCAACTCCCCATTCTCCATCAATGGAAATTAATAAAGGTGTTTTAGCTACTGACTGTAATTGATTTAATAACAGTGCCTGCTTTACCGGTCCACCCTGGAACAAACAGATGCCACCGATATTGTACATCCTTACCAGTGAATCCACCTGCTGATCAAAAAAAGTAACTTCTCTTTTACTGTTAATAGAAGAAAGCCTTACGATCATTAACTGGGCAATGCGTTCATCCGGAGAGAGGGATTTGTAAACACTGTCGGTCCATGTTTTAGCAGGATTGGTTTTTTGGGCAGTCGCTATATTTAAACTCAGCAGTAAGCAGGAAAATAAAATATAAATTCTCATCATATCATTTAGGTATAACGCACAAATTAAGGAGAATTGATTGTATTGTAATACTCAAGTGCAATCAGGTTTCTTCAAAAATAATTTTTAACTTTACGCTATGTCAATAGCAGCTAAATACAGACCTTACTATACCTACGATGACTACTGCCTGTGGGAAGGGCAGTGGGAGTTGATAGAAGGAATGCCTTATTCAATGGCACCAATGGCTATACCCCAACATCAAAGGACAAGTGTTTTATTGACTATCCTTTTTGAAAAAGCTTTAGCGGATTGCAAAAAATGTAAAGTGTATCTTCCAATTGACTGGAAGATTGCAAATGATACCGTTGTGCAACCTGATTTATTAATTGTATGCAATAAGATAGAAAAGAAATTTCTTGACTTTCCTCCGGCTTTAGTGGTGGAAGTTTTATCCCCTTCCACTGCATCAAAAGACAGGGGCGAAAAGATGGAATTGTATTTATCTCAAAAAGTAAAATATTACCTGATTGTTGATCCGCAGTTTAAAAAAGTGGAAGTATATGAACTCATCAACAATCAATACGAACCTGTTGCTGTTAATCCGGATACTTATATTTTTTCTTTGGAGGAAGATTGTACTACCAAAGTTAGTTTGACAAATATTTGGGAGTGATCAAAAAAACACTGAAAAATTTTATCCGCCTACAATTTAAACAACCCGTGTTTCACCGCATACAACGCCAGCCCCACCCGGCTTTTAACACCCAGTTTTTCAAATAAAGAATTTCGGTAACCATCAATGGTCTTTGGACTAAGAAACATCTTGGCTGCAATTTCATTATAGGTCAATTCGCTGCAAGCCAACTGCAGAAAATCTTTTTCTCTGTCATTGATGGATTGTACTGCAACGCTGTTTGCTGCATCTGCACCATTAGCGCTCTGCAATGAATGCACTAATTTTCCCGTGATGAAATCGGTGTAATAAAAACCTTTGTTCATCACTGCCTGTAAGGCTTCTCCCAGTTCTTTTGGTTCCACATCTTTACTCAGGTAGCCTTTTACTCCCAGCTTCAGCATCTTTACAATGCTTTCTTCTTTTTCAATCATGCTAACCACCAATATTTTCACCAGGGGGAAATTAGCAGTCAGCCATTCCACGCAGGCAAAGCCATCCATCACGGGCATGTTCACATCTAATAAAATAATATCGGGCTGGTTGTTGGGGTCTATCTTTTTTTGCAGGTCAATGCCATTATCGGCTTCAAATAAAATGATGCAATCGCTGCACACCATTTCCAACAGGCTCAGCAACCCCTTTCTAAAAAGACGATGATCATCTACTAATGCTAACCGCATGGATGGAGTGCCAGGCATAAGGGGGTTTTATTTATACAGACATTTGTATAGCGATGTGCGTACCATTTCCCGGGCCGCTTTGGATGATCAACTGTGCATTGATCAGGGCTGCTCTCTTTTGCAGATTCGTTAATCCCGATCCACCACTTTTCAGTTGCTCTTCCATATCAAACCCTTTTCCATCATCGCTGAATGCTAATATAAATAAATTATCCTTAATACTTAAGTTAACAGTAATACAATTTGCCCCGCTGTGCTTTACCATATTGTTAAGTATTTCCTGTGCCATACGGTAAAGTATGATCGCTTTGTCGTTTTCTATTTCCAGCACGGGGCCGCTTTGCATAAAGCTGGCAGTGAACAAATCTGTTTTATTCAGCCGTTCCACTTCTGTTTGCAGGGCTTTTACCAGGCCGGTTTTTGCAATGCGGTCGCTGTTTAAACTTACGGAGAGTGATTTGATATCGGCGATGAGTTGGCGGGTGAGGTCTTTGGTGTCTTCAATTTTTGCGGTGGCTTTATTGGTATCCTCCAGGTTGAGTGTGTTTAAATTTATTTTGATGAGGGAAGCGATGTGTCCGAAGTTGTCGTGGAGTTCCCGTGAGATTTGGAGGAAGGTTTGCTCCTGGATTTCTATTTGGGATTGGAGGAGTTGTTGTTTAAAAAGCATTTGCATGTTTTGTTGCTCTTGCAAAAACCTTTTCTTTCTTTTGTTGGAATAAGCTACCAGTATAACAATAAAAGACCCTGTTATCAGCAAGGTGGTTAGCGCAATTAAAAATGCTAACGTTATGTTCTCGTGGCTTTCCTGCGGCATATGAAGGCAATCATTAAGCAAGTGTACAATAGCACATTCAGGGTGTAATTTACATAAGTACCCACATCAATCTTTGTGTGCTCATAATAGTCTCTTAACAGGTAAGAGAACTGGTAAAGCAATCCACTCCCGAGGCAGTAAAAAAGCAAACCAGTTACCAGCCAGAAATAGTCAAAGCCAACCAAGTTAAAATGCTCATTACTTTTTACAATAGTGAAAAGAAAGTAGCAACAGATAATTACCAGGAGAATATCTGCTGCTGATTCTGAAAAAGAATTGTATTGCCATGGTCCCTGGAAAAATAATAAATTAATCATTGCCAATATTGCAAAAGCGGTAGCCAGCCACTTGAGTAGTTGATGGATTGGTTGCAAAAGTGCAGCTTTACTAAAGAACCCAATAAAAAAAACATTACTCAAAATCATCAGGATATTAAAGGGCAATGCATTGTCAAAAATCTTCAATTTGACATGCATATACCAACCGATTGTTTCGGTACATAGCACCAGGAACATTAACGGAATAAAAAACTGCCAGAAGCCTGTTTTTTTATCGAGTAGTAGTAAGGCCGCAAAAAAGGTGAGCCACTCTGCAATAACGGTGATATTGAAATAGGTTAGCATGTTAGTTTATTTGGGGCAATAGGTGGGGCAGAGTTGGCCGTTGTCTATAAGCTTAAGAGTTTCTATTTTTTTAGATAAAGGCATAACTTTCACTTCAGCGTCCGATATGAATTTGTATTTTTCTTTCTTCAATATATTACCAAAAATACGTTGCCTTTTTATCAGAGCTTTTGTTAGCCTGTTTTCAAAATTGTCAAGATCATCCAAGTAAAAAACATGTTTAGTCGCTGGACCGTACATATAGTCAAATTGCAAAAGCAATCTGTTCTTATATAAAGTATCGGTTCTATTGTGCACTGTACCTAAGCTATCATATGCAGAAAAAGAGAATTTATACCCAGTTATTTTAATTTCTTGACCCCTTATTTTGTGGCTATAGCCCTCTTCAACAATAGTTGCTTCTTTCAAACTGTCCAATGGAAAAAATATACTCCTGGTGTCTGAAAATTCATTTGCTCTATCAGGGTGCCTATTGCCTGGATCATTGTGCAAAAGAGTTGGGAGTAGAACATTCTGATCAGATTCATTGTAAGAGTCAATCCAATTTTGAGCACAATCCTTATCAACTTCAATAATTGAATTATTTTTTTCTTTGTCATTAATAAAATAAAACCTTTCTGTTTTGGGCTTTGACAGATTGTATCCAGGGGAAAAGAGCAGTATCACTTTGTTGTCTTCGATTGAATTGGGAAGATTATTTTTATCGCATGATGCATTATAAAGCGCAATGTAAATTCGAATTCCTTTCTCTACTTTTACATAATCTAAGAGGTTTTTTACAGCAGTATTCGAATAGATAAAAAACAAATCCTGATAGCCATTCTGCTTCCTCAATGCTTCGTATTTAGACCCCTCAATATTGGAAAACTGCATTATTCTGTAGTTAGTTGTCGCCTTATCAACAAACATTTGTGGGAGTGGCTGTGCCTTAGCTCCTAATACGATTTGACACAAAAGTAAAATTTGTACCACTGTCCTGCTCATAGTTTTTTTCATAAAAAATTATTTAGGTTAAATGAATTTATACAATAATCAATTCAAATGCAATATGTACTTTTTAAAGCGGGTTGGCAACAGGATTTTTCCTGATTTAATAACGGGCTACTTGTGGGATTACTGATACTGTTTAAAAACTGATTGCAGGAAAAACCCTGTGACAAATTCAGTGAAAACATCGTTGCCGAAGGTTTTAATGAAATGTATGTTTGCCAAGACTTAATTAAATACTCATTCAACTTTAAAAGTAATTTTATGACAAGTAGGTATGTATTTTATTTACTCGTGATTGTGGCTATGTCTTCCTGTGCAGTTCTAAATAAACAAGAGAAAACCAGCGTACAATCTTTGGCTAAAGCGATGAATACCGGGGCTGATCTTCCGGCTGATTTTGCTAAACAATATTATGATATAGCTTTTGAAAATCTTCAACTTACGGCATCTTTCATTACTAATCCTGCTGATAAAGTTCAACAACTTAAGCAGCTGGGTACGACCAGGAGAGAGGCTGATAGCGTTATAAAATTATACACGGCTGGATTTAGTATATTAAAAAAATACGCAGACCTGATTTTAGCTCTAACAGATACAAGTTTTCTTAATGCTTTTAATAGGGAAAAGGATGCATTTGTTCCTGCCTTTGATTCTTTAATAGCAAAGTACAATATTTACTATCCTAACAATAAATTACCAGTTACCTCCCTTGGCGGTTTTGCAGGTAAAGTACTTGAAGAAATTGGAAGCCGGAGGATTAGATACTTGCAAAGAAAATATCTTAAAGAATTAGTAGAGAATGCAGATCCGGTTGTTGCAAATATCTGCTCTCAATATAAAACATTGGACCTTTATATCAAAAGTCAACAGTTAAAATCTTTAGATAAAGAAATTGACGCAAACTATGAGGATTTTGTAAAGACAATGAATGATCAAGGCAGAAAAGATGCCTACAATTATTATCAGTTTTATGACCCAATTTATTTAAAATGGAGGAATAAAATTTCGGTTCTACGACAGTTCAATCTGCAGACAGTAGAGGCTATGGGTAAGATTATCATATCGCACAAGAAGCTTTTGTCGAGTCTGAAAAAAAAGCAAACGTTCAAAGACCTCTTTATTGCGATTAAAGACTTATATGCAAGCGTAAACTCGTTAAAAGAGAGCTACTCAAAATTTGAAAAAGATTTTAAACCCAAAAACTAAAAACAATGCTAAAGGAAATAAATCAACAACCGAATACTTATAAAAGGCTTTTTTGGGGACTGGTTATTCTGGACATCTTATTTGCCGTTGCGATGCTGTGGACTGTAAATGAAAAGCGAAATTTAATTGATCAAAAGCAAACTCAAATAGTATCTGTAGATTCTGCTAACGAATTAAAGAGAGACCTTGACTCGACACTATCTAAACTTGATTCGTTGCGATATGAAAACGCACAATTAATGGTTGAAATTGGAAGGCCAACCATAAAGGACACTCTAAATTTAAGCGATAGCGCAAAGAAAATTTTGGCATTGTCAGATTCAATATTCAGGACAAAAGATTCAATTGACATGATAAGAATTTTCATGAATGATTCAATTTCTTTAAAAGAACTGAGCGAAAATGAAAAAGATGTTTATTTTAAAACGATCAACACTTTGGGCATAATAAAAATAAAGTTAGATTTAACTCTAGACAAACAGCGGTTGGAATTACTCAAAAAAGACAGTAAAGACCTTGAAGTAATTATTCAAAAATTTGATTCCAGAAGAGAACAACTTAGTAAATTAACAAAGCGACTTAACTCTGTTACTAAAATCATAAAGACTACGATTGATATCCTTATGGCAGCGGCTAAAGAAAATATTGTAGTGGCACCTGGCAAAGCGTTGACAAAGTAAATTCCGATATATTATACAGGAAACAGGGCTACTTGAAGAGTTCTGTTTCCTGTTATAGAAAAATTAAAAAGGAATAGAATGTAATCTGTAATCCTAAATTGAAAAAAGAGAATCCAAGATAAAAAAATCTCTTGCAGCTTTTCTTTCGGGCAATCATTTTGGCAATGCTACACTCCCTCCACCACCCCGATTTCTTCCGCACTTAGCCCATAAAGCGCATAAACCTTTTCATTGATCTTATCATCTGTATAAGCAATGCGTTGTTCTAATTGCTGCACTTGCTCAGGTAAGGTGCTGCTTTGTTTTTGTTGCTGCAGTTGCAGTATGGTGGTTACTAACTGAACGATTTCATCGTGGAGGGATTTTTCGGATTTGTTTTGCTCATCTATTTTTTTGATGGGCAACTGAGAAAAATATTGCTTGGTGCAAGTGATCCAACCGCCTCTGAAAACATTACTTACATTTTTAAGAACCCAAAAAAGCAAACTAGAGTTTAAAAGTCCTAATAAAAAATGTCGATTAATATTTTCATTGAAAATTGAGATTGAAAATCCTCCGCCAGCCATTAGAGTATACCGATCTTTATTTAAAGGCAGTTCTGTAAAAAGTCCTTTGTCAGCAAGCAAAGGAATTAGAATGTCAGCTTTTGAATGCAACAATAAACTTCTTGGTGCACTGAAGGCATACCATTTTTGGTATTGTGCTCTTTCTTCTAATTTTACCCTTTGAGATTGTAAATAGGAATAAGTTAGAGGGTATGATTTTTTCAATTCAACTTCGTCGATAAGAGAAGCTTTATCATTTAAATGATATGGAAATATTAGAAACTCTTTAGTGTTATGTTAATCGTGTAATGACGGATACAATTTTTTCAATTTAATTCTTGCATCCTTGTTAGTAAACTGCCAGTTTATTTTACTGTTTTTATTATTTCTGTTTGATTGCCATGCTTCCAC
>JAYWII010000076.1:0-42250 GCA_043788995.1 Chitinophagaceae bacterium | reverse complement strand
TTTCTTTACCGGTGTAAGATCCATTTTACAAATAGGACACTTACCAGGTTTGTATTCCACCACCTGCGGATCCATTGAACAGGTATAATAGATATCCGGATCAATGGATGCCTGCTTCTTGCTGTTACAGGAAGTAAAGAACAACAGCACTGTTGTGATAATAATGATATACCGCATGATCAGTTTTTTATTTTGATAAAGCTTTCGCTGTCCATTAAATATTGTGAATTGGCTGCTACAGAATCTGTTTCATTTATACCATTCAGCACTTGTATGTGATTCTTATGAATAATACCGGTATTGATCTTACGGGCTTTAAAACCTCCCTCTGTTTTTTCAAAAACAATTTTATCCAATCCTAAAGAAAGTACTGCTTCTTTGGGTAACCACCAGGCATCTTTTGCATCACCAAATATGGTGGCGCTTACCTGGCTGCCAACAGGAATTTTCAGTACACTGTTGTTAAAGTAAACCCTCGCCGTTAATGTCTTACTCTCCTTACGATAGAAAGGTTCAATAAAATCAATCGCTGCCCTGAAATCCTTACCGGGAGCAGTTTCAGGAATCACCCTTACCGTATTACCAGTTTTTACCAACCCCTGGTTTTCGCCATAAATATTCAGGATAACCCAGGCCCTGTCCGGATTAAACACGGTGAAAATAGATTGCCCCTTTTGCAAATACATTCCTTCTTTTAACGATAACTCTTCCGTCAGCAATGAAATATCTTTCATCGTTCCGGGTTCTGTATTCATCCTGCCACCATTCGCTGATTCATGAATATGTCCGCTGTACTGGCTGTATACTGCAACAGTTAAGGACGGTTTACCTGATTGAATTACCTGTTTCAATTGCCGATCACTCATACCCAGCAGCAATAGTTTTTCTTTTGCTGCCTGTATAAATGTTGTATTGGCTGCGTCATTCTTCAACAGGAATAATAAATTTTGCTGGGCCGTTAATAATTCAGGACTGTAGATATCCAGTATATGCTGACCCTTGTTTATTTTCTGGTAACGGTAACGGACGTATAGTTTTTCAATTCTTCCTGCCACTCTTGATGAAATGCTGCCCACTTGTCTTGTATCATATGCAATATTTCCCAACGCAGCTATCTCTATCTGTTCTTCTTTTCTTTGTATGCTGGTAACAGGAATAGATGAAACAACAAATTCATTCGTTGGCTTTAATAAAGATTCCAGGTCCACATCAGCCGATGCTGCACCGGCAGTTTCCTTCTTCACCAGATCCATTCCGCAAACAGGACAGGCACCTGGTTTATCCCGGATGATATCAGGATGCATCGGGCAGGTATATTCAACTGCTGCATGCTCATGTTCAGGCATATCTGTTTTTACCAAATCCATTCCACACTTGGGGCATTTACCCGGCTTGTCGCTGAAAACAGAATCCTGTGGCATCGGACAGGTGTACATTACTTTTGCAGCTGCATGTTGATGCTCATTCATTTCCATTTTTATTAAGTCCATTCCACACTTAGGGCACTTGCCTGGCTTGTCGCTAAAAACTGAATCCCCTGGCATCGGGCAGGTATACATTTCCTTTGCAGGTTCCGGCTGATGTATTGCAGCAGGATTGTTGCTGTTATTGCAAGCAGCAATAATCATCACCACCAAAGCCGTTAAAAAATAAATTTTCTTCATAATAGTTTTACTTAACTCAATTGATATTGTAACATCATTCCATCATCTTCATGCTCCAGGTTGTGACAATGAAAAACAAACTTGCCGGTGTTGTTTTCAAAAGGCACCAATATTTTTACTGTTTCACCAGGCATTACCAATACCGTGTCTTTCCATCCATTTTCAGAAGCAGTTAGATTTGCCCTTCCACCGCTGCGTTGCAATACCTGGAAGAAAACACCATGCAGGTGCATGGGATGTGGCTCATCTCCGTTGCTGTTTTCAAATACCCATATTTCGTTGGTGTTGGCTGCCACGGATTCATCGATACGGTTACCATCATAAAGCTTCTCATTGATCCTGTGCCTCATCCGCATTCCATCATTCATTGGATAACCATGATGTTCCATTGCATTGGATATTTCAAATGTTCTCGTCTTTACCGCATAGGATGCAGGCACTGTTGTTATAACAGAAAGATTTGCAGGAACTGTAAAAGTATCTGTGGAAGAAACGGCCACTTTAAACTGCATGATTTTAAAATCCTGCTGCCCCTGTGCTTTGCCAGCATTGCCAAATGTTTTGCTGATCAGGTAAATGGCTGAACCAACAGTTGAACCGGCAAAATTTACCAGCACATCCAGTCTTTCGCCAGGACCAAGCAATATGTCTTTGACACTAACAGGGTTTTTCAATAAGCCGCCGTCGTTGCCAATGATGATCATGTCTGCATTATTACTCAATGCCAGGTTATATATCCTGGCATTGGATCCGTTAAGTAAGCGTAACCTGTAATAGCGGGTTGATACTTCTGTATAAGGAGCAAACACGCCATTTACCAAAACAGCATCTCCCATATAACCTGCCATTACTTCTTCCATAGATGGGTTGTAAGTAATGCCGGAAGCGGTGATGCGTTTGTCCTGTATTACCAATGGTAATTCGTACTGACCTGAAGGCAGATCCAGCGCTGCTTCCTCTGCATCGTTGATGATAAACATGCCTGCCAGTCCCTGGAAAACCTGCTTACCAGTCTTTTCATGCGGATGCGGATGATACCAGCTTAAACCAGCTCTTTGAGTGATGGTGAACTGGTAACGGAATGTACCGGCTGCTTCGGCTAACTGATCCGGGTGTCCATCCATTAATGGCGGTACTTTTAAACCATGCCAGTGAATATTGGTATGTTCTGATAAATTATTCTGCAATAATATATTTACCGCATCACCTTTATTAATTCTGAATGACGGCCCCAGCAGGCTGTTTGGCTGGTAACCCAATGCAGGTATGTTGGTTCCCATAATATTAACGGTGGTAGCCTGTGCCGTTAGTGTTTGAGTTGCTCCTGCTGTTGCAGGAAACAAAAGTGGTTTTGAAAAAGTTCCATCCGTGACCATTACGGGTTCCGTCATCAACCCTCTTTTACCTTTATAGCAACCGGCAAGAAAACTGCCGGCTAAAATGCCACCTGCACCCAGCCCGGAAATTTTTAAAAAGTTTCTTCTTTTCATAATTGATATATCTGAAAATTATTTTAACTCCATGATACGTTCCAGCGTTACCTGTAATTTCAGTGCCTGGTTTAACAAATCTGTATATTCCAGCTGTGTCATGTACAATGTTTCCCAAGCATCATACAGCATGAATAATTCTTCTGTATTCTGCTCATATCCCAATTGCATCGTTTTATAATTATTCTTTAAAGCTGGAATAATATTATCATCGTACAATGCTATTTGTTTTTTCTTCAGTACTAATTCATTCCGCATGCCATAGGCCATTCCACTAAATTCGTTCACCATCATTTCCTTTTGAGACTGTAATGCATTGGCTTTCCATTTCAGGCTTTCAATAGTTGCCTTATTCATTTTAGATGACCATTTTGCCAACGGCAGCTTCACCATACCCATGATGGTATAAAGGATGGGCTGCCCGCCAAAACCAAACATATTTTCATACCGGATACCGAACTGCGGCTTCAGGCTTTGCTTTTCTGTTTCCTGCTTTAACCAGGCCAGGTTAATGTCTCTGTCAATCGCTTTTAAATCGCTGCGGTTACTGTAAAACAAGGTGCTGTCAAAAATAACAACTGAATAATCATTCAACTGGAAAGTGGTATCAATATCAAAATCAATCATGGCATTTCTCCCCATCAGTGTATTGATACGGATACGTTTTTCACGGATATCATTTTCAAACATCAGCTGCATGTTGTGTACATTTCCTATGGCAGCTTTTGCTTTATAGTAAGCACTGATCTTTTCTAACCCATTTTTGTAACGTATCTCAGCATTCTTGATCATAAAGTCAAGCAGCTTTTCATTTTGGTCAAGAATCACCAGTTTCTTTTTCAGGATGATCCATTCGTAATAAAACTGTTTGGCATCGCTGATTAATTCATTCAGCGTGGCGTTCTTTTTTTCTTTTTCCACTGATGACATTGCTTTCATGTATTGTTCATCAGCGTCTAACTTTTTTTTATTGGGGAACATTTGTTCACCCGAAACCATCACCGAACCCATTCCTGGTATGTCGCCTTCCTTATGCCAAAGCCTCGTATCATAGGGTGTCATAAACTGCCCCACCCCTACCGTTGGCGCCATCCAGCTCCGGGCACCCTTTGCAGCTTCGTCCATGGAGCGGATTTCATTGTCATACATTTTTATAACGGGGTGGGATGCCCTGATACTATCAATAACAGCATCCAGCTTCAGTGTCTGCGCCTTACTGCTGAAAGCAATAGTCAGCGCCAGCATTACCGGGATCAATTTATTCTGTAACATCTATTAAATCAATTTTGCCTTTACGTTTTAATTCTCTTTCTTTTATCATTTCAAAAATTACCGGGGTAATCAGTAATACATAAATGGTAGATGAAATGGTTCCGCCAATTAATGGAATGGTAATGGGCCGCATGATATCACTGCCCACACCGGTTGCCCATAAAATGGGGATCAATCCAAATAACCCAACTGATACCGTCATCAGTTTGGGTCTTAATCTTTTTGCAGAACCTTCAATCACAAATTCACGGATGATGGCTGGTGTTAAAGTGGTGTTGGAGTTACCATGTTTTGCCACCATGTTTTGCATGGCCTCATTCAAATAAATCGTCATAAGCATGGCTGTTTCTATTGCCATTCCAAACAGCGCAATAAAACCTACGGCCACAGCTACCGATAAATTAATACCATAGAAATAAACCATGAACACGCCACCGATCAATGCAAAAGGAACAGTGATCATAGTAACAAGCGATTCTTTAAAAGAATGATAGGTGAAATAAAGCACCATAAATATGATGACAAGAACAATCGGCATGATCATCGTAAGGGTTTTGTTAGCCCTTATCTGGTTCTCCCACTGGCCGCTCCATTCAAGAAAATATCCTTTTGGTAATTTAGTGATCAGCTGGTTTAACTTCTCCTGTGCTTCCTTTACCGTACTGCCTAAATCTCTTTCTCTTACATTGAATAAAACAGTACCTCTCAGCATCGCATTTTCAGAATTGATCATCGGAGGTCCGTCACTCAGGCTGATGTTTGCCACTGCTTCTAATGGAATAGGCCCGAAACTCATTGTTTGTACCTGTAATCTTTTTAATGACTCCAGGTTATTACGAAAATCCTGTCCATACCGGGCATTTACAGAAAACCGCTGACGGCCCTCAATGGTAGTGGTAAGTTTCATTCCGCCCAATGCACTTTCAATTACCGTATTTACATCATCAATGCTTAACCCATACCTGCCAATTTCTTCCCGCTTGATAGCGATGTCAATGTATTTCCCCCCGGTGATGGGTTCTACATACAAATCTTTTATCCCATCAATTCCTTCCAGTTGCTTTTTGAGTGTTTGAGCAAAGGCATAAATACTGTCCAGGTTCTGACCATATACTTTTAGTCCTACATCCGTTCTTATACCTGTTGACAGCATGTTGATCCGGTTGATAATCGGCTGAGTCCAGCCATTGGTAACACCGGGTATCTGCATCTTGGCATTCAGTTCATTGATGATTCTATCCTTTGTCATCTCTTTCCGCCATTCATTTTTTGGTTTCAGTAAAATGATGGTTTCAATCATACTGATAGGTGAATTATCTGTAGCAGTATTTGCCCGCCCTGCTTTTCCTAATACATGAGCCACTTCAGGAACGGTACGAATCAATTTATCCTGCACCTGCAATAATCGTTTTGCTTCCGAGTTGGAAACATCAGGCAACGTAACCGGCATGAACAACAAAGAACCTTCATCCAACGGCGGCATAAATTCAGAACCCAACCGGGTCATCATAATAATACCAACTGCCAATGCAATCAGGTTGATGCCGATGGTTGTTTTGCGCCATTTCAAACACCATTTTAAGATCGGGGTATAAATTTTTTCTAATGTTCTCGTAACAGGATTGGCACTTTCAGGTTTTAATCTTCCTTTCAGGAAAAAAGAAATCAACACGGGCATCAATGTAACAGCCAGTAAAGCATCTATCAGCAGGATAAATGTTTTTGTCCAAGCCAATGGATGAAAGAGTTTTCCTTCCATCCCGGTTAACAGGAACACCGGGAGAAAAGAAGTGACCACAATAATGGTGGAATAGAAAACACCCGGACCTACCTGTTTGGACGATTTTTCAATGATGTCCATTTTTTCTTCCGGGGTCAATGGATCTTTATTTCGCTTAAACCAATTTGCCATGTTTAATCTTTATTGGATAAATTCATTTTTTCTGTTTGAGCTTCGCTGATATGACGGTAGGCATTTTCCACCATTACAATACCGTCATCCACCACCACACCAATCGCCAGCGCAATACCAGTTAATGACATAATGTTGGAAGAGATACCAAACAACTCAAGGAAAATAAAACCTGCTGCCACTGATATGGGTAACTGAATTAAAATGATAACAGCACTGCGCCAGTGAAACAGGAAAAGTAATACCACGATGGATACAGCGATCATTTCTTCTATCAAGGTTCCTTTCACGGATTCAACAGCTTCCTGTATCAGGGTACTTCTGTCGTAAGATGCTTTAAAAGTTATTCCTTCCGGTAAGCCCTTTTCCACTTCTTTCATTTTTTCTTTGACAGCTTCAATTACTTTGTTTGCATTTTCATTGTACCGCATCACTACTATTCCACCCACCACTTCACCTTTTCCATCCATATCAAAAATGCCAAGGCGCAGATCGCCTCCCATTTGTACGCTGCCAATATCTTTTACTCTTACTGGGATACCATTGTAATTACTCAGGGCAATATTCTCTACATCTTCTTTACTTTTGATATAACCCAATCCCCGGATGATGTAAGCCATATCAGCCATTTCAAATTTTCTTCCACCCACATCATTGTTGTTGGCTTTCACTTTATTCATTACATCCATCAGGGAGACGTTGTAATATTGCAACTTTACAGGATCCACTACCAGCTGGTATTGTTTTTCAAATCCACCAAAGGAGGCAACCTCAGCAACACCGGGAACGGTTTGCAAAGCAAACTTCACGTACCAGTCCTGCAATGCTCTTTGTTCACCCAAGTCCATTTTAGGAGCATCCAGGTGATACCAGTAAACATGGCCCACCCCGGTTCCATCCGGACCAAGCGAAGGCGTTACGCCCTGCGGCAATAAACGCTGGGCAAAGTTGAGCCGCTCCAATACTCTTGTTCTTGCCCAATAGATGTCCACATTGTCTTCAAAAATCACATACACAAAACTCATCCCGAACATGGAAGAGCCACGTATGTTTTTTATTTTTGGAATACCCTGCAGGTTGCTTACCAAAGGATAGGTAACCTGGTCTTCTATTACCTGCGGACTGCGGCCCATCCATTCAGTAAAAACGATCACCTGGTTTTCACTTAAATCAGGAATGGCATCAATGGGGTTTTTTTGGATGGAATAAATGCCATACACAAACAGGCCGGCTGCTATCAATAATACAACCAGTCTGTTGCGTAAAGCCAGTTCAATTAATTTTCGAACCATGTGGATGTTTTAATAATTACTGAATTACTTCTTCTACCGTGCCGCAGGTGGGCATCCCGGCTCCAAAGTAAGGATTCCTGATTGCTTTCTCTTCACTGATCCACATAGCGCCCTGGTTGTCCCTTGCCATTGGGCAATGGTCATGATACAGGGGACGGCCTGCACCAAAATTCTTTACCAAATCATACACTACCTCACTCATGCTTACAAAGTGCGAACGCTGGTGTTTGATCTTGTCAGCATTCTTAGCAATATGCTCTGCATGTTCTTTCAGTTCTTCTTCGTCCTTGTCGTACGCTGTCTTTTGTGCTGCTGTCAGTAAAGACTTATCCAGTTTACCGATAGCCGCCTGCATTGCCTTTGCACCACTGGCAGCTTCATTACCATTATCGTTTGCCAGTGCATTTTTTATATGCAGGTAATGGTCAACTATTTCTTTGATGGAGGCTGCTGCTGTTGCATTCACATCGCTGTATACAACAGCAACAGCTTTTACAGCTTCATCATTGGTGGAAGCGGCATGCTTTACAGTGTCTTTATTCATGTTATCCATATCATGCCCGTCATGTTCATTTTTGCTGCCGCTATTATTGCAGGCGGTAAAGCTGATGGCAGAGATGGCCAATACGCCGAAAAATAATTGTTTCATTGCTGTTTAGTTTTTATTTAGATTAATGTTGATGGTTTGAATGATCTTCTTTTTTCTCTTTAAGATCCATACCGCATTTGGAACATTTACCCGGTTTGTCACTGGTTACATCCGGATGCATAGGGCAGGCATACATTTTCATTTCTTTCATTTTCATTTTTTCCTTTGGAGAAAGTGCCAGTGATGTTTCGCACTTTGGACATTTACCAGGTTGGTCACTTGTTACATCAGGATGATTAGGGCAGCTATACTGCGCCTTAACTGGTTTCAAATCCATACCACATTTAGGACACTTGCCAGATTTGTCACTGGTTACATCCGGATGCATTGGGCAGGTGTACAGCCCCATCTCTTTCATTTTCATTTTTTCCTTTGGAGACAGGGTTAGTTTATTGCCGCACACGGGGCATTTTCCTGGTTGATCGCTTGTTTCATCCGGGTGCATGGTGCAGGTGTACACTTTCATCTCTTTCATTTTCATATGTTCCTTTTTAGAACTTTCCAGGGCCATTCCGCAGGTGGGGCATTTGCCGGGTTTGTCCATTACCATACCCGGCTGCATGGGACAGGAGTAGGTTACTTTTTCTAATTTATGCTGTTTGGTTTTTACTTTTTGTTTTGTAGTATCCTGGGCAAAAACAGCAACAGAGAGGATGGTTAAAGCTGCCATCATCAGCATTTTCAGCGTTTTCATTTCATTTGATTTAGAGTGTGATAAATAATTACAATATCATGAAATCATGACATGGAGAAATGCCAATAGCCCGGCAAACCATTGCCCGGCTTATTTAGGAGAATAATTTTAAATCAGGAAAACACAATTGCGGAGGTACACCGCAATGCCGTTGTTTCGGGGTGGTGCATGGCTGACAGGGTTTTCTTCTGTTAAAGCAATGCATTCAGCAGCAGGAATTTCAACAAACCCGGATGGGATTACCACTGCAATCAATTGCATCAACTGAAAACTGGTTTCAGCTTTTTTCTGGTCTGCATCATTCTTAATGAATTTATGTTCATCCTTGCAGCAGCCGTTGTTTTTTTCTTTGCTCTTCTCCATACCGCATTTACCGCAGGTATCGGATTCATTGTGACCAAGCCCCCAATCAGCCAGTTTACCCATGCAGTAGTGCATATGTATTGCAGCACCTGTGGAAGTGGTGATATATACAAGAACTAATATGGTGAGGATGAACTTTTTCATTGAGAATAGTTAAACAAAAGTAAAACTAATTTTTATGATGAGTTTATAATTTTTTGCATAGACTCTGTATACAAAAGCCTGAACACATGTAAAGGATAAAAAATCTTTACGTCCGATTCATCAACCTGGTGAATGCAATCATCTTCAATACTACCGCAGCATGAAAAAATATTTCAACATTACCCGGGTGTACTGTAATTCTACCCAGTAAACTCACAAAAGGAACTGACAATAATCATTTATCCTGGCACCAGGGCTGTTTATTTTTGATAATGATGGCGACCTGGATCTGTACATGGCAAGTGGAAGTAATGAAGAAATATATCCTTGTTGTTGCGGTGTAAGATGATCGTATAATGCTGATGTAAATTGTCCTGTACAATAATTAAACGATAATAAGCTGTAATGAAATTAATCTTTATTTCCACTGTTGCCATTTTACTCCTTCCTGGTTGCAACCGTGCTGTTAATAATACCATTACCATATCAGGAGCAGCCCAGGGAACTTCTTATCATATCACCTACCTGGCTGGTCAACATTCAAATTACAGGGAATCATTTGATTCCATTTTTAAAAAAATTGATCTATCCCTCTCCACGTATCATAAGGGTTCCATTATTTCCAAAATAAATAGAAATGACCCAGCCGTGAAGGTGGATGAATATTTTACAGCTGTGTTTAATAAATCGATGGAAGTGTCGGAAAAAACAAAAGGCTTATTTGATGTTACGGTTGCTCCCATTATTAATGCCTATGGGTTCGGATTTAAAAAGAGAGAAAGAATAACGAATGCTTTGATAGATAGTTTGCTCCCGTTGGTGGGGTATAAAAAAGTAAGACTGGTAAACAACGAAGTGGAAAAAGATACTCCGCAGGTGATGCTTGATTTTAATGCAATAGCACAGGGATACACGGTAGATGTGCTGGCATCTTTTCTCGATAGCAAAGGCATCCGCAACTATATGGTAGAAGTGGGTGGAGAGCTAAGAGCAAAAGGTACAAAGCTGAATGACAGCAGCTGGACCGTAGGTATTGAACAGCCAAACGAAAGCCCTGCAGAAAGTTCACCATTATTTGCGGTAGTTAATATAAAGGATAAGTCATTGGCCACTTCCGGAAACTATAAAAAATTTTATGTGGAAGAAGGCAAAAAATACGCCCATATTATTGACCCGTTTACTGGATATCCTGCAAAACATAATTTACTGAGCGCTACTGTGATTGCTGATGATTGCATGACCGCCGATGCGTACGCCACCTCGTTCATGGTGATGGGATTGGAAAAGTCAAAACAGTTTTTGCTGGAACATAAGGACCTTAGCCTGGAGGTTTTTTTTATTTATGATGAAAATGGGGTGTTGAAGAAATACACTTCAAAAAATTTTGAAGAAAACGTAGCAATGGGCCTGTAAAACCTGGTTACTAAATTATTAAATGAAAGAGTATAAAACAGTCATCAATTCAGTTCACTAAAATATAAACTCAATTAATATGAACATTCCAACACTAACGAAGGTGCAGGGCTATGCGCTGGTGCTGCTTCGGATTTTTATCGGGTGGCACTTCCTGTATGAAGGGGTTATTAAAGCGTATAATCCATCCTGGACATCCAGGAGTTATTTACTAAGTGCCTCTATTCTAAAACCATTTTTTAACTGGCTCGCCAGTGATTCCCTTATCTCCGTCATCGACAACTTAAATATCATCGCACTAATAGCCGTGGGAATAAGTCTTTTGATTGGTATAAAGGTAAAATGGGGTTGTATTGGTGGTGTGTTGCTGTTACTCTTATACTACTTTGCTCATCCTCCTTTACCAGGTTTGCCCCAGGGCCCTTCAGAAGGAAGTTATTGGATAGTGAATAAAAACCTGGTAGAGATGGCAGCGCTTTTTGTAATCTACCAGTTCCCGCTTACCTCCCTGTTTGGATTAGAAAACCTCTTTACAAAGAACAAGGTAGTCACCTCAATAAATTAACAATCATGGCAAACGAAAATAACTATTTTGGAAAATGGAACAGGAGGGATATTCTAAAATCCCTTGGAGGAATTCCCATATTTGGTGCAGTTTGGTATTCCGGTGCCAGCCTGGCTGGTTCAGCAAAACGTGAAAAGCAATTTCTCCTGGAAACTTTAAATATCAAAGCCGCTCCTCCCCCCGCTTCGGGCCCTATGAGTGGCAAACCACTTCGCCTTGGCATAATAGGGTTTGGCATCCGGGGCGAACAGCTTTGCCGTGCCTTAGGATTTGCCTCCACCGGGTGGCTAAAAGAAATGAATGAGGCGCTAACTAAAAATCCAAAAGACACGAGACTGGCAGATTTTAAAGCACAGGAAAACCTGAATATACAACTGGCTGCTATTTGTGATGTGTTTGATGAACGTGCCCAAAATGCATTGGCATCTTTTAATAGTGGCAATAATAAAATAAAAAGATTCCGTACACATACTGAACTGATCAATAGCGGGGAGGTGGATGCCATTGTGATTGCAACGCCGGACCATTGGCACGCCCCCATATCCATTGAAGCGCTGAATGCAGGTGTACATGTGTATGTTGAAAAACCCATGACGCATAATATTTCTGAAACCTATTTATTACGGGATACGGTGCTCAAAAATCCCAAAACAGTTTTTGCTGTTGGCCACCAGCATCGTCAAACCCAAAGTTTTCTTACCGCCCAGGATGTTATCAAAAAAAATATTCTCGGCCATGTATCCTTAGTGGAAACAAACACCAACAGGAATGATGATAACGGTGCCTGGCAATATGATATATCTGAAGCCGCAAGTCCCAAAACCATTGACTGGGATTTGTTTCTTGGAAACGCACCAAAGGAACCTTTTAACCTGGAGCATTTTTTCCGTTGGCGCAAATGGTGGGCTTATGGATCAGGATTGTCCGGCGATTTAATGACCCACGATTTTGACCGCATCAACTGTATCCTGAAGATGGGGATCCCGGCATCCGTAACAGCATCAGGAGGTATCTATACCCACCGCGACGGACGGAATGTTCCGGATGTGATGCAGGTAACAATGGAGTTTCCCGATTTTAGTACCGGGGGAAGCCAGGAAAAAGGGAAAGAGAAAGGAATGACCTTTGTTTATAGTGCCACATTGGGAAATCAATTTGATCGTGGCACTGTTATTATGGGACATGATGGCAGTATGGAACTGGGTAACCGGATTACGGTGTATGCAGATCCAAGGTCAACTAAATATGCTGAATTAATAAAAGAAGAACGTATTGAAGCAGGCGTGCCGATCTATCAATATGACCCGGCAGTGAGCGGAACCGATGCGGTTACTTCTGCCACAGCAAAATATTTTGCCAACAAAGGATTGTTATGGACCTATAGAGATGGAAAACGGGTTGACTCCACCTTTCTTCATTTGAGGGAATGGCTAAGTTGTATCAGGAATGGTGGTACCCCAAGTTGTTCCATCAAAGAAGGCTTTGAAGAAGCCATTTCAGCTCATATGGGCGGACTATCCTACAAGCTTGGAAGGAGAATTGACTGGGATCCTCTTGCACAAAAAATAATAGGCAGGCCAGGCGAAGACCTTGATGCTGTTTTGTTGGCGAATAAGGTATAAGCAGGGGCTGTGTTTATTGGTTTTTAATGAGAATTTCTTTTGGGGACGTACCATTGAAGCTGTGGGCAACATCGTTGTGAACTTGTTCTGTTATTCTTTTCTTTCAGTGAAAGGAAAGAATAATCTCACTTATACCATTATTGAACTTTTATAGAGCTGGTATTTTAAAGAAGTGGTTTGTGAAGTCACGAACGGTGAGTAAAGTCCTTCACATCCACTATTAAAAAAATTCTAGTGCGCCATTATTCAAATCATAGCCAACTCCTATAATTTTTAATTCGCCTTTGTCAACCATTTCTTTAAGAAGGGGGCTTTTTTTTGTTATCTCTTTTGCTACACTTTTTACATTACTTATTGCCACCTGTGTCAGGTACTTTTCATTACTGTAAGTTTTTTCACCTTCAAAATTTTCACATTGTTTTATTGCCGGTTTCATTTTGGCTAACAAGGCAGTGATATTGCCAAGCTTTACATCTTTAACTGCAGATTTTATGGCACCGCAGTATCGGTGCCCCATCACTACAATCAATTTTGCACCCGATACTTTACAACCATATTCTAAACTACCCAGTATATCCTGATTCACCACATTACCAGCCACCCTGCAAATAAAAAGGTCTCCGGCTGCACAATCAAAAACATCTTCTACCGGAACCCGGCTATCCATGCATGCCAAAATAACTGCCATCGGAAACTGGCCTTTAATACCATCACTTACCAGGGCAGAGTGATCTCTTTGTGTAACATCGTTAGCCAGAAATAATTTGTTGCCATCCTTCAGTCGCTGAATAACCATATCAGGGGTTAACGCTTTTTGTTCTTCAGCAGTCATTATTTTAGTTCTTACTGAATCTCTCTTTACAGGCGGTTCTGCATCGTTTTTTGAAGTGGTTTTTTGCTGATCACTTACCTTGTTTTCGCAGGAAACAATCAAAGCAACAATTGCAATTACTAAAATAATTACAGGCAAATTATATTTCATATCGGTTACTTTAAAGGTGGCTGAATATCGTTGACTAAACTACATTAATACGCAATCATTACTTTCTAAACATCTCCATTAAAGCAACTGCACCTAAGCTTGTAGCAAAGGGGATGGCTGTTAAATCCACTTTAAAATCTCCGTTATGATTGTAGTATGGAAACATTTTTCCTTGCTTGTTAGCCTTTGCAGTTTCTTCCGGATCAGCAATGCCGATCAATAAATAATCGTACACGGCTTTTGTATTATTAATTACAAGGTGCTGAAAATCTTCGGATCCCATAGTAGCAGGAATGCCTTTTATATTTTTTCCGGGACCAACAAATTTTTCCAGTGCTGCACTTACTTTAGACACCATAGCAGTGTCATTTACTAATGGCGAAACTCTTCCTTTTATCAGCATTTTTGGATATAAAGAAGCAGGCAGGTTATTGGCAATGGCAATACCACTGTCGATACGGTTGATACTGTTTACAATAAAATCCCGGTCCTTATTATTAAAAAAACGGGTATTAATTTTTAATGTTGCGGATGCAGGTATTACATTGTTATCAATACCGGCCTGTACAGCGCCAACAGTAACCACTGCTGCGGCCTGCGGATCAATATTTCGGCTGATGATAGTTTGGTATTGCAAAATGGCATTGGCTGCCATTACAATAGGGTCAATCGCTTCATGCGGTGAAGAACCATGGCCACCCTTGCCAAAAAAAGTTACATCAAACTGGTCGGCTCCTGCCATACGGTAACCATGTGCGTTCATATAATAACCCACGGCCACAGGTGCGGTGTGCATGCCCAAAAGAAAATCCGGTTTGGGCACACCTTTATCATACATTTCGGCAGCCATGGCATCTGCGCCACCACCGGGTTCTTCAGCAGGCTGGCCAATCATTACCAGAGTTCCTTTCCACTGGCTTTTTAAAGTCACCATAATTTTTGCAATACCAAGCATCCAGGTAGTGTGTGCATCATGGCCGCAGGCATGCATAACTGGTACTTCTGTGCCATCTTCTTTTTTAGCCATTTTATTACTTGCATAAGGCAACCCTGTTGTTTCTTTTACCGAGTTACAATCCATATCGGCACGGTACATTACAACGGGGCCATCTCCATTTTTCATGATACCCACCACACCAGTTTTTCCAATCCCTTCCATTACCTCATACCCCAATGCTTTTAACTCCTTAGCAACAATGGCAGCTGTACGAACTTCCATAAAACCCAACTCCGGGTTTTCATGTATATCCTTAAAAATGCTTACCAGTCTGCCTGAATCTGCATAGGCTAATTTTTTAATTTCAGCAACAGGCAATGATGATGAGGTAATATTCTTTTTTTGAGCATACCCCGAAAAGCTCAATGCTAAAAGGCACAACAGTAATTGATTGCTAAGTTTCATGTGTTTGTTTTTATTTAAATGGACAAATAATGGAGAACCTGTTAAATGGTAACAGGTGGCAAAGTTTGAGTTAAGTATTAACAGCAAGAAAAATAATAATTTCAACTTGTAGTATAGCGTCTGGCTTTTTGTATTAAATCGTATGAAGCCAATGTAGTACTATGTTTAATTAAGAGGGAGGAAGGCTTTTACTGTTTCCTTTTTTAAAAAGGTCGGAGGGTATTTGTCCTGTTATCTGCTTAACATTCTTTATAAAAGTAATCCTGCTGCTAAAACCACAGTCAGTTGCGATGGCTTCCAAAGTCAGGTTTTGCCAGTCAGGGTTGTTTAAATTGTTTTTGAAAAAGTCTACCCGGTGCCGGTTAATGAATTCACGGAATCCCATGCCATATTCCCTGTTGATAAAAGCCGACAGTATGTAGCGGGGTATGCTGGTATCCAGTACCATTTTCTCTAATGAATAATCGGTTTGTAAGAAAGGCTTTTGTTGTTGAAATAATAATTCTACAATTTTTTTGTACCGGATAGTGTCAGCAGGGCTTATCGTTAAATCAGAAACGGGTTTCTCCTGGTGCTGGAATTGATTCTGATTTGCAACGCCCTTTTCCCCGGCTTCAACCGGATGGATACCTGCAAAAGAGGGAGACGGCCCGGTTTCCTGTTCAGCAACATTCATTAACGTATTGAATGGAGCCGGTTGAAAAATACCATAGAGTAGCTGAGGCCGTATAAAAAGTTGCGCCGACATAATTAAAACTGTAATACCCAATGTAAAATCCAGGTAGGATAGACCTGTTGTGCTTAAAACCACAAAGGCATTTATAAACGCCGATAGCAACAGTGCTGCCAGCAGGCCGTTTAAAATGGTTAGCCATCTTAATAAAGCTTTATTATTCAACAATAGCTCGTTATCTGCTTTTTGTTTGAACCGGAAAATAAGATGAAAATTTAGCCCAATAAATACAGCAGACCATACTACCCTGACAAATGAAAAAACATATGCTGGTAAAAAGCCCTCGTTATACTTAGCCTGTAAAGCTTGTGTTTGATAAAATTCAATTAAGTACAGCTTCTTTTTTGCTACAGGCATTGTGTAGTAGGAAAACAGGTCTATGATACATAAAACAGTTGGCACCAGTATCAGCCAGTCTTTTTTCCTGAATTTTAATTCGCCCAGCAATACCGACCGTATGTATAGCCAGGCAACAGGTGTTATTAACAAAGTAAAAGGTAAAATAAGTTTATGGAGGTAAGGAAATAAAAGAAACCAGGCCTTGTGCAAAAAAACAGCATTTAAACTGGTAAATGAAAGGATCAGCAGCAGCAACGCCAGTATCCGGCTGCTATGCGTTTGTTCTTTGTTTACAAAAAGCAAGATGCCTGCAGCCAAAAAAGTGAGTAAAAAAGAAAAGGATTGAAATGCAATATTTATAAACTCCATCCGCTAAAATACTTTTAATTATTGTGGTTTTATTAAAGCATCTAACTTTCCACCCAGTCTGGCAAGTCTTCCGCAGGATGACTTGTGCGTATTAGTTCCACCCGATTGTATCGGGAATTAAAAAACAAAAAGGGGAAGGCTTCAATTGTATTGTTGATTGCCTCAATGCACAGAGCGGAACGAAGAAAGCATGAGATTATTTATTGCCAGTACACTCTCCTGTTGGCGCCACGTACTGCCTTCCCTCATAGCTCACCGGGAGACATGGCTCGAAATTTTTAAATTTATAGCGTGGTGGAAGACGTTGGCGGGAAGGAGCCAATACAATGTTAGCGGTTCGTTGCTTGTATTTTATGTGCTCCCGATTTAATTGGTATAAAGTCTTCATATTTGGTAAAATACTCTAGTCCTAAAACTAATAGCATCGAACTTATAATATATACTTTCTGCATTATGACTGACAAACCCAAATAACCGAAACCAAAAAGGGAAAAGAAACAGTAATAAGTCAATAAGCAAATAATACAGCAGAATTTAAGGAAATGAAGTTTTGATTGTAGGATAAATACAGTAATAGTAAATAAACCAAACAATGTTAAAATAATGGATATTGTTCCCAGGTCATGCAAGGGTGTTGCGATTAAGAAAATAAATATTATGTTGGTAGCACCAATAAATTTTAAAATATTAGCCCATTGTCTTGAAGAGATCTTTTTTGACATATTGATAAAAAAAATTCCATAACCTACCGAGTGGAATGCCATTCCAATAAGTGCCCAAATCCAACCAGGGTTTTCTGAACCATTTATCGCTTTTGTTGCAAACAAATTGCTTAGGAAATTTTTTGACCAGACAAACCCTATAGAATTTTTGTCAAGCAATGAGCCGCCTGGATAGGCCAACGTTGCTATTACTATTAATATCACTGAAGTAACCAGGCATATCAAAACCGAATACTTCTTAATCATCTGTTTAATATTCTGGTCAAAAATTAGTTATGTATAGTTGTAGCAAAGTCGTTTGCAATGACCGCTAACGGCAGGGCCTGGCGAAGTCCGGATATTCTGTGTTCCGTCAAGTCCGGCTAACCGCTGCTGAGTAAAGATAAAAAGTTGATGATACATTCTACAGCTAAATTTTTAATGTCAACCTGGATATGCAGATGCACAATGAACCGAACGATGAAATACGGATTACTTCCCAGTCTGGCGCAAGTCTTCCCCAGGATGACTGGTGCCCATTAGTTCCGCCCGATTGCATCGGGAATTCAACAAACAAATGCTGAACAGGCAATAACCCACGTTGATTAGTTTACAAAGGCTAAACGAAACGATTAATCTTTCATTAATGGTATACCATTATCATAACAATATGACTTAACTGCTACAAGGATTGTATAACCCAAACTCCCATACGAATTTGGTCTCCCATATTCTATACTGCCCGTATTAATATCTGCGGTAAGTATAAATGGATTTTGAAAATTTAAACTGTTTGGCGGTTCTATACAAACCAGGTACTTAATGGGGTTTCCGCTTATACGCTCTACTAAAGCTGAATAAGTTTTTTCGTAATATAGAAATAGAATTTTAAAACTTATCATGACTTAATTTTTTATGCAAGCTGAACTGATGAAGTAAGCGACAAATGTTAATCCAACTTGGAGATTTGCAGATAAAAGTCTGTTAAACCTCCTTAACGAATAAGTTAAAAACAGGTCATCTAAACAGTAGCCTTTAACAATGCCTGCTTTAATTAATTAGCCTTGTGGGGATTGTGAAAAAAATAACGGTACCATCAATACAAAGAAATCTGGTTCAACATTCCCATCACCTCAAAACAAAGAGGATAGGAATGATGTAAATACTCCATACAACTCATCCCTTCTTTTCCACAGTTCATACAGGATTATTTTTTCAATTAACAAAATTCCTTTTCTTTAGGTCTGAATAATTCCCGATGCCGTGGTTCGTGGCAAAGGCTAGAATATATCGGCATTGAAACATCATCTACATTGAATAAAAATCCATCCAAAAACAAATCATTAACCGCAGAACAAAAGCAAATACAGCTATTGAGCCAAGAGCTGGAAGATGCAAAGCTTTTAGCAGAAGGTTATCGAAGGATGATTGAGCTGGTTTTCACAGCAGGCATTCCGAAATCAAATGAGCTTTCGTGAAACCCCGACGAATAAAAGCGCCTGGAATTTTAGTAACCCACACTGCAAATCTACATGCGCTCAATATTGAAATTAATACTTTATGGTTGTGGATGCATTCAACCCCAGGGTTTCGCCGCTGGCTATTTTATAATTTGCAGATCTCACCGGCGAAAACCAACTCCGGGACAATGTGTATTCATTAACGCTCCGATAAACCCAAATAAAGATGACATACATTTTCATACAGGGTTTCAACGCTTCATGTTGTGAACTAAAAATCCTGTAACATGTGATTTACAGCGGCAACGTTTCAGTTTTGAAACCAGCGTGAAGTTTACTAAGTGAGAATTTTAAGTAAAGAGGGGTAAAATAAAAAAAGTCCCAATAAAGGGACTTTGTACTCGGGATGGGAGTTGAACCCACACTCTCGTTGCGGAGAACAGGATTTTAAGTCCTGTTTTAACTGATTCAATATGGTTTATTATGGTTTCTAAAAGACAATGCCAGTAAAGCTTTCGGCAATAATTCATAAAAAATAAAACCATAGAAAAACACAAAATGTTGTACCTATGTTGTACCTTTATATGACTAATTTAAGAATCAAAAGCAGAGCATATGTCAACATTAAAAGTAGTTCTCAGAAAGAAAGCAATTGGAAAAAGTACCAACCCGAATGAACAATTATATCCAATAGCAATACGGATAACGAAAGATCGTAAAACTAATTACACCTTTATTGGTCATACAATTACTCTAAAGCAATGGGATGCAGCCAACCAAAGGGTTAAAAAATCACATCCCAATTCAGCCCGGCTAAATAACTTGATAAGTACAAAATTTGCTGAGGCAAATGAAAAATTGATTGAACTGGAGACTCAAAACAATGATGTCTCTTCCCGTGCAATTAAAGTAGGGTTAACCTCAGCGAAATATGCAACGTTTTGCAAACAAGCAACGATATATTTAGACAATCTAAAAAAGCATGGAAAATTTAATCGGTATTCAGCTGATAACCCCAGGGTGGAACGATTTAAGGAGTTTTTAGATGGGGGCGATATTACTTTTAACGAAATCAATCCTCCATTACTAAAGCGTTTTAAAGCGTACTTAAAAGGCACCCGAAATATCTGTGATCGCACTATTGTAAATCATTTGATTGTTATCAGGACAATATGCAATCAAGCTATTTCGGCAAATATTGTTGATCGTAAATATTATCCATTCGGGAAGGACAAAATTGTCATTAAATTCCCTGATAGTATCAAACTCGGCTTGGTTGCAGAAGAAGTAAAAGCAATGGAAGAATTAGAACTCCCTCTTGGGTCAGCATTAAATCATGCTCGAAATATTTGGCTGTTTTCTTTTTACCTGGCCGGTATGCGTGTATCAGATATTCTTCGTTTGAAGTGGACTGATTTTCAAGATGACCGCCTTTATTACGCCATGGGGAAAAATACGAAAGCAGATTCCTTAAAAATGCCTGATAAAGCAGTGGCCATTTTACATCAATATAAAAGAGAGAAGTCAGTTCATAACTTAGTATTTCCTGACCTGGAAAGTTTACCGGACTTAGACAACTCATTTTTTGTTCAACAAAGAATTGCTCAAAAAGTGAAGAAAATAGATGAATACTTACCAGAAATAGCGAAGCAAATTAAAACCACAAAAAAACTTACCATGCATATTGCCCGTCACACGTTCGGAAATATTTCGGGTGATAAAATTCCGGTGCAAATGCTGCAAAAGCTTTATCGCCACTCTTCTATTACTACGACCATTGGATATCAAAGTAATTTTATACATAAAGATGCTGATGAAGCATTAAATGCTGTTATAAATTTTT
This sequence comes from Chitinophagaceae bacterium, assembly GCA_043788995.1. Taxonomy (GTDB): domain Bacteria; phylum Bacteroidota; class Bacteroidia; order Chitinophagales; family Chitinophagaceae; genus Ferruginibacter. The sequence goes on along the minus strand of JAYWII010000076.1, from coordinate 21,341 downwards.
GATGTATAAAATTGGTTCAATACTCATCATTTTCTATATAATAAAGCTGATTTATTGATTTGATAATTAATGAGGCTCCAACATCGAATCCATTATATTCAGGATGACTTTCCATATTCTTTAGTCTTTGTATGTCTTCATTTGTTATATACTTATACTCTTTGCCATCCTTCTTTCTGTTGTGAGAGATAAGGTTTCTTAATTCCCTTATATCGAAATTTTCAAATAATCCATTATAAAAGTTAATGTGTTTATTCAATTCAGCATCCTCGGTAAATATGTTTACTTTTTTGAATTGGGTATTTAATTCATCCTGAAAACTGCATGCTTTAATTATTAAGAAGGCATAAACGGAGGAAAGGATAACGAAGTTATCTATATTACTACTCCCTGAATAATTACGGTATGCTACTAAAGAAGCACTCGTGAGTTCATGCAATGCATTGGCTTCTTCTTTCAAAATAGTTATTGAAATCTTTAATTTCTGATTCATTGAATAATTGATGAGTTTATAGATTTTTTTGAGATTACTTTAACTACACTCTTCAGCATCCATAATATTAAAATGTATTTTTAGCCTTTCTTTCAAGATAGGCACAAATTGAATCTCTATCATACAAAATTCTTTTTTGATCTTGAGAAAATCGAATCTCTCCTGTATCACGAAGTTTTTGAAGTGTAGTTTTACTTGAAATGCGAAGCAGTCGCATGGCTTCTCTCGCAGATATCCATTTGTCTTCCTTTATTTCTTGGTTTTTCAATATCCGCTGAATCGCCTGCTCTAAAAGTAAAAAGAATGCCTCCTCCTCTAAACAGATTATATTCATGATATATAGTTTTTAAGTACAGAAATTAAGTTTAAACAGTTAGCAGGATTGCATTTGGAACAGGGAAACTTGTGGATGATTTTCCAAATGCAGAGTAAGGGGATATTCCCCTTCCCCCTTTTTATACTTTGAAATAAAATCTTAGACATAGGTGATGGGTTTAGGTCGATTAAAAAAATCTGGCACATCATGTGTGAATTTTTCTGATGCACTATTCCGTAATTGCTCAAATTCATCAGAGAGTTGTGTCGGCTTTCTGTTTGCTTGCCTTCCTCTGCTCATTACATTTCCTTCCCGTAATTGCACTAATTGTTCTTTCTCCTGCTCCCCTTTTTCTTGCAGTAATGCTATCTGATCCTTTGGGATACCAAGACGGGAAAGCCGATATTTAATCCCATTTTCTATTACTCCCTGAATACGCCCATCTCGGTAGTATATCTCTCTGTTAGGAGCCGTAAGGAGGGATTTAAAGTTATCTGCTGAAATCGCTTTGGTATAAGTATTCGCCACAAGTTCTTTCAGAATGTGCTTTGTTGTTGTTCTGGTCTTTACCCTCTTTGTTATAGTGTTCTGTTGTTGGATGATTGAATTTTTTTCGTGGGCAATAAATGAAGGAGAAAGCATTGGGTATTTTTCCATGACATATTTTTCAAGTCCGAGTTTGATTGAAGCAAATTGTTGTTTCGACACCCTGCTACTCCTGCCGTTTAACTGAATCCCAGAATTAACCACATGTAAATGGATATGCTCTTTTTCTTTGTGAGCAACAGATAAATACAAATTATTTTCACCTCTCAATTGAATGAATTGCTTTGTGATATTCCGAAGTATTGTTTGATCTATATCATTTTTATTGGAAGGGCTAAACGAAATAATATTGTGAAAAAGGATAGCTGCATTTTTACGCTTGTATATTCGAAACGATTCATTGCGTTTAAACTCTTCCAGATATCCAGCAAGTTCATGGGAGCGTAGATTATGTTGATATACGATCGAGGCAAAAGCCTTATCCTTTTTAGGTTGATTATCCTTAAGCGAGTATCGCAAAAGATAATACACCAGGTTCTTAGGTGCATTTGTAGCCTTCGCAGATATAGTCTTAATAATCATTTGCCTATTTTTTTGATAAAGTCAAAAATGAGTGCTTCTATAATTTGGATTTCATCTTTCATTTTTTGTGTCGCTTTGTTTGGTACTAGCCGCTCCATTTCCAATTGCTGTACAGAGGTATAGTGTAGAACTATTGCCTGGCGAATAGTTCCTATCGTCAGTTTATCAATAACCACGGTATTTGTAGTATATGCAATTGCAGCTTGTTTAATGTATGATGTGACTCCGCCAGTAGCTGATTTTGCACGTATGAGAATAGGCTTTAATTCTGAGGGAGTAAAAAGTAACGTATAGCTTTTACATTCCTTTCGTTTTTGTCGCTTCCATTCCCTTCTAATGATGTTCCAATACTGCTTTTTAGCTTGTTCGATATCAGTGCCGCTTCCCGTCTCCAATACACCTATTGAATCAAGATATTCATATACACCACATGTTTTTTTAGCCCTTGCCATTGTCTGTTAGTTTTGGAAGTGCTGGTAAGGTGTCAAACGGCAATGTGTTTTCAGGAGTGTATGGTGGTAATTTCGAAAGCTGATTAAGGGCATAGTTGTTATAGAATGGCCGGAGCGGCAGTTTTACTGCACGCCGGTTCCCCGAGAGCACCAGGCATTCATTTAATTGATGCACCTCGTCAGGTGTCAACAGCGGTCTCATTCGTTTGACTCCCTTTTCATCTTCATATTGAAATTGACCTAATTCCAAGGATATCTCTTTTGCCAAATCCATAGGCTGGCCCGGTAACAGGACGGTGGTAAAGCAGTTTTCCCGAAATGCCTTCGCTTCCTCTGCTCCGTATTGACTCACAACCTGGTGATATGATTGATAAATAGAAAGAATACCAGCCCGTGCTTTGCGTATATTACTTGCCGTTATTTGTAGTGAGCTGAGGTATAAGCTGGAAGCCTCATCACAAATAAAAAAAACCGGAAGGTCTGATTTAGTCACTGGAGTGTTAAGGATATGGGAGAAAAACTGTTCAAAAAAGATGCTGGTAACGACACCATACCGCTGCATACCGATAACATTATTATTAAAAAAAATAACTGTTGGCACTGATCGACATTCCTCAAAACTCACGGTATCATATGCAGTACATGCAGCTACGTTGGGATCACTAAATATCTTGGTGGCCGCCTTTACCGTAGCGAGAATGTTTTGTATGACCTTGGCATCGTAGGAATTGAGTACTTTGTACTCCTGCACCAGTGCTGCATCACCATATGTGAGAATATAGGCATCAATTGCAGACGGATTAAAAGAAAACAGATTGATTAATGAAATCACTGAATGCATATTCTTATTCTCTGCTGGCATAGAACAGGCCAGCTCAATAAAAATATTAAGGCACATACATGCCGATGCGTTCCAAAAAATATCCTTTCCTCGCCCCATAGCAGAATAAATGACTTGCTCACTAATTTGATGAATGTCTGATTTTGATGCAACCCGATGTAGTGGATTAAATCCACCATACCCTGGCTTTAAATAATTAATGATTATTACTCTATAGCCAGCCTTCTGAAATGCACCGCTTACATTTTTTGCGATCTCACCGGTTGGGTCATTAACGCACACGCTCGCCCGTCCAATTAATTTCAAACAAGATGGAATGCCGACACAGGTTGACTTCCCTGCTCCGGTTTGCGCCAGGCATAACACGTTTTTAAAACTATCTAACAAGGTTAAGCTTCTGCCGCAGATACTTATTCCTTTATTCCATCTGCTCAATAATTCTCCAGTAGGTAGAAAATCAGCATCATACTCCGTTTTCCGTTCATCTGAAAAGAATGATTTGAGTACATCAAAAATTATTTCAAATACGGTTACTATTATTTTGACCATACAATCTATTACTGTTTGCATTATTCTGATTTTTTGATGAACTCCTTTGAAATTTTTTCCAGTATATGGCTTGCCAGGAGAAATAGTTGGCCAATACAAAAAAGGAAAATCTTGAAGATTGAAGATGCAATCGATGAAAGCATCCGGGAGAATATACTTCCGCCGTTAGTACTCATAAATTTCGAAATGTATTAGAGGTTTGTAATACTACTTTTGCACCTCGCTCCTGTAATAGCGAGGTAAATACCTTGCCCATCTGCATATACAGTTTTTCCTCATCCCGACTTGGTTGATACAGGAAAACAATGGTGGTATTTCGTATTGTATCCGGCAATAACCTGGCAGTTCGCATCTGCTGGATCATACGCTCCGGGTGCTCGTATAATTCTTGTTGTACTGCTCGGTCGTATACTGAAAACATCGGTGAGTTTTGAAATAAATTGGAGTACACAAGCAGTATTGATTTTTCCGTTGATTCTTTTATTGCAGTAAGTTCACTGGCAATTTTCTCGAAGCAGGTGGACTGTTGCAAGGTCATCGCATCGGAAATATCATTTGAGCTTTTTATAACGTTCCTTACGGTGTCATAGAATGAAACAATTGCCTGTTCCCGAAACAATGGGATTTGTTGTTTATTGTGTTTTTCAGTAGCAGCTGCATCGGAAAGTTCAATATCAATGGATGCACCTAATACCTGATCTTTTATTTCAGCGTATCGAAACCGGGCACTACCCTCTTTGTGTTCCTCCAGGCCAAAGAGCTTGAGAATAGCCTCTGCATCCGGCTTGAGTATAAAGTTGCTGTCAGTACGATCCCGTAACACACTAACTGTTACTGGTGACGGCTGTGGCGTATCTGAACATGCATACAGGAGTATACAAAAAGAGCCGAGTAGCTTTTTCATACGATATTATAGTTGGTTTTTAAATGCGTTTTTGAAATGTAGATTGAAATTCCATGAAGTAAGTTTGCCAAAGAATTCAGGGCATTCATCTGTTCGGCGATTTGTTAGATTCACACTTTCATAAAAATGCTGGAGTTCATTCGCTAATGATACAAGCCGCTTCTCGAAACTTGCAGCATACTCAGTGCGCTTAATTGCGTCTGCACTAATGGTATCTAACTTTTGCAGCAGATTTTTTTTGTCTATAATGAACGTTTTCATTTTATCCTGTAACTCAATAACCTGCTTTTCAAGATTTTGATATTTTTCTATTTTTTGATGTGCATCCTTTGAAACCTTACTTTGCAATTTGATAGATAAGGCTATCATGAATGCTCCGAAACTGAACAGGATAAACGGGAGCATTGCAGAGATACCAGCCTGGTTCACCTCCGCTTGATTCAACTGAATTTTGGCATTTATAGCATTTGCTGAAGCATACATGGTATACCGCCACACACCCATAATCATGGTCACAATCAGAACAACTATTGCCACCAGTAGATGACGCCTATTTTTTTCTTTTTCGTCCGGAGCTTTAAGAATATGCCGGGCTGCAAATTTTAATGACAATGAGGCTACCAATCCAGCAACGATACTTAAAAGAATCCGCAACAAAAAAGGCATCACCACAATTTCTAACTGAGTAAACATGAGGATTGATTCAAAGCCGCCCAGAACCACCGGTACGAAATTTTCCATGTACATCTGGAAAATTCGATAGCCACTTAAATGCAATCCTTCCTGTTCCTCTCTTAACTGCGCTATCCTAATTTCAGCATTTTTTAGTTTTAGCGAAAGAAGGGATAGTTCTTCCTGGATATCAGTTCTGGTTTTATTAGTGATTGCAGTTAAACTGATCGGAAGGTGTTTCGAATAACTCCGGTCAACTAGCTCCTGCAATGAATTTTTTAGCGGAAACAATATTTCTATTTCATAATGCTTCATTGAAGCAGGTTTATAGTCAGTCCCATGATGTTTGCCAAGTATAGCGTAAAGCTCTTGTTTACCCTTTCGGACACTATCCAGCTTTTCTTCCAGTTCTTTATCAAAGTAACTTGGGTGGATGAGTTGGTTTGATTGCATGTGATTGTTTTTTGGTGATAATTAGTTTTCGTCCTGGACAATGCTCATCCATTCAATAATGAGTATCCCTTTAAATTTTCCATCAAGAGTTGCAATCGTATACAGATTGGCTTCCATCAAAACACACGAGAATACGGTCTTTTCAACTTGCGATAGATAAAATGTATCAGGAATAAACGGACTGGTTAGTACCCCATCATTCAGAAAAAAATGATGAAAGTATCCTGATGAAATCGCTTCTTGTAATTTGGTCAATAGATTGACGGTTATCGTATTCATGGGACTAATTTTTGTTTATATTCAATGAGGTGTCTTATATTTTCAATACTGTCAATCATATCAATACCGAATGTCCTTTTAGTGAGTTGGGATGTCCTTTCTATTGTGTGAGTGCTTATAATTTTCTTCAACTTATTTTGATGTCTTAAACTCTTAAGCGTATTGCAGTAGCCGCCATCATCAGCAATAACTACCGCTTTTGTGTATTCACGTTTGTGATCCATCACAAAAGAGGTCAAATCCGCATCAATGTTACCTCCTAAAATTTGTCCGTCAGGTAATTCACGGACAGTACGAAATGAAGGCGTAAAACCAGCGTCCCAGAGTTTTCTGTATAATCCTTCATTTTTTGAAACATACCCCAGGAAGACAATAGCTTTACTCACGTTATACTGGCTACGAAGAAGGCTCATAAACGGTTTCCAGCCAACTTTCCAGCCACTTCCCTGTACTGCCTTACACAAGTTTTGGAGATCAATAAATGCCCAGTTATTTTCTGGTTGCATTGCCCCAAATAAACCTCCCCGTATGACTTGAAATGTGCTGCTACCTATAGTTCTAAAATCATTTTGAGCCTTTATTTGCAATGGTTTTTGTGTGTTCATGCTGTGTGTTTTGTAATGCTTTAAAATAAAAATTCCGGTACATCTTTCCGATGTCCGGTTCTACATTTACACAGCAGCATTGACAAAAATGCTACCTGTGCTAGACTTTGCTAGCGGTGTTCATGTCAGAGATGGACATCGTGTTTAGGGGTAGCGTTGTGTTCAGACTTCGCTGCCCTTTTTTTATTTATTACGGTGGAGATGATTTGATACTTTCCATTTTTTGCATGATTTTATTCACGCTGTAAAAATGGCTAAGTTGAAGAAATATGATACTACGGATCTTTACAAAGATTCCAAAATCATAGGAAGTATCGGTGGAGTGACTTTGTTATATGCACAAAGTTAAAATTCTTACCAGCAAACAAAGGGCTGATATTTTGATTTAATGGCAATACTAATTTTTTAGAATCGGGAACGATAAAATAAACCTTTTTTTCAATTTGGTCAATTTTCGAAACCCATAATAAATTCACTAATGTTGACTGATTCAACTTAAGATATTTTAAATTATTCGTTTCCTCGACAAAGTGATTAGTCCGAAATTCTGGTCCAGTGGGCGTGTCCTTTTTAAGAATAATTGTACCGTCCTCACCAGTGTGTCTGTAAACAATGGTTTGCAAATTATTGTTGGTGCTTACAAAAAGCAAATCACGAAGATTGTAAGACTTATAGCGAGGCTCCTTCCTATTTCCGGGCCATGATCTTGGATAATACACTTCTGTGAAATTGGGGTTCCCATACATCTTTGTTTTGATAATCTGCTCTTCGTACTCATTAAGTCGTTTCATAATCATTTCCTCAGACTTACTAGAGCTAAATTGATCATACAGACCTGAAATAAATTCTTCACTATGTTCAGTGAACCGCAATGTGGTATTAGAATGCAGGATTCGGAAAGGTCGTATTGGAGTTCCTTCAAACAAACGAAATAATTCAATACCATTCTCATGCACTTCAGCCTCCAGATGGTAATCACTAAAAAACAAATCAACAGATATTTTCTTCTTTACGCAGTCCAAAATATACTGTTTGGCATCATTATAATGGGTTCTTCTTGAAAAAACTTTCGGTATATATTCTGCTATTTCGGATTGCTCATTTCGCTTTTCCAGCACTTCGCAAATGGATTCAGCAAACATTGGTTTGTCATCTACGATAATAGTGTTTATTTTAAATTTCATTTCGAAATAAGTTTATATGAAATCTGTGTCCCATGTCTTTTCCCACCCATAAATATATTTTCAATGTCTGACAAGGTAAAATCAACAAAGTAATTATTCTCAATAGCGTTAAAATTTTCCACTTGCCGAAGGACAAGTTTGATACCTCTAGTATTTTTTTTGTGTTCGAGATTTATTGTTTCAAACCCTCCACCATCATCCGAAATTTTAATAACAAACCCATCTATTGTTTTCAGCCCATCAACCCTAATATGAACCACTTCATTATTACTTCTCCCATGTCTATAGGAATTAGCAACAAAGTTTACAATCGTATGTTTTGGAATTTTTATTTTCAAGAGGTCAGGATGTATATCAAAATTAATTTCTGCAGTTCCATCATATCGATTCATCATTTCTAATATCATGCAATACTCTTTAGCTATAACCAAATCTTCTTCAACAGTATTTAATGCTTCTTCTTTCAAGTCAAAGTTACTTTTAAAATATTTTCCAAGATTTTCTGAATATTGTAAACATTCCTGATAAGCAACGATATTATTTAATTGTGGCGATAATTCTTTTTTGATGGACTTTACGAAATATGGGACATGCTGTATCAATTCAATTAGATCATGTCCCAAGGCTGTATCATTTAATAGTTTTTGCTCTGCTAATTTTCTTCCCAGGTTCTTTTCTTTTGCGATCACCTCTAAACTTACGATCTCTCTGTTAAGCAATTTTACTTTTTTTAACTGTTGTTTAATGATAAAGAATATTCTAATTAAAAACTCAACAAGGAATATGATGCCGACAAAAAAGATTAGCGAAGTTCGCTCAAGCTTCTCATTAAAATTTTGTAACTTAATATTTTCCGCCTTTGTATTCGAAAGTTCTTTATTTTGGTTCTGTATGGAAGTGTCTAGGTTTTTTATTTCTTGATTCTTTTCATTAATATTCCGAATGAGATTTGAATTATTTAGAATAAGAGTATCGTTCTGATCTCCTAAATTCTTAACATCATTTGCGAGTTTATTTTTGAGGTTTTTCAGGTTATCTATCTGAGAGTAAAGACTTCTTTGGCGTTGTCTCCACCAAACATTTAATTCGGTCTGTTCGATATCACTAAATCTCTCTAATAAGTATCGATCCTGCAAAAAAGAAGAATACGGCGAATGAAAACCCTTGATCAGAAGACTATCTATTCGTACTGGAATACCAGAGAAACTAATGATTGTATCACCTGCTTTATCTTGCCATCCCAATTCATCTTGGATGAAATATAATGCTGCGAGACAAAGTGTAACATCATCGTCATTCCCAATGGTTTGTCTATCTCTCGATAAAATTTTCAAGTAATCTTTTTTTAGATTAGATAGAAATTCTTTAGCTTCTTTAGTTTCATTATTTAAACAAAGGATTAGTAATTTCGATACATTCGATTCACAAAAACTCTGGTTAAATTCATTTTGATCGTAAAGTAATCGAAATGCCTTGAACAGGGGTATGATATTAGAATTTAAGTGAAAGTAATTTCTATCGACAGAATTACGAATATGAAACAAATTAAATAAATACTTAAACATGAATAGCATTCCCTCATTCTCATATGGATTAAATCTTTGATCTTCAATTAAAAATTTTAAGCCAATATATAAAGCTTGTTTTGCTTGTTTAGGTCTATTGTTTTGTAAAAAAGCATTACTTAATATTGAAAAGAGTCTCGCTCTATGCAGACAACTATAATTTGCTGAATCTTCTAATAAAAAATATTCCAAGTTATCTAATGAATAAAATTGTTGTTCACGGGTCAGATTAGAATAAAAGGAACCTGGTTTGGTCCGAACAAAATCAAAAGCCTCTAAAAGTTTTTCCCTCCAGTATTCAAATTTTTCTCTAGTAATCTTACCATTTTCGAATAGTATTTTAGACATATTATATCCTGTTCTAGCATAAGAATTAGCTTTTCGTCTAAATGGCAGCAATGAATTATCCTTGTCGTCAAAGTTTATTGGGCCGAGTATTTTAAAAATGTCATTGTAGATATTAAAAAATACTTCAGAGTATTTGCAACTCAATATAAATTTTTTATATACTTTTTCTTCAACCTGTCTATTTTTATTTACGCTCTTGATTTTTTCTAATTCATTCAGATATGGGGAAAATAAAATTTTCTCAGCTTCTAATAAATTTGTGAGTATCGATCTATGAAAAAGGGTTATATCTAATTGAATCAGCAATTCAGAAAAATTAACAAGTGCAAAAGCTTTAGCTGTATCAGACTTTAATGCGTTAATTTGAAATTGCAAGTCGTTTATATACCTTACTGCTGAATTACTAGATGTAAAATAGGGAAAGGTATGCGAGAGATTTCCCAAATAAGTAATCATAGCAAATACCTTTTCCTTGTTAGACTTTGTCTTTTGAAATCTATTTTTGTACTTAATGAGAATCTCCCTATTTGGCAGATCATAGTTTAATTCATCGAAATACTGGAAATAGTTCATACTATCTCTTCTCCATATCGAATCATATGGCATCAATACTGTTTGTTTTCTAAATGATTTCGTTATTTCATTTTTCTGAGCTTTTAAAATCTTTTGTTCTTCATTTCTACATATGATCTCTAGGTCATATTTTTTCTGTATTGCAGTACGGTTCAAAGCCTTTATTAGAGTATTCTCATCAATGTCCTTATAATTTCTATCTAAAAATTTCTCAAATACTGCAAGTGTGTTAATTATCGAATCCTCATAATTTAACGTCTGTTGTGCTTTAACACTCAAAGAAAACAACATTAATAAGATTATTACTTTCGATGATTTCATATATTCATTTTTTCATAAAAAAACTAAGTATTTAGAAAATGATAAATGTAAAGTAGAATATTCTTCTGTGACAAAAACTGAAACACTTACTTTTTTCTAACTACATTCATTTAAGCTGGATACTCCAGCTTTTTTTATTTAGCTTTTAGACCAAGCTTACGACCCTCAAGATCGTAAGCTTTTTTGCTTCAAAACTCAGAATGGTAAGTCTTCTGAAACCTCTTCTTTCTGTACAGGCTGCGCCTGTACAGAAGTATTCTTTCCTTTGCTGTGAATCTTAATCGCATCAACATGAAAGTTGAGCGTTCCTTTAGCTTCACCCTGCATATCATTGTATGCGGATACTGAAAGCCGTCCGCTAATTTCCACCAGACTTCCTTTAGTGAGCCACTCCGCAATCTTCGGACTAATCCAGTACGAACAGTTGACGTAGGTTGTAAAAGTAACAACCTTGTCACTGTTTTTCGGCTTGTACGAATCATTCATTGCAAGGGTGAAGTTCACCACTTTGCGTTCACCCTTTTTTAGTTGTGCGACAACTGCGTCTTTGACTAATCTTCCAATAAGTACCATAGTTTTTGTTTTTTAAATATAAATAATAGTTGTTTACACTTGTTTAAATAAAGACAGTTCCTGAACCTTGACCTTGTTCTTATAACCCACATGACTGTGCTTTCGCACCAGATAATAAATAGTGATGTCTTCGTTCTGTGTGATTGCCCAGGCTGACTCCAGGGCCTTCGAGCGAATACACTTTTTCTTCCTTTGTATTTCCCATGAGATATTCATAATGGTTCGTAACCTGACAGACTGTTGCATAAAATTGTTTTGAGTTAAAATATCGGCAGAAAATAGAAATTCGGTCAGCGTAGGCAACCCATAATAGAAGCGTGGAAGGAAGTCAAGGTTTTCTGCAAAAAAATACGATCCCACAGAAATGAGAAAAAGCCAATATTGGGATGGAGATTTTTTTGCTGAAACAGGCAAGCGCAATGAAATGGAGCGTAGACCTTTACTGACGATTGTGATGAGCCAATAGCTTTGCGGGGAGCTGGCCGAATATAGATTTATTACTATTTCATTAATGAAGCCAAATGAATAATGCTGTTTAAAGTGTTTTTTAAAATGGCACTCTAATTTGTATATTGATTTGAAGTCTTAAAATATATTACTGCAGTAGCATTCTTTTGGAGCGTATTAGGGATAAAAGTATTTTAATAATTATCAATCGGATATTTATCAAATATTTCCTTTTGAAACGGTAATGGAGTTAATCTTCCACTTTTAATCTCTGAATTTATTCTAATAAGAAATTTCCTCCCTTTTTTAATACTGATACAATAAAGCATCGTTCTGCTAAATATTAGGGCATTTTTTTGTGTATCAAGAAAAACTTGAGTTGACCAATCGTATCTAATAAATTTATTAACCATCGTTCGAATTAGTAATTCGCAATAATCCCAATTTTCTATTTCATGATTTTTTTTAGGAAGAGTTTGGGTTGAAAACAAGTTGAAAAAATTGTAGATTTTAAATTCTTCTTGGTCGCCATCCGTTTCTTGAGGTATTAAATACCAAATATCATCCAGAATTTTTGAACTTGCTGCGTAACTAAAGACATCATGAAACGATTCTTTTACTAATTTACTGGATGCTCCAATTTTATTTTGAAATCCGAAGGCCAATGTGCATGCTGAAAAATAAATCATGTTAACCCCATGATTATGTTCTTTCATAGTATTATAAGAACTTATCCAAATTTCAGCAGACATATTCAGATTAAATAATCTTTGCGGAGTTTCATACAATAGAATTAACGCAAAAACTTTGCTCCCAACCTTCGTTCTATTTTTATTTAACCAATCATAAAAAACTAATCTGTAATCAACAACAATACCCTTTGACCATTCTTTCATTAAATACTCTTCTGGTTTAGAGTCATTCAACCATTCAAGGGATAAATAAACTGTCCAGTATGGACGGTATTTGGCAATATAAAATATTAATGTGCTCTTTTCCTCAAGTAAGATTAAGATAATTTTTTCCCATTGAATGTCTTCTTTTGCAACTAAGAAGTCAATAATTTTTTCCTGAAATTCAGTATGTTTCTTCCAAAAATTTATTGAGTATATCAAGGATAAAATTTGCGTATTAAATATATTAAGCGAAGTCGTATCGTTTTTGAAAAGATTGTAAAGTTGATTTTCTGATATATCTAATTTATTCCAAACTTCATTTGATATTCTATTAGGTTGAGCGTTGTTCCAAAGAACTATTAAATCTGCCACCTCAATTGCATTATTTTTCAATAAGTCTGTAATTCTATTATCAATAGATAACTCGATTTGATCTGTAAAATCTAAATTGTCGGCCGTAATTAAGAACTTTAAAATTTCTTTTTCAGACAAGGAATTTTGGAGGATCGAATCTCTTCCGAAAATCTTTGTCTTCAGATATTTTGCCTGGTTGACTAAAGGATAGAATTCTTCTATTTTTCTGGAAAGTTCTTTAATGGAAAAATTATCAGAATTTATTTCCTCAAATATTGCAAGTAATGGAAGATAATTGGCACGATTCCCCAAAATATCGGAGCCGTAAGTCCATAAAAAATTTCTTAATTTTATTTTAGGATATTTATCAATTTTTCCCCACTTTTCCATAGATATTTCATCAATATTTTCAGGGATAAAATAGTTTGGAAATTGCCTTAGTAAAATATTTATTCGTGAAGAAGGTACCACTTGGATATCTGCATCTTCTGAATTTATCTTTTTCAAACTTAACGATCCTGTACAAAATGAAAAATTTCTCCTTAGTCTAGGCCATTGATCACTCCATACCGATAAAAGTTCATTTTCAAATTTATCAGAATTTTCGGCAGGTAATACAATTGCCTTTTGGGGGAAATCAAAAAGACCAATTTGAAGTTGCCTTTTCTTGTTTGTTTCGATATTCAAATCAAACAAAAAACTCTTCTTCAACTCTATTTCAGTCAAGAATATATTTTTCTCGTAAGTCTCGTAAAGTCCCAAAACAGGTCGTATAAAAAAATTGTTTAAAATTGATAGCTCAGGAATTTTACCTAAATCTGAAATTTCGATCAACAGAGTATGAGTCCAAACGCAACCTGGTCTGCTCATTTCATTTGCATACCATGTTCTGGCAAAGGCATAATATTTGGAATTTTTGATTGGATAACCAGTTAAATATGTTTTAAATCCATCCAGAATATTTGACCCAGTTAAATCAGACTGAAATAGCAATATTTTTTTTTCTTCAGAGTTTAGATTCACTGAAGAAGATAGCAGTTGGTGCCCGTTAAGATATCCGTGAAGTGTTTGTCCAATTGCGATTTTCATTCTGATACCCAAATTATTGGTTTTGTAATGTCATTCGAAACTTCTTTTGAGGTTTTTACAATAATCCTTTCTTCTGGCTTTTTTTCTGCAATCTCATTCTTTTTTTCAGTTTCATCATAATCTAAACCTTGAGCACTAACTCCATATACACGACTTTCAAAAATTTTATCATTCGATTGTATGTATTGGTTCAACAAGGGTAAGTTATTAACTAACCATATTTCAGGTTCTATCGAAACGTCTTCACTTTCTACTTTATCCCAAAGAGAAATTATTATGGCAACTTTCAATTGCTTTTCATGCCTCCTCTGATGTACAATAAATTGCAGTTCCTCTACTAATTTGACTTGATTAGATACCATATCCGTCGACCATGGATTGAATTCAATTCCTGTATTTGTTTTTATTTCAGTATCTCCTAAAATTCTTGCCGCATCATTTTCATCGGAAATAAGTTGCGGTCTGTTATTTGTATCACAGGGATTAAGAAAAATTACTAACCCTGAAATTTCATTTATTAATTGATCAAACTTCTCCGTCCATTCCCTATCTCGGAAGTGTGTATTAAAAGTTTCACCTGAAAAATCGGGGACACTTAGTTCTACAACGCTATCAGTTTCAAGATTCCGCAGTGAAACAATTATCTCCTCACTCACATCCACATTTAAGCTGGTTCTTGAAACATTTTTATATTGAAGCCAATTTTCACAAATCCCATTTAAATATTCATGCTCACCACTTTCTAACGTTTCCATTTTAAATTTCTTAGTTGGAGAATCAGAATTGACGAAATACCAGAAAGCTGCAATAAAAGTGGTTTTTCCAGTTCCATGAAGACCAACAAACAAAATTTTTCTTTCCATTCTAAATTTAATTTATGCGAGAAAATTTATTGAACCATCTTTCATTTTCTAATTCTTTATATATTTTATTTATTTCTGGCATTTCTTCGCATAATGTCATCCAGTCAGTAATTAAATTATAAATACCGTAGCCCAATGGAATTTTATCGAAATTAATTTCAGGTCGAGAAGCCAATTGGGAAAACTTTAGGATGCCAACTTTATCACCGAATTTTTTTGAAAATGGTATCTCAATGATATTTTGAAAATTAAAATTTCCATCCTCTGCAAAAATGTCCCATTTGGATAAAACTATATTTATATCTGTTTTCTTGTTAAAAATCTTTTCATCAATTGCTCGTTGAATGAGATTTTCTGCTTGAAATAGAACTGCAGGCCTTTCGAATTTGTTTGAAACTTTAGCCCCATCTAATACGATCACAATTTTATCAGCCTGCTCCATTAGTTTTAATTCTCTGATGGCCATACTAGAGCTGCTTGCACTTTTCAATTTTTCTCCAGATATATCAGAAAGAAGGAGGTGAATATTTTCTTCAGAAGAGTTTTTCTTAATAGCTAAGTGAAGAAAATCAAATTCTGGTGACTTTGTTTTCTCAGTCGCAGGAACAACAGCCTCTGAGTTAAATCTAGCTAGGTGGCATCTTTCTTCGAAACCGATTTGTGTTAACGAGCCAGCAAATTGTAAGTCGTTTATGGTATTCTTTTGAAATAAGTCAAATATTGTGGCTATTAGTGTGGTTTTTCCACTTCCTGATTCACCAAGTATAAATATCTTTTGACAAAAATATTGGTTTGAAATTAGTTGGATATTTTCGACAGCTAAAGCTTGACCAGTAAATAATGCCACCTTTTTTTCATTTAGCTTCGTCAATCTATCTTCCGACTCGTCTTGGTTTTCTTCAATATCTACAATATCTGGTTTATCTTCAAAATAAAAATGTGGACAAGTATCTAAATCTAAGCTCTCTAAACATTTCCCATCTATAGATACTTTACAATTTTCTTGACGACATTTTTTTATCTGAAGGTCTTCCATTTTTAAAATTGTTTTAAATAAATGTATTCTTCATAAAGCTGTTTACTTAACTCTATTGGTGAAATAGTCTTACTAATGTCAAAGCCGACATTGCCACAGATAGTGCTTATTGAATCATCTGTAATTTTTTGAATTTTCAGTTTGTTTAAAATGTTAAGACATGGAGTGTAAATAGAAATATTATCAACATTGGTAATTAAATCAAATTGTGATTCAGTGAGGCTTTTTGCGGCTTCAACAATGCTTGTTTTCGAATCTATATTTTTGCCATTATTTGATAGATATAAAGTTTTTTTCAAAAAGCTTATAGATGATTTCAACGATTGTGAAATAAGTGTTAATTCACTTAAGTCTTTGGCTCCAAGAAATATCATAGATTGAAGACCTAATTTATTAAAGTATTCACTTCCATTTATCGAAAATTCACCCATTAACCACCACAGCACATCCAGTTCCTCTCTAAGAAGTAAATTGCTAGTATGTAAAGTATTGATAGATTTTATTATAGAAAGTGTTTCTGCAGGCGCTAAAGCTCTATTAGTCGTAGTTAATTCGATATCCAACTCTTCGAGGATTTCCAAATCTTCAACGTCACTGCTATCCGCTTCTTTTTTGACTCTATCTCCATCTCGTTTTAAGTATTCTACCGCATATTCCGTTACTGGAATTTTAGTGTTCAACTTTAATTGATTATAAAAGTTGGAATTTAAAATTGCATAAGAAAGCTTGTCATTTAACTGGCTTGTCTGTTCATCAAAAAGTATACATAAACATATCCCTGCTAAGGTCTGAATAATATTGTCATTTTTTGAGAGTGGAAAAGTGGCATCCTTTTCATGAAATTCATTTACGAATATTCCTTTGTTTTCTTTACTTACAGGCTTGACTTTAAAATAAAGATTTAACAAGTCAAACCAAAAACCCTCATCATCATTTTCTAAAATAATATCTATTGCCTCAATCCGTTTATTTCCGGTCTCTTCATCAATATTGATCGGTAAAGTTTTGTACCAGTCATAGAAATACTCTCTTGCTTTATAATTTGACATATTATTTAAATGGATTTATATTATGTTTAAATGGTTTTATATTGTTGATTTCATCCCAAATTTTATCAATGATATTTTTTTCTTTTATAGTTTTAAAAATTTCTTTATCTCTGTCAGCCGGAATTAGTTTATTCAATTCAGTACTCCAGATTTTTAGTTTTTTTGCGATGGTAATTTTTTGAATATCGGTAAGGCTTAAAAAGCTTCGAACCATTTCATGAATCGAATTCATAACTTTTTTTGTTTCTTTTTTTTCTATTATCTCACTTACAATTTGATTTTCTAAAATTGCAACAGCTTCCTTTTTTATGCACAAATCATCAACCAGTGTATCAACTTCTTCAATTGTATCATTTTCATTAAGTATAAGTTTAAGAATTCTGTCATTCAATTTTGGAAAAGTTAAGTGATTAAAAAAAGGCTTGAAAATCACCGGAACATTCTTAATATCACCATCATCCGGAATTAAAGGATGAAATTTCTCATTTTGCATACTATCATCGTAAATGCCTTGCGTAATTATTGCTCCTTCAAAAGCTACTCCTTTGCCAATACCTGGTTCTTCTTTTTTTCGAAATCTTCTTAAATATTTGGGGGTGCAAATGATTAAAACAATATCTGATTCTTCAATTTGATCCTCCATCCATGATTGCCATCCTTGTTTTGGTGGTCGATTAGAATGTATATGATCAGTGGTAACTTTTAATTTAAATTTACCTTGCTTATTTAACCAGATGGCAAGTTTTCTGATAGATTCTCTAAAATCATCTGATTCATGTGCATAGCTTATAAACACTCTTAGTGGATCATTCATATTAAGTCGGTTGCTTTGTTATAAACTTTATTAGGTTTTTAAAACTGATTAAGCAATTTACTTATTTTATATTGTATTGGTAAAGTTATGCTACTAATTCAACCAGTTTGCGGGTTTTCGGCAATCAGTTTTTTTGCAATCGCAATTAAAAACGTTATATCAAATTTCTTCTTTAAGTTGAAGCCTAACGTTACTTAATAGCCGCTAATAATTTTTTAAGCCTCTTTTTGTGCTCTTTATACTTTACGCATTTATATAACTAATCACAATCTCATTTAACCAAAAATGATAGTTAGTTTGTAAATATAATGCCCTAGTAAAAGAGCCCTCAGCCAAAAGAAGCCAAGCCCTTCCGGCACACTTGCCCGGAATGAAGCCAGGACGGCCCAGCGAGCCGCCAAAAGCCACTGGAAGAATGGAAGTGGCTTGCGAGCCTCTCCGAGAGGCTATGATGGAAAGCATGCAATGCGGAATCATAGCTCCTTAAAGAACCAGTACAAAAGTTCACTTCTTAACTTCCTGGTTCTTTGAGCAAGGACAGCCCGATTCTCTGTGCGAAGGATGAGCATATAGAGGAACGTGGTTGTCCGCAGTCGAAGGAGAGATTGCCGGCGAGCACCAATCATTGGGAACGGGTGGATGAACAGGTCCTTGTTTGAACGCCCCATATGAAGCGTTGCATGGTGTAGTGAGTATGGGTGGCTTGTATGTTCAGGTGGAATGAAGGAGTGCTGGTTGGTGTGTTGGATGCATTCCCCTGAAGCAATACAAAGGGGTGGCACGAATGAAGCCGGGCGAAAGCGGAGTATGGGTATGGGAGTTCAGACAAGGTACTGTACAGACACAGAAGTTCCCCGAATGAAGACAGGTGAAGCTGCAACGGCTATGACACACTGGTGCAACCACCCGAAGGGCAACAGAGGTCTTGCGATTCCTTCAAAGGCTATGATGGATGTATCGCAAGTCCTCTTTTGGTTTGGCGGAGACTTTGCCAAGCCTGCCGGAATGAGACCTTTTTACCGTGCTTTGGAATAATTCAGTTGTAAAATTTCATCAAATATTTTACTATCATTTATTTACAAAAGCATCTGCTGATTTGGCCCGGAATAATTTTATAGGAAATTAAGTTTCTGTATGAGAAACTGAAAAAGATGGAACTGAAGATGCTAGTCACTCAGGCGGATAAATCTTTCAATTGCGGTTTTAATTTAAACCACAACAATATAATAAAAAAGTAAGCTTTATGAGCTTACTTAAGAGTCTATCTAATGCCTATGCATCACCAATTCGTGCTTTGTTTCTGACCTTCTCATAGAATTATAATGGTCATTACCAGAATTGGGCTTTTTTACATTATTTCTAATAAAAATTCCAAAAAACAGAATTAATAGTAGAAAACAAAGTCCTAGAATTATTAAAGATGCATTAAAAAGTGTGTCTGTCATCTTGTATTTTCCTCCTTGATAAATAATACGGATTTACCTATTATGCAATATAATACGCAGTAAACAGTAAACCAGTTTTGAAATTTTATAAGATTGTTAAATGTATGTACTCCATCCTTATCAAATACTAGGAATGCATAAGGCATGCCAATAAGAAACAATGGTATTACTGAGAGAGCTATCATTAAACCTGAAGCTATTTTGCTCATTTTAATCCTTGAAAATAAAAAGTCAATAGTTACGGCCCCCATAACTACACAAAGAATAAAAAGTATGGAGCATTCCTGCACCAGCTTTTTAATCTCTTCTTGTGATACTTCATCAGAATCACTTCTCAAATGAAGTGAGCCTAAATATTTAATAACCAAAATTGGAGCAAGCCCATAAAAAAGGTTTAAACATAACCAAAGCCCCGATTTTAAAAGACATTTAATAAAGATCCGAAAGGTCACCCGCATCTAAGCTTTGTTGTTTAAGGATTATCGTTGTTAAAAGTAATTCGAATTCTTCAATCTTCCTATACGGAATTCTACTCACATAAATAGTAAATTTACTATTCAAATTAAGTAAAAACACCCAATTTATAAATGCATCAAAAGCATATTAAAATTGTCCTAATTGCATCAGGGCAAAACCAGTTTGTCGTTAAATAACACAATAAAATGAATCCAGTATATTAATTAATGAAAAGCAAAATAGTTACGAAGCGGCAAGCGTATACTTTAATTTGCAATTTTATGGGGTGAAAACACCCCCAATTGAGTTTATTATAAACCTTTCACCTATGGAATTTTCACTCAAATTTACTTCTGCGGTTTCATTCTATTCTTTCTTATTGGAGGTTCTCCATATTGAAGCAGGTCTGCATATTTTTGATTTTCAGGATGGTCTTTAAAATTAGTTTTCTTGAATAATACTGAATATGTTTGTGATGGGTGATGGTGATACACCATATTCCTGAGCAATATTCTTTAGGCTTAGCCCTTGCATTTTTTATTTGGAGTATTCTTTTTCTTTTGCGTTTTCCTATTAATTGCTGCCTTGCTTCTGCTATTGTCATAGAGTAATTTTCTACAAAAAAAAGAAAGAGACACTATTTTATTTTATGGCTGTTTTAGAATCTATAATCTTAATACTTGTGAATCCAGAAAATTTAATTCCCGGATTCACTTCTTATCCGCCTTCTTCGCCTGTTCAGCTATGGTTTTCATTTCTGCAGGATCAATTTGCTGCCAGGCAAGGTTGAGCGCTTTGGTATAGAATTTTTCTAACTGAGCTGACAAGGTGTTATACACCTGGTTATCCTTATTCAATTCTTCATCCATCGTTGGGATACCATCCCAGGAAACTGAACCGACATAGGTAAAGGAAGAGGGTTCTAAGGCAATGTTCTTTTTCCAGATCAATTCGCCATACTGTGCAGATTTTGCATTGATGACTAAGTTCCCTCCTAACGTGATTTCACCACTCATTCGTCGGGTGGAGGTGGATGGGGGTAAATTAGTGTTTAAGATGGCTCCCCAATTGGTTTTGGTATGCGTGGAATATTTCCGGCTATACCGTGGGTTCAGTTCAATACCGATCTCTAACACAAAGCTTGAATTGATCTTGTCGTTATAGACCATTTCATCCCGTGAACCAAAGGGACCTCTCATAGTGAAGCCTTTGGCGGTGAGGAGTTCTTCGAAGTCATTACCCATACTGGATGCCATTTCATTAAAGGGTGGTACATAGTATTCTGGGTTCTTTCCAACATAGGTTGGTTTGACAATGGCAATGGTGATGCTGGTGGTTCCGGCTTGTTCCCGGGAGGGTGGGGAGAAATCAAATTTTGCGGGGATGCGTTGGACGGATGGTGCAGTACTTGTCGTGGTTTTAGAGGTAGAGCAAGATGCAAGGAAAATTAGAGAAAGAAAAAAGAATGTGACTGTTTTCATATTTGCTTAGTTTTACTTTAATAAATATTTTACTATCAAAGGTTCTACAGTGTCATTGCATAACCTAACCGGATTTCGCATAAATTATGCTGTTTTGTTTTAAAATATTCGCACATTAAAGTAGTTTTATGGAAAAGAATAAAATGTACGGTAAC
>JAYWII010000075.1:0-42339 GCA_043788995.1 Chitinophagaceae bacterium | reverse complement strand
ATTACTGCTGTCAGGGCTGCAGTAGAACTAAACATGGATGTAATAGGGGTAGTTAGCGCATTGGTGCATGACAGTGACCCACAGGTGCGCCGTGAATGTGCGCTGGCATTGCGTCACAACAAATCTGCCGAAGCAGCAACTTTATGGGCAACACTCGCCATGCAGCATGATGGCAAAGACCGCTGGTACCTGGAAGCACTCGGTATTGCTGCAGACAGGCAGTGGGATAATTTTTTTACTGCCTACCTCGCCATGGTAAAAGACCCTTTGCAAAACAATGCAACTACAGATATTGTATGGCGTGCCCGTACCGATAAGGCAGTTAGCTATTTGGCCACGTTAGCTTCGGATAGTAAACAACCTTTACAAAACAGGTTAAGATATTTTAGGGCCTTTGATTTTAATGGCGGGCCGGCAAAAGCAAAACGATTGCTGGCAATGGTTGCCAATAATACCAACAATGATATTGCTTTAAATAAACTGGTGCTGTATGCGCTTGATATAAAAACAGTAACCAATTCTGCTGTAGCACAAAAAGCATTAGGCGAAGTATTGCAATCGGTAAACGGAACAGATGAATACATTGAACTGGTAAGCCGTTACGAAGTAAAATCACAAAATAAAAATCTGTTGCAATTGGCCATCAATAAACCCCATGAATCTGTTGGTAAAAATGCCGCAGGTTTATTATTACAGCTTGGCGGAAGTAAATTGATATGGAATGTGTTCAATGGAAAAGATACTACCCAACAATATAGTTTACTGGCTGCATTGGCAGGCGTTGGCAGTAAGGGATCAGTCGACATGCTGCAGACAATTACCTTATCAAATAAATATGCCACGGCTTTAAGAAAGCAGGCGGCACATAGAATTGGCAATAGCGGGAGTGGTGAAGAAAGGGTACTGGAGATTTTAAAAAATAAAAAAGTGCCGGCAGTATTAGTACCAGATGTGGTGGCCAGTGTAAGTGGCGCATGGCGGGCAGCCGTGCGTACAGAAGCCGCCAGTTACTTGCCGGATGATGGCAAAAGCAATACAGCTAAACCTGCGCCAACTATGAAGGAATTAGTTGCACTAAAAGCCAATGCCGAAGATGGTAAAAAAATATTTGCTGTAAGTTGTGCAGTTTGCCACAAGGTAAATAATGTTGGCTATGATTTTGGCCCGGGGCTTTCTGAGATTGGTTCCAAGTTACCTAAAGAAGGGCTGCTGGAATCTATTGTACATACTTCGGCTGGTATTGGTTTTGGTTACGAAGGATGGCAATTAAAAATGAAAGATGGTTCTACCATTTCAGGTATCATCTCCAGTAAAACAGAAACAGATATTGACATCAAATTTCCCGGCGGTTCACACCAGCAAATTAAAACAAGCGCTGTGCAAACTATGACCCAGATGAAACAATCTATGATGACAGAAGGGTTGTACGAAAATATGTCGGCACAGGATTTGGCGAATCTGTTGGAATATCTTGAGGGGTTGAAGAAGAAATAGATAGCAGCTTGCGATTAACAACTGTTAACTAACCCCTTAACTAAACGGAATTGTATTAAAACCTTTGTATGAAAAAATATTTATTAATGCTGTGCATGATGAATTCTTATATAGTTTTTGCACAAACTGAAAAACTTATTTATCATGATATTAAAGTAGATCAGTCAGGAAAAATTGTTCCCTGGTATTCCAGCGATCCGGGCAAAGCATATAGCAATGCAGTGATGTCGGTTTGGCATTTCTGGGATACCATGCGTATTGATATGAACGGCCTGCCTTATTACATGAACCACCAGGTATGGACTCCCGGTGTAAATGACCTGAGGGGCATCGGTGGCGACCAGATACAGATGGCCCTTTCTTCCTGGCGTTTATTATACCTGTATGCAGGCGATGAACGGATTAAGGAAAATATGAGATTTATGGCCGACTACTATCTGAGCCATGGTTTATCTCCTTCATCGGCAGCATGGCCGGATATTCCTTATCCTTACAATACTTTAATTTACTCAGGCATCTACGATGGCGATATGGTAATTGGTAAATACTACACACAGCCCGACAAAGCCGGTTCGTTTGGCCATGAATTAGTACAGCTTTACAAATTAATTGGTAACAGAAACCATGGACAAACGCCAGGTGGTATTTACCTTGAGTCTGCCGTAAAAATCGCCAACACACTTGCCCGGCACACCGTTACCGGCAATTATGAAGCGTCACCTTTGCCATTCAAAGTGCATGCATTAAATAACAAAGCAGGTAAATTAAAAGATAACAGTGGTAGTAGAAAAGAGGTACAGTTAAGTAGCTACACCAGCAATTGGTCAGCAACGCTGGAATTGTTTTTATCATTAATAGAAATGAAAAAAGGAGATACACGGGCTTACCAAAAAGCATTTGATACCATTCTTGCCTGGATGAAAAAATATCCCTTGCAAAACAATCGCTGGGGGCCATTTTTTGAAGATATCCCCGGCTGGAGCGATACACAGATTAATGCCATCAGCTTTGCACAGTTTATGATGAACCATCCACAATATTTCCCTCAATGGAAAACACAGGTGAAAGATATTTTTAAATGGGTATATGCAACCGTTGGCAATAAAACATGGGAAAAATATGGCGTGATTGTGGTAAACGAACAAACGGCTTATCAAACACCGGGCAACAGCCATTCATCAAGGCAGGCTTCTGCAGAGCTGCAATACGTGGCCCTTACTGGTGATAGCAGCTATAAAGAAAATGCCATCCGTACTTTAAACTGGGCTACATACATGGTAGATACTGACGGCAAGAACAGGTATCCGCAAGATGAGAATTGGTTAACCGATGGCTATGGTGATTACGTAAGGCATTACCTGAGGGCTTTCGCAGCTATGCCTCAGTTAGCGCCTGCAGATGAAGATCATATTCTCTCTTCCACTTCTGTTATTCAATTTGCCGAGTATAAAAATAGCCCCTATAAAAAATATCAGTTTGATGATCAACCTGCTGGTAAAATCAAATTGAAATACAACACTTATGCCACACACGGCCGCGAAATAATCAGGTTAGCGCAAAAACCGGCTACCATATTATTTAACAGAAAGCCGGCTCATGAAATGATGGATGATAAAGCTGCAGGGTTTAAATGGCAGGAGCTTACAGCAGGAGGAATTTTAATTGTTAATAGAACAAATGCCGACGAGGTAATAATTATTGAGTAGCCGCATAGGTGTAACTAAGCAGCATAAATACATTTTCAAATAAATAACATAGCAGGATGACAACCAAATATTTTTCATTTTTACTTGTGGCGCTTTCAACCCTGAATTTGCATAGCCAGGTAACACCCCGGAATACGGGTTACCCGAAAAGCAATCTTAGCAAACATCATCGGGAAATACCTTACCCGAAAAGTGATTTAATTGACTCTTTTCAATGGAGTTCGGATGCATATAAATATCCGGGAACAGGATCTGACATGCATTGGTGGACCTGGGGCATTGATGATGCTATTTATGTTTTGGAGGATGATGGTAAAAATTTTGGTGGGCCCATAAATTATGCGCATGTGCTTAAAGTAACCGGCACACCTCCAAACCACAAAGTAGCAACGGTAACTGATTTTATGGAAATTCCTTTTCGTAAAATGATGCCTAAAGATAAAATGCTTAACAGGTATGTAGATGGAATTATTGCAGTGGATTCTTTACTGTATGTTTCTATTTACGATTATGACTGGAATCTCCAACGAAACATTCCATTTTTTGATTCAATCAGGCCTCGGTTAGAACTGTATGATTGTTTTGCTGGTGTCAAAGATTCAACTATGTTAAGCAATATGCATTTTTCTTCTACCTATTCAAAAAACTACGGAATAGCCGGCATTATCAAATCGACTGATTTTGGCAAAACCTGGACCAACGTTCCGGATGCTACAACAGCACGCTTCCTGGGGCCAAAGTTTGCTGGCCTTACATTTTTAAATTTTGGCCCTGGATATAGTGATGTGCCCAATGGGTTTTCGCCGTATGTTTATGCCCTGTCAAACGATGGGAGCTGGGAAACAGGTGATCATGTTTTTATGGCCAGGGTACATAAAGACAGTATCATAAACCGCCAGGCATGGCAGTTTTTATCGGCGATTAAAAATAATACGCCTGAATGGTCGAAGGATGAGGAGGAGAGCTATCCCGTTTTTAAAGATCCGGGGCATGTTGGGCATCCCACCATTTCTTACAACAAAGTATTGAAGCGATATATTCTCGGAATATACAGTGATGTGGTTCCTCATAACGAATATGCTTCTGTTAAAGAGTGGAGAACATGGGATAAAGCTTCTGAATTGCAGTTGTACGAAAGCGAATACCCTTGGGGGCCATGGAAAATATTTTACAATGAAAAACCATGGGGAGGTGCTAAACATTCGTGCTATTTGCCTCAAATACCTAATAAGTGGTGGGGTAAAGACGGCCTATCTGGTACCATAATGTTTGCCGGAGATTATACCGGAAATAACTATGAATATTATGCCTTTATGACTCAATCATTTACAATAAAATTAAAGACAAAAAAATAATTGAAAATTACAATTGCAATTTGTGCGAAATGTAAAACTGCATGTAATCCTATTATAATTCAATGTCGTTTATATAAGGTTGGTGCATACCAATCCTGGCTGTCAAAAACGGAACTGGCAAATTGAACTGCAATTGTATGAAGGAACAACACCGTGAGACCATGAAACATTTTTCACAATTCAACGTAAAATTGAAATATACCTATTCATTTAAAACTACACCAAAGCCTCATCTCTATTAAGTTGATAAAGGAAGTGCTGGCGAAATAAAGCCTGACAGTAACTAACAATAAAAGCAGTAGCAACAGGTCGGTAATTTAAGATATTCGACAGTTGTATAAGAGAGGGGTTAGTATGGCGGTTCTTAAAAAAAAGTGTGCCCTACCGTAGTAAAGTGGCAGGGCTTAACAGGTATTTTTTTACCGCTACTCTTCCGTTAACCGGTTGAAATATTGTATTGATGCTATAATATCAGCAACATTATCGCTCATTTTGTGTTCACATTCCATGTAGATAATCCCTTTAAAATCTTGCTCTTTCAATTCTTTGATTACCGCTGAGAAATTAATTGTTCCTTTTCCAACAATTACATCTTCAGCCTCCGTATTGTTGAATTGAGCGATGTCTTTTAAATGAATGCCAAGGATATGTCCTTTTAGTTGGTTCAAACATTTTGCAGGGTCTAATCCACTTCTTGCCCAATGCCCAAGATCGGCACAGGCGCCAATATTTTTATGGCCTTTTATAGCGGCCAGTACAGAATCGGGGTGCCAGTAAATGCTGGATGTTTTGGCATGTTCATGAATGGCGATTTTTATATTGTAAATCCCTCCCAGGCTGTCAATGATATCCCAATGGGCTTTATCCGGTTCACAAACCAAAAATTCCATTCCTAAAATTTTCGCCTTTTCAAAATAGCCCTTCCATTCATTTACATCTTTAGCTTCGGAAACATACATTGATTTCATTTTTATTCCCCTGCTATCAAGCATTTGCTTCATCCTGTTTACACCATGCATAGAAATTTGTCCCATCGTGCTGTCCTTAAATTCTCCTTTCAGCGCATGAAAAGAAAAACCTTCTACAAATTTCACTCCGGCACTATCAGCTTTACTTAAGGCCACATCAAAAGGGAATAAATTGAAGGAATACAAAGCAACGCCCATATTCCAGCCGGCCGGTTGCGCCGCCATTTCTTCTTTAGTTGTGTTGTTAGCTGCCTGGTTATTACAGGAAGCGTTCAAAAGCGTGAATAAAATCAGGCTAAATAAAGACAAGGTTAGTTTGTTCATAAAAAATAATTTATGTGTGAATATATCAATTTATGCGATTGCCGTTTACAGCACAGTGCAGTACGGTTTTTTAATTTAGCTGCCTACTTTCACAAGCAGTAAATTCTGGTATTACGTTTTGTAAAAATTGGGTTCACTTATTTTCTTCAATTTTTGGAAAGTGTATAGGGAATATTTTTTTGTTACAACGGTATCTTTGTTGTGTAAATAAAATATTTATGACAAGATCTTTTATAGCATGATTCTCAGCTGGAAGTTGGAAACGGCGTGTTAACAGCAGAAGAAGAACAGGCACATATTAGTTTATGGTACATGCTGGCTGAGCCGCTGATTGCTGGTGACGATTTACGGAAAACGAGTAAACAAACAAATGTTTTGCTCACTAACAAAGAGGCCATTACAATAGACGAGGATGCTTCAGCTATACAAGGCTACAAAATTTTGGATAAAGAGGAGTACGGCTATTTGCTTTTTTAACAGAAGTCAACAACAAAAAAAAATAGCCATTAACTGCAGTGATTATAACTTTTTTTGAAATTTTCTAATTAAAGATATATAGAAACACAAGTATACAGGAACTACGGCTCAGGTTTTTGCGGCAACCATTCCTATACACGATGTAATACTATTGCACCCAATAAAAATATAGCTTAATATGTTTGCAGCAACAGTGAAATGGAACAAACTAACTGTAGGAGGAGTTTTGTACCAGCCTTTTGTTTTACACACATCCCCGTCAGGCTGTCAGATAATAACAAGATTAATTCCCAAAACTATGAAAATATATCTACTATTTTTTCTACCGCTGTTTGTAACTATTTCTTATGCCCAACAAACAGAAGTAATTGTTGATGCGTCAGGAAAACTGATTTTAAAATGGAACAGTAAAGAAAGATTGTCTGGTGGTATTGCCTTACTGCAGAACAATAAATCCGCTCAATCACAACATAAAATAGTGAATGATGTAGTATTATTAAACGTATTAACTGGTAACCAAAAAATGAATGCAAAAGATTATGCCGGAATATTTTTTAACGATGCTGCCGGTTACAAACAGGGTGTGGCTTTACGGCGATATAAACCCTGGAACAGTTGGACTGAACCTGTGCAAATAAAGGAACCTTCACAAATGCCCGACTGGGATGTGCAGTTTTTTTACTGGCAGTATAACGATGGTGTGTATGGTGCCTCACTTCCTTTAAGCGGAAATGGTTTTAGAACAACAATTGGTAGTAACGGAAGTAGTTGGGGAAGTAAGGCTGTTAGTTATGCAGAAAATAAAGACGAAACAGTAATACCGGCCATGGCTGTTGCGTTTGGTAAAGATCCCTATGAATTGTTTGAGAGAATTTATCGTACAGCGTTGCAGGCAATAGGAAAACCTGAGAACCTTCGCATAAAGAAAAAATTTCCCGACCTTTTCAATTACATTGGATGGTGTACGTGGAATGCATCGGATAACGGGCATAATCTAAATGATGAATTGTTAATAAAGGCGGCAAAAAGCTTTTCAGATAACCGGTTCCCTATCGGGTGGATGCTGATTGATGATGGATGGTTTCAAAATACAAACAATGCATTGCAATCATTTGAACCCAACCCGAAACAATTCCCTTCCGGGTTTAAACCTGTTATTGATAATCTGAAGCAACAGTACGGTGTAAAATACATGGGCGTCTGGCATGCATTTAACGGGCTTTGGAATGGTATTGATCCTCATTCTTCTTTAGGTAAACATTATGCAAACGATTTGTTTTCATGGACACAAAAAGAAAGACCTGATATAGAAGATGCACCATTAAAAACGTATTACTTCATAAAGCCTGAAAGTGATTCGCTGAAAGCGTTTTACGACAACTGGCATCGTTATTTAAAACAACAGGGGTTCGATTTTGTGAAGGTAGACAACCAGTCGGTAACAGAGAGAATGGCCGTCAATAATTATCCTCTCTTTACTTTATCTGATTCAATGCATAAGGCTTTGTATTCCTCTGTAAACAAATACTTCAGTGGAGCCATCATCAATTGTATGGATATGACAGCAGAAGCTTATCTGAATTTTGGATCGTCTGCGGTAGCAAGGTGTGTGGAAGACTATTTTCCATACAGTGCAAATGAAAACTACAACCTGCAAAAAGGCAATGCAGCAGCACATGTGCTTCAGGCCATTTATAATTCTATTTATTTTGGCCAAATGGTTTACCCCGATTTTGATTTGTTTCAATCACATAATCCGAATGCCGTTTTTCATGCCATAGCAAGAGCTATTAACTGCGGACCCGTTTATATTACAGACAACATTGGACAACAGAAATTCGATGTGTTGAGGCCATTGGTATATAATGACGGAAGAATTATTCGAAGTGAAACGCCCCTGCTGCCAGCTGAAGATTGTTTGTTCCAGGTACAGGATAAAAAAATATTTAAGGCATTTTCTATGGTGGGAAAGGCAGGTTTGTTAGGAGTATGGAATGTAGCTGATACGGATATGGTAAGGGGTATTATCAAACCATCTGATGTGGGGAATTTAAAAGGTGAGGAGTTTGTAATGTATGAATTTTTTTCACGCTGTTTAAACACGGCCAGGCGGGATGATAGTTTTCCGGTACAGTTGAATCGCATGGGTTATCAATTGTTCTATGTAATTCCTGTTCACAAAGGTTTTGCTGCTTTAGGACTAACAAATAAATACAATGCGCCTGCAACTGTTTTGAATGAAGAATGGAAGGTGGGTATGGTTAAAATTGACTTGTATGAAGGCGGAAACTTTAAAGCTTATTGTGAACGTGCCCCTTCCAGGATAACCGTGAATGGGAAACGTAAGAGGGAATATACTTTTACAAACCATCTGTTGACAATTGCTATTACAGAAAAACTTAAGCCCATCATCCGCATCTATTGGTAGGCCTTTCGGTTGCTAAAGGAGTGTAGCCAGTTCGTATCAGGGCCCATGTGAAAAAAAGAATGAATTAAATAAGATAAAAGGTTGCCGGCAATCAAGAACGATATTATGCCAGAGCTAAAAACCAGGTAGGGTACGAAGATGTTGAAAAAAGCCAGGTGTCGTGATAAAAAACGCCGGTGCTGCTGAATAATCTTAAATAATAAATTTTTAACAATTGACTGAATTATTATGAAACAAATAAGGTACTACCAGATTTTCATTTACTGTATCATGGTCTTTTTTTTATTAGCATCTTGCAATCACCAACAGACTGCTACAAATGCAATTATTGAAGAAAATAAAAAGGAAGGCACTTCGGAGTGGCTTATAAAAGTGCCTTTTGATACATGCAGTTATCCTGATCATCAGTTTTGCAGACGTAAACAGGTGGAAGGATATTGCTCTCATACAAGCATTAAGGCAGGGGAGGAATTGCAGGTTTTTGTGAGCGCCGATCCGGCATCCGATTATTCTTTGGATATTTTCCGTATGGGTTATTATGGCGGCAAAGGAGGACATTTAGTGAAATCTTTCAGCAATCTTAAAGGCAAGCCGCAAATCGTTCCTGTTGCGGATAAGAAAACCAATTTCTTCGAATGCCGGTGGGATACGGCAGTAACAATCACCATACCCAACGATTGGGTGAGCGGAGTGTATCTCGGAAAAATTTCCGCAAAAAAAGACAGCAGTCAGGCCTATGTAGTTTTTATTGTGAAAGATGAGCGGAAAACGGACTTCCTTTTTCAATGCGCCGATCTTACCTGGCAGGCTTATAACCGCTGGCCGCAATGGCACAGTATGTATGATGAAGGACAGCAGCCCTGGGTAAATACCAACGGGGCCAGCATTAGTTTTGACAGGCCGTATAGTTTGTATGTAAACGGTCTTCCTTCCGATTTTAATCCCTTGAGCAATGGTGGCGGCGAGTTTCTTTTATGGGAGTTTCCCATGGCTTTCTGGATGGAAAAAGAAGGATATGATGTAAGCTATATTTCAAACCTGGATACACATGCAGATGCTGCTGCGCTTTTAAGAACAAAAGCTTTTCTTTCTGTTGGACATGATGAATATTGGACAGATCAAATGTTTAAGAATGCATCAGCAGCCCGGGATGCAGGAGTGAACATGTTATTTCTTTGCGGCAATTCTTTGGACGGGAAAATCTATGTATCCCCCGCAACAGATGGAAGGTCTGGCAGGGTAACCGGCCGCTTGCCGGAAAGGGAATTTAAAAACGAACAGGATCTGTTGGGTGCTTCTTCTTATGGAGTGGGTTACTCTTCTTTTGTTTGCAAGTCGCCCGATCATTGGTTGTATCAGAATACGGGTATGAAACTAAATGATTCAATCCCTGATTTAGTCGGCTGGGAATATCATGGCCTTCCCCTGGGCAATCAGAAAGACCTGGTAGTGCTGGCTCAAAACAAAATTTATCCAAATAAGTACGCTGATACGGCAGCACCGGATCATTCAGCTACCATGTACACAACAGGCAAAGGCAATTTTGTATTCAATGCAGGAACCTGTTTCTGGAGCATGTTGTTGTCAATGCCACCGGGCTATCAAAGTCCTGTTTGCAACCAGGGGAGTAAAGAATACAGATCGTTGAAATTTTCTACCCCCGATGCAAGGGTGCAGCAGATGACTAAAAATTTATTGAACCGTTGCCTTGGCAGCACAGCAACAGCAAATAAGTAATGATTTTTTTAACTACTAATAGAATTAAATATACCTATTCAAACCAAACGTTTTAAATATCTTTCCACCTAAATTTTTTTCATGAAACAACACAAATCGTTTTCTTTTATTATTTTGTTTTTTTGCAGCTCCTTTTGCTGTACTTCCGCCACATCACAAACATCACTTTCCCTTAATGATCTTTCTGCTTTTCAAGCCCCGCCAACAAATTGGCAGGTTGCAGGAGATGCTACCGCTGATATGAAAGAACATGACCTTTTAAAAACATCAGCTGGCAAAGGGATACTGGTTAACCTGCCTAATAAAAAGGTTGCAGCAGGCGATCTGTACAGCAACCTGCAGCATGGTGATATTGATATTGAATTAGAGTATATGATGGCCAAAGGCTCAAACTCTGGAATTTATTTACAGGGGCGTTACGAAGTTCAACTGCTTGATAGCTGGGGTGTACTAAACCCAAAGCCAGGAGATAATGGTGGCATTTATGACCGTTGGGATGAGGGCCGGGGAAAAAGCAATGAAGGGTACGAGGGCTATGCACCACGTCAAAACGCAAGCCGGGCCCCGGGGCTGTGGCAGCGCCTGAGTATTTCATTTCAGGCGCCACGCTTCGATGCTTCGGGCCGTAAAATTGAAAACGCAAGGATGATAAGCGTTCAGTTAAATGGCGTTACCATTCATGAAAACATAGAGCTATCCGGGCCTACAAGAGGCGCAATGAAAAATGATGAGGTACCGATGGGGCCGTTGCGTATCCAGGGCGACCATGGTGCAGTAGCTTTTAGAAACGTTGTTTATAAAAATTATGATAAGACGGCGCCAATACTTACTGATCTCAATTATAAAATCTATAAAGGCAAATTTGAAAAAGAACCCGACTTTTTAAAACTTACACCTGCGGCACAAGGAAGTACTTTTATTATAAACACTGATGTAAATAAAATTGACAACGAATTCATCATTCGCTACACAGGAACTTTAACCGTGAAAGAAGCAGGTGAATATAATTTTCGCCTGAATGCTTCCGGGGGCGTTGGGATGTTAAAAATAAATAATCAGGTAGTTGTGCCTGAAACGGGTTGGGGAAGCGGAAAAACAAATTTACCGGAAGGCAAATTGCCTTTCGAATTATCATATTCAAAATTTGTAAGTTGGGATAAACCTGCTCTTGGGTTAACGTTGGCAGGCCCCGGTATCCGGGAATATTCATTAAGCGATGCAACTACAAGTACCCATGAAATACCAGACCCGATACTTGTAGCGGCGAATACAAATACCAGCTTGAGAAGTTTTATGGACATTCCAGGTTCAGAAAGAATTACACATGCCGTAAATGTTGGTAGCCCACAGCAACTACATTATACTTACGATTTAGATAGAGGTATGCTGATACAAGCCTGGCGTGGAAATTTTTTAGATGCCACGCCCATGTGGCACGACAGGGGAGATGGATCAAGCCGTCCGGCTGGAACTATTATTTATTTTGGTGCACCCAATTTTTTTATCCAAAATTTATCAACGGCACAAATGCCCTGGGTAACAGATACAGCAGGTAGTTCGTTCCGTACCAAAGGGTATGCAATGGATGAAAAAGACCGGCCGGCCTTTATGTATTTTATCGCCGGTATTGAAGTAACGGATGCAACAACCGTATTGGAAAATGGAGAAGGACTGCGCCGTGAAATCAATCTGAAAAATGCCGGCGCAAACTCTTATGCAAGGCTGGCCGAAGGCAAAAATATTGAGTTGGTATCAGATGGCTTTTACCTCGTTGATGACAAATCTTATTATTTGCGTATTGACGATACTGGTAGTGCCGCCCCTTTTATACGGGATATAAATGGCCGTAAAGAGCTGTTGGTTCCTGTGCAATCTAAACTCATTTATTCTGTACTTTTTTAAATTTTAATTATGAAGCCATTAATCAATTATATATTTAGTAAAACTGTTTTACAGGTAGTTGCTATCTCCTTATTTTCTTTTGCAACGTTTGCACAGGAGTCGCCGAAAGAAGAAGATTATTTTAAGATAATAAAAATGATTGCACCAGAGGGTATTGTGTTGGAAGTAGGCGGGCTAACGGTGTTGCCAAATGGCGACCTGGGCGTTGCTACCCGGCGTGGTGATGTGTACATTATAGAAAATCCTACAGGGCAGCGACCGTATTTTAGAAAGTATGCCAGTGGTTTACATGAGGTGTTAGGCCTTGTTTATAAAGACGGCGCCTTGTATTGTGCACAGCGTGGTGAACTAACAAAGCTGGTAGATAAAAATAAAGATGGCAAAGCCGATTTCTATCAAACCATTTTTTCATGGCCTATATCAGGGCATTATCATGAATATAGTTTCGGCCCAAAGCTTGCGCCTGACGGATCTTTCTTTGTTTCAGGTAATGTAGCTTTTGGAAATGAAGAATGGTGGCGTGGTGAAAGCCGTGTTCCCTGGCGTGGATGGATGATGCATATTTATGAAGATGGAACAATGGAACCGTGGGCTACAGGTTTACGTTCGCCCTGTGGACTGGGGATGATTGACGGAGAATTATTTTATGCAGACAACCAGGGTGACTGGATGGGTTCCGGCGGTATAGTGCATGTAAAAAAGGGTTCATTTGCCGGGCACCCTGCAGGACTGAGGTGGACAGGTATGCCTAATTCGCCGCTAAAGCTTACAACAGAACAATTGTACGAAGTAGTTGGCCCAAGACAAAATAAAAATGCAGAGGGCAGATACATAAAGCCAGAAAATGTAGTAGACGAAAAATTCGTCACTTTGTTTGAGGCAAAACAAAAAATCCCGGAATTACAACTGCCTTCCGTATGGTTGCCACATGGCGTTTTAGGAATTTCCAATTCTGAAATTTTAAAAATCCCGGACGGTATTTTTGGCCCTTTTGCCGGGCAGTTGCTGGTAGGCGACCAGGGGCAAAGTAAAATAAGCCGTGTATTTATGGAAGAAATAAATGGAGAATACCAGGGGGCAGCCTGGGAATTCAGAAGTGGTTTTCAGTCAGGTGTACTGCGTATGGCCTGGGCAAAAGATGGTTCTTTGTTTGTAGGCGAAACCAACCGTGGCTGGGGTTCTGCAGGTGAGGCTAACCAGGGCCTGCAACGGTTAACCTGGAATAACCGTACGCCATTTGAAATGAGAGCCATCCGGTCGATGCCAGATGGTTTTGAAATTGAGTTTACACAACCTGTAGATAAAAATACTGCAGCCGATTTAGCGGCTTATTCTGTAGAAAGTTTTACTTATAAATACCATCCGGTTTATGGCAGCCCTACAGTAAACAATAAAAAACACCGCATAAAGGGAGTAAAGGTTTCAGACGATGGAATGAGGGCCAGGATAATTGTCGATGATCTTCGCAGGTACTATATCCATAACATCACTTTAGAAGGAGTTACCAGTAAGGCAGGTTCTTATTCACTGGTGCATCCTACGGGCTACTATACGCTTAACAATATTGCTGAAGGTAAAAAATTAGTAATGACTGAAGTGAGCACAAAAAATTCAGGCAAAACAAAACCCAATGCGTCAACAAAGGCAAGTGCTTCAACAGGCACACCCGATGATCCTGCAAACAAAAAGAAAGCAACATCAGCCAAATCAATAACCTATGCTGCATTAAAACCCTTGTTAGTAAAATATACTTGTGCTGCCTGCCACAATGCTGATAAGCGGCAAGTAGGACCGGCTTTTAAGGAAATTGCAAAGCGTAATTATTCAACAGAAAAAATGATTAAATTAATTTATAATCCGCAACCGCAAAACTGGCCGGGCTATGCAACAGAAATGCCGCCTATGCCGCAAGTTCCAAAAGAAGATGCAAAAAAAATTGCGCTGTGGATTCAATCTTTGAAATAACTGCTATCGGTATAGACTATAAATTTTACATGGTTTGTAAGCGACCTCTCATGAGTTTACTTACAAACCATGCAACAGGTTTAATGAATTATGTTGCTCTGATGATTACCTGGATGGCCTTTTATGCCAGTCATTCTCCTGAAAGTTTTACCGAAACACTAATAGGGTTAGTAAGAATGAGAAATTAATACTTTTGGTTTTCTCCCTATGTGAGTTTTCTACTTTAATTATCTCACAAAGTTCGCCATTTGTCTCGGTGA
Organism: Chitinophagaceae bacterium; assembly: GCA_043788995.1. GTDB lineage: Bacteria > Bacteroidota > Bacteroidia > Chitinophagales > Chitinophagaceae > Ferruginibacter. Next base: position 27,723 of record JAYWII010000075.1, on the reverse strand, counting down.
TGGGCCATTTTTTCTTGCACTTTAATTAATGCAAAGTTAGCAAAACTGAATACCTGTAAATGTTACACAGTTAAACAGAAGAGCCGATTTATTCCGTTGCTTCATTTCTCCTTTCAAAGCTAAAATATTGGTTGAAATAAATATAAGAAATATCTATAACCATATTGAAATCGTTAATTATTTTCATATTTATTGTTTCTTAATCTCGTTGATTTGATTTCTCGTAAAAGATGAAAGTTGCTCAATGCCTGTATCACTACTGAAAGTTTTGGGGATGACACACAAGTGCCAGTTTACAACATAGTTTAGAACTTGGCCGGGTTCAAGCAAAGTATAAGCTCCATGATTTTCAAGTTCAGCGTAGTTCTTTTCTTTGTTGGAATAAATTTCTACTTCGCCTTGACCAGGAGAATAATCTTCCGGCTTTGTATCTGGAAACTGCTTAATAAACAGCATATCGTTAAACGCATATGCCAGCCAGCCTTCACTGGCAGTGGCGAATAATTTTTGATGATCTGATGTAGTTGTTTTATTAATTAATACCCAGTTAATACTGTCTTTTGATAAATTGGTTATCAAGGTTGATGCTGGAATATTTGCCTTGCCACCTCCAGGAAAAAATGCCAGCCCACCACAAGGAACACGGGTAACTTCCCAAGCAGCAACTTTTTTTGGTTTTTTACTTACGTTACAAATCAAGTATTCAATTCGAATAAAATGATTATCAATTGCAACAAATTTTTTTTCAAATTGAAGCCCGCTTTTTAAATCAGGTTTACTGGTCATTTTTAATGTATCTCCAATTTTTTCAACAGGATATTCTTCAGTATCTAGGAAAGGGTATGGGGGCCATCCCCAATCGCTTTGAGGAGATGTCCACAAAGTTGAGCCAAAATTTTCATGCTCATTTTTATTTGTTATCAGTTCTATATTGCCGAATCGAAATGAAATAATTCTGCCACCATTAGCGGATATTTTCATAGTAGCTTTACCCGCTATCAGTTCAAATACTTTTTCCTTTTTGCATTTACTAAGAGTATCTTTTTTAAACACAAATGCCAATGCAGCAATTATAAGAGTGAGCAAAAAAAGCCTGTACATGGTATGGTAAATATTTTTTATTGTAGTACTGTTTTAGAAGAGAAATTTAATACCGTACCATCTTTAATAACTTTTTTAACAGCAGTAATTGAATAAGGAACAGCAGTTTTTCCGGTAATTAATTTTATGAGATTCAGCAGGAGGGAATTTCCGGATTTGCAATTTAAAAGGACCGGGGCATCTTGCTTTTGGAAAGTAACTTTTTGCAATTTTACCTCGTTAAAATTACTGGCATAAAAAAATGTATTGGCCTGCATTTTTACTCCTTCAAAAGAATCTGCTGTGTATATGGCACCTTCCCTAAAAGAGAAGGTGGAGTTTAGGATAGAAAGATTGAATTGGCGTGCTGTATCGCCTACGATATTAAATGCACTCAGCAGGTTGGTTGCTTTTACATTTTTTAAACGGATACTGGTGGCAGGGTACCCCGTTTGCCAGAGTCCGTCTATATAATTGTATCTATAAAAATGGTCAACATTTTCAACGGTTACATCTTCTATCAGCCAGTTGCCACTAACCAATTTTGGATTTTCATCCACTGGGGAAAAATGGACAAAGGCTGCAAGCATATTGCTCCGGTTTTGGCTTTTGTGAATGTATTCTCCCGGCCCATACAGCTTACATCTTTTTACAGTAAAGTTGTAGCATCCCATCCTGAAACCGTTGCAGGAGGTATTTACTTTGCAATCGGTAATGATAAAATCTTTATTATCGTTGCCTGCAAAGGCATCATCTCCTGTACGGAAATCACAACCTGAGATTCTAAAATTTGTGCAGAACCTTGTGTGCAGGCCATCATGTCCACCACGGATAGAAACATTTTGTACAGTGGCATTAACGCACAGCCTGCAGTTAATAGCCCAGTTGGCGGAATTTTTAATGGTAACGCTTTTGATGGAAATATTGCGGCAGTTGATTAGCCTTATGCAATGTGGCCCACGAAATCCTTCTTCGCCATTGGGATTTTTACAGTCCACCCCGTCAATAATTCCTTCTCCCAGGATAGCGATATCTAACAGATTTTCTCCAAAAATTAATGCGTCATTTTCATAGTCAGTGTATTGATCGCTTCCATAAATAATAGTTCTTTTTTCAGTTAGTAAAGTCACTTTACTTTTTAACTCTATGCCACCGGTAGTAAAATTTCCTGCCGGAAAAAACACTACACCTCCGCCATTTGCACCACATGAATCAATTGCCTTTTGTATGATGGCAGTAATTAAGCCCGGTTGATTGGGTGCAATGGTGATTTTGATAGGTGGATGGTTCCCCAATGCTATGGCCGTTGAAAAAAATGTACAAGCAATTAGTAAGCATCTGAATAAAGAACGTCTCCAGATTTTTTGATGGGTTGTATATTTCATTTTTCATTTTGATTTAGAAAATATTTTTAATAAAGTCATTATCACTGTTCTTCCAATAAAAAAACAGCACTTGCAAATTCACTCATCAGGTTTACCGATAAAGCACCTTGTTTGCCCCAATACACACAGTTAAGGCCTTGTTTCATTAAAAATTCACCTGAGTAAACAGACGCTGCTTCTGTAAATTTCTTCTGGTCTTTTGCAGCCACATTTATTTCTGTTACTTTATAATTCTTAACAGGGTTGAGGCCATTCAATTTAATAGGAGGATAAAAATCGCCAAACATGCGCTGGGTTTGATAAACAAATGCAACAGCTTTGGTGGAATCATCTGAAACATACATCAATGATACAAGACTGCTTTGGTAGGGGGAACTTAGCCGGTACAGGTTGCCCAACTGAATAACAGGACGAATAGTTTTATAAATATTCACAGCATTTTTTGCAAATTCGATTTCATAGGTATTTAAATCGGCAGGCAGCAATTCAATTCCCAAACGGCCACTCATGGCTACATCAAAACGGTATTTAAGCGGGGTAGTTCTTTGCGTTATTCCGTTGGGAGATTTGGAAACATGGGCTGCCATTGCCATTGCCGGAAAAAAATAGGAAGTGCCATTTTGGATGAACACCCGCTGAAGTGCATCAGTATTATCACTTGTCCAAAATTCATGAAAATATTTTAGTGAGCCATAATCAACACGGCCACCGCCACTGGCACACACCTGGAAGGTAATGTTTGGAAATGTTTTAATTAAACTATCACAGACTTTATAGAACCCGTGGATGAATTTAACCCACAATTGTTCCTGTGCAGTTGCTGCAAGGTAGGGAGCATAAGGATTATTTACCGGGCTGTTGCAATCCCATTTTACATAAGAGATATAAGGGTTTTGAGCTATCACTTTTTGCACTGATAGGTATACAAAGTTTTGTACTGATGGGTTACTTAAATCCAGCACATAGTTGTTTCGTTCGGTATATTGTTTTCGACCGGTCTCTTTTAAAACCCATTCAGGATGCTCCTCATAAATTTCACTTTTCTCATTCACCATTTCAGGCTCTACCCAAATACCAAATTTTATATTATTTTTTTTAGCTTCATTAATCACCACATCCAACCCTTTCGGAAACCTTTTTTTATTTACACCCCAATCTCCCAATGCAACGCCATCATTGTCACGTTGGTATTTGTTACTGCCAAACCAGCCATCATCCAGTACAAACATTTCAATGCCCATTTTAGCCGCATCTTTTATCATGGCAGTAATTTTTTTATCATCAAAATCAAAAAAGTTACCTTCCCAACTGTTTAGCACAACGGGCCTAAGTTCATTGCCGTCCTGCATACCATACTTTCTGCCCCAGTTATGAAAATTGCGGCTCATTAATCCCTTGCCTTCGCTGCTATAGGTAAATAAAATAAGTGGTGTAGAAAATTCTTCGCCAGGCTGTAAAGGATAACTGGAGGCAAACTCATTTATGCCGCCGGTTATATGCAGTTTTTCTTCTGCATCTTTTTCAAAACTAAGTTTCCATGAACCAGGCCAGGCAAGTGTTCCACCTATAAGCTCCCCTTCGTTTTCAGTGGCAGGCTGATTAAGTGAAACAATAAAAGATGGATTAAAATTGTGTGATGTACGAACGCCTTGTTTTGATTCCAAACTTACAATGCCCTGCTTTAACTCAATATCTTCCATTTTCATTTCGCCAAACCAGGAACCGTAGAATTTGGTGAGGTAATATTTTTCAGACAGTAAAGGAATGGATGCGGATGCAAATTTCTTTAGTGTTACTAAACCGTTTTCTTCATTTTTGTAGGTACACCATGTTTCAATAATATCCTGATTGTAATAAACTTTAAAATGTACGGTAACAAAAAAAGGCAATAAATTATCCTTTAATAAAACGCTGATTGTTTCAATATTATCCTGGAATTTTTTAGTTGTATGGCTGATGTATTTTAATTCAGTTGATAGTAATCCGTTTGCATGAATAACCTGTAATGCAGGCTCATTAAATGTTTGCCCGGCATAAGCACTGATGATTGCGCCAATGGGTGCTGCATCATAGTTTTTAAAATCCGTAGTGTTATTTAACTTTTTTCCATAATAATATAAATGAGCTACGGAGTCGTTATTAATGCCATAAACTGCTGTTGTGTTTTTAGTTTGTAATACAATCAAATCATTGATGGCGTTACTTTTTGCAATGCCGGCAACCATCATTTGTAAAATGATTAAAGACAGCTTTATTGATAACTTATTTTTATTCAAAGCGATTGATTTTGATAATGATGTGTAGGAGTATTAAACTGATCAGTAAGTATCTTGGTTTTGATAAATATTACCTGCATCAGTATAACAAAATCTATTAGCTTTTGTACCACCTTAATCAGTAATAGCAGCTAATCTTTTATTTTCTATGAATGAATTTTTGACTTTAATAAGATTTGCCAAAAGGATATAGAATACATTACAGTTTTTAAATGCTGCATTAATCATTCAAAAATCTCAAAATCAAATCAGCTACCGTGCAACTCCAGCTCATATTCTCATTACCATAAGCCTGTCCGGTTATGGGATTAAACCATTCATTGAACCTTGGGCCACGGGTGCATGTATCGCCAGCGTATTGCGGGCCAACCATTTTAACCGTTTTAAGTGCGAGTTCTTTGGCAATGTCTTTGTACCCCTGTTGCTCCAATCCAAGACAAATTAACCAGTTAACATTTGGCCAAACAGGACCACGCCACATAGTTGACTCTGTAAATGCTGGTTCTGAAAATGCCACACTTGGTACCGGGTAGTTTAGCCAAAACTCTTTGGTATTTGTTAGATGTTCGGTAATCAATCGTTTAATTCTGTCTTTCTTTGCATTTTTTAAAAACAGCGCCATAAAGGTAAATTCAGATTTTACCTTTATTTGTTGATGGGTAGTAGTGTTGATATCGTAATACATGCCATCGGCTTCGTTCCAAAAATATTTTTCAATTTTCGATTCCAGCAAGGCTGCTTTTTTTTCATGAATTTTTGCTGCGTCTGTACGGCCCAATATGCCTGCCATTTTCGATAAACTATAGTGCAATAACGATAACCAAACATTTTGCTCAACACCTTCCACAGGCTGCATTACACCAATATGGTTACCTTTTGCATACAGGCTGTCAAAACGGGGCGAATCATCTGCTCCTGAATTAAAACTGTTGGTATATTCTACCAATCCATTTTTATCAATATCCTTGTATTTGTACAACCAGTCCACATATTTATTGTAGGTACCGTACATGGTTTTTATTTTGTCTTTCGGCCATCCAGGTTTGTTGCTGAGTTGGCTAAGGGTTACACCAAGCAACACAGGTTGCATATCGTTCGAACCTTTAGTGGCTACCTCTTTTCGGTATTCGGCCACATTTCTGGTAAAGCTAAGCCCGCCAGGCATACCGCCATCAGGTGCTTGTGCAAATCTGAAATTATCAAAGAATTGATAAGCCAATTTAGGATCATTTAAATCAGCTAATAAAACAGCATGGTAAAATTCATCCCAAAAAAACTGTAGCGGGTACATAAATGCTGCACTTGCCATATACGGATTAGGGGTAAGGCCATCGCCACCTTCCCAACGATTACTCCAAAAAGTTACCCAGGCATGGTAGTAGGTTTCGTTAAGTATTTTATCGTTGGTTTTTAACGGGGGTACTTGTTGGTTAAAGAAGTCAACCCAATACTTTTTTTCTGCAGCCACGGCATTATCAAAATCCGGTAGCCTGGGGGTTTCCGGCGTTTTGGTAACTTCAATGGTAATGGTTAGTTTGTTGGTGAAAGCTGCTCCCAGGTAGGTTATCCCATTCCTTGTCCAGCAGCCAAGGGTGCTTTTATCGGTAAAAATTACGTCTTCAAACCCTTGGAATTTTCGTAGCAGCGGTTGGGAATTTTGGCACATGCTTACTTCGTTTGCCCCGGTAAATGTAACCACCATACTATAGTCTTGCCATTTAAAAATAAACCGGTTGTTGGGCTTATCAAATTTTAGATCAATGTCATTTTTGTTGCGGTAATAATGGTCGGTAAAACTATTCATCTCAAGTACAGTTATGTTCTTACCGACAGTGCTTGTTATTTCGCTGATAAAAATATCTTTATTAACGGTACGCCTTATTTTAATCTGGCTGTTGTTCGCCTCATAGAGCCACGGCAACCATTGTTGCGAAGTGGTAGTGTGCTGGGTTAAAAGTCCTTTGCCCTGCAGCGAGTATACCTCTCCGCTGTGCATAGCCATTATCAAAGGAAAGGTAAATCGGCCAAGCGGCGATTGTACATGTGTAAAATTTTCCCAGCCATGTGGCATAGGATTATGAGAAGCCACATGGTTGTGCACCAGGTAACTTAAATCGTTGGATTGTAAAATTTTCTCAAGGTTAGGATGCTGGGCAAATATTGAGCAATTAAGAAGAGAAAAAATTAATACAAAGCAGGTTTTCATTGTTAGTGGTATTGATCAAACTATTTTTTTAAGCCTAATTTTTGTAAAACAATCCGCCCTACTTCTTTGCCTTGCCCGCTGCCTTTATTAATTGCATTCATAAAATGGATACCCCCATAAAACCTGCTGATGCCAGCCTCATTTGCAGCAGCATAAAAAGAGGGGAAACTCCTTACTACGCCCTGGTATTGCAATTCGCTGCTATCTGTAAAATTAAAATTTTCGCCAAACAATTGTGTAAGCACCACGGCTGCAGAGGCGGATATAACGCTGTGGCCGCTTGGATATTCGGGAAAAGGCGGTGTTTGCAAATATGGCTGCCAGTTAGGGTCAATATATTTATTAATGAATGTTGCCGGCCTTACCACTTCGCTGCGGTATTTCTCATCCCAGCAACTGATAAAGCCATCCAGCAGGGCAATGGAAGTTGCAGCTAAAGCCTGTGCTGTTTTTACTTCGCCGGCGTTGGATTTTTTGGAGGCTATTGATGCAATGGCGATCCAATGCCCACCCGGTGTCATCTTTTTTGTGGCGAATGCAGCATGGCCGCTATGGTTCATTACAAATGGATTATCATCCCAAAATGTAGTAATTGCTTTAAGGCTATCGGTAAGTTGTTTAGACAAATTATATACCTCAAAAGCATCTTTATAGAACGGACTGTTTTGCTTACTGCTATAAGTGTATGGTTGAGGAGGCCTGCACTGGTTACAGCTATCAAGGGCCAGTGGCATTATTTTATTCCACCAGGGTTCTGTAGCATCCATATAGTCTGGTGGGGTAGGCTGCCATTTTTCTTCTATACGTTGTACATTATATTTTGCCATGCCCCTTGTTTCTTTATACAAATCTTTTAAAGATCGCTTCCATATTATTTTGCCGATGCTATCGCCGAGTTGCAATGATCTTTCATAAACTGATGGATTTAAACCTTGCGATAAGTCATCGAGGGTTTTGGTTGTAAAACCAAGCAAACTGTCTTTGTTAAAAATTACTTTGGAGGCCATGGTTTCAAAGGCTTTTACAGCTGCCACTGTAAAATTATATTGCAGGTCTGAAACAGGCTGGGGCACGGCATCAAAACCTTGTAGCTTTGGTAAAAAAGACGGGAAACTTGTATCGCTGAACCTTATTGATTCGTACTGTGCCAATGAGGTATATGCATAAATACGGCTTGCAACGGGCGGAGAAAAAACATCGTACACGATGATGTCTTTTAACTTTTCCATATTAGCTTGCATTATTACTGACGGTGATAATTGGCTGGTTATTTTTGGGATACCGGGTTGTTTTTGTTCGTTACTGCTACAGGAGATATACAAGAAAGCAATTAATAATATTGGGAGAAAAAAAATTTTCATTTAAATATATTGCAATCGTTTTTATTAATTATATCCGTTCATACAGGTTAATAGATTTAATAAATCACAAAAGGATAAAACCATAAAGACATTTTTGAATTAAATCAATTATTGGTTAGTATCAATTATCTGGCAGGGTTTATATATATAGTACTGTCTGAGAAACTGTGTTTGGTATGATAAATTTTATCTAATAAAATAAGAATATCATCTACATTGTCGGTGGCATTATAGGTAATAGAACAGGGTTTTGTAGATAATTTAGCCGATGAAAATTCTACTTTATATCCGAAAGTTTCTTTGATAGAAGCTGCCACCTCTTTTAAAGTAACATTATCCAATACTACTTTTGAAGCAAACCATCCTGTCATATCAAGCGAATCTACCACCAAAAGATTTGCGATTTTAGAATTAGTATTTACATCCACTCCCTGGTTTCTGGTAAGTGTTGCATATTTCGTTGCATGGTCTGCCACTTGTACCTTTCCTCTTAAAACGCTCACTTTTACAGAGCTGTTGGCATCCCCTTTTTCTATAACAAATGCAGTACCCAGCACAGTAGTTTTTAAACCACCATCAGTTTCTACGGTAAATGGTTTAGATGAATCGTGTGCTACATTAAAAAAAACTTTGCCTGCCAATAGGGAAATGTTCCTGCTGTTTGTAAAATGCTCAGGATATTTTATTGCCGATTTTGCATCCAGCCACAACAAAGAGTTGTCAGGTAAAATTATTTTTTGTGGTTTATTACTGTTGTTGATCTGGCTTAAATATTTAGTGGTATCAACAGTAGTGTTAACAGTTTTGTTATTAAACCAAGTGAACGTAAAATAAGAACAAGCCACCAGTATGAATATTGCTGCAATCCTGGCCATGTAATAAAAAACAGATTTGCCCTGTTTAAACTCAACAACGGGGGCTTCTTTAGATTCTATTTCATCAATTTTAGTATTAACCACTTCCCAAATGTTCTTCTTCTTTAAATCTTTATTGCTGTTGTCAAACTTCTCTATTTGGGCTTTATCATCAAGGCTTTTATACCATTCTTCCAGCACCAGTAATTCTTCCGGCGTGCAGGCATCATATTCATTTTTCAAGATGATAGCCGTAATGTCTTTTTTATTGAAAGTCATAATATTTTTGTTTTTAGTTGGTACTGATTAACCGGAAAACCTATATTTTCCCAACCTTATTTTTATTCGTTTTATCGCTTTTGATATTTGATTACGCACCGTTTGATCTGATATGGAAAGCATTTCGGATATTTTTTTGGATGAAAACTGTTCATCCCTGCTCAACAAAAAAACCTGTTTCATTTTATCAGGCATACCTTCCAGCTCTTTATTGATAATTAATTCCAATTCTTTATAAGAACAAATACCCTCCGCATCAGCATCAGTTTTTCCTGAAGTATTTATAGAGAGTTCATTTATCTTTTCTTCTGTCAGGTACTTTTTCTTATAATAATTAGTGATCCGGTTTTTTAATGCCCTGTACAGATATAAGTCAACATGGGTATTAATATTTAGTTCTTTCCGTTTTGTCCAGATAGTCACAAACAAATCCTGAACAATATCATTTACCTCGTCTTCATCATGCACTTTCACCAGCGCAATACTGTATAATTTATCCCAGTATTTATTGTATAACAATTGAAAAGCCTGTTTGTCATCTTTTTCCCTCATTAATTTTATTAGTTCGTAGTCAGAGTCATTCATCATATTGCAAATATTGTATTAGAGTAATCGCTTTCATAAGGGCGTACAACAAAAATAACTACTTTATTTTTTAGCACAGATTTTTCGTTTTGTTGCTCAATTATTAAACAAAAATTAAGTGGGTGTGGTACAAAATGTTTTTTTGATTGTTAAGATATTCTGAACAGGGGTACAAAAGCGATAGTTGATTTTTAGGGTAGAAAAATAATATGTTGTATGGTACAAAGCCCGTTTGCGATTGTTATTCCTATATCAGAGAATGCCAAACACTGTTTAAACGATTATACAAATGCCTTTGCCTAATTGCACACCAACATTTTTCAACTTGAATTAAAAGCAAAAACTGTATTATTTCACTATGGTTTTTTATTACGTTTTTTTGTGTTATAATGTTTTTGAAGTGGGATTGAGGTCTTCATCTTTTAGGAACGATTAATCAGTTTTTGTGAATTAGTTAAAATCAGCAAATTAATTGTGCTGTACCGAAAAAAATAATAAATGCTTTTTAAACCAAAACGATTTACAATTAAATTAAAGTAGCTTTATGAACAAAAGATTTTCCAAAACAACTGTTTTCCTAATGAGGTCAACCTTCATTGTTGCCATTTGCACCTGTTTGTTCAATGCGCTGCTTATTGCATCGCCAGGTTTTGCCCAAAAACTCAAGGAGACAAAAATTTCCATTCAGTTCAGTGGTCAAACCCTGGATGAATGTGTAAAGCAAATCGGGATAAAAACGGATATCCAGTTTGCCTTTAACCCCGAAGAATTGAATATTTTCAGTTCTTCAAACCTAAAGTTTAAAAAAACATCTGTGCAGGATGTTTTAGAAAAATTGCTAAAAAACACCAGCCTGTCATTTGCAGAGCTGGGGAGCAAAGTAGTTATCTACAACAGTAATAACCAGGAAGGTTCAATGCACTTAGAACGTTTATTAAACCTGGCTCCCCCTATTACAATTTCCGGTACCATACTAAACGAAAAAGGAGAGCCAGTACCATCAGTTACTGTAAGCATAAAAGGAACCAATCGATCCGTAATTTCTAATGAAATGGGCATTTTTTCTATTGAGGCAGAGGAAAATGAAATTTTAGAATTTTCCAGCATTGGTTATGCAGCTAAGGAAGTAGTAATTGGTAAAAATACAAATTTGAGCGTACAGCTGGTTGCCGCTGTTAATGCCTTAGACGAAATAGTAGTAGTTGGTTATGGTAGTCAAAAGCGAAAAGATATTACCGGTGCAATAACATCATTAAAAGGCGAAACTATCAAAAACCAACCGGTGCGTAGCGTTGCAGAAGCACTGCAGGGAAGGGTTGCAGGGGTCGTAGTTACCAATTCAGGCGGCGAGCCGGGATCTTATCCTGATATCATTGTAAGAGGCCCGGTTAACATTCGTGGCGCAGGCCCCTTGTATGTAATAGACGGCATACCGTTTACCGACCCCGGTAACAGTTTTAATATGCAGGATATAGAAAACATTGAAATAATTAAGGATGCGAGTGCTGCCGCTATTTATGGTTCAGCAGCAGCAGGTGGGGTAATTATTGTTACTACCAAAAAAGGTAAGGCTGGCAAATTGCAAATTACTGCAAATGGAACGGTGGGTTCAAGACAACCACTCAACCTGCCCAAACTGTTATTAAGGGATGATTTTATTAAAGCAAGAACTGCCAATGGTGATGATACAGATGAGTTTTTTGGCCCGGAAGCAGATCGTAAAAATTTACCTAGCACAAATTGGTTTGATCATTTGTATCAAAATAGTTTAGAACAAAATTATTCTGTTTCATTGGCGGGGGGTAACGATAAGTCAACCTATTATATGTCTGCCAGCTACAATAACCAGGGTGGTGTACATCTTGATAATTATCTTAAGCGTTATTCTCTGCGGATTAATTCCGATCATAAAATAAATAATTTTCTTAAAGTTGGTCAGAATTTTTATCTAACTGCTGAAAATGGAAATCCATACCAAACTCCCAACCAGGGTTTATTAAACTTTCGTAGCTCACCAGTAATGAATGTATATGATGCCAGTAATCCGTTGGGTGGTTGGGGTATAACACCTGATTACTTTGACGGTGGTAATCCCGTAGCTGAGGAATTAAAAAGATATGGGCGTAACAATGAATATCAGGGCAACCTTGCAGTATATGCTGAAGTTGAATTTATAAAAGGGTTAAAACTGCGGCAAAATCTTGGTATGCGATATGTTGGAGGAGATAGCTATTATTACGATTATCCTTACGACTGGGGCTCATCTCAAAACACGTTAGCCCGGTTTGGAAAAGGTTATGGCAAAAATCTGGATTTTATTGGTAACACTACCCTTAATTATGCCAAAAGAATTCAGCAGCATGATTTTTCAGTTTTGCTTGGATATGAAGCAAAAAGAGCGAAGGGAGACAATATAAATGGCTATGCAGATTTTCCCGGAGCCGAATTAAATAGGGATTTTAATTTTGTTCGCCAGCAGTTAGCCTTTAACACGGTGGGAGGCAGCGGAGCGGATGTGTATAGAACAAATTCTATGTTTGGAAGGATTACTTATAGCTATGCCGATAAATATTTATTTAACGCTAATGTACGCAGAGACGGAGTTTCTACAGCATTTGGCCCTAATAATAAATATGGTGTGTTTCCGTCAGTGTCTGTAGGCTGGAAAGTAATCAATGAAAATTTTATGAAGGGTTCTAAAATATTTTCAGACTTAAAATTAAGGGCCAGTTATGGTACATTAGGTAATAGCGATGTTGGTAATTTTCGATTCCTTAGTTCTTATACTGGTGGGTATCCTGTAGTACTTGGGCCCAACGGACCAATATTAAACAGCTTTAATATAGAAACCCGAATGCCCAATAAAGATATACAGTGGGAAAACGTAACTACCACTAACATTGGGGTAGATGCTGCCTTTTTTAAAAATGCATTAACGCTGTCATTAGATGTGTATTCGAGGCAAACCAGGCAAATGGTGTATGATATTCCTATTGCAGGTTCTGCCGGCCAGGGAGATGATATAGCGTTTAATATTGGGTCGATGAGTAACAAAGGCATTGAGTTTTTGGTGAACTATAATGGTAAAATTGGCCGGGATCTCACCTTTAATATTGGTTTAAATGGCTCTTACAATAAAAATAAATTAATAAATCTCGACCCTGAATTAGGCGGAGAGTTTTTTGATGCTGAATTAAATGAAATATATGACGGTGTTACAGCTACTAAAACAGAGCCGGGTCAACCGTTAGGGCAATTTTTTGGATTGGTTGCACAAGGTATTTACCAGACAGATGCAGAGGCAGAAAAGGGGCCAAAAGTGGGAGAAGATGAATATACACCAACTGCAGGCGATTTAATTTATAAAGATTTAAATGCAGACGGCCTGATAAATGACGATGACCGTCAATATATTGGCAACCCTTGGCCTAAATTAAACTATGGTATCACCCTTGGCATACAATACAAAGGTTTTGATGTAAGTGCATTATTTGCAGGTGTGCAGGGAGTTGATATATACAATGCACAGGAATCTTTCAATCATAGATTTTTTAGCGACTACAATACCACCAGCGATATTTTTAAAAATTCTTTATTTAATGGAAATGGTGTAACCAATGTACCCCGGTCTAGTTACCCTGTGGATCACCCGGATTTTGGAGGAGACGATCCTAATGGAAATTGGAATGTTGTGTCCAGTTATCACGTACAAAATGGGGCTTATTTACGGTTGAGAAACCTGCAGATTGGCTACACGCTTTCTAGCAGGCTTATAAAACGCTCAGGGATTTCTTCTGCCAGATTTTTTATAATGGGAGATAATTTACTACTTATTACAAAATATAAGGGTTACGATCCGGAGATAGCTGGTGGCGTTAGGGCGAGGGGCATTGATGAAAGTACCTATAGATATCCTACGTCAAGGTTATTTGCAGCAGGCATCAATGTGAATTTTTAATTCTTTTAATTACAAATAAATTTTATGAAAATAAATTTCAAAACCGGGTTATTAATCTTAACACTAATTGTTACGGCGGGTGTTTCAATCGTTTCCTGTAAAAAAGGTTATCTGGACGTTACTGATCCCAATGTTTATTCTGCAGATAATTACCCTGCCACAGTAGAGGATCTTAATATTGAATTGAATGATTTGTATGGACGTTTTCGTTCCGGAATCTATAGTCCTCAAATGTTTAGATTTTTTGGTGTTAGCAGGGAGCATAGTGCCAACCAGGCTTACCAGGCACCAGATTTTAACGCAGCAACGCAATTAAGTTATGATAAAACCAATGGGGATGTGGGTGAACTTTGGGATTCTCATTATGAAAATATTGCCAAGTGTGTAAATACCATTGGTGATATTGAAAGGTTCAGAACGAAGAATCCTCTTCTTACACCTGAAGAAAAAGAAGAAGTGGATTTTATTGAAGGACAGGCACGTTTTGTAAGGGCCTGGAATTATATGATGTTAGTAAATTTTTATGGCGAAACTATGATTACCATAGAAGCCGATAAGGCTAAAATGGGGGTGCCAATTATTACCAAGCTTGCCACATCGGTTCCAGAAACCCAAATACCAAGAAGTACAATCGGAGAAGTATGGAATTACATTACGGAAGATTTAAAATCTGCCGAGGTTTTACTGGGAACACAAACATGGAATGGTGCAGATGTGGCAAGGGTAAGTGGATGGGCTGTAAAAGCCATGTTGGGTAAAGCTTATGTTTATTCCCAGCAATGGGCATTAGCAACTGCCAAATTAAAAGAAGTGATAGATGGTAGTGGCAAAACATTGGTATCATTTGACGTATTTAAGGAGATGTTCAATGGGCAATTTGAATTTAACAATGAATCATTTTTTGAATTAAACTTTGTAGCTGATAGAAATAATGAATGGAATAATGATGGGAATGTCGGTCAACGATTATCCATTTACCTGTCACCTGCCTACGATGACAATGGTTCAATTAACAAAAATGGCTTTGGTAATTACTTTATTCATGAGAAAAATTTATCCAGATTTGGATTTACAGGAACGGCCATAACAAATGACGAGTTGCAGGAACCTGCTTACCTGGCACAGTCAAAAACATGGAGAGATACTAAAGTGGTAGATCCAAGGTTATGGGTAGTGGCTTTTCAACCATATCTTGATTCAATAGGATGGGATGGTAACACCTATCCAACCGCAAAAATGCCAGGGGATGGTGTTTCTACAGATAATTTACAGGCATGGTGCTGGCATAAATATGTCATGAAGGATAAGCATGTATGGGCAGGTAATGTTGCCAATGCAAATAATATGTACATTTTACGGCTGGCGGATGTTTATCTTTTGTATGCTGAAGCATCCATTAAAACCGGGGCAAATGCTATTGCACTTGAATATATAAATAAAGTTCATCGCCGAGCATATAATGTAAATCCGGATAATACAAGTGTATATGATTATAGCAGTTTAAATGCTGCAACAAAAGCACCAGATGCAGCTTTAAAAAATGATCCTTTAAAATATGAAAGATGGGCGGAGCTTTTTGGCGAAGGCACCTGGTGGTTTGATGTGAGCCGTTGGAAAATTGGTGAAAACGAAGCAACTTATTACCAAAAAGTAACCACCGGTAATTTAACTTGGGATGATAAGAAATATGCTTTGCCTATACCCATAAGAGAAATTAATACTAATACTGCCATCAAGCAAAACAGTGGGTATTAACGCCTTATTTCTATTGTTGTAGCTATCAGACTGGAAGTTAATTTAAAACATAGTACAGGTTGTTCAGCAATGAGCAGCCTGTTTTGTTTAATATATCTTGCAACAAAAGAAAAAGGGTAATATATTTTTTCCAGGCGCTGAAGCATGGATCAACATCCTTGCATTTTATCCCAAGTAAGATTTTGTGTGCTGCCCTGGGACGACCTCTTGTACAGCATGCCTATTGGGACCTTTAACCGTTAGTCAGTTAAATAGGCTGCAAAAATCTATTTTGATAATAAAAAAAGGTTAGTAAATCATTCGCAAATTGGCTGCTATTGTCAGAGCCTTGATTTTTGTTTCTTTGTTTATCAAGAAAAAAAGATAATGGGGTCTAACCTATTACAACGGCGTGTTTGTGAATGATCCTCTTAATCCAATAAATAAATATATCATTGCAATTGATCGCTGAATTTTATTTAACAAATAGCAATATGAAAAAAACCGGATATTTTTTATGCCTTTTCACCTTCAGTGTGTTTCTTTTATCGTCCTGCAAACAGCAATCACTTTTTACGTCATTGACATCCGATTATACAGGAGTAAATTTTATAAACAGCATTTCCGAAAAAGATAGCATCAACATCATCGACTACGAATATGTGTACAATGGCGGCGGTGTAGCACTGGCAGATTTTAATAATGATGGCCTTGCCGATATTTATTTTACTGCCAACCTTAGCTCCAATAAACTTTACCTTAATAAAGGAAATATGCAGTTTACAGATGTAACCAATGAAGCCATGGTAACCGGAGAAGGCCGATGGTGCAATAATGTGGCAGTGGTGGATATTAATAATGATGGGTTGAAAGACATGTACATCTGCGCCACCAAATATAAAGACCCTGCAAGGCGAAGAAATTTATTGTACGTAAATAAAGGCAGTAAGAATGGCGTACCGGCTTTTAAAGAGTCAGCAAAAGAATATGGGATAGATGATGATGGCAATAGTACGAGTGCTGCTTTTTTTGATTGTGACAACGATGGCGATTTGGATTTGTATGTGCTGAACAATAAACCCGACACGGCATTTTATCCCGGCACATTCAGGGCAAGGGTACTCGATGCAAAAACACTCAACACAGGAAGGCTTTATCAAAATAATTTGAATGATAGTTTGCATCATCCTTTTTATACCGATATATCTGTGCAAAGTGGCATCAGCATTGAAGGTTACGGACTTGGCTTGAACATTACTGATATTAACCGGGATGGATGGAAAGATATACTGGTGACCAATGATTACATCTCCGAAGATATATTATACATCAATAACAGAAATGGCACATTCACCAACAAAGCTGCCATGTATTTCAAGCATACCAGCATGTCGGCCATGGGGAATGATGTGGCAGATATAAACAACGATGGCCTGATGGATATTGTGGCAATGGATATGCTGCCGCCCGACAACCTGCGTAAGAAAACAAATTTTGGCGGCAACAATTACAACGCCTTTATCATGAACGATACGTATGGTTATATGTACCAGTACACCCGCAATACTTTGCAGTTAAACAACGGCCCACGGTTAATGCAAAACGATAGCACCGGCGAGTCTTCCTTTAGTGAAATTTCCTTTTTAGCAGGCGTAGCAGAAACAGACTGGAGCTGGACACCCTCGCTGGCAGATTTTGATGATGACGGATTTAGAGATTTGCTGGTTACCAACGGATTCCCCCGGGACGTTACCGATAATGATTTTATACATTACCGTGATAATGCAGTAAACATTGCTAGTAAAGAAACGGTGGTAGAACAAATGCCCAAGGTAAAAATCCCCAACTACTGTTTTAAAAACGGCGGTAATCTAACTTTTGCTGATGTAACTGAATCATGGGGAATGAAAATTCCATCCTTTTCATGCGGTGCAGCTTATGCTGATTTGGATAATGACGGTGACCTGGACTATGTTGTAAATAATATAAACGATGAGGCATTCATCTATAAAAATAACAGCACAAACAATACAGAACATGCCAACTACCTCAACATCCAGTTTAAAGGTGATGAAAAAAATGTGGATGCCATCGGTGCATTTGTAACTATTTATTATGATTCAGTTAAAAAGCAGGTGTATGAACATACGCCTTACCGGGGTTATTTATCCACGGTTGATTTTAATGCACACTTTGGTTTAGGTGTTACCAAAAA
This sequence comes from Chitinophagaceae bacterium, assembly GCA_043788995.1. Classification (GTDB taxonomy): domain Bacteria; phylum Bacteroidota; class Bacteroidia; order Chitinophagales; family Chitinophagaceae; genus Ferruginibacter. The sequence continues at coordinate 9,790 of JAYWII010000075.1, read as the reverse complement.
AATCGACAGCATTGTAATTGACTGGCCTAACGGTAAGCAACAACTGCTAACTAATATAAATGTAAACGAGCTTTTAAAAGTAAACATCAACCAGGCAACAAGGGTAACCAGTTCTGCTACAGCAGCAATAAATAATCTATCCCTGTTTAAAGAAATTACTGATACGGCTTTGCTGAAGTTTACCAGTACAGAGATGGATTATGTGGATTTTAATTTACAGAAAATGCTGCCGCATAAACTTTCGCAATACGGCCCATCGCTGGCGGTGGCTGATATTGATGGCAATGGGCTGGATGATATTTTTGTAGGCACTGCCTATCTGCAATACGAAACTTATTTTCTGCAGCAAACCAACGGAACTTTTATCGAAAAGCAATTATCGCCCAATGCAAGCAAGTACGATAAAATACAGGAAGACATGGGCCCCTTACTTTTTGATGCAGACAATGATGGTGACAATGATATCTATATTGCCTCCGGCAGCAGCGAATTTATAGAAGGCTACCAGGGTTACCAGGACAGGCTTTTTATAAATGATGGCAGGGGCAACTTTACAAAAGATACTACAGCATTGCCTAAAAATCTTACCAGCAAATCATGTGTAAAAGCTGTTGACTTTGATAAAGATGGCGACCTTGATTTGTTTGTGGGCGGCAGGATAGTGCCGGGCAAATATCCGCAGGCGGTATCCAGTTTTATTTTCAGGAATGATTCAAAAAACGGGAAGGTTCAATTTGCCGATGTAACGGCAACTGTTGCAAAAGGCTTGCTGGGTTTGGGTTTGGTATGCGATGCTATTTGGAGTGATTACGATAATGATGGCTGGCCCGATTTAATATTGACCGGTGAATGGATGCCCATCACTATTTTTAAAAATAATCAGGGGGTACTGGAAGATGTTACCGCAACTACTGGCATTGCCAATGAGCTGGGCTGGTGGAACAGTATTACCGCCGGTGATTTTGACAATGATGGCGATATAGATTATATAGGAGGTAACCTTGGCACCAATTCTTATTACCGGATAAGCAATCAGTTTCCAGCGCATATTTATGCTGCAGATTTTGACCAGAACGGAAGCTATGATGCAATACCAACTTTATTCCTTCCGGCAATAGATGGCATTAGAAAAGAGTTCCCGGCTTTTGGCAGGGATGATATGACCAAACAAATGATTTTAATGCGGGGCAGGTTTCTCAAGTATCGTAAATATGCAATGGCCACCATTGACTCTGTGCTAACACCGGGTATGAAAAAACAAGCTTATACTTTAGCTGCAAACAACCTGCAATCCTGCTACATCAACAATCTTGGCAACGGTAAATTTCAAATAAAACCGTTGCCGATACAGGCACAGTTTGCGCCACTGTATGGAATGGTAGCCGAAGATGTGGATGGGGATGGAAACCTGGATGTGATCATCAATGGAAATGATTTTGGAACAGAAGTAGGCACCGGCCGCTACGATGCATTGAACGGCCTCATTTTGAAAGGTGATGGTAAAGGAAATTTTAAACCACTCACCATTCAGCAGGCGGGCATTTATATACCCGGCGATGGCAAAGCATTGGTAGCGTTACGTAGTGCAAATAATTCTTTACTGCTGGCAGCCAGTCAAAACAAGTCAACGCTTAAATTATTTTCAGCAAAAACCACCCGCAATGTTTTACCACTGTTGCCCAACGATCTCTATGCCATCATCACTTATAAAAATGGCAGCAAACGCAGGCAGGAAGTTTATTTCGGAAGTTCCTTCCTTTCGCAATCCGCAAACCTTATCATTACAAACAGGAGTATGCAAAGCATAGAAGTAACCAATAATAAAAACCAACGAAAGCAATTAAGCTGGTAGAAACGCTGAAAACTATTGTTATTCCTTTTAACTATTACATAAATGAATTGAATTGTAAGCATAGTCAAAAAAAATTTAACCATGTTTTTTAAGTCCATTTATAAATACCATCAGTCTTATTTCGTATTTTTTTTATGTACATCATTTGCTGCAGCGAAAGCTCAAAACAATTTTATTCCATTTGATAATCATAACATCCATTATGAAGGCAGGGTTGCGATGCAGAAAGATGCTGCTGAACTTTCCTGGTCCGGTAGTTCTGTTACAATTTATTTTGCCGGCACAAATATGTCTGCAGTGTTAAAAGATGGAGACACTGCCAATTACTATAACATAATTATCGATGACAAGGATATTAGAAAAATACATACTGACACAGTTAAGAAAAGTCATCTGATAGCATCCGGGCTAAAGAATACAAAACACAAGATTCAGTTATTCAAACGTACCGAATGGTTCATGGGCAAAACCTGGTTTTATGGATTTGAAACTTTGCCAACAACTAAAGTATTAAAAGCCCCACCGCTATCAAAAAGAAAAATTGAATTTTACGGTAACTCCATTATCTGTGGTTATGGCATAGAGGATTCAAGCGGCAATGATTCCTGGCATGGATATTTTGAAAATAATTACCTCACGTATGCAGCTATTACTGCCAGGCATTTTAAAGCTCAATATAGTTGCATTGCCAGAAGCGGCATTGGTATTATGCTGAGTTGGCAGCCGCTTATTATGCCTGAAATGTATGACCGGTTGGATGCGACAGATTCAAGCTCTAAATGGGATTTTAAAAAGTACACACCGGATGTAGTCGTTATTAACCTGTTTCAAAATGATCCATGGCTTGTAAATATGCCCGACCATGAAGAGTTTAAACATAGATTTGGAAATAAGGCACCTGACAAAAATTATATAACGGAAGTATATAAAAATTTTGTAAAAACTATCCGGAGCAAATATCCCAATGCCAATATTATCTGCGTACTTGGTAATATGGATGCAACTAAAATTGATTCTCCATGGCCAGGTTATATAATGCAGGCGGTTGACCAACTAAACGACCCCAGGATTTATACTCACTTCTTTGAATTTAAAAACACAGGAGGGCATCCAAAAACAGATGAACAAAAAGCTATGGCCAATAGCCTGATACAATTTATCGAACGTAAAATAAAGTGGTAAACAAGCAATAATAAAAATGTGATTAAAAGTGTACGATTTTTACAGCCTGAGTATCTTAATATTTCTATAAGCAGCCAAAGCCTTTCCACCACCATGCACCTGCAATGCAATTTTTCCGGTATGAGTAATTTTTTCATCGGGTTCACTATAGTCAACTGTTTGCACATCGTTTAACCAAATACGTATTCTTCTTCCCACACTTTTTATTTTAAAACGGTTCCAGGTAACTGGCTTAAGAATTTTTTTTATCAAGGCACTGTCTGGTTGTACAATGGTTAAATCCCTTCTCGATTCATCGTACAGGCTTGCCCAGTAACCATCACCCAAATCGGCCTGGTAGCCAATCATTTCATAAGCCGGGTCTTTTGAACGTTCACTGTGAAACTGTACCCCTGCATTTACAAACCCAGTACCGGTAATTTTAAATTCCAGCGTCAGTTCAAAATCGCCAAAGCTTTCTGTGGTAGCAATAAATTCATTGTGCGGTACTGTTTCTGTTAGGCTTCCTCCCATTAAAGCATTGTTGATAATGTGCCAGGTATTTACAGTATCACCTTCCCAACCGGTAAAGGTTTTGCCATCAAACAGGCGGGTTGCTTTTTGTGTTGGTTGAGCTTGTAAGTTTACAGTAAAGTTGAAAAATAACACAAGGCTTAAAAGAAATCGGTTCATATATTAATTATTTTTAGTTGCTTTAAATACCTGGATTATTTTATCACTTCCCACTTTGTTATCTGGTACAATTTACCGCTGTAATTCCCAGTCTTCATTACCTTTCCTTTTTTGCCATTCCATGATAATGCCACCCAGTTATAATTATCTTTTTCAAAATCATTAGTAAAGGTATTGTCTTCAAATAAATTAACCGTAGCTGAAGGCTGGCCATAAATTTTACAAGTAATATCAAACACAGAAGAATCGGAAATAAATTGCAATGGCCTCGCCAAAGGCAGGATGGTATTGTCTTTTACAAACATGGGTATTTCATTTAATCCCATGCTAATTTGATAGGTGCTGTCACCCTGGTACTTTTTATTATTATTAAAATCGTACCAGTAGCCTGCCGGGAAATAAACACTTCTTACAGAACTGCTGTCAATGAATGGTGCACATAAAATACTTGCCCCCATCATATATTCATCATCCATTTTCCAGGTGTGTTTATCATTGGGATAATCCATCACCAACGGACGAAAAACTGGCGTACCATCAAAATGATATTTTGCATAAGCCGCATAGATATAAGGCAGCAACGACATGCGGATATCAATCATCTTTTTAGCAATCTGCTCCAATTCATTGGCGTTGGATAATAATTCACCCTTTACATTTTTATCGGTATCGTATTGAAGCCAGGGCGGCATATTTAAATACCAGCAATTAGCCACCATGTGAGATGACATCACCGTTGTCTGTATCCTCCTGATAAGGTCTGCATCATTTTTAGATTCCCTTAATTCCGGCGACCAGTTTAAGCCCGAAAATGCGGTGTTGCAAACCATCCTTACATAATCGGCATGGCTGTACATATCAGAATATAACGAAGAAGAAAAAGGAGATGAAAAAAGATAGGATGACCTCACATCAAAGAAAGTACGCCGGTTGTATTTTTTATACAAATCATGCATCATACCCTGGTACAATGTGCCATACAGTTGCCGCATTTGTATGCCATCTATACCGCTCGGGAATTGCGTAATATCGGGGTAGCTCCATTCGGCATGTGCTTCTTTGTAATCAGCACCATCACTTTCATCTAATTTAAAAGCGGCTATACCTTTTTGTATAAATTGTTCGTCATGGTAGTTACCAAAAATTGCTTTGGCCTGAGGCAAATTAAAATCTGGTACAGCGCCATTCCATACCTTGTAATTGGCAGAATAGGGAGCGATGGCTGTATAAATGGGCGAGTTGGGTGCAGTGTAAGCATGTTCCCAAAGATTAACCTTGTATCCCTGATCAATCATGCGTTGTGTAAAATTTTCCGGATTGGGGAAGTTGGCTTTATTCCAGACAAATGAGGAGGAGTAAGCGTTGGTTTCCCAACCAGCTTCCAGCCCCATTACATCGCAGGGAATATTTTTTTCACGGAAATAATCTCCAATTTTTTGTACCTGCTCAGTAGTGGAAGATGCTTTTGCCCGGTATTGAAAACCCAGCCCCCACAATGGAGGCAACGAACCGCCACCAGAAAACAAATTATACCGTTGCATTACATTCAATAAAGTAGGGCCATTGATAATATAAATTTCCATTCCTTCGGTACCGGCAACAATTACGTTTACCTTCCCCTGGGCCAGATTATTTTTACCATATAGTGCTTCTGGACTTAGTTTAATTTCTTTTGCTGCTGTATCTGTAAAGGTAATTGCAGCATCCATTTTTTTTAGCGATGCAGCATAAAAGGTAGTGTAGCGGCAAGTGTTTATCAATACCCCATACCCTTTGGAAGAAATATAAAATGGCATGGAGGCATGGCTAAACCCCACGTTGCCAACCGGCCAGCTATTGATGCGGATATCACGCCGCATGCCCCTTTGCTCAAACGAATTTATTTGTAAACCAAAGCCATAAAAGCGTTCATCATCCAAAGCATCAATCTCAGCCATAATGCCGGAGGCAATCTTCTTAAATTGAATTTGAGCTAAAGAAACAGCGGGTACAGTTTCCGCAGGCATAGCAGCCAATGCAGCAGCTTTCGGCGCCGCCTTAAATTGATCTGGCAGCATTTTTTCTGGTTGACCATAAATTATTTTCCAGATACCATTTTCAACTTTTGAAATTGTTTGTGCCTGCACAGCCACAAAAAAGCATACAAAAAAAGCAACCGAATATATTTTTATCATAAAGTTTTAAGTGGCATTCGTAAATAATGTGGCACACACAAGTATAACAATAGCAATAAGTATTTGTACCATGCAAGGGGTAAATTATGATAGTCAGATTACATGCTGTGTACGGGTTGTTTTTTATTGATCAAGCTGAACAAAAAAATGTAATGTCCCCGTTGGTACAATTACACCTTTCAATTGTTATATTGCAGGTAATATGTTACAGGTTTAGGATAGCTTTAATAAAGATTAAATTTTCGATTGCACCATGGGAGATCTCCAAATAAAAAAACAAGCCAAAGTATATGATGTGGTGATAGTAGGTTCAGGTGCCGGTGGTGGCATGGCCGCTTATGTTTTAGCCAATGCCGGTTTAAAGGTTTGCCTGCTGGAAGCCGGACCGGATTTTGACCCGGCAAAAAACGCATCACAATTAAAAAATCCATGGGAATCCCCCAGGCGGGGCGCCAGTACCAAGTTCAGGCCCTTTGGCGATTTTGATGCCTGCTATTGGGGATGGCAAATTGATGGCGAACCATATACTACTACTGCCGGTACCAAGTTTGATTGGTGGCGTGCAAGAATGGTAGGCGGAAGGACCAATCACTGGGGCAGGATTTCTCTGCGTTTTGGCCCCAAAGATTTTAAACGGAGAAGCATTGATGGCCTGGGCGAAGACTGGCCTATTGGTTACGAAGATGTAAAACCCTACTACGATAAAATAGATAAACTGATAGGTGTGTTTGGCAGCAACGAAGGATTGCCAAACGATCCCGATGGGGTTTTTCTGCCGCCACCAAAGCCAAGGCTGCATGAACTGTTTATAAAAAAAGCCGCAACGGGCATAGGCATACCTGTTATACCATCCCGTTTATCCATCCTTACCAAACAAATTAATAAAGAAAGAGGTGCTTGTTTTTATTGTGCACAATGCGGCCGTTCCTGCAAAGTGTATGCAGATTTTTCTTCTTCATCTGTACTGATAAAACCAGCAATAGCCACCGGCAATGTTGACCTGGTAACCAATGCCATGGCACGAGAAGTACTCACCAATAAAGAAGGGCTTGCCACCGGTGTGTCTTTTGTAAATAAAGAAGACATGCAGGAATACCAGGTAAGTGGTAAAGTAGTAGTGCTTGCAGCAAGTGCATGCGAAAGTGCAAGGCTGATGCTTAACTCAAAATCTCCGCAGCACCCAAATGGGATAGGCAATTCAAGCAATGTGGTAGGTAAATATTTAAACGATTCTACCGGTGCTGGCATGGGCGGTTATTTGCCCGGATTGCTGGGCCGGAAAAGATACAATGAAGATGGTGTAGGCGGTATGCATGTTTATACACCCTGGTGGTTAGACAATAAAAAACTTGACTTCCCCCGTGGCTATCATATTGAGTATGGTGGTGGTATGGGGCAGCCCGGTTATGGTATTGGCTTTGGTTTAGAAAAGCAAAATGGCAAAGTGCCCATCAATGGAAAAAAGAAAGTAGCAGGGGGCTATGGAGCTTCGCTAAAAGAAGATATGCGTTTCCTGTATGGAGCAGGTGTAGGCATGTCGGGCAGGGGCGAAAGCGTGGCGCTGGAATCTAATTATTGTGAGATAGACCCGGCAGTAGTGGATCAGTATGGCATACCTGTGCTTCGGTTTAATGTAAAAAACGCCGATTACGAAATAAAGCAGGTGAAGCACATGAAGGAAACGTTTAAAGAAATTCTCACCAATATGGGTGCTGTAATCACCTGGGGCGATAATGATGGCCCCGAGAATGATTACGGAATGGCAAACCCCGGCGAAATTATTCATGAGGCAGGAACCATCAGGATGGGCAACGACCCAAAAAAATCAGCTCTCAACAAATGGGCACAGGCACATGATTGTAAAAATTTATTTAACGTAGATGGCGGGCAATTTACTTCTCAGGCGGATAAAAATATTACCTGGACAATTCTGGCTTTGTCGATGCGTACATCTGAATATATTGTTGATCAGTTAAAGAAGCAGAATATTTAGCCCCCTCCGCCCCCTGAAGGGGCAACCCGGGCAAGAGTATTACACTGGGTAACTTATGCAGAAACAAAAGCTTTTTAAATTATTATTAACTAAACACCCCTTTAGGGGATGGGGGCAATTATGGACAGACGCAAATCAATCAAAGCATTATTAATCGGTACAGCTTCCACTGCTGTCTTGATGGAGTCATGCAATACAAAAGAAAAGCAAACTACAGGAGTAGAAGATATTAAAAAGCTGGATGAAGATGACCGGATGCCGGAAGAAAAAGTAGTGAATAAAAAGCTTAGGGAAGATAATTTTTTTACTGCGGAGGAGTTGGCTGCCATTACAATATTGGCCGATATAATTGTACCAAAAGATACCATCAGCGGAAGTGCATCAGATGCAAAAGTGGCAGACTTCATTGAATTTATTGTGAAGGATATGCCGGAACACCAAATTCCGATGAGAGGAGGTTTACGCTGGCTGGAACTGCAATCACTCAATCGTTTTGAGAAATCATTTGCTGCAATTTCTGAGCAGCAAAGGCTTGAAATAGTTGAGGACATTGCTTACCCGGATAAGGCGAAAGCAACCATGAAACAGGGTGTGGCATTTTTTAACCTCATGCGGAATTTAACGCTTACAGGTTTCTATACTTCAGAAATTGGGGTAAAGGATATTGGCTACGAAGGCAACAAACCAAACCAATGGAATGGAGTACCAGCCGATGTGTTGAAACAATACAACCTGGCGTACACCGAAAAGGAATTGAAAGAATGTATCAGCTTTGACAACGCATAAGCAACCAACTAAATAATGTATCCCATAGGAATTAATACTTTTTTATTTACCTCTCCATTTACAAATGAGAGCGTAGAATTATTTACAACATTTGCAGATTGGGGATTTGATACAGTGGAGATAGCTGCTGAAGATCCTTTGCAGTTAGATGCCTCCATTATTAAAGCGGCCCTCGAAAAAAATAATCTGCGTTGCATATCTGTAGCAGCAGCTTTTGGGCCAGACCGGGATTTAAGAGGTACTCTTGAACAGCAACAAACTTCATTACAATACATAAAAGATACCATTGATTTTACAAAATCAATTGGTGGCGAATTGGTGGTTGGGCCATTGTATTCAAGTGTGGGAAGAGCAGACGCAGTATCACCAACCGACTATGCATTACAGGAGCAAACTGTTGTAACACACCTAAAAGAATTATGCAAATACGCAGCAACAAAAGAAATAAAATTAGCCATCGAACCACTCAACCGTTTCGAAACAGATTTTATTAATACCTGCGATCAGGCATTAAGCCTGATTGAAAAAGTTGGCAGCGATTCGCTGTACCTGCACCTCGATACCTTTCACATGAACATTGAGGAAAAGCATTTAGGTGAAGCCATCATAAAAGCTGGCGACCGGCTGGCGCTGCTTCATGCTTGCGGCAGCGACAGGGGCACACCGGGCTGGGACCATACCAATTGGGATGATATTAAAAGGGCACTTGAAACCATCAACTACAAAGGCCAATTGGTGATAGAATCTTTTACACCCGAAGTAAAAGTAATTGCCAAGGCCGCATCTATCTGGCGGACGATTGATGGTTCGGGTGAAACAATTGCGAGGGAAGGTTTGAAATTTTTAAGGGGAAAATTTGGGTAAGAAACACTCAGCGAGTGAAATGCCATTTCAGTGCCTTTTAGAAGTTTAAATCTCAAGTGAAAGGTGGAGAAGCCCTTCCCGTATAAAAAAAGCCGCTGAGACTGAAATGAATTTATATTATTGTGCCATGGATTTGAGTTCATCACTTAAAGTATGATTATCCTTAATCCGTTGGCGGAGTTAATCAGCCAGAGTATGCTTTACTCTACCCACGGGTTTGTTGTATATAAATTTGTTCAAGAACTGCAAAACTGTTAATCCAGTTAC
>JAYWII010000074.1:0-10352 GCA_043788995.1 Chitinophagaceae bacterium | reverse complement strand
GCAGGATGGTAAGTATCATTTACCCGTAACCATGTCTCCGGAATATAAAGCAGCGGCTGATTGCAATTATGATCTGTCACTGTTCCGCTGGGGCCTGCAAACACTCATAGCATCTGCAAAACGGTTGAAATTAAAGGACCCTTTATTAAATCAATGGGAAAATATATTGGCCAACCTGGTTGATTATCCCGTAAATGAAACAGGGTTTATGATTGGTAAAGATGTGGCCCTCGAAACTGCACATCGTCATTTCGCTCACCTGTTGATGATATACCCGTTAGGCATATTTTCAGGTTCCACGAAAGCCAATGAAACCCTCATCCGTAAATCCATCAACCACTGGACAAGTATCTCTGGCGATGACAGAGGTGCCTGGTCGTATAGTTGGGCTGCTGGTGCGTATGCGTACTTGCAGGATGGCAACGAAGCATACAAAAATTTGCAATCTTATTTTAAATTTTCAAAGCGTAAAAACTATTACGATTTGCCGGGCATTGGCGATAATACCATGTACCGTGAAGTAGGAATGTGTGCCGAAACACCTTTCTCGTTTGTAAAGTCGCTAAACGAAATGCTGTTGCAAAGCCATAACGGTATCATCAAAATATTTCCGGCAATGCCGGATGTTTGGCAGGATGCTTCATTTGTAAACCTTAGAACCGAAGGTGCATTTTTAATATCTGCTGTGCGTAAAAATAGGCTAACAAATTTCTTTTCTGTTGAGGCGCAGGTGAGTGGGCAATGTGTAATTCAATCTGACATTGCGGTGGATAGTTTGCAGTCAACATCTAAAAATAAAATAAACAAAATATCAGCCTTTGTTTTTTCACTTGATATAGGAAAGGGCGAAAAAGTGGTTTTTTACAAAAAGGGAATAAAAGATTTTATCATTGGCAGTGAAGCGAATAAACGATTGAAAAATAACTATTGGGGCACCAAAAAATAATTGGCGAAATTCTTTTTTACCAGGAAATAAATAACATCATTTAATAAGTTTTAATTCATAAATAACTAACGATAAATAATATGAAAATCACTGGCTATCTTTTTCTATTTTCCTTTATAACCACTGCATTTTCTGTTCGGCAGCAACATAATGCAAAGCAACAAACTTGCTATGTAGATGGCCGTTTTTTATTTGCACCCAATGGCGAAAAGATTATACTCCGTGGCATCAATAAAATGAATGTGGTAAGTGACCCGACAGGTGAAAAATCATTTCCTGAAATTGCTAAAACTGGTGCCAATGCAGTGCGTATAATGTGGGCGAAATGGGGCGGTGGCGGTAAGCAATTAGATACCATCATCGGTAACTGTATCAAAAATAAAATGCTACCCATTATTGAGCTGCATGAGGCTACGGGCAAATGGGATAAGCTGGATGAGTGTGTTGATTTTTGGTTGCAAAAAGATGTAGTTGCTATTATACAGAAATATCAAAAATACCTGCTGCTGAATATAGCCAACGAAGCTGGAACAGATACGGTTACCCAAAATAATTTTGCTGCTACATATAGCCGGATTATAAAAAAAATGCGTAGCAGTGGAATACATGTACCACTGATAATTGATGCTGCCAATTGGGGCAGAAATGAAAGTTACCTGCTTACCAATGGTAAAGCGTTGGTATCAGCAGACCCTGATCATAACCTAATATTCTCCTGGCATATCTGGGATTCGGGCATTACTGAAAGCCGTATCAGTACTGCTATTGACCAATCCATCAAACTAAACATCAACCTGCTTATTGGGGAGTTTGCACCCATGGAAGTAAAATGTAAATGTTGTATCCCTTATAAATTTATTATGCAATATTGCCAGAAAAAAAGTATTGGCTGGCTGCCCTGGAGCTGGGGGGTAGGCAACGGTGATTGCCCGGCAATGGATATGACAAAAACAGAAAATTTTGAAACCTTATTTGACTGGGGGTTGGAGGTGGCAGTTACTGATAAGTACAGTATAAAAAATACATCGAGAAGACCGGATATATTTTAATGTATGCTGCACTTGCATGACAGGTAAATCTAGCGGAGGCTTCTTAATGGCTGTTTTTAGTTAATTTAAAAAAACTATATAACCGTAAAAAAGCATACTGAAAGCAAACAAGAAAATAGGAAATTCAATAAATTGATGTGCCATATATTTCTATGTAGTAAAAAAATAAATAACTCAAAAAGTTTCTACATCAAAAAATGTTTTTATGAAAAAAATAACCTTATTAAATACTTTTTTATCTGCTGGTAAAAGCAGGGGGGGCGGCCTGCTGCTGTTTATGATAGTTGGCACAATGGCATCCTGCAAAAAAAGCACTCCGGTTGTTTCGCCAGCACCACCGCCACCACCGCCTGTTGTTACTGTAATCGGCAAATTTGAAGTAAAGGATGATAAGATATTGGACAGTGCTGGTGTACAATTTGTGCCGCAGGGCGTAAATGTAAATGGCCCTAAATGGCCATGGGACAGGCCTACCATTCCTGATGCAGGCCTTATTGCGGATGTATGGAAATGCAATATCGTAAGGGTAAACTGCTGGCCCGAATTTGTAGTGAACAATTTAAACAACCTTGATTTGGATGGTATTGTAAATGTGTTTACCGCCAAAAAAGTAGTGGTGATGCTGGAAGACCACAACTTTACAGGCCGTTATCCTACTGCAGCGGAATTAACCACTGCCACTAAGTGGTGGGTAGCCCAGGCAAATAAATATAAAAACAATGGTTATGTATGGTTTAACCTGATGAACGAACCCGGCGAAGGCGGTGGGCCTGTACCTGCTGAGTGGCTGAATGTACATAAGGCATTGATTCAGGCCATCCGCAACACGGGTGCCAACAATATTATTGTATGCGATGAACATGGTTTTGGCCAGGCCAATGGTTTTGATAACAATGCCAGCAGCGCCGCACTTACTTATGGCGAAACACTTACCAGCCAGTTTAAAAACATTGTTTTTTCGCTTCACCTGTATGGCAACTGGGTTTATGGAAAAGACAGGCTGGATAGTTATGTTGATGCGGCTAAGGCAAAAAAGCTGGTGGTGATGATGGGTGAGTATGGCGTGGGCAACGATTATTCTATGGAGGTAACCAGTACCGTTATGAAAGTATGTATCCCCAAAAAAATTGGCCGCATAGCATGGCAGTGGACAGGTGTGGATTTGCACAAATTAGTAAGTACGGGTAGCGGGGGCGGTTTCGCTATTAACAATACATCGGGTGCCAAGCCCACCAATTTAAGTTTTGCAGGCAACCTTGTGTGGATGGATAACCACAACGAACTACAGGTTACTGACCCTGCACTTATTCCCCCTCCCATAATCTTCCTTAATGCAGATTTTGAATTTGGCGAACCTGCAAGTGGTTCCGGCAGTATTGAAGGCTGGATAAATTTTGGTACCGCAGTACTTGATAATACTGCTGCCAATGTAAAGCAGGGCAGCTATGCAGTAAAAATTCCTGCTGGTGCTGCCGGAGGGTGTGGGTTAAATATTTACCTGCAGCCCGACGCTACTTATAAAGTAACGGCATGGGGCAAAAACAGCATGGCTGCTGGCATTGCATCTAACCTTGGTATAAAATGCACCCCGGTATCCGGCAGCGAAATAACGCTTGCTACACTTGGTTTTACTACTTCTGATTTTGAAGAAAAAACCGCCACATTTACTGTGCCTGCTAATGTAAAAGGTATGTTTCTTTTTATTTATAAAAATGAGGTGGCACCCAATTTTTGGTGCGATGATATACGTATTGTAAAACTATAAATTAGCGGATTAACAATGGAGAGAAAGGGGGGCTGGTGTTCATGTGCATCATTATCAGCCATTGAAAAACATCCACCTTGTGTTTTGCTCATTGATAAGTAATGAAGCTGCCCTGGCAACGGGTATCTCCGTCAGGGCAATATTATTATGCGTATGCAGTGTAGGCTCATCCTTTGCTACGCTATCATCTAATGATGTATGGCTGCTTTGCATTACTTATTGATTTTTTTGCATACTCAGGTATAATGCATTTGTTATTTCTATACCAATTTAGTTGTACACTTTTCCATATATAAAAGTTGCCAGAGTAGTGAGCTTTACAATGGATTTTTTTAAATCGCCGCAATTTATGTAATCAAAAAATAGTAATATTGTATTCAAATTAGTATATATTTTGTAAACACAATTAATAAACCTATTATGATGAGTTGTAGAAATTTATTATCAATAATTATAGTCAGTTTAATATCACCATCAGTAAATGCACAAAAAAAAACATTGGCTATCTCATCGCCCAATGGCAGCATTACAATAAACATTACCTTAAAAGATAAAATTTATTATGCCGCAAATTTTAAGGCAAAAGCAATTATTAATCCATCGGCTATTTCGTTGCAATTAATGGAAGGGAATGCCATTGGGGCAAATCCTGTATTAAAAAGTGCTAAATCTGTTTCAGTTAATAAAGAGCTCAATAATGTGGTAAACGGACGCAGGAGTTCAATTAAGGACGTTTATAATGAACTCACTGTTCAGTTTAAAAATAATTATGCGGTAATATTTCGGGTATATGATGAGGGCTTTGCTTACCGCTTTGTTACAAATTTACCCGGCAAACTCATTATAAAAAACGAGGAAGCAAGTTTCAATTTTGTCAATGATCACAACCTGTATTACATCCCTAAAGTGCGCTACGAAAACGATGGTGAGGGAAAATACAATTATCAAAAAATGTCTGAAATGCCCGATAGCGTATATGGGCTTACTCCAATAGTAGTTGACATACCGCTTGGTCCAAAAGTGGCTATTACAGAATCTGCTTTGTTCGATTATCCCGGATTGAATATCAAAACAAATCCTGCATTAAGTGGTTCATTAATTGGCTCGTTTGCGCCTGAAGTGGAAGACGAAATTCCCAATGGATGGGTATATAAAATTCTTAAAAGAAAAAATTTTATTGCTGAAACATCGGGACAGCGTGATTTTCCCTGGAGGGTTATCGTGGTTGCTGAAAATGATGCACAATTGGCCGATTGTGATTTGGTATACAAACTGGCAAAACCCGCAACCCCTGAAACGGATGTATCTTGGATAAAACATGGTAAAGCTGCCTGGGACTGGTGGGCAGATTGGAGTATTGCCGGTGTAAATTTTAAAGGTGAGCCAGAAAGCTTTGAATACTATAAATACCTGATTGATTTCGCAGCGTCTCATAAGCTGGAGTTTGTTGAAATTTCTGTAGGATGGATGAACGATCAGGACATCTTAAATGTAAGCTCAAAAATCCGTATGCCGGAATTGATGCAATATGCAAAGCAAAAAAATATCGGTATAATGGTTTGGGTGGTTGCCCAAACATTAGAGCGCCAGTTTGCTGAAGCTTTTAATTTATTTACAACATTAGGTGTGGCGGGCATTAAGGTTGATTTTTTTAATGCCGACCACCAAAGCCGCATAAATTTTTATGAAAGAATTGCCAGGGAATGTATGAAAACCCAGCTGATGGTTTATTACCATGGGGCATGCAAGCCTACAGGGTTGGAACGTACCTATCCATGCATTATTAATTACGAAGGGGTGCAGGCCAATGAATATAACAAATGGAGTAAAGACGAAACATCCGCCCATGCTGTAAATGTTGGGTTCATACGCAACCTTGCCGGCCCAATGGATATGAATTGTGGCGCCATGCGTAATGGGCAGGGCGATGCGTTCGCTATCAGCAATTCTTATCCAATGAGCCAGGGTACCCGTTGCAACCAACTTGCTATGTACATTACCTACTATGCCCCGTTTGAAATGGTGAGTGATGCTCCCAACGAATATATCAACGATAAAAAATGCATAGAATTTATTAGTGCCGTGCCAACCAATTGGACAGATTCAAAACCAATTGAAGGGAAAATTGGTGAATACCTCATCATGGCACGTAAAAGTAATAATGATTGGTTTATTGGCGGCCTTAATAATGAGACAGAAAGAAAAGGTGAAATAAAACTTGATTTTCTTGGTACGGGAAAATACAAAGCCACTATTTTTCAAGATGGGGTTAACGCAAATAAAGTAGGTACGGATTATGAGATAAAGATGCAGGAAGTAACACAAGGCATGGTGTTGCCATATCACATGGCAAAAGGCGGGGGCTTTGCCATAAGGGTAGCTTTAATTAATTAGTGCAGCATTTTTATAGATTATTTAGATTTCTTTGAACAAGCTTTTAGTATTTCTATTGAAGTTAGTTGTCGCAGTTAGTTTTTCCGCATACCCTTGGGAAACCTTTTTGCCTGATATTTATTAGAGCCATGAAGCATTTGATAATAATTTATATGCAACTTAACGAAACATTTTTTGAAACAGTAAATAGATAAACGCAAAAAAATGAACCAACACAAACCCTTGTCAGGATCCATTCCAATTATTCCAACACCATTTACCACTTCAGAAGAAATTGATGAGGCGGCATTGGGTAACCTGATTGAATTTGCTATTGATGCAGGTTTACAGGCAGTATGCCTTCCAGCCTACGCCAGTGAATTTTATAAACTAAGCGATAACGAAAAGTTGCAGGTAGTAAAAATTGCCGTAACAAAATCTGCTGGCAGGCTGCAAATAATAGCACAGTCCAACCATCCTTCGCTAAAAAATGCCATTGAAATTGCCCAGGCAAATATACAGGCAGGTGCAGATATTATAGCACTGGCTGTACCACGGATTTTTGCTTTGCCAGAAACATCCATCCAAGAATATTTATCCAGTTTTTTTAGTGCAATACCCAATACACCTGTTTTAATCCAGGACTTTAATCCAGGTGGTGCATCAATCAGTGTAAGCCTGATTAAAATGCTGAAAGAACAGCACAGCAATTTTAAATACCTCAAATTGGAGGAACCACTTTGTGCCTCAAAATTTGAAGAAATCATTATTGCCACAAAGGGCGAAATAGGAGTGTTTGAAGGCTGGGGTGGCCTGTATTTACTAGAATTAATTCCTGTTGGTATTGCAGGTGTAATGCCGGGGCTTGCCGTTGCAGATATTTTACAGAAAGCATTTACCCTGCGTAAAAATGGGGAACATACAAAAGCCTTTGAAATTTTTGAAAGGGTGATGCCGCAGATTTTTTTCTCCTTACAAAATATGGAGTTGTTTCACTATGCTGAAAAAGAATTGCTGATGGCAAGGGGCATATTAAAAAATAGTATTGCCCGGAAAGCTGCTTACATTCCGGATGCTTCAACAATATCCTATATAAAAGAATTGAACGAACGTATTTTAAAACTGGCAGCAGATATTAAAAGCATGTAATCATTGTGATAAATAAAGTAAAATTTTATAAATGAAATTCAACAATCAGGTAGCAGTTATTACTGGTGCAGCTTCGGGTATTGGTTTGGCCATAGCAAAAAAACTGTTAAGCCAGGGAGCCAATGTGGCTATTTTAGATTTGAATAAAGATGTGCTTGCCACTACTTATGCTGGTTATGAAAATCAAACACTTTTTTTTGGAATAGACATCACGGTACAACCGGCAGTTTTGCAGGCAATAAAAGAAATTGCCGCCACATGGGAACGTATTGATATTTTAGTTAACAGTGCAGGTATAACCGGCATTACCAACCTTAAAAGCCACGAAGTAAGTAGCGACAACCTGCACAATGTTTTTGAAATAAATTTTATGGCAAGCTTTTATACATCGCAAGCCGTATTGCCTTTTATGGTGCAACAAAAATATGGCCGCATTTTGCACATCGCCTCTATTGCAGGTAAAGAAGGCAATGCAGGCATGCTTGCGTACTCGGCCTCCAAAGCAGCCGTAATTGCAATGGCCAAAGTACAGGGAAAAGAATATGGGGAAAATGGGATTACGGTAAATGCCCTGGCTCCGGCAGTAATACGTACCCCGTTGGTAGATGCCATGCCCGATGAGCAGGTAAAATATATGACCGATAAAATACCGATGAAACGTTGCGGCACATTAGAAGAAGCAGCCAACTTAGCGGCCTATATCCTATCCTACGAAAATAGTTTTACCACTGGCTTTACTTTTGATTTATCAGGAGGAAGGGCAGTGTACTAATAAAATCTTTATTCATTTTTAAGGAATTCAACATTTAAGGTTGCATACTTTTCATTGCAAATATTTATTTTATGGTAAAATATTTTTTTGTCTTTTTAGTATTCTGTTTTACTGAAGAATTGGCATTTGCCCAAACCATGCGGTACGATAAAACAGCGGAAGGATTTTTAGTGTTCCACCCTATTGCTACCGATACTGCAGGCAAAATAATCCCCTGGTGTGCCACAAAGCCGGAAGTGGCTTATGACAGTATCATTAATAAGCTTTGGGATTTTTGGGACAACATGCGGATGGATAAAAATGGCCTGCCCTATTACATGAACCACCAGGTATGGTTGCCCAATAATAACGACCGCCGGGGCCTTGGTGGCGACCAAATGGCACAGGCCCTTTCCTCCTGGCAATTGCTGTATCAATATACCGGCAACGAAAGGGTAAAAGATAATATGCGCTTTATTGCAGATTACTATATTACCCATTCATTATCTGCTCCAAACGATCTGTGGCCCAATATCCCCTATCCTTACAACACTTATGTTTATTCGGGTTTGTATGATGGGGATATGATTTTAGGCAAAGGGTTTACCCAGCCCGATAAAGCAGGAAGTTTTGGAATGGAACTGGTAAAAATGTACATGCTTGCCGGCGATGAAAAGTATCTTGATAATGCAGTAGCTATTGCCAATACATTGGCAAGACTTACAAAGGCGGGCGACGAAAAAAATAGCCCCTTACCTTTTAAAGTGAATGCTACCACGGGTAAGATAGGCGAACTGATAAACAGCAAAGGGATAGTGGTGGGTTCTACTTCTTACAGCACTAATTGGGCTGGTACTTTGCAACTTTATCAAATGCTTACAGCGTTAAAAAAAGGCAATGCAAATTTGTATAAAACCTCTTTTGATAAGCTATTGAACTGGATGAAAAAATATCCGCTTAAAACAAATAAGTGGGGCCCATTTTTTGAAGATATACCCGGGTGGAGCGATACACAAATAAATGCCATCACCTTTGCAAGATTTATGATGGAGAACCCAGCTTTGTTTCCTGATTGGAATATGCAAGTAGTTAAAATATTCGATTGGGTTTATGGGAAATTGGGTAATGATAATTGGAAAAAATATGGAGTAACAGTGGTAAACGAACAAACAGCGTACCTTGTGCCAGGCCATAGCCATACCAGCAGGCAAGCAGCGGCAGAATTATTGTATGCAGCCTTAACAGGCGACAAGAGCCGAAACGAAAATGCTATCCGTCAATTAAATTGGGGCACGTACATGGTTAACAAAGCTGGCATTAGCACGTACCCACAGGATGAAGTTTGGTTTAGTGATGGCTATGTCGATAATATCAGGCATTACCTTAGGGCAATGGCCAGTTTGCCTACACTTGCCCCCGCCACTGCAAATCATATTTTATCATCCTCTTCCATCATTAGCAAAGCTGATTATGCTCCCTATTTTAATAAAATCCTTCAACCCGATTTTCCTTATAGCGAAGAGGCAGGTATGAAAATATTTTACAAAACCTTTCATAATAAAGCAACAGAAACCATCCGAATGACGGAAAAGCCTATCCAAATTTTACAAGGAAATGAACTGCTGCAAGAAACAGATAATTTACAAAACGACGGATGGAGTTGGAAGCCATTGGATACAGGTGGGGTAGTAACCATCAAGCATAGCAAGAGTAATCAAGTAAAAATACGATGATAGAAGAATCATACTGTATTGTTTAGGATTACAGGCTTCACTTCTTCCGACCTGGGGTTAACCCACAAACAAGGTTCCCCAACCCTGATTCAAAAGATAGATTTTCCACAAAGCAAAGCATATATTGATTGGTTCAATCAAATTTGGCAGAACAACGAAAACCTGAATGATGTTACAAAATTTGTTCAGGAATATTTTGAAAATGCCTATAAAGAAAACAGCCCGGAGTTTATTTACTTCATAACCTTATACAACATCTTCAACGATTTTTTAGAGGATATTGCTTACGACAATTTACCCAGTGATGAAACAGGTTTTAAAGAAACGGTGATTTGGAATAAGCTATTTAATTTCCAAAAAGATGCTGTTATTGGTGCTATCAATAAGTTAGAAAAATACAATGGCTGCATCATTGCAGATAGTGTTGGTTTGGGTAAAACATTTTCAGCGCTTGGGTTAATTAAGAAGCTGTTTGAGTTAATTAAATTTTTCGAAGTAGTCTTTTAGCTACTCCATTTTAATTGTGTTATAAAAACTGGTTTATGTTTTATCATTCTATAAGTTAGATTGTGAAAAATACCATCGA
>JAYWII010000073.1:0-10538 GCA_043788995.1 Chitinophagaceae bacterium | reverse complement strand
CGGGTGAAGGTTGGATGAATACCGGCTTTAATGATAGCCATTGGAAAAAGGGAACAGGTCCTTTTGGCGGTAATAAAACCGTTTCAAAAACAATGTGGTTGAGTAAAGATATCTGGGTTCGCAGAGAAGTTGCCATCAACAATACCAACTTAAATAACCTGTTTTTCAAATTGCAGCATGATGATGATGTGGAAGTTTATTTGAATGGAGAAACGGTATATGCCACCCAGGGTTTTACAGGCAAGTTTATTTACCTGCCGATGAATGATGACATAAAAAGTAAATTAAAAAAAGGTAAGAATATCCTGGCCATACATGTAATGAACAATGTTGGTGGAGCATGGCTGGATGCAGGCATTGTAGAAGAGCCTAAGCAATCATTAACCCAGGCAATACAGATTGCGGTGCAAAAAAGTGTAACGCTGAATGCAACGCAGACCACTTATGAATTTACCTGTGGAAAGATCGATCTTAGCCTCACTTTTACTTCTCCTTTATTGATCAATGATCTCACTGTTTTATCAAGGCCGGTATCTTATATCAGTGCTAAAGTAAAATCAAATGATGGAGCACAGCATTTGGTGCAACTGTATTTTGGGGCATCTACTGACATTGCTGCCAACACCGCAACACAACAAATAAAAGCAGAAAAATATACAGCCAATAACCTGGCGATTTTAAAAGCTGGTACCGTTGAGCAGCCCATGCTTAAAAAGAAAGGAGATGATCTGCGTATTGACTGGGGGTATATGTATGTAGCTACACCTGCTGCTGCCAATGTTAAACAATTTGTATCTGCAACTGCAGACATGTCAAAAGCGTTTCAGCCTGCATCAACTATTTCAACTGGTAAACATTTAATGTTGAACACCATTGTGAATATGGGTAAGATAGCTACTGCAGAAAAAGAACAATTGATTTTGCTTGGATATGATGACCTGTATTCAGTTCAATACTTTCTTAAAAATTTAAAACCATGGTGGAAAGAAGCTGCTGGCGCCAGCATCGAACAACAGTTGTCACTTGCAGCAAAGGAATATTCTGCTGTTATAAAAAAATGTGATACTCTGAATAAGACTATTTATGATGATGCGGTAAAAGCAGGTGGAGAAAATTATGCAAAGTTGTGTGAGATAGCCTATCGTCAAAGTATAGCCGCACATAAACTGGTGAAAAGCCCGGAAGGTGAAATACTCTTTTTATCAAAAGAAAATTACAGCAACGGATCTATCAATACAGTGGATGTTACTTATCCTTCAGCGCCATTATTCCTGGCTTACAATCCTGAGTTGCTAAAAGGAATGCTGAACGGTATTTATTATTACAGCGAAAGTGGTAAATGGGCCAAGCCTTTTCCTGCACATGATTTGGGGACTTATCCATTGGCAAACGGACAAACATACGGAGAAGATATGCCGGTGGAAGAATGTGGCAATATGGTAATATTAACTGCTGCCATTGCCAAAGCAGAAGGCAATGCAGACTATGCAAAAAAGCATTGGAAAACATTAAATATTTGGGCAGACTTTTTAAGCAGGGAAGGTTTTGATCCTGCCAATCAATTGTGTACAGATGATTTTGCAGGCCACCTTGCAAGAAATACAAACCTCTCTGCCAAGGCTATTGTTGCGCTGGGTGGATATACCCAGATGGCTGAACAATTAGGCGACAAAGCAGAGGCTGAAAAATACAGGGCCATTACGAAAGGAATGGTTACAAAATGGATGGAGATGGCAAAAGACGGTGATCACTATGCATTAACCTTTAATGATAAAGGCACCTGGAGCCAGAAATATAATTTGGTATGGGATAAAATTTTAAAAATGGATTTCTTTCCAAAAGAAGTTTTTGAAACAGAAGTAAAATATTATCTAACCAAACAAAATGAATTTGGACTACCATTGGACAGCAGGGCCACTTACACAAAGTCAGACTGGGTTATCTGGACATCTGTACTGGCAAGCGATCAAAAAGATTTTGATGCATTGATAAACCCAATGTATCACTATGCCACTAAAACAATTTCCCGTGTGCCAATCAGCGATTGGCATGAAACAAAGACAGGTAAGATGGTAGGCTTCCAGGCAAGAAGTGTGGTAGGAGGTTATTTTATAAAAGTGCTGGAGCAAAAATTTAAAAACAAATAGGTTTATTCAATTTTTAATTTGTAAACATGAGCAGTAAGAGTAGATTTTTAACTATTATTTTTTTCTTATTGACGGTTACGTCTGTACAGGCACAAAAAAATAAAAAGCAATCATCGGTAGTTCCCGTAGTGGGACAAATTTGGTCAGCAGAAAAAGCAAATGCCTGGTACAGCCAGCATAAATGGATCACCGGAGCCAATTACATTCCGGCCAATGCCATCAACCAGTTAGAGATGTGGCAGGCAGATAGTTTTGATTCCGCCACCATTGATAAAGAATTGGGTTGGGCAGAAGGTATCGGTTTTAATACAATGAGAGTTTTCCTGCATTCAATTGCATGGAAACAAGATCCGGAAGGATTTAAAAAAAGGATGGGAGCGTTTTTAATTATTGCAGATAAACATCACATACAACCAATGTTTGTTTTTTTTGATGACTGCTGGAACAAAGAACCAAAGGCTGGTAAACAACCTGCTGTAAAACCTGGAATCCATAATTCAGGATGGGTACAAGATCCGGGTCAGCCTGATACTTATGATACAACTGCATATCCGGGTTTAGAAAAATATGTAAAAGATGTACTCACTTCTTTCGCACATGATAAAAGGATATTATTGTGGGATCTGTACAATGAGCCCGGCAACAATAATAAAGGAGATTCTTCATTACCATTATTGAAAAAAATATTTCGATGGGCCCGTGAGGTAAACCCTGATCAGCCTGTATCTGCAGGTTTGTGGGCATGGAGTTTAGAGAAGCTGAATGCTTTTCAATTGATGAATTCAGATGTTATTACTTATCATGATTACCAGGAAGCATCGCTGCACAAACAAGTAATTGAAGTGTTGAAAGCTAATGGCAAACCTTTGATCTGCACAGAGTATATGGCACGTACCAGGAACAGTCGTTTTGCCACAGTACTGCCCTTGTTAAAAAATAAAAATGTTGGAGCAATCAACTGGGGGTTTGTAGATGGTAAAACCAATACTATTTATGCATGGGATACGCCGCTGGCAGATGGCAGTCAGCCAACAGAATGGTTTCATGATATATTTAAAAAAGATGGCACCCCTTACCGTGAAGATGAAGTAAACCTGATCAGGAAATTAAACGGGGTGCAATAGATATAAAATGCAATAGAGTTTTTTAATAAGCAATTGTCAAAATCCGGTGTTTCTAAACCGGGTTTATTTAGTTCAAATGGTAAAATAAATTGATTCATCTCTGTAAGTAAACCTGCTATTTCAATACACATTCATAAGTAAAATTATTTTTAGAATAATGATATTTAACCAGCGGTTAAAAGGATAAACAGATGTATTGAACGTACATCCATTCACCATTCACTCAATAAATACAATCGTCATAATCATATAATGGAAACAACTGTTACAAATGAAATTGCCGGAGCTGCAAATAAAGAAAATGATTTAAATCATGTAGCACTGTAGTTGCTGATAAAACAGGAATTGTAATGGATGTGTATACACAGGAACCTGGTTTGCAGTTTTGCGTTGGCAATTTTATGCAATCAAAAAATAGTATGAAAGACGGAGTGGAAGATGATTTCAGGAAAGCTTTTTCTTATTTATTCAGCCAGTGGTTGCTGGACGGATTTTTATGCTTTGGGTATGTTGACTGCCGCTGCAAACAGTGACCTGATGAACCCTGCTTCATGGACAAAATCACCAGAGCCGGTTTTTAAGCAATTAAAGGAAAACAGCGTGTATGCACCCGGTCATAATTCATTTTTCAAATCACCAGATGGTAAAGAAGATTATATTTTATATCATGCCAATGCCAAGCCGGGGCAGGGTTGTGGTGGCTTCCGTTCTCCCAGGGCACAAAAATTTACCTGGAACAAAGATGGCTCCCCCAATTTTGGTGTGCCTGTAAAAGAAGGGGAAATATTAAACGTTCCGTCAGGTACTAAAGAATAAGTGTATTGAAAAATTATTTTCAACTAAATCGTTTCAATCAGTAACTAAGAGCACTTGGGCAATTTAGACTACTTCGTTTTCCAGTTTATTTCATCATCGCAGCCGGTTACGGTATTTGAGTTTACAGAAAAAGCAACGGTCAACTGTGGGAGCTTCTCATAATTATTTTTTAGCAGAAGGTTCTTTAACCTGGTGGACCATTGGTGCATTACTTATTGCATCCAATATTTCAGCAGAGTAATTTATTGGCATGAGTGGTTTAGGTTTTAAAAAAGGGGCTGGCCATTGCGACCTATGAATGAATGGCCACTCCTACCTTAATTATTGTAGCAGTATTTTTAAATCGTTTGATTTTCTTTCATCACATCCCAATATTCCTTACCATAGCTTACAAAAATTTCATCCTTTGGCAATATATCCTTGATGGCTGTAATAAAAACCTTTTTACCAATAACGATGTATTTTGCATTATTGGTAAAGCCAGTTATTCTTTTGTGTCCCCTGGCATCATTTGCAAAACGGGCAAATGAATCCTGCTGGTCCCTGGCATCAATTACATGGTTCCTGGATACATAAAACAGGTATGCATTTTTACCATCATCATGATCGGCCTCTTTAAAGCTGGTGATCTTTCCGGTATGCTCTGTTATGATGATGCCTTTTGGAATAGATATTTTGGTAAATAATCCCTTACCGCAGCCAGGCAAGGTGGATGTTTTAACTTTTAAAAACGGGTTCAGTAAATGCACAGTAATTTTTTTTGAAAATTAAAGATAGCTTTTAAATAAGTAATGCAGTTCGGATGCTGCCATTTATAACCCCGGCTATCTTTGCTTTGCTGAAAATTGACTATGCATATTTTTGATACATCATCATCTGTAAAGAATTAATTGGTACGCTGCTGCAAAGCATTTATTCTGCTCAAATAAAAAGGTAGTTGTTATTAGTATAGATGAAGCTGAGGTCATAATAGCAACACTATTTAACCAGTCATTGCAATAAAGCCCTTTACAAAATAAGTGCGGCGTTGCTGATGGGTAGCTTGTATATGCTGTATTAAAATTAAAGGCTTTTGTAAAAGGAGCATTTATCTCTTTTTAGCAGATTAAATAATTTGACTTAGCATTGCAAAAATATCAGGCATTTTTTATCTAATTAAGTGATTTGAAAAATGCCCTTCTTTATTAAAAAATATTTTAGGTAACAGCTATGTCTTTAATTGAACGAAGCAAAAAGCAAAACTTTATTTTAATATTGATATTGGGAGCACTTAATACCATTACTCCTTTTTCAATAGATATGTATTTGCCGGCTTTCCCCAGGATAGCAAGTGATCTGAACACCAGCATTGGCAATGTAGCATTATCAGTATCTACTTATTTTCTTGGTTTTGCAGTGGGGCAAATTTTATATGGTCCGTTGCTGGACAGGTTTGGAAGAAAGCGGCCTTTGTATACAGGGCTTATTTTATACATCATTACCACAATCGGCTGTGTTGCTACCGGCACGATAGAAGCTTTATTAATAATAAGATTTATACAGGCACTCAGCGGATGCGTTGCCTCTGTAGCCGCTATGGCAATGGTAAGAGATTTTTTTCCGGTTGAGAAAAGTGCAGGCGTTATTTCATTACTGGTACTGATACTCGGAGCCTCGCCATTGTTAGCCCCAACTGTTGGAAGTTTTATCGTGGTTGCCTGGGGATGGCATGCTGTATTTATAATACTTGCTGTGATTGCTTTTATAATATTGGTTTTAGTTTTTTTCTTTTTACCCGAAGGGCATGTGCCGGATAAAACAATTTCACTCAAACCCAAACCAATTATAAATGGGTTTAAGGTTATATTGATGGAACCCCGGTTTTATGTGTTTGCATTAGCAGGCTCATTTTCCTTTTCAGGCCTTTTCGTTTATGTGGCAAATTCACCTGCCATCTTTATGGATTATTTTCATTTGAGTGCAAAGTTGTATGGTGGCATTTTTGCCCTGCTTTCAGTGGGTTTTATTGGCGGCAGCCAGTTGAATCATATTTTTTCACGTCATTACAGTTATCAAAAAATCTTTAAAACAACGGTGATTTTCCAGGTGGTGGCAGCAGTGTTGTTTTTGATTGGATCTGTTAATGAATGGTTTGGATTGATACCTGTTATTGTATTTCTTTTTGTATTGCTTTCATGTGCAGGCATCACTTATCCGAATGCTGCGGCGCTGGCCCTTATACCTTTTTCTAAGAATGCCGGAACAGCCTCTGCATTGCTTGGATGTATTCAAATTGGTATTGGTGGAATAATTTCTGCAGTGGCCGGGATGCTGCATTTTAAACCCACCTTAACAATGTCGCTTCTTATGGCACTTAGCGCCGGTATTGGGCTGGTAATTTTATTGGCAGGTAAATCCAGTCTTAGTAAAAGCAATGAAATGTAGCCATTGCGAATGATGTAACCAATATAGTTATTATTGGCTTACTCAGGGTAAATAAAATACTTCTTTCAGCGGTGTACGAACGGGCGAATTGTCTGCATTTGTTTCCATAATATCTTTCATATAAGCCCACCATTTTTGTTGCACAGGGTTATTGGGCAGTACATCCAGTTTTGATGCATCGTCAATAGCAAGGTATGCAAACAGTATATTGGTTTCTTCATCTAAAAAAATGGAGAAATCCTGTATGCCATTTTCTTTAAGTGCTAAAACAAGATCACCCCAAATTTCATCATGACGTTTTTTATACTCAGCTTCACAGCCTTTGAAGAGTTTCATTTTAAAAGCAATCCGTTGCATAAATTAAATTTATATTTTTTGTACCAGGCTTTCTCATTACTATTAAGCATCCTTGCGTCGCACTCTTGTACTGAATAACTTTTTTGAACATGCTGCGTAGTCCCTTAATCTTATCAAACAACATTCATTTACCAGAGTTTGCTTCAAAATTATATTCACCGCTAACAGCATCAAACCAGAAAAATTGTTCGTCTTCTTTTATAATGTATAATCCTTTTATTTCAGTAACAGCGATGCCATTGCATTTTAGTTGGTTTAATGTAAAGCCATTTTTAGGAACAGCAATTTTTGAAGTGATTCCAGCAGGTATTTGTACTTGCATACTTAATGCATTAGTACCCTGCCGAAAGTATAGTTGCAAAATACCTTGTTCAACAGGAACGGTTGTTTCTATTATTTGTAAGCCAGCAGGCATTGGCTTTATCATCCATTCATTTGCTTTTTCAGTACCAGGTGTAATGCCAGCATAATACTGCGAAAGCAATACCAGCGGCCCGCCAGCCCAGCCATGATTATAACCTGAATTGCCATGTACAGTTCCATCTTTATGTTCCCATATTTCCCATAAAGTAGTTAACAGGCTTTCCACCATTTCTTTATAACGAAGCTTCATTCTTGCCAAAGCCATTTCAGGTTGGCCCATTTTGATCAGGCTTTCCTGTACAAATTTTTCCATCCACGGACTGGCATGAAATTGTTTTGTAAACATTGCTGTGAGTGATGCATATTGGCTTGAATCTGCAACGCCTGCCAATATCATTAATGCATTGGCCCGGTCATCGGTACTGTCTTTATAATCTTTATAGCGGTACTCATTTCTGTTCCAGCAATCACTGCTGTTTAGAAATTGTTTTATCGAAGCAATCCGGTTGTCAAATATTTTTTCATCTTCATCATAGTGTAGCAGTGCTGCTATTTTTTGTTCTGATTGAATTGCCAGTAAATACCATCCGTGCTGTATTAATACAAAATCTTTGTTATTACCCCAATCACCCCAATCACCCCAATCCCAGCCGCCGGGCCGGTAAACCAATTGACCATTCGGTTGTATTGTCCATTTTAAAAGATATTTTTTTAACGCAGGATAAACTAACTTTAATGTGGCAGTATCTTTTGTGAATATAAAGTATCGCCACACTTCGCTCAAGGGCATTAAAGAATGTGCAGGCAGTTCCAGTTTCCAGTCTGTTTCAGGAACTGGATTATAAATGCTGCTGTCTTTCTTTTGCCAGTTAATTAAATCAAGAAAAAGTTTCTTACTCAGTTGATCGCTGTTCCTGTCGAGTGCATAAAAAGCCTGCGCCATTTCCATCGCTGCATCGCCGGCCCATTGAGCTCTTTCACGGTCGGGGCAATCCATATAATTGTCACGCATGTTTACATACAAAGTGCGTTGTGCTTTTTGCCAGAGTTTATTTAATAAAGTATCGCTGCAGGTGAAGGAACCTGCGAACTCAGTGGCATAGCCGCTTTCTCTGTATTGTACTGAATTTACTTTTACACCTTTTGGTATTACATACCTGATCTCATGACCGGATAGCCATAACAAGGATTCAAATTCCTGCTTGCCTTTTTTTGTTGTGTATTCAGCACAAAGCGTATTCAAAGTATCACCCGGATAAGTACCGAGATAATAAGTATCCGAACTGATAAATATTTTTTCACCAGCTTTTGCTGTTACTTCCAGCCAGGGTGAAAACTGTCCGTTATAAGGTAGTGTACAAATCAATGTATCATCCTGCCATCTTGTTTTTGTATAACTGCGGAGCTGATCAAATTTGAACAATGGAATATTTCGTTTTACCAGTTGATTCCATGGCTGCATGGGAACTTTACCAATATCTGTTGCATTAGGCCATTTAGTATCATTAAATGAAAGCGATTGCCAGTTAGCAATTTCTTTTTGTGCATCGTAAGAAATATTGGGTTCAGATAAACGGAAGTTGGGCTTGGGTGTGGTGGCAGTAGTGTAAGCGTTATAGCGGATGGCTTTCCATGTACTGTTACTATTAAAATTTTTTGTTGCACAATCAAATAACAAAGCAGACCTCCCGCTGTTGTGATGAGAAAAACCTTTGCCGCCCCAAAACCAAACCAGCACAGCAATGCAGTTTGTCCCTTTTTTTAAATGTGGTGCAATATTGATTTCATCATAGTAAGTATCAGCAGGATTAGGGCCACGTTTCAATCCACCTTCATACACCACTAATTTACCATTGATCCATAGCCAGTATTTGGTGTCTGTTGCAATCTTTGCAATGCTGTTTTCCGGGATATCTTTTATTTCAAAAGTCTTTCTGTAGCAATACCAGGAGTTGGGTGTGGAGCTGTCTTCAATAGTTGCTGCAATCCATGAAGCATTGAATTCCTGTGCAGCAGCACTTAAAGAAATTAAGCAGCATAACAGCAGCCAATATCGTATCATGAAATGTGGTAGATTGTTTTGGCGTTAAGGTAAAATAATCTGTCCTGCTGCTGTGCCGTATAATCTTTTGTGATCTCTAATATTGTATCTATCCATTTTTTATAACTGCCTGCCAGTAATACTACCGGCCAGTCGCCGCCAAACATCAATCTTTCAAAACCGAATTGCTCAATGGCGTATTCAATATATGGTCGAATGTCTTCTGTGTTCCAGCTATTCCAGTTTGCTTCTGTTATTAACCCGGAAATTTTTGCTACTACATTTGGGAATGCTGCAAATTGCCGGATGTCTTTTTTGAATTGTTCAAACCCGTTAGTTGCAATAGCAGGCTTGCCAAGATGATCAAGAATGAAATTGTTTTCATGGCATTGTTGTATAAGGGAAATTGTTTCTGCTGTTTGAAAAGGTTTAATGCTTACATCAAGACTAAGATCATATTTTACCAGCAACTGCATAGCTTCTAAAAAATTTTGTTGCAGACAAATACCGGGTTCATTTTCTGTAATGCGACGCACACTTTTAACTAATCGATTTTTTGGTTAATTCCTGCAGGTAAGTTTCTATGGCAGTTCCTTTTTCCAGTGCGGCATATGCTACC
This sequence comes from Chitinophagaceae bacterium, assembly GCA_043788995.1. Classification (GTDB taxonomy): domain Bacteria; phylum Bacteroidota; class Bacteroidia; order Chitinophagales; family Chitinophagaceae; genus Ferruginibacter. The sequence continues at coordinate 647 of JAYWII010000073.1, read as the reverse complement.
ATTGCTTTGATACGGTGATCACTATTGTTTTCCTGAACAAATTCAAGTTCGTTTAAAGCTTCTTCCGGCAAACATTCGCATTGCACAAAGACCATGCTTTCAATTTCATAACCTGCTGTTGTTTTTTTATAATCATCAATCAGGAAAGTTTTGTTGATGGCAGGCACTTCTTTTAACCATGGATAATGTAACCTGCCGGTATCCCAAAGATGAAGATGAGTATCAATTATTTTCATGCATCATTAAGTTTAAATATTGTGAGTGTAACTGCATAAGTTGTTCCACAAAGAACCAAACGTACAAGAGTGCCGCAACGATGATCCCGTAACGTACGGGATGAAATACAAAAGCAGGGTTCATAAAAAATGTATTTGTATTACCGCATTTTATCCGTTACACAACCTTCAGATGCAGACGATACAAGATAACTGTATTTTAATAAAGTTCCACTTTGATAACGTGACGCAGGTTGAATCCATAAGGCTTTACGGCTGTTCAATTCATCCTCACTCAGTTTTACATCCACCCGGTTATTTACTATATTTAACCCGTTGGCGGAGTTAATCAGCCAGAGTATGCTTTACTCTACCCACGGGTTTGTTGTATATAAATTTGTTCAAGAACTGCAAAACTGTTAATCCAGTTAC
>JAYWII010000072.1:0-43104 GCA_043788995.1 Chitinophagaceae bacterium | reverse complement strand
CTTCGGCAAGCTCAGATGGGAACTCTTCAGCAAGTTCAGATGTATAAGAAACCAACCCGTCTTCGACAAGCTCAGACTGACAGGTTTTAAAATGTTAGGGTGGATGTAAAATATAAAAACCACTTTTGAATATCTGGCTGCAGAAGTAAAAAGGAGTGGCAGCATTAATAAAGTTTGTCATGCTGAGCTTGTCGAAGCATAGACAAATTTTTATTAAGGCGGTAGTACAAAAAACTCCCTTACTGCTGCTTCATTTCATTTCAATAAAAATAATTTCCTTAATTTCCTTTTTCATTCAACCAAAACAAGCATGTCTAATTCTTTATTCAGAACAAAGAAGATTGCGAATATTTTAGCCGAAGGCAGCGATGATCCTCACGGCGCCGCTGGATTAAAAAGAGTACTTACCGTAAAGGACCTCACATTTTTTGGTATTGCAGCTATTTTAGGGGCTGGTAGTTTCAGCAGCCTGGGCGGTGCTGTTTTTCATGGCGGTCCCGGCGTGGTGATCTTATTTGTCATCACAGCCATTGCCTGTGCTTTTACCGCATTTTGTTATTCCGAATTTGCAAGCCGTATACCTGTGGCAGGTAGTGCTTATACTTATGCCTATGCATCGTTTGGAGAATTGTTTGCGTGGATCATTGGCTGGGCGTTGATCATGGAATATTCTATTGGTAATATTTATGTTGCTTATAGCTGGAGCGATTACTTCACTTCTTTTTTGGAAAAGATCAATATTCACCTTCCACAGTATTTATGTACCAGTTACATGGAAGCAAAGCATGAAATTGCAGCAGGTACTACCAATGCAGAGGTATTGGAAGCATGGAACAACTCACCAGTTGTTGGAGGACTCAGAATCATTTTTGATCTGCCTGCATTACTCATTAATATATTTATTACAGCATTGGTTTTTCGTGGTATCAAAGAGAGCCGCAATTTTAGTAATGTGATGGTGATCTTAAAAATGATCGTGGTAGGATTGGTGATTGTGGTAGGTGGGTATCTTGTTTTTTCTAATGGGTTAACTTTTAACTGGACACCTGCAAATGATGCCGGCGTAAAATCTTTCATGCCCAATGGATTTGGCGGGGTAATGATGGCCGTTAGCGGAGTGTTTTTTGCATATATCGGTTTTGATGCGGTGAGCGTGCTGGCAGAGGAAAGTAAGAATCCTCAAAAGGATCTGCCAAGAGGTATGATACTATCACTGGTGATCTGCACCATTGTTTATATTTTATTAACGCTGGTTTTAACCGGGGCTGTTAACTACAGGGATTTTAATGGGGTGGGAGATCCGCTGGCTTTTATTTTTGAAAAGCAAAACCTGAATGTGGGCTGGATGCAATTTTTTGTAGCCATTGCTGCTGTGGTGGCCATGACCAGTGTGTTGCTGGTATTCCAAATGGGACAACCACGTATCTGGATGAGCATGAGCCGGGATGGTTTGCTGCCGCCGGTTTTTCAAAAGATACATCCAAAATTTAAAACACCTTCTTTTGCTACTATCATTACCGGGTTGGTGGTAGGAGTACCTATTTTATTTACGGATAAAACTTTTGTACTGGACTTTACCAGCATTGCCACGTTGTTTGCTTTTGTACTGGTATGCGGCGGAGTATTATTGATTCCCAGGAGAGAAAAAGAGGCAGGCAAGTTTCACATACCCTATATAAACGGGCAATTTATTTTTCCATTACTAATACTTGCAGGTTTAATAACTGCATGGGCCATTAATCATAATTATATCCAGGACTTATTTTCCTTCGCTTTAACAGAAGCAGAAACCAAGGCAGCCATAGCAGGGGTGGACCCATCCAAACCGGAAGCTATTCAATTTAATCTTGACAATGCATTGCTGGCTAAAGAAACACTTAATATGTCCACCATTATTTTCTGGATCACGAGTTTTATTATTTGTATCCTCAGTTTTATTAAAAAGTATTCACTTGTTCCTTTGCTTGGATTGACTACCTGTTTATATTTACTTACCGGGATGACTGCGAAGAACTGGGCCTGGTTTGCAGGTTGGCTGGCACTGGGTTTGGTGGTGTATTTTTTATATGGTTATAAAAAGAGTAAGCTGGCGGGTTAAAAGTTGGTTATTAATATTGTAATCGTTCATCAATATAGACGAATATAAAATCAGAAAATTCAAAGCAAATATTTCGGAGACGAAGAGTAATTTCAAAATAAAAACCTCATCAATATTCTGATGAGGTTTTTTATTAAGTCACGTTTCAATACTCAATCAATCTATCCCTTCTTCTCCAGCACCAGCACCACCTTATTAAAATCTGCGGCAGCATTGATCACTTTTTTAAAAGTTTCAAACTGGCTGAGTGGGTATTGTATTTCACGGTAAGTTTCCAGTACCTCAATGTCGAGTACGCTGCCTGTTACCTTGTAATTACTTACAAAGCCCATGGTTACTACGTTTGCTGGTTTATACTGAATATCAATATTCAGGTCGTTCAGATTTTTTATGGTGTAACCTTCGGGGATATCAAATTTTATTTTTCTGTACAGCACATGCGGATATTGCACATCTGCAGGCAGCTGCCTTGTTTTTTCCTGGTACATCTGTACCTGTGTGCCAATCAGTTCACCTACCTTAAATAACAATTTGTTACCGGCTTTTTCTAACAGATCTGCCGTGTGAAGGCTGGCACTGATCACCAGTGGTTTATTATCTGTAGCATCAGTCAGCCTGGTATTTTCAGTTTGAATATTCTGTATGTTCTCACTTTTAGCAATATTGCTGATGATCTGTTTTATTGTTTCTTCCTGTTTATCTTTTGGCAGGTAAACCCAAATCGGTCTGTAGGATGCAGCTGCGTAACCTTTTAATATTTGCTTAGTTTCCACTATCATGGAATCACCGGAAGGGTCCATTTTTGCATACACTTCCATGTTATGTGCATGCTGATCAAAAGGTATCATTGGGATGCTGTCGAATTTACTTACAGCAGTACGTACATCACCAATCAATGTGCCTTTTAAAAACAGCCCCCTGGTGCCTGCCCAGTAAGGTTCCACATAAGGATACCGGTATATGGCGCCGGAAGGCTGCAGGTATTTACCGGTGCTGGGAAAATAGATCAGTGTTTCATCCAGCCTGTTCCAGTTAGCCAGTTCTTCGTCCAGCGGCAACTGATCTCTTACAGAAGGAAAAACGATCTGGTAACGGATGTTTTTATTTTCCAGTAAAGCAACAAAAAGACGGGTGGTGCCATAATTATTAGTATTGCCCGTTTTGATAATTTTTTCAATATCATAAGCATCTTCGCTAACTATTTTTTCATCCGCATTGATATTGGTTTTCATAAAATCTTCCAGCAGCTCAATTGTTTTTTCTTCGCTGGCACCACCTGGTATATTGGCAGTTTCTATAAACTTAGTAACCGCTTTCTTTTCTTTTTCTGAGTAAGCAGTAAGATTATTGTATGCATTTTTAGTTACCTCTTTCCAGGTATACATTTCCACATCAGGATTGGTACTAAGATTGTAGCTGAGTTTAAAATCTGCTCTCTGGCGCAGCGGTGTGGCCAGCCCGTATTTTTCATCATCCAGTTCTGGGATGTTTTCTGAATAACCAGCCAGGTAATGTTCTTCATTGATTACAGAATCTGGCAGCATCTTAAAACCATTATAACCTTTTCCTTTAAATTTCAAATGACCAGGACCAATCACTAAAATTTTGGCCTGGTAATACGGCACTGATTTATTTTGAAATATTTCACTTCCAAAATAGGAGGGGCTTCTTTTGATGGTATAACTGTATTCTATCTCTGAACCTTTGTCAATTCCTTCCATCGCAAACAATTTAAATAACCGGCCTTCATCTTCTTCCTCTTTAATTTTACCGGCAGGTACATCTATCACCTTACCAGATGATGTAATCACTCTTGCTTTGATATCTGTTAATTCTGTTTCCCGGCTGAATGGGATGTATACTTTATTGAACATCTCAATACCCTTGTCATCGGCTACTTTTACCAAACGGTAAACATAGTTATACTGAACAATGTTTTTCCCTTCGGTTTTATAATGAAAGGTGCGGCTGTCCATTAAATAAAATGCGCTGGCATCTTTAAAATTGGCGGGCACTTTGTGCAATGCAGGGTTATCTGGCCATGCAGTGATCTTCAATAGGTCAGCAGGTTGCGACGATGCAACGGAGGCAGTACACAGGGCAAGAATAAGGGCAAGATGAATGTTCCTGAACATGATAGTTTTTTTAGGATTGTTTAAGATTTCTTTTTTAAAACTACCTGCTCTTTATAAGCAGGGGATGCGATGGAAACTGTTTTATTCCAGGCAGGGAAATCCTGCGGATCTATATACAATTTTTTCATTATCAATTTTTGAGTGGCAATTACCTGCTGATCATTCTTTTTATATTCAATTGAAAAATCCAGCACATCATTTGAAACGGATACATTTTTTGGTAAATAATCCACTGAATATCCATCTGGTATTTTCAGGCTGTGTATTTGGTTAATGGTACTGAGGTAATCATTTTCAATTGGCACTTTTCTTTTTGCTGTATCAATAGGAGTGCTGCTGAATAATTTTTCCAGGTTCAGGTTAATGTAGATCTCATCTGCTGCAGATTTTATATAATCCGGTATTTCAAAATTGGAAACAATATTGGTTGCCTTCATTGCAGGATCAGGGAAACTCAGTTTATAATCTTTCATGATAAACTTATTACTGCCCTTTGCCATTCTTCTTCTCACATACACCCGTTCATCTTCGCCTTTGTTATATTGAAGATTATTGTACATATCATTGCCAAAATAACCAAGATAATTAACGGAGCAGTTACCAATAAGTGTATTGTTGCTGATGCTTAAAAAAGTACTGTCTGTGATTACATTTTTATCTGCCGGCATCACAGGCACTTTTACCAGCTCATATTTTTCAGGGCTAATGCCAATGAGTGCCTGTTTTCCCTGGATGCCGTTGGTGGGCATACCAAAAATACAATTGGGATCAGTGGCATCCAGGAAGATCCATTCGTTATCAATCTTCACCGCACAGATCATGTGATTGTCTGTTAAGGGGAGCGGCACTTCTGAATAGGTATAAGGAATGGAACGGGTGCCAATCCACGTAAAATTTGCATTCAATCCACTCAGCTGCAGCATAGCAGTCAGCAGGCTCGCCATATCCTTGCAATCGCCATAGCGTTTATTGCAAACATCTGCTGCCTGTCTTGGTACAAACCCTTCCAATCCTTCTTCAAAAGCTACATATTTAATATGCCCCTGTACCCATTGATAAACAGCCTGTGCTTTTTGCCATTCAGTTTTTTTATTAACACAAATACTGTCGGCGATTTTTTTCAGATTGGCATCTGGTGTGGTATTGATGTTAACTAAAAAACCAGCATTCCATTTATACAATTCATTCACTGAATTAAAAACAGGAATGGTTTCATGATTGGTTTTATAACTGGCCACATATACAATTACATGCAGGCCATAATAGGGTATCGAGGTACCGTTGCCAAAAAATTCATAGTTATTAATATTAGCGGCGGTGAACTCCAGTTTTTTCTTTCTTCCTCTTTTAGTCTCGGTAACGGTTACCAGTTTTTTGTCGTCATTTTTTATAATGTATTTCACATCCATATCTTCCGGGAAGGTAATGCTGTAGGTGGCATTGCGTACCGGGAGATAATTGCTGAAGTAAAAAGTGCTCATCATGCGGATGTCTTTATTGTAATGCCATGTTTCCACATGCGAAATACTTCCCTTTATCATTTTTGGATAATCAAAAGAAGTTTCTTTTACATCGTCATAAAAAACACCATTGCTGGGGGAAGACTGCGTTTTAAAATCCACCACTTTTATTTTTTGCTGGTTACTGCCATCGGGCACCAGGGTATAAGCTTCTAATTTTTTCAATTCATTAAAAGAGCTGTGATATACTTTGTCTTTATTGAACATGCCGTTAGCCTTATCGTTCAATACCATCATTTCAGATACTTCATTGGCTTCTGCATAAGGCACACCTTTATTGAAAGATATTTCCACATTCCTGTTAATATTGGAAAAGATGGCCATCTTATCAGGAAAGTATTGCTGCATTTGCTCTACTGACTGGGCATTACCCGGTAAAGTAAATAAAACAAGCAAAGCGGCTGGTACAAGATTCAATGAAATTTTTTTCATCGTGATTTTATTTTTTTGATTCAAGGGCTCCGTAATAATAGATAAAGGTAGTGGCAAGTTTTCCTGCGGTATAATAATTAGATTCTCCATGTAAATTTCCCAGGTAATAATTAAGATCGCTTACAAGGGTGCTGTTTTCATTATAAAATTTCACATGACCATGCAAACTTCCATAAACATAGTTTTCTTCTTTCATTATTTTGCCGGATGGGTAAAATATTTTTTTAATTCCATTTTCCAGTCCATTCACTCTTATGCCTGAAACATATTCTTTTCCATTGGGATAATAAAGCGTTCTCAATCCATCCACCAGGTACTCTTTAAATTCCAGTTCAATACTTTTGGCGCCGTTTTTAAAGTAGCCGGTTACTTTACCTGTTCCTTTTACAATTGGTATAAGAGGTAACAGTTTACCAGTTTTATCTTCGTAACTGTACCCGGTAAGCACTCCTTTTTTATAATAGTATACCAGGGCAAGTTGTTTATCGGCGTATGTTTTAAATTCACCTTCCGGCAATCCATCGGCATAATTTAATTCTTTATCAATGCTGCCGTCTTCATTATACTGAAAAGTTTTTCCTTCTAATTTTCCATCGGTATAATTTTCCACACTGGAGAGTTGCCCGTTATTCCAGTAAGTTTTCCAGGTGCCTGTTTTACTATTATTAAAATAAGATCCTTCTGCTGCCAATTTACCATTGGGATGCCATTCTGTGTACAGGCTGTCTTTTTCTCCATTTTTATAAAAGCCTGTGCAGTACTTGCTTCCGTCGCCGTTTAATATTTTATACGGGCCATGCTGTTTATAGTTCTTATAATTGTTTTCAACATAAGGGTTGCCATTAAAATGTTTGAACTGGATAACACCATCTCCATTATCCAGGGCACTATTGGAAATGAGATTACCAGTGCTGTCAAATTGTTCTATCCTGTTGAACCAGCCATTGTCGTAGTACATTTTATAATCTGTGCCGCCGGTGGGGAAATAATATTCTGTAATGCCATGAATGTTATTATCGAGGTAATACAGCTTACTGATTATTTGTCCAAACAAATTTCTTGAAATAACCGTGCCCTGCCGTTCGTCTTCCACATACCAGCCTTCTTCCATTACTTCACCGTTAACGTAATAGTCCACAAAGTATCCATCTGCCTCACCAGCTGTATAATTGCCTTCCTGTTTTAGTTTTCCATTTTCATAATAGATCAGCCTTTTACCATCCAGTTCCCCATTTTTATAATTGCCTTCTATACTCACTGTGCCGTTTTTATAATAAGTGTTTGATTTGCCTTCCAGCAAACCTTCTTTTGAATAAAAGCCATCACTCGATTTGCTTCCGTCAGGAGCATAAAACAAAATATCTGCACTGCCTTTTCGGCTGCTGGTATTGCTGATCACATTGGCGGCTTTATCAAAAAACTTAATATCCCTTAACCTTCCTTTTTCAAAAACAGTTTCGCCAGATAATACTCCGTCATCATCATAGTCTTCACTCTTGCCATCAATTTCTCCTTTCCTGTAAACACGTTTGGTCTCTATTTTTCCATTGCTGTACCATGCAGTATATTCTCCCTCCAGTTCGCCTTTAATATAATTTTCAAGTGATTCCTGCTTGTCATTAACATGATACCTTTTCCATACACCTGTTTTCTTACCTTCAGCAAACACCCCATTTATTTTTAATTTGCCATTATCAAAATATTCATTGTATTCGGCTGTGGGCAGGTCATTGGTATATTTAGCTATGGATTCTTTGGTGCCATTTTCATGGTACGCTATTTCTTCTCCTTCCTGCAGATCATTAGTGTAGTTAGCTACCGTTTTCAGGTATCCTTTTACATTATAATATTTGGCAACACCTTCTTTTTTGTCTGCTTTATAATGGATGACTGAATTTAATTTGCCATTGTAAAACCAGGTTGTTTCTTCTCCATTTTTTTCATCTGCCTCGTAAGTGAGTGTTCTGTAAAGAATGCCATTGTCGAACCAGATGGATGTTTTACCAGTTACTTTATCGTTCTTGTAAAAGGATATTTCTTTCTGTATGCCGTTTTCATAATAATAGCGCCATTCACCTTGCCGCAATCCTTCAGTGTCAAATGTTCCTTTTGATTTTAGCCTTCCGTTGCTGGTATAATAAAATTCCCAGGGGCCGGTAAGCAATTTTTCGTTTTTACTATTTAAGGTAAACGCCCCTTTACCACTTACTTTATAATTCTGTATATAATATTTAGTTTCGTTCTTTTCTCTTTGTGGATAGTTTAATTCCTGCGTTTCCCTGATAACGTTCAGGTATGTTATCGCTTCATCAGATGCTGCTTCTACCTTCTTTTTATCTTTCTTCACATATTCCTTTACCCTTTTTATGTCCAGCTCGCTGAATATATAAAATATGAATGGCTCAAAGCGATCCTTTTCCCATAGTTGCTTATACAGCGGAACATAATACTGCATCCAGAAACCTTTGTCGTTAGCATTGTATTCCAGCTTTTCCATTGTCACCTGCAACTGCCTTACGATATTATCTTCCAGGTCTGTTTTTAATTTGTATTTTTTATCAAGGGCAATTTTACTCACAATGATTTCCTGCACCATCTCAAAATCATCTTCCTTTGTTGGCTTATATTTTTTAAGCGATTCCTCCACGGTATTATTTATTTCTGCAATGCTGGACAGGTAACTCACCGTTGTTTTCAGGTACCTGCTTTCGGGAGATACCAGCAGGCTGGTAGTAAAGCTCAGCAACGCCTGAGTAAGGTTCCCTTTGATCAAACACAGACGGCCTAAAAAATGATGAGCAGATGAATAATAGGGATTCAGGATAATGCAGCGCTGGAAATTAGTTTCCGCTTCTTCCATCCTGGAGAGCCGCATCAGTGTGATGCCTTTATTAAAATAAGAAAGATAGCTGTATGGGTTTTGAGTAAGTATACTGTCGTACAATGGCAATGCCTGTTCAGTTCGTTTGGAGTCATCGTAAATGTCTGCAAGAAATGCATACCATTCCGGATTTCTTTCAGGGAACATCGTTTGGGCCTGCCTTACATATTTTTCTGCTGCGGAAAAATTACTGTCGTTGTAGTAACTCAGTATCATTTCGTGCAGTATATCTGAATAGCCGGTGTCGCTTGCCGGTACTTTCAAATATTCATTGATGGCTTCTTTGTATTTGCCTTCATCATGAAGCGCTACGCCTTTTGCAATTACGTCTTTGCTGTTTACAAGTGGGTTGTTGATTTCTTTTTGTGCCTGTACAGGTATGGATAAAATAATGCATAACAGGGCAGGGTAAAATACCTTTGTCATTTTCGTGTGGCGAATTTACTGAGTTAGAAACAGGTTTTTGAGTTAAGTGGCATAAATGTAAACTAAAAACCAATTCAATAATCAGTGGAATCTGCGGAATGATAAAATTGTGAGTGTACACACAGGCCTGCTGTCGTAACTTTGCCAATTATTATAAAAAAAGTACAGACAGGGGTTTAAATTATGAAATACGAACAGGGTGATAAAATATTGGTGCTGCTTACGCAGGAAGAAGGTAAGGTGGTGGAAGTAATTAATGACAAGATGGTGATGATAGAAGTAAAAGGAGTGAAGTTCCCTGCTTACCTCGACCAGATTGATTTTCCCTACTTTAAAATGTTCAGCGAAAAACGAAGCGATGAAAAGAAGAGAGTATTTATTGATAATGTAAAAAAGGAGAAGCCGGTGCATGCGGCGAAGAAAGTGGCAGATGGTGTGTTCCTTTCTTTTATACCCATATTTGATAAAGATATTTTTGATGATGATGTGGTGGAGAAATTCAAGATCCATCTCATCAATCAAACTAACCAGCAATATAATTTCACCTATAATTTATTCCTCGGTGGAGAAAGCGATTTTGAACTCACCAACACCGTTTTTCCATTGTCAGATTTTTATATTCATGATGTGGACTTTGAACACCTGAGTGATAACCCCCGTTTCCATTTTGAATTTTCCCTGGCCGTTCCGGATAAAAAGAAAGCTGACTTTTACGAAGCCTCATTAAAAATAAAAGCAAAACAATTATTTAAAAAGATAGAAGAGATACAGCAAAAGAATGAGCCATCTTTTGCTTATCTATTGTTTGATGAGTACCCCGGAAAATTGGAAACAGAAAAGCTGGACGTAAGCAAACTGGGCAATGCAGGTTTCCGGGTATATGATATCAGTAAAGTGTCGCAGCATTTACCACCGGCAAGATCAGTAGTAGATCTTCATATTGAAAAGCTTTCAGATAACTGGAAGCACCTCAGCAATTTTGAGATACTTACTATCCAGTTAAAAGAATTTGAAAAGTTTTACGAACTGGCAGTAGCGCATTACCAGCCAACACTCACGGTAATTCACGGCGTAGGAACAGGAAGACTAAGAGAAGAAATTCACGGCATACTCAATACCAAACGAGAAGTGAAATCTTTTATTAACCAATATACTGCTGCATATGGCTACGGAGCTACAGAAATTTATTTAAAATACTAATGTGAGTAGTCAGTAGTGAATAGTGAGTAAATGCAAACTCATAATTCATAACTCATCATTCATAACTCCTCACACCACTTCCCCCTCAATATCATAATCATAAGCCTTGGTAATTTTTACATTTACAAAATCACCGGCGGTTAATTTTTTCTTGCTGTGGATGATCACTTCATTGTCCACCTCCACGCTGTCAAATTCGGTTCGGCCCAGGTAACGGCCGGCTTCTCTTTTGTCAATGATCACTTTAAATATTTTACCTACTTTTTCCTGGTTCTTTTCTAAGCTGATCTCTTGCTGAACTTCCATAATTTCCTGTGCCCTCTCTTCTTTTTCTTCTGCCGGAATATCATCCACCATATCATAAGCACTTGTGCCTTCTTCATGACTGTAAGTAAAAATGCCCACTCTGTCAAACCGCATTTTTTGTAAGAAGGTTTTCAGTTCTTCCACATCATCTCTTGTCTCGCCGGGAAAGCCTGCAATCAACGTAGTACGGATACAAATATCGGGAAGGCGTAGCCTAATTTCCCCCACCAGGTCTTCCATTTCTTCCCGGGTTATCTGGCGCTTCATCAGCCTCAGCATATTGTTGGCTGCATGTTGCAGTGGCATATCTAAATAATTGCAGATATTGTCTCTTTCCTTGATCGCATCAATGATCTCAATCGGAAACTTGGAAGGATAAGCATAGTGCAGCCGTATCCATTCCAGGCCCTGTACATCCGCCAGCGCATGCAGCAGTTTAGGCAACTCTCTTTTTTTATAGATATCCAGTCCGTAATAAGTCAGTTCCTGTGCTATCAGCATTACTTCTTTCACACCTCTCTGCACCAGGCGTTTGGCTTCATCCACCAGCGAATCAATCGGCCTGCTCACATGCTGGCCCCTCATCAGAGGAATAGCACAGAAAGAACAGGTGCGGTTGCAACCTTCGCTGATCTTCATATAGGCATAATGCTGTGGTGTGGCCAGCAGGCGTTCTCCAATCAGTTCTGCTTTATAGTCTGCCTCAAATTGTTTTAGTATCATCGGCAGTTCCATGGTGCCAAAGTAGGCATCCACTTCCGGTATCTCCGCTTCCAGGTTATTTTTGTAGCGTTCGCTCAGGCAGCCCGTTACATACACTTTGTCAATTTTGCCCCTGCGTTTCAGTTCCACCTGTTCCAGTATGGTGTTCACACTTTCTTCTTTAGCCTTTTCAATAAAGCCGCAGGTATTTACAATCACAATGTTGTGATCCCTCTTGCTGTTCTCATGCACCACATCTATTTCGTTGGCAATCAGCTGTCCGCTCAGCACTTCACTGTCCACCATGTTTTTACTGCAGCCCAGTGTAATGATGTTTACTTTGTCTTTATGTAATTTTTTTGTCTTCATATAAATGGCTGCAAAGGTAATGAGTTTGAGGTGGATGAAGAAAGAGCAGGAGAAGAAGGTTTGTACGCCGGCAGGATGGCATTATTTAAAACATTTGGGTCTAATTGGTTTGTGGAAAAGGGATGGTTCGTATATTTAATTGCTCATTTACATTATTTTGAAATTTATATAATTTTAGTTACAAATGAAACACCTTTACCTTTCGTTTACCTTCCTGGTAGTATTTAAAACAACCTTTGCTCAAACTACTCAAAGCGACAGCTATCTTGCCTGGAGTTCAACCAGGAAACTGACGGCAAGTGATTTTATTATAAAGACAAGCAACTTACAAACAAGTCCTTCCTTCGCACAATTTTATATGGATTTCCAGGTTGGAGGATTTGATTTTATGGCAAAAAACTTCAACAAGAAAGTACATAATTACTTAATAAAGTCCGCTTCGTGGCTTGATACCACCTATAATACGGATTCATCTATTAAGTACCAGCAGACGCTTTTTGACATTGCTGAAATATATACAAGGCGTTTTAGAAAAGAGCTAAAAGAAAATAAGAAAAAGATTTTATCCGGCACCAGTTTTATTAAAGAAATCAACGCAAAGATTATGACAGATTTTCCCCAAAGAAGAATAGAATACGATACAGACACTAAATTCGGAGCAGACCCAGCGAAGCAAAAACAATGGGAGGGCCAAATACAAATGGAACTTCTTGAATTGAAAAATTTTACAAATGAATAATGACTTATTAAATGTCTCTTCCTGAAATTGGTTGACTACAAAATCGACCAAAATAAAATTAAAAAACCAGCTTTTTTACGTGCATTTACAAACGGATGTGGTTACAAAAAATGCAGGCAATAACTAATAAAACAATATGCAAACACCAGACCTGATCAACTTCGGAAAAAAATATGCTGCCGCATGGTGCAGCCAGCAACCAGTAAATGTAGCTGCTTATTTTGCAGAGAACGGCTCCCTGAGTGTAAATGGAAATGTACCGGCAACAGGAAGAATTGAGATAGCTAAAGTAGCCAAAGGATTTATGACAGCTTTCCCGGACCTGGTGGTAATGATGGACCGTTTGATAACTACAACGAAGGGCAAAGAATTTCACTGGACCTTAATCGGTACAAACAGTGGACCAGGCGGCAACGGAAATAAAGTACAAATCAGCGGTCTTGAACTTTGGCAACTGGATAAGGATGGTCTGATTCTTGAATCCAAGGGCAGTTTTGATACGGAGGAATATAACAGGCAGCTTAAAGAAGGAGTAAGAAATTAATACCAATAACAAGATTACTAAATAAGACGAAAAGTACCTTCTGCTCAGTAGGTGTTGAGAAAGCGCATGGAATTATTTAATTCCCTAAACCACGTATTTTAACATAAATAACTATCTTAAGCAATATTTTAACCAGTAATCATTTAATTAAAAAAGACACCCTGTTATGTTTGGAATAAGCTATATCAAATTCGACTCTATGACTTACGTCATTCACTTTAAAAATGGCGGAATTAAAAGTGAAGGGCGTGGACTTTCTTTTTTCTATTTTGCACCCAACAGTTCCATCGCTGCCATTCCAATGGGCAGTAATGACCTGCCATTTATTTTTAATGAAACCACCAGCGACTATCAAAATATTTCCATACAGGGACAGGTAACTTATAAAATTGGTAATCCAAAGCAATTGGCAGAATTGCTTGATTTTACTGTTGACAGTAATGGAACGTACAAGAAGAATGATTCAGAAAAACTAAGTCAACGGATTATTAACGAAGCACAGACAGCCACCTCATCTTTCATTCATGGGCTTGGATTGAAAGAATCAATCCGTTCCGCAAAAACAATTGAAATAAAAATATCTGAGGGACTTCAGGCATCGCAAGCCATTTCTATTCTGGGTATTGAAATATTAACAGTAAATATTCTTGCTATTAAAGCAACACCTGAAATGGCAAGGGCATTGGAAACAGAAACAAGAGAAAAACTATCGCAGGAGGCAGACCAGGCAGTGTATGAACGAAGGAATTTTGCTGTGGAGCAAGAGCGAAAAATTAAAGAGACAGAACTAAATACGGAGATAGCAGTGGAGGAAAAGAAAAAACAAATTGATGAAAAGAAAATGGAATCCGAAATTCAAAAAGCAGAGAACGATCAGAAGCTTCGCCAAATGAAAGTGCAGGCTGATATTGCAGTAGAGAACCAACGTAAATTGTTAATTGAACAGAAAACAGCCAACGAAAGAAAAGAAGCAGATACACAGGGCTATGTTGTAGAAACTACTTTGAAGCCATACAAAGAAATGGATTGGAAAATAATTACAGCGCTCAACAACAATCCAGATCCTAAATTTAATATTGCTTTAGCCTTCAGGCAACTTGCTGAAAATGCAGACAAGATCGGTAATTTAAATATCAGCCCTGATCTGTTAGATTCAATTTTGAATGATAAGAAGGACAGAAAATGAGTATTGATTATGCGATCATAGTCAGGAATAAAACCCGCCTGGAAATGCTAATTGAACGGTTCAATACAAAGGCACAGGCAAAATTTTATATTGAACGTTCCGGAGGGAACTTTGAAGACTATGAAATTGAACATCAAAATTTTCATCAGTCACTTTCTCTTGTTCAGCGCCAGCTTTCCACCATCATCAAAAACAAAATTGTAGAAAGAAATTTTCTGCCTTCTTTCCTTTTCAATGAAAACCAGGTAGTGATTGTAGTTGGCCAGGACGGGCTTGTAGCCAACACTGCAAAATATGTAAATGAAATTCCAATAGTTGCTGTGAACCCCGATGTGGAACGCTATGATGGATTTTTACTTCCTTTTAATCCCGGAAATTTTATCGGGGCAGTGGAGAAAGTGATGGCTGATAATTTCAATACCAAAACAGCCACGCTTGCAGAAGCTACTTTAAATGATGGGCAGCGGCTGCTTGCATTTAATGACTTGTTTATTGGAGCATCTTCACATGTATCTGCACGGTACAAAATTTCTTATAATAACAAAACAGAAGAGCATTCTTCTTCAGGGATCATTGTCTCCACACAGGCCGGATCAACGGGCTGGCTTAGTTCTATTTTCAATATGACCTTTGGCATGCATAAATTCATTGAAAAAGATAACAGCAAAAAGAAAGTTGCAAAGCTTAAAGACGATCAGTTAATGTTTGCAGTGAGAGAACCTTTTCAAAGTAAAAAAACACAGGCTGACTTAAATGCAGGCATCTTAACATCACAAACAAAGCTTGTGATAGAATCGTATATGCCCAACAATGGAGTAATATTTTCAGATGGTATAGAGACAGACTTTCTTAATTTTAATTCTGGAGCAATTGCTACAATTGGTACCGCAAAAGAAAAGGTGAAATTGGTAACAAAGTAACCAGCTATTTCATCTATATTTCCGCTCAAACCTTTACTGTATTTTTATACTTTACATTTCCTAATTTCCTAACTTCATCCCTCCAACAGCACAATCATTTTTCTATTTTTTATTTTATGTCAAACAACCGCAGAAAATTTCTCCAGCAGATAGGAGCTTCCAGTTTATTAATGGCAGCAGGCCCGTTACAGAGTTTTGCCGCTAAAGAAAAAGCAGAAGAACGAACGATCTTATATGATAAAAAGATCACAGCCAACGATACCATAAGGTTGGCAGTAATTGGTTACGGCATCCAGGGGCATCTTGATTTGAGCACAGCTTTAAAAGTGCCGGGTGTGGAACTGGTTGCAATATGCGATCTCTACAGCGGCAGGCTGGAGAATGCAAAAGAATTGCACGGTAAGGAACTGTTCACCACAAAGAACTATCATGAAATACTGGAACGTAAAGATGTGGATGCCATCATCATTGCCACCAGCGATAATTGGCATGCCCGTATTACCAAAGAAGCATTGAAAAAAGGCAAAGCAGTGTATTGTGAAAAGCCAATGGTACACCAGATAGCCGAAGGCATGAGTGTGGTGCAAGCACAAAAAGCCAGTAATAAAATACTGCAGGTGGGCAGCCAGCGGGTAAGCAGTATTGTTTATAAAAAAGCACAGGAATTACTGGCCGCAGGTGAAATAGGAAAACTCAATATGGTGAATGCCGTGTATGACAGACAAAGCGCTATCGGTGCCTGGGAATATACCATGCCATCTGATGCATCACCCGAAACCGTTGACTGGAACCGCTACATTGAAGGCGTCAATAAAATTCCTTTTGACCCAAAGAAATTTTTTTGGTGGCGCAATTATAAAAATTTTGGAACCGGAGTGGCCGGCGATTTGTTTGTTCACCTGCTTTCCGGCACACATGTGATAACGGGATCACAAGGGCCAACTAAAATATTTTCATCTGGTCAACTTTCTTACTGGAAAGATGGGAGAGATGTGCCGGATATTATGACGGGCATTGTGCAATATCCTGAAGCAACAGCACATCCTGCATTTCAATTAACCTTGCAGGTGAATTTTGTAAGTGGCACCGGCGGCCAGGAAATGATCAAACTGGTTGGTGAAGAAGGGGTGATGGAAATAACAGGTCGTGGTGTAAAAGTGAAGCACAGCATTATGTCAAAAGCTCCGGGCTTTGGCGGATACGATGCCGTGTTTACCTATCCCAAAGCCATGCAGGATTCATTAAAAGAAAGTTACAATGCAAAATGGTCTGACAGCGATAAGAGAAGACCCACTAAAGAAGATATTAATTTTAATGCACCACAAGATTACAATGAACACCTGGATCACTTCACTAACTTTTTTGATGCTATCAGAACAGGTAAAAGTCCGGTGGAAGATGCTGCATTTGGTTTCCGGGCCGCTGCACCTGCGTTGGCCTGCAACGCCAGTTATTTTGAGAAAAAAATCATTAACTGGGATCCGGTGAATATGAAGTTGGTAAATGTATAAGTTATTCTTCGCTTGTGTGATGTCTAGTTCTGGATAAACTATCTGAAAGATATTGTAAGCAAATTTTAAATTGACCATATTGAGTAAATTTATTCATACATCAGGATACTTATTCCTGCAAATCTTTTACTAAAAAAATCAAAAAGGAATTATTAATTTTATCAGTCAACTAAATCTGTGTTAATGCCACTCTTCATGGATTTTCATAAAATGGAAAACGTCACTATTGAAGCTGTGAAGACGGCTCATTTAGCTGACCTGGCAACGCAGGAAAAATATGGTGTAAGGTATCACCAGTTTTGGGTAAACGTGGAAGCCGGCACTGTATTCTGCCTTACGGAGGGACCCGATAAAGAAAGTTGTGAAGCGGTACACAGGGCCTCTCATGGTTATAACGCCTGTGCCATTACTGAAGTAGAAGGGGGATTTTATAAGACACTGATGGGAGAAGGAATGATGGTGGATGATGGTGGCCTGGTGCATACAGAAGAGGGGCATATTGACCTTGGATACCGCAGTATCATGGTGGCTGCTATATATGGAATTACAAAGGCAGCGCATTCAAAAGACCTTTCCCAGTTACAAACTCCGCATTGGGCCAGGCAACTGATCAGTAAAAAAATAGCAGCTCTCCGGGGCCGTGAAATAAAATGGGAATCCGATGACAGCCTCATTGGAGTCTTTAATGATTCAACTGAGGCCGTTACCTGTGCCCTGCAAATTCAACAAGAATTGAATCAGCCAAAAAACAATTCATCTGAAATTATTTTCAGGATCGGCATTACTGCCGCCCAGCCGGTAACAGCAAAAGCTGATTTTTTTAATGATGCCATCAGGCAGGCACACCGCTTATGCAATTTGGCGAAAGATAACCAGGTGCTGGTATCTTCATTAGTAAAAAAATTATATAAAGAAGAGGATGACATTACCGGTATGTCTTCTTTTAAATCGCTGGATGCTGCAGAAGAAGAATTTGTAACCAACCTGCTGAATGTGGCTGAAGTAAAATTATCCGATTGTATGTTCAGCCTCGATAACCTGAGCAATGAAATTTGCATTAGCCGCCCCCAACTATACCGAAAGATCACCGCCATTTCCGGACGTTCACCACATGACCTTATCCGTGACCTTCGGATGCATAAAGCCTTAACACTATTAAAAAGAAAAACTGGCAATATTGCTGAGATAGCTTTTGAAACTGGTTTCAACAGTCCTTCGTATTTTACCAAATGCTTTGCTGAAAAATTCGGATGTACCCCCTCTTCTTTTGTAAAGCAAATTCCTGCCTGAAAGTGTTGAACTAAAATTGATATTTTTTGAATAGAAATTGATATTCATATAACAAGAGTAATGCTATTTTTATTTCAGCTTTTAAAATCCTTTTAAAGGTTGCTTCTGCCATTTTATTTGCTCAACATTCAAAACTTAAATTTATGAGCCCCACCACTTTTGCCAATGCTGCCAGTACCATGCCAACTGATATTTCAGTATTACAGCATTTTAAAAATGATATATATGGCCATATCATTACACCTGCTGATGCTGATTATGAGAAAGAACGAAAAGTGTACAATGGCATGATTGATAAACATCCGGAAATGATTGTACAATGCCGGGATGTGGCAGATGTAATTACCTGTGTAAATTTTGCAAGAGAAAATAATATACTGTTAGCCATCAGGGGCGGCGGACACAATGCTGGCGGCCTCGGTGTTTGTGATGGTGGATTAGTGATCGATCTTTCTCTGATGAAAGATATTAAAATTGATACTGCTGCCAAAACAGTGCTGGTGCAGGGTGGTTGTTTATTAAAAGAAATGGATGCTGCCACCCATGAAGTAGGGATGGCAGTGCCGGCAGGAATTTTTGGAACTACGGGTGTAGCAGGCCTTACATTGGGAGGAGGCCTGGGTTACCTTACCCGTCAGTATGGATTGTCAATAGATAATTTGTTAGAAGCGGAAGTTGTTTTGGCTGATGGTAGATTGGTAAAAGCATCTG
Organism: Chitinophagaceae bacterium; assembly: GCA_043788995.1. Classification (GTDB taxonomy): domain Bacteria; phylum Bacteroidota; class Bacteroidia; order Chitinophagales; family Chitinophagaceae; genus Ferruginibacter. The sequence goes on along the minus strand of JAYWII010000072.1, from coordinate 24,134 downwards.
CTAAAGAAAACGCTGACCTGTACTGGGCATTGCGTGGGGGCGGCGGCAATTTTGGGGTAGTGGTTTCATTTCTTTTTAAACTGCATCCTGTGCATACCGTTTACGGCGGACCAATGCTTTGGCATATTGAAGACTCAAAAGAAATGATGCAAAAATTCGATCATTTAATTTCCAGAGCACCGGATGAGTTGTATGGATTTTTTGCATTTCTAACTGTTCCGCCTGTGGCACCTTTTCCTGAACATTTACAAATGAAAAAAATGTGTGGTATTGTGTGGTGTTATACCGGGGATATGGACAAAGCAGAAGAAGTATTCAAACCCATCCGGGAATATAAAACACCTGCACTTGATTTTGTGGGGCCAATACCAATACCTGCATTACAAACCATGTTTGATGGTTTGTATCCTCCTGGTTATTTATGGTACTGGAAAGCAGATTTTGTAAAAGAGCTTAGTGAAGCTGCTGTTGATCTGCATGTAAAATATGGCAGCGAAATGCCAACGCCATTATCAAGTATGCACCTGTATCCTGTAAATGGGGCAGCAGCAAGGGTTTCAAAAAATGACACTGCCTGGAATTACCGGGATGCCAGGTACTCCTGTGTAATTGTTGGTATTGATCCTGATCCGGCCAATAAGGATATCATCGTTAACTGGGCAAGAGCATACTGGGATGCATTACATCCTTATTCATCCGGGGGTGCTTATGTTAACTTTATGATGGAGGAAGGAGAAGACAGGATCAAAGCCACCTATGGAGATAATTATAAAAAACTTACGGATATCAAATCAAAATACGATCCGCAAAATTTATTCAGGGTTAATCAAAATATTAAACCAAATTAAAAGAAATAGCTGGACAGATGATCAATATAAATAATCAACAAGCAGCAGATCTATCTATTTTGAAATAAACTTTTTTATGGTATGCCACTATATATGGATTTGCACAAAGTTGTAAAAGGGATAAAGATTGAAGACGTGGAAAACCTGCACGTACTGGATGTGGCGGTGCAGGACAAATACCATGTGAAATATCATAAGTTTTTTGTGAATGAAGCAGAAGGAACTATTTTCTGTTGGTTGAAGCGCCAAGTAAGGAAGCTTGTTCCGCATGCCACAAAGAACCCCATAGTTAGCTGGCATGTGAGATCATTGAAGTGCACCCTTCAGATATAGCAGCGTATATTGGTGTTGGGGGCACCAGGCAAACAGGCGTTGCGGTTCACCCGGATGGCAAGATTGATTCGGCAGTCAGGACCTTTCTTTTTACAGATATTGTTGGGTCCACCAGTTTAACTGAACAATATGGGGATATTATGATGATGACCATGCTGAGAAAACACAATGAAATAGTCAGGAATTGTATCCAGGTAAATAATGGTTCAGAAATTAAGCATACAGGCGATGGTATAATGGCTGCATATATGTCTTCTTCCAAAGCCGTACGAAGTGCTTTGGATATGCAAAAAGCATTTTCATCTTACAGGCAAATGCAAACCAATCCTGAAATTCCTTTGCATGTAAGGATTTGTATTAATGCCGGTGAACCGGTTACGGAAGGGCACGATTTTTTTGGAGTGGCGGTGCAATTAAGCAAACATCTGTGTGATCTGGCAGATCCAGACCAGGTGCTTATATCCGAAGTAGTGAAAGGACTTTGTATGGGCAGAAATTTTCATTTTTCTGAATTGGGAGCCCATCATGTTAAAGGAATATCCCAGCAGGTAAAAATATTTATTGCGTTGGGTTACAGTTAGTAAAACAGATGACTGAAGTAATATGAATATATATTGATGAATCAGTACTCCAAAATATTAAAAAAAATGCCCTGTCCACCAAAAGTAAACCCATGTACCTGATGTTATAGCAGGTTAAATTAATTGCCTCTTCCTTGCAGCTGTACCCTACTTGAAGAAACCCAGCCAGGCGCAGGAATGAAACATGGGTAAGTGGTGTAGCTTTCCTGTGCCGGGTTATCACTACTGTCAGAATAAATATACCATATCAAAAAGTCGCAAGCATTAGTAACCATTAGACACCGGACAGGAGTCCGGTGCCTAATGGCTGTATGATGGCAATACCTGCGATGAAGTATATCCACAACAACGAAAATTAGATAAGAGTGAATGGAAGTTTGATAAGCCAACAATGACAACAGATATTAAGGATTAAATTTTTCTTTCCTGAAATTAAACCGCAATTGAAGTAGATTCAATTGCGGTTTTTTATTGGTGCTAACATGAGTTCAACTATGCACAGCATTCGTTATAAAAACTTCTGTATAGATAAATGAGCGTTTCCCTTTCGCCCTGTTTTCATGCTGAAAAATAGAACTGTTCCTGTAACTTTATTTAATATGAATAAGGATAAACTATTGAGAAATGCATGGCTAAAATCTGGTGTTAGCTTTTTTGTTCTTGCTGTTGTTGCTGGTTTATTGTTTGCCACCTTACGGGCCGTTGGTACAATAGGGCCCGGGTCTTACCGGTTTGTTTTGCCGCTGGGTTTTATTATCATGATGCTGATGCCATTGATCTTCCTAAACAAAGAAGGAAGAAAGCGAATAGGTTTTGCAAAAAGTATTTTATCAGTATATTATTTGTATGCAATAATTGCCGGAGCAGCACTGGCAGTAACTTGTTATGGTGCAGGCTTGCTGCTTTTCGGGTTGTCCTCAGACAATTGGTTCGTGACGATTAAAAATTCTTATTTCAATACAATGAATACTTCCGGCATCTCATTGATGATGCTTTTTATCATCTTTACAATACCGGCATTGCTTTTCAGTCCTCTTGGCGAAGAAATATTTTTTCGTGGATTTCTGCAGGAGGCATTATCACAAAAAACTTCTTATGGTAAGGCGATGGTAATCGATTCTTTATTCTTTGCACTGATACATTTATTTCACCACGGATTGGTGAAAGATGCGGCAGGGGGCATCCATTTTTATCCGTTATCTGGTTTTATATGGGTACTGCTCATGTTCAGTACCGCAATGGTATTTGCATGGTTGAAGAAAAGATCAGGATCAATTTTTCCGGCTGTTATTGCTCATGCAGTTTTTAATTTTGTAATGAACCTGGCAATTTTTTATGGTATGTGATGCTGCCAACAGCGTTCGTTTTTGCCCTTCCCATAACAGGCAAGCTTTAATAATCACTTCAGCAGTGTCGATTCATGATCACTAACTTTCTGCTGACATTTTATATCTCATTTATAAAACATCGTTTTGTAAATTACATCGTAGAAAAAAGTTACTGCCGTTAATAAAAATACATTTACCATGAGAAAATTAATCTTATTCATGCACACATCACTGGATGGTTTTGTTGCAGGGCCGAACGGGGAAATGGACTGGATAATAGTGGACGATCAAATTTTTGATTATGTTGGCCAAGAAGTTGATAAAGCAGACACAGCACTGTATGGCAGGGTAACTTACCAGATGATGGAAAACTACTGGCCAACTGCCGGGGATCAACCCAATGCTTCTAAACACGACAAGCATCATTCCAGTTGGTATAATAAAGTTGCGAAGATTGTTTTATCAAGAACAATGGAGGAACTAACACTGAATAATACAACCATCATCAGTGATAATTTAGCCGATGAAATAAAGAAAATAAAAGATGCACCGGGAAGTGACATTATTATTTTTGGCAGTCCTTCTGCTGCACATTCCCTGATGGCTGAAGACCTGATAGACGATTACTGGCTGTTTATAAATCCCATTTTATTAGCAAAAGGAACTCCGCTTTTCGAAGGGCTTAACAACATAAAAAAATTAAAACTTCTGTTAAGTCATACTTTTACATCTGGAGTTGTTTGTCTTCATTATGAGAAAAATGTAACTCAATAAAAATAATATCTTCAAAGCAACAACATCATTCAGCTGCGTAAAAATGGAAAGAACATTCATTGAAGAAAAGAAATTTGAACAGATTGATTTTACTAAAGCGCCTTTAGCGGAAGGCGATTATGAATCCTGCCTTTTTATAAATTGTAATTTTTCCGATGTTAATTTATCTCACTTCAGCTTTACTGAATGCGAATTCAATGGTTGTAATTTAAGCATGGCCAAATTGGGGAGCACTGCATTCCGGGATGCCAGGTTTAAGGATTGTAAATTGCTGGGGTTGCATTTTGAACATTGTAAAGAATTATTGTTTACTGTTGATTTTGATCATTGTATTTTAAACCTGTCATGTTTTTATAACAGGAAATTGAAAAAGACCTCTTTCAAAAATTCAAGCCTGCAGGAAGTGGATTTTACAGAGGCTGATCTCACCGGGGTACTTTTTGAAAATTGCGATCTTTCAGGAGCTATCTTTGATAATACCTTGCTGGAGAAAGCAGACTTTCGTACGGCTTATCACTATACCATTAACCCGGAGATCAATAAGATTAAGAAAGCAAAATTTTCAGTATCCGGTATTGCCGGACTGCTGAAAAAATATGATATTGAAATAGAATAAATAACGATTGAATATGAAAAGATTTTTAATCCCGGCAGGATTGCTGTTTGTAAATACACTGTGTGCCCAGCAATGGCAACCATTATTTAATGGAAAAAATTTAAACGGATGGAAGCAACTCGGCGGTGCTGCAAAGTATGAAGTGAAGCAAGGCGAAATAAATGGTATTACGGTTGCCAATACTCCTAACTCTTTTTTAGTTACAGAAAAAGAATACAGCGATTTTATTTTTGAAGCAGAGGTAAAATTAGACCACGCCTCTAATTCAGGTATCCAGTTCAGAAGTGAAAGCAAACCGGATTATCAAAATGGTAAAGTGTTCGGTTACCAAATGGAAATAGATCCGTCTTCCCGTAAATGGAGTGGTGGTGTGTATGACGAATCGAGAAGAGGATGGCTGTATCCAATGGAACTGAATGAGAAAAATAAGATCAATTTTAAAACAGGGCAATGGTACCGTTACAGGATAGAATGTATTGGCAATAATATCAAAACATTCATTAACGGCAAACTGATGGCGCATGTGATAGATGATGTAAGTCCGAAAGGTTTTATTGCATTGCAGGTACATGCCATTGGTAGTGAAGCAGAAGCTGGCAAAGCCATTCACTGGCGGAATATCCGTATTCAAACTTCCGGCCTTAAACAAACGCCGGATGATCCTGCATACCAGGTGGCAGATTTTATTCCCAATAACATTTCAACGGTTGAAGCAGAACAGGGATACCAATTATTATGGGATGGAAAGAGCACAGTTGGATGGAAAGGTGCCAACACAGAAAGTTTTCCTGGTAAAGGATGGGACATTAAAGATGGTGAATTGCAGGTATTGTCATCTGCCGGTGCAGAATCACAAAACGGTGGTGATATTGTAACCACCAATGAATACAGTGCGTTTGTGCTGCAGTTTGATTTTAAATTATCAGCAGGTGCCAACAGCGGCGTAAAATATTTTGTAACAGGAAAAGAAAATACCAGTGGTTCTGCCATCGGTTTAGAATACCAGGTGTTAGATGATGCAAAGCATCCTGATGCAAAAATGGGATCCATCGGTAACAGGACACTGGCATCTTTGTACGATCTGATCCCATCCATTCAACATCCCAATTCAAAACGGCCCATTGGAGAATGGAACAAGGGCATGCTGGTAGTATATCCAGATAACAGGATTGAACATTGGCTCAATGGAATTAAAGTAGTGGAATACCAGCGTGGCACACCCTACTTTTATGCATTGGTGGCCAGGAGCAAATATGAAAAATGGCCCAACTTTGGCATGGCTGAAAAAGGGAGAATTTTATTGCAGGATCACGGAGATCATGTTGTGTTCAGAAGCATTAAAATAAAAGTATTGAAATAATTGTTCACCGATATTGTTTAGTTAAACCTGATTGATTAAATAATGAACAAGGAACAAGGAATTTCGAACCGTGAAAGTGAAAAAAAATCTTGATTCTTCATTCCTTGTTCGATATTTTTAACTAAATGACATTAATCATTCACTCATAAATTATCTCTTATGTCAATGCACCGTCGGAAATTTTTACAGCAATCAGCCAAGGCCAGTATTGCTTTGTATGCAGGCGTTCATGCTTTCAGCGCAAAGTCTTATGCCAATATTATTGGAGCCAATGAAAGAGTAAGGGTGGGAGTGGTTGGCTTCTCAGACAGGTTTAAGCATTCGCTGTTTCCTGCATTTATGCAACATCAAAAAGAATTGAATTTTGATATCGTGGCGGTATCAGATATCTGGAGACTGAGAAGAGAATGGGGGACAGATTTTTTAAAATCAAAAGTGGGGCATGATATTACCGCCTGCAAAAACAATGATGAGTTATATGCACTGAAAGATTTAGATGCAGTGATTGTAAGTACTGCAGATTTTCAGCATGCCACCCATGCAATAGAAGCGATGAGTCATAAAAAAGATGCGTATGTGGAAAAGCCATTTGCAGAAACAATGGACGACAATAAAGCTGCATTGAAGGCAGTGAAAGACTCCCGGCAAATTGTACAAATTGGCTCTCAGCGAAGGAGCGGCGCCAATTATCATGCTGCTGCAAAGTTTATACAAGATGGAAAATTTGGTCCTGTTACTATGGTAGAACTGTCGTGGAATGTGAACCAGCCCGGACGCTGGCGCAGGCCCGACCTGGTGGCCCAGTGTAAAGAGGAAGATCTTGACTGGAAACGCTTTTTAATAAACCGGCCGTACGAAAATTTTGATCCAAGAAAATATTTGGAGTACCGGTTGTTCTGGCCATATTCATCCGGTATGCCTGGGCAATGGATGAGTCACCAGATTGATACGGTGCATTGGTTTACCGGTTTGCAGCATCCCCGGAGTGTGGTGGCCAATGGCGGCATTTACCAGTGGAAAGACGGAAGAAAAAACTGGGATACCACCACCGCTGTATTTGACTACGGCCCGGAAAATAATGCAGCTGATGGCTTCCAGGTTGTATTCACATCCCGTATGCATAACGGTGACGAACAGCCTGCCGAGATCTATTATTCTAATGGAGGAGAAATGAATTTGATGACGAATAAAGTTTCTCCACGGGGAGGGTTAAATCAGAATATGGCTTCTGCAATGAAAATGCAAGCTAATTTATTGCCCGACCTTAACCTGTCTGATATTGCTGAAAAGGTAGTTGCTTCAGCCAATACCGGTGGAGATATTTTAACCAGCAATCACATGCGGAACTGGATGGACTGTATCCGCAACAGGCAGCAACCCAATGCGCCGGTAGAAGCAGGTTACATGCACTCCATTGCCAATATGATGACCAATGCGGCTATACATACAGGAGAGAAAGCCACGTTTGATTCAACAACACAGCAGGTAATGGCCGGGGGGAAGGTCTTTAAATATTGATTTTAAATTTACCCGGCTTCCAGGCAAAGGAACGCAGGGCAAAATAAAAATTTATTATAAAATACAGCAGCTAACCCTGCTGTTTTTTTGTTTTAACTCACAGGTTTTCCAACTGCCAGAAAAGGCCGGGGAAAATCAGCCTGTGAAATATTTTGAAAATGGCAACATAAAAGTTATCTTACTAATATGAATTAACCCTTTCCTTTTAACCTTCTAAATTCCTCCTGGATGGAATCACCTGACGTACAGCAACTTTTCTTTCAACACCTGAAAGGAAAATTACCCGGGCATATATCTTTTGTGGATGAAGTGGCCGAGTTCTTAAATATCAGTAATGACAGTGCTTACCGGCGAATCAGAGGCGAAAAATCTATCAGTTTTGATGAGTTGCAAAAGCTGTGTACACATTACAAAATATCCCTGGATTCGTTTCTGCATCTAAAGAGTGATTCTTTCATCTTTAACAGCAAACTTAAATCCAATACGGAAAACAGTTTTGAAGAATGGATAGAAAACATCCTGGCACAACTACAATTATTCAACAGTTTTAAGGAAAAACATATGTATTTCCTGCTAAAGGATATTCCTCCATTTGTACATTTTCTTATTCCAGAACTGGTGAGATTCAAAATATTTTTTTGGATGAAATCAATTCTTCATTATGAAAGCCTGAAAGGAGTAAAATTTGATTTGGAGGATAAACGGTATGATAAATTTGAGGCTATTGCAAAAAACATAATAGATCTGTATGTAAAAATTCCTATGACAGAGATATGGAATCCTGAAAGCATAGACAGCACTTTAAGACAAATTAATTTTTACAGAGAAGCTGGTTCTTTTAAGAATTCCTCAGATATTAATTTGCTGTATTCAAAAGTGGAAGAGTTGGTAAATCATCTTGAAAAACAAGCGGAGCATGGATTGAAATTTCTTGTGGGGGCAGAACCTTCATCAACAGCATCTGAGTACCGGATGTATGTGAATGAACTTATTCTGGGAGATAATACCACATTGGCTGAATTGGACGGATCAAGAATAACTTTTTTAAATTATGGAGTATTGTTTATAGTGTATACATATGATGAACGCTTTAATAATGCCATGAGTGAAAATATCGACAACCTTATTAAAAAATCAACGGTGATCAGTAAAACCGGTGAAAAAGAAAGGGTGCGTTTTTTTAATCAGCTCCGGGAAAAAATATATTTATACAGAGATCTAAAATGAGTTTTAAATCCCGTTTTATGATTAAAAATAAATTTTCTTCTTTAAATGGTTGTCTTATATCCCAAACTGAAATAGCGAAATAAATGATGTTCAGTTGTATTGGTATAATTCTTATAATATCCATTGAAATAATAGTTACTGGTGCTTGCGCTGAGGCTGATATCTTTATAAATTTTCAATGATATTTTGGAAGTACTGTTATAAGCCAAATGCGAAGATGGATAACCATTTACTGTTTTAAGTAAAGCGACATTACAATTAAAATCATAAAATAATTTATTGAATAAGCTGATACTTAAACCAGTCTGAAAATTGATGCCTGAACAATAATTGTAATTACGTCCTTCACCATAATACATATGAGGATTGGGTACTGCAGCAAGAGCGATGATACCTGCGCCTGCTTTTAATTGTATTTGCAGATGGTTAGAAATTTTGAATGCAGAAAGCAGGTTGGCGTTGAAACTTTGTGCACTGTAAACAAACGATGAATTCTGGTAGAAATCGTACTTCATTGAAATATTTAAACTAAGTTTTGATACATTATTTTCCTTGATTTTTTTTCCATACAATGTGCCCTCTATCAGCAGTGTATTTCCTTTTGCAGAGTCACAATTTCCTGCTTCCAGTGATAAGGAAAAACTGCTGAAAGGATCTTTACTGCTTGCGTAGGGATCGCCATATTGCAACTGGATACGGCCAAACATTTCTTTTTTAAGATGGCTGAATTTACTTCTGCTGTTAATAGTAACCAATCTCAGTCCTGCATCTGCACTAAAGTTTAACGGAGTATTATCAACATATGAAAGTTTATTTTTTTTCCGCTCCTTACGGTCTAAAAAACTGTTTACATTATTAACCGGGTTAATTGCAAATGACAATGACGCTGCCAGGATATTTGTTTTCCGGCCTCTTTTCCTGTTCAGTAATTTTTTAGAGATGCGGTTACTCATTTCACCAAAAGCAATGCCGCCCAGGGTTGTATTCACCAGGTCATTGGGAGCAGGCACATGTGTTTCACAAATAGTTTCCCATACCAATGAACCTGCCGCAGCAGCTGCGGAGGATGCCCAAAAATTATATCCATTGCTCCGGAACGCATTGAAATAAAGACTGCCCTGGTAAGGATGCGAAAACTGGTTATTGAAAAACTTATTATCATCCCACTCAACATTTTTTGGGTTAAGGTTGTGCCCGATACTACTGATAGAAATTTTTGCAAAGGGAGCTTTACGGATATAACGGTTACTTGCCCAGGGTAACACCTGCATCATTGTCCATTCCCCGGCAGCACGCCAAAACCTTTTTTTTGCAGGTGTGGTGGGGGATGTGTATTTATATTCATCAGCTTTTACAATTGACAGTTGACTGGATTTATATAAATGCTGGGTAAATGCTGCCAAACTAAAGCTTATTGTAAAACTGATAATTAAAAACAATTTTATAAATGATACCGGTTGAAAGGTTATAGACTGTTTCATAATGATGTTTTTTGTTTTTTTGAAAAAAGCTTCCGCAGGGCAATGGGGTAACCGTTGCCGTTGGTTGATTGAAACCAGTAATGGTGTTAATGAAAATTGTTAGTATTCAAAAAAGTGCAAAAGCTTCCTGCTCCTCATTATGAGGACGTCTTCCCATGTTAGCGGAGCAGGTAGTTGCTGGTATTAGTAAATTTCTTTTTTCATTTAACCCTCCTGTTTTAATGAGTGGCTAAAAATTAATTCGGTTAGCAGCGTTCACAGAATAGGATGGATCATTTAACCGGTTGAATAATTACATATCAAAAATACTTTGGAGAAAAGGGCATCCCTAATCGCTATTTACGACAGGATTTCATAATTGGCAAAATTCATTTTTGGAAAATATCTCATAGAGATGAAGGAGGTAGTGATTACTAATTTTCATTTGCCAAACGGGCGCTTTGCAGAAAATACTAAAGTATGTTTTGGCAAAGGCGGATTTTCATAATTTTTCTTATTGATACGCTTTTGCCCTGAATAAATTAATAATGGAGGCGGAGTTTGAAATGAGCAGGCTATTTTTGCGCTATTATTCTCCATGATACTGAAACAGCAAATACATCATTATTACCTGCAACTGATCAACCAAAAGGTTCAGTTGTTACAACAGGTACTGGCAGACTTGAAAGAAAGCGGCGCTAACGAAACCAAAAGCACCGCCGGCGACAAGCATGAAACTGCACTGGCCATGTTGCAGATAGAACAGGCCAATACCCGTGGGCAGCTAAAGGAAGTATTGGAACAGAAAGCAGCGTTGGAAAAAATTAACCCTGCGTTATCAGCAGCTATCGTTGTAAATGGCAGCCTTATTAAAACCAGTCGTGGGTGGTTGTACCTCAGTACCGCATTGGGAAAAGCAAGAGTAGGAGATATTACGGTGATTGCACTTTCTCCACAATCACTTTTGGGAAAAAAATTACTGGGACTCACGGTATCGGATGTTGCAGAGATCAATAATAACTTTTATGTGATTGAAAGTATTTCATAATTTAATAAGTCAGCAGAAATGAAAGCTCCCGTGAAATTACAGTTAACAAATCTGGTGTCACTTTTTCAACAGCCGTCTTTCTTAATTTTGCTAACATGCTTGTTATGAAAAAACTATTATTGTTATCATTCCTTTTTATTGCAGGAACTTCTTTTTGCCAGAAAGCTGTGTTCATTATTGCAGATGGTATTCCTGCAGATGTAATAGAAAATGCTACCACACCCAACATTAAAAAGATTGCAGCAAAAGGTGTGTACACCAGGGCACATGTGGGTGGTGATAAAGACACTTACAGTGAAACACCAACTATTTCTGCCGTTGGCTACAACAGTTTGCTTACGGGTACCTGGGTGAATAAACACAATGTTTGGGACAATGATATCCCGGCGCTAAATTATCATTATCCCACTATTTTTAAATTATTGAAAGAACAATATCCTGCAAAAAAAATTGCTGTATTCAGCAGCTGGCTGGATAACAGGACCAAACTGGTGGGAGATGGGTTAGCAGAAACAAATCGCCTGAAAGTAGATTACCATGCAGACGGCTTTGAGCTGGATACCATTCATTTTCCACACGATGATAATGCAGGCTACATGCACCGGATCGATGAAAAAGTAACGGAAGAGGCTGCATTGTCCATCAGGAAAAATGCGCCTGATCTTTCATGGATTTATTTAGAATATACAGATGATATGGGTCACCAGCATGGAGACAGCCCACAACAAATTGATGCCATTTCAAAACTGGATAAACAAGTGGGGAAAGTATGGGAGGCTGTACAATACCGGCAACAACAATTCAAAGAAAAATGGCTGATCATCATCACCACAGATCATGGAAGGGATGAGGAGACCGGGCATAACCATGGCGGACAATCGCCCAGGCAACGGTCAACATGGATTGTTTCTAATGTTTCTTTTAATCAATATGCAAAGCTGAATAATCCGGGCATTGTAGATATTATGCCAACACTGGCTGAATTTTTAAAAGTGAAAATTCCGGAGCCTGTTTTAATGGAAACAGATGGTATCACACTCACAGGAAAAGTGTCGGTTGCAAAGCCGCAGCTAAATGTTTTTCAAAATAAATTAGACATTACCTGGCAGGCGTTGGATACAGCTGGTACTGCTGCAATCTGGTTAACCACTACCAATCATTTTAAAACAGGAGGTAAGGATGAATACAAGTTGCTTGCTACGTTTCCGTTAACACAGCAACACGCCATTATCGATATCAGCCAGTATCCATCTGACTTTTACAAGATTGTTATTGAGGGAAAATACAACAGAACCAACAGGTGGTATTTGAAAGAGAAAAATAATAAATAATTGCAGCCAGCTTTATGGCATAAAAAAAGCAGCAGGTAATAATACCTGCTGCTTTTTTCTTTTTTAAAATTGATTATTTAGTTTCTAATAATTTAAAAAACTGATCCAGTTGTGGCAAGATAACGATCCTTGTTCTGCGGTTGGCTGCTTTGCCTTCTGCACTGCTGTTATCTGTTACCGGTAAATATTCACTGCGGCCTGCTGCAGTAATTTTTGCAGGAGCTATACCGTACTGATCCTGTAAAATACGGACAACCGAAGTTGCTCTTTTTACACTCAGATCCCAGTTATCAAGCAGCGCTCCATTTCCTTTAAAGGCAACATTGTCTGTATGGCCTTCCACCATAAATTCAATATCAGGCTGGTTCTTTAAAACCAATGCCACTTTACCCAGTACTTCTTTTGCTTTATCAGCCACTACATAACTGCCGCTTTTAAACAACAGCTTGTCTGAAATATCAATGTACACCACACCTTTGTCAACTTTAATGTTGATGTCTTTATCATCCATATTGCCAATGGCCCCTTTCAGATTAGTCACCAGTGCAAGGTTCAATGAATCTTTCCTGTTCAATGCTGTCTGAAGATTTTGGATGTAAGCATCTTTGGCGCCAATATTATCCAACGACTTCTTGATGCTTTCTGCCTGGGAAGAACTGATCACCGATAAATTTTCCAGTTGCTTCAGTGCCTGTGTATTGTTGGTATTTAAAAAATCCACCTGTTTTTTCAAATTGGAAATTTCACCTTCCAGTTCTGCTTTTTTCCTGGCACCTTCGGCAGTCAGGTCATTACACTCTTTTAACTGGGCTTGCAGTTTATCGTACTCAGCCTGTAATGTTACATATTTAGTCTGTTCAGACTGTAATACTTTTTTACTTACACATCCGCTGGTAAATACAGCAGCGGCAAAAATCATTAGTGTGATACTTTTTATATTCATACGGTTGTTTTTTAGATGCCGCAAAGGTATTCCAACACACTCAACTATGCTATTTTTTATTGAAAAAAAACTGTTTTTTGTGATGATTTTATACAAATGAAATCAATAGGTAATATAAAAGTAAATATCAACCTGTTTTTACAAATAGTGTTTATATCACTGGGCTAATCCCTTACATCATTCACACATTATGCTAAACCGGCTGATACCTGTTTAGAATAATGATGCACTGCCGTTTAGTTAAGAAACCCGAGTGGCGGGAGGGGACACCCGCCACGGCTGACCGCCGGGGTTGGTGTCCTCACCAACCCCTTAACTAAACAGCATTGAATAATGATGAGAAATAAGAAAGGATATAAGTGGTTGTAATAATAAAAAAGGATTATTCAAAAATCTTTTCTTCCCTTGTTAATACTCCAAATTCATTGATGCCTTCCACAATTACCCTGAGTTTTTTACAATTATCACTGTTAAAAAATGGCAGTGTGATCCTTCTGCTGTTCTTATCAATGTACACATGTGGGCTCCAGTATAAGGTGGTGCGGTAGTCTTTAGCGTTGGGGTCGGGGTTGTTAATATAATCAGGCGAATAAAATTCCCTGATGGCAGAGTAACCGTAAATATTAGTATAGGGCAGTGCTTTAAAATCACTGTTATTATTGCTGCTGCCTTTTTTTGTATAGATAGCAATTGCTCCGCCGCTGCCGCCCCCGGTAGCCCCAAAAAATGGGGGACGAAATACTTTTATCATCACTACATCCACCATATTAACTGATTGCAGCATGCTGAGATCGGACGGGCTTTCATTAAGAAAGAAACTGGTGGCACTGCCTCTCCAGCTGGCACTGCCCTGCCCGGTGGTGCTAATTTGCAAACCGGCTACCTTACCTTGTAAGTATTGTAATATACCTGGAGAGGAATTTGCAAAAGGATCATCCTCTGTAGTAAAAGTATAGCCATCACCACCACTAAAAAACCCGGAAGTATATTCTTCATCCAGCTTTTGTTTGAGTGATTTTTGTTTGGTGGTGATCTTTACTTCATCCAGGGTTTGTACTTTGCCCACACCCTGTTGCTGGCTACGCCGCAGGCTGGCCAGGTTGCTGCTTTTTACTAAAGCGCTACTGTCTGTTCTGTCTGGCAGGTATAAGTTACTCAGCAGGGCCTTGTTTAAAACGGGAGCTTTTATAAAAGTGTTGGTAAAAGAAAACGAAGCCATACTGGTTATGCTTTTGTCTTTGTCATTACTCAGTTGGTAATACAATTTTGCAGTATCAAAAAAGAACATGCCTGCCTGGGAAAAATCTCCCTTTTCGCTGATCGGTATATTTAAAAAGCTGGCCGGATTATTTTTTGTTTTTAAGATGCCGGATATTTCTTTATTGTACAGCAAAGTTCTGGACAGCCCAAGTACCCTTCCCTGTATCTTCAGGTAATTATCCGGCAGGTAAGTTAAAGCGGGCCATTGATTGTTGAGTAAATTTTCCCATTTAAATCTTCTCCATCCGTTGGTCATCATCACCAGGTCAAGATGTTGCTTTACAGAATCAGCATCGCTGGAAAAATAATAAGCCGGATTATATACAGAACCTTTCAGATCGCAGCTGAGTAGCAATTCCGAATAAATGGAGCTTTCGTTTTTACCAACCGGGTTCACATCAGCATCGGTAACCGCCACAGAAAGATTGGCAAGCAATGTACCACCTACATCCAGTTGTATCACATTGCGGCCATGCTTTGTAATATTTTGTTCTGCAAAATGCAGGTCTGTAATAAAGGAGTAATTGTTATTGTTTACAAAAACAAGCCTTTCTGCCACCGGTTGCATCAGCGCATTAAATACGGTGATCTGTAATACACCATCGGGCATACTGTCTGTAACCATGGGGGCTGTAACAGCAGCCTTCTTTGTAAGGTTGATCTGGGCACTGTACATTAACCGCTGCTGAGATTGTGCCACCACCGTAAACCGCATAAATTCCGGGCTTGCCGAATCTGCCCTGGTTAGTGAATAATGCAACTCGTTATTGGGAAAGCCCACACTTAAAACAACACCATCTTTCTTTGCTGCCGGCAAGGCCGTTTCATGCCGCAGGCCATTTTTATCTTTCCAGGTAGCTTTATAGGTTTCTCCCGGTAAGGGTATCAAAGCAACTGAACCCATACCGTTATGCACAGATTCAAATGAGCTGATGATTTTGTTATTATTATTTACAATATCTCCTTTTATTGTAATGGGAGTTCCATCCTGGTCAGTGGCTTTAAAAGCTACCTGCGATAAAACCTTTTCAACAAGATCTCCGCCTTCAGGGAAAAAATAAACGGAGTAAGTGGAGGCTGCCGCTTTTTTGGCAGTTATCTTTTTAGGTATGATGTGAATGGGTTTTACACATAAAAGAGAGGAATCAAAATTCAGCATCCAGCTGGTATAAGCCCGGATGTATAAACGGCTTTCAGTAATGGAGTCGGGGAGGATAAAATCAGAAGCAGCGCCAGCTAATATTACAGGCATCATTTTTCGCTGCAGGATGGCACCTTTCTCATTTATTAATTCTGCATACACAGTTTTACTGAAAGGGGCAGGCAAATTATCTGCAGTTAAATAAGCTTTGAACCAGACTGTTTCACCGCCGTTATAACTGTTCTTGTCAGTATGCAGGTACACTTTCTCCTGCATGTACTTTGTTTCTGCAATATTTAAAATGGAATCTAACTGTTGCGCCTTTATACTGGTAGTTGCACCAGCCAGCATCATCACAAATAAAATAAACCGATAAAACCTGTTCTGCATGTAAGTAATTGTTTTGGAAATAAAATTAAGTATTCGTCAGCTTTTCATCTCAGAGAAAGAAGTGTTAATACAATAGCTTGGCATGCGATAAAGATAGCCATATTTTTTTTACAGAAAAGTGCCGTTAAACAAGATTAACAGGCAATAAACAAAGATGTGTATAACCAAATATTCATTTTTTGTTTTTGCTGCCGGTTCAATACATTTGTTCATTTACATTTGATACCCAAACTTTCTGCACATGAAAAAAATATTGGTTTTTATAGTTTTATTGATTGGTGCTGCTGCCCGTGCACAGGTATTGCCGGTAAGAGACCAGGCAAAGCTGGTGGATGAACTATTGGGAGAACGCCTCAATAATGTATTGCCCCTGCTGATGGAAAGAACCGGTATTGACATGTGGGTGATCATGAGCCGGGAGTACAATGAAGATCCCGTACTGAAAACCATGCTGCCTGCAGAATGGCTGAGTGCAAGAAGAAGAACCATCCTGGTTTTTTACAACAATCCACAAAAGAAAGTGTATGAAAAACTGGCCATTGCCCGGTACGATGTGGGTGAGGATATCAAGGCATCCTGGGATATGCAAAAATTCCCTAACCAGTGGGATGCCCTGGTGGATATTATCAAAACAAGAGCTCCTAAAAATATTGCAGTGAATACCTCCGGTGATTTTGGCCATGCCGATGGACTAGACCAAACCGATTATTATGAGTTCATGCAAAAGTTGCCGGTTGCTTACAGAACAAAAGTTGTATCTGCGGAAAGCCTGGCTGTGGCGTGGCTGGAAACAAGAACAGATCATGAAATGCAACTTTATCCGCAACTGGTAGATGCCACACATAAAATTATTGAAGAAGGTTTTTCAGAAAAAGTAATTACTCCCGGCATTACCACTACCGAAGACCTGGTGTGGTGGTTTCGCCAGAAGATAAGAGACCTGGGGTATGATACCTGGTTTCATCCATCTGTTTCCATTCAGCGCAATGATCCCGAAAATTTTGAACACCTCAGAAGCTTTTCTTCCCGTCCAAAATTGGATACCATCATTGCCGGAGACTTGCTGCATGTAGATATAGGCATCACTTATTTACGGTTGAATACGGATATACAACAACATGCCTATATTTTAAAACCCGGAGAAAAAGCCATCCCCAAAAGCCTGGCAGCTGCATTTGCAAAAGCCAACCGCCTGCAGGATATTTTAACCGGCCAGTTCAAAGAAGGAAAAACGGGTAATCAAATATTAGCAGCAGCATTGGCACTGGCAAAAAGAGAAGGGTTGCAGCCCACTATTTATACACATCCCATCGGTTATCATGGTCATGCTGCAGGGCCCACTATTGGTTTGTGGGATCAGCAGAACGGCGTACCCGGCAGCGGCGATTATCCATTGCAAAACAACACCGCCTATTCAATTGAATTGAATGCCGCATCAGATATTCCGGAATGGAAAAAAAGTATCAGGATCATGCTGGAAGAAGATGGTTATTTTGATGACAATGGTTTCAGGTACATCAATGAAAGACAAAAAGAAATTTACCTGGTGCCAAGGCAGTAAATTATTTACACCTTACAACAATTTTAAATACAGGTAAATAAGTGAAAGGATAAAAGATAAGTATCAAAAAATAAAATTTACAACAGTACATAAAAAACCGTGTCTCAAAAATAGCTATTATCTAAAGGAAGCATCCTGTTAGTCTATTATAAGAGACACGGCTTACCTGGTGTGGAAAACATCACAGGCACCTGTTAAAACAACAAACCTTATTGGCTGAGTTTGATTTCACCTGCATCTGCAGATTTTCCTTCTTCTACTAATATGCCTTCCACCACAGCATTTTTATAAGGTGCTGCAGCTTCCACTGTTATTTTCCAGGTACCTGGTTTCACATCCAGTGCAAAATTTCCTGCCACAGGAATAATAGAGGCGGTGTCAGTACCACTAATAGCCCATACTTTTTTAGCACCTTCAGCAGGTGTTACTGTTCCATGAATACCCGACATTACTGTGGTACGGGGAACAAATGCACTTAATACCATAAAGGCTGCAAAAGCAACGCATAGCGTCATTACGACTTTTTTCATAATTGAAAATTTAAAATTGAATAAATAATAGTGTGTAAAAAATCCTGTATCCTCTTTTCTTTTTTTGAAGAGTAGAATGTTGATCTGTTACATAAAAAACAAGTACCGTGCCACAAGAAAAAATGTAAAAAAACAATAGAAGCGTTCTACAATGAAGGCGTTTGAAATTTTGATGGAACGAAATTTGAATTTAGCTGCTGCAAATAAATATGGGCAATTTATTCTACATACAATTTAGCCATTAGTTGTAAACATCAAGGCAGTGGGGTACTAAAGGGACATCAATTTTTTTATCGCATCATTTGTTAAATAAAAAACAGGCGGTAGAGTTTTTTTTAATAAATTATTATCATGAGGATTGATCCCGTAAAAGAAAATGCAATCACCATAATAAATCTCATCTCATTCTTTTAATGAAGAAAGAAATGGATAAGATGGCAGTAAAAAAATACAACAAACTTATTCCAGTAAACTTTTCTTCACCGCTTCGTTGTTGAATAACAGCAATATCTGTTCTTTAAAAACAGTGCCGGCAATGGACTGCATTTTTTTTATGCTGGTTGCAAGCCCTCCTTCATTCACCACCACATCAAGTGTGGTTGCATTGGCCAGCAGGGTTCCGTTTTTATCATACACATTTAATTCAAGATGGTAGGTTTGTTCGTAACGGATACTGCTGAATAATGGAAAGGCCCTTGATTCCCATTTATGCATAGCTCGGCTGCGGCGGCTTCTTAATTTTCGTAAGACATTTTTCAGCTGGTGAATAAGGTAATGGCTGCAACAGCGGCCAGGGGTAGATTCTTTTTTATACAACATTTTTTTAAATATCAGTTGAATGAGGGGGCTGCAATGCCCTCAACATTACAGCCCCTTCATCAGTAAAGGGCTGCGGATTGTAACTCAACCAAATACCCTTATGAGGAACCTCAAAGTACAACTGAAACCCTGCCGCTTTACTGATGGCTGTCAACCAACTTATTGATAGTCATCAACGTGGCGTAGCGGCTTTAAAAATATTATAAAACTGTGTGGGGAAAACAATCTTCAAACTACCAAAACCTTTGCATCTGTAAGCTGATAATCTTTATCAAACAACCTGATAAAAATCATCCTTTTATTTCAACTTGTTTTTACCTTTAGTACAGCAATTACAAAAGCTTGCAACTTCTTCAACGATTTTATCAAACCTTTAAATTGAATTCCAATGGTTACAGAAGCACAACACCATGCACTGATTGACGAGTGCAAACAATGGTATGATGTACTGGCATCCTACCGTCAAAAGATCAATGGTCTTAAAAATGAGTTATACTATTTTGCACCGGGTAAAACGGGGCAGGATGTATTGCTTGGAATAGAACACTTTCACAACCAGTTCCATATTCAGCTCATCAATATCCATGACCTGAAGCATGAGATACGCTACCATGTAAATGAAGCTGAACGCCACCCTAATTTCGGGCACCGCATTCCGCATCACTACATCAAAGAAAAACTGGATATGCTCTTATCCGATCTTGACAAACTGGAACTGGAGTTTCACCAGTTCATACAGCAGTAACATCCATATAAACACCAGCCAGTCTATAGCAGACTGGCTGGTGAGTTAATGGAGCATCTCTTCATTATTAAAAAATATTTTATGCCAACGTACGATTCTAACCATGTAAAAAACATTGCCCTGCTGGGGCATGCAGGCTGCGGTAAAACCACCCTGGCCGAATGTATGCTCTTTGATGCAGGCATCACTAAACGCCGCGGCACCATTGCCGGAAAAAATACGGTGAGTGATTATCATGAACTGGAAACAGAACGGCAGAGTTCTGTTTTTGCTTCCCTGCTGCACACCCCCTGGAAGGATTATAAGATCAACATTATTGACACTCCCGGTTACAATGATTTTGTGGGTGAAGTGATCAGCGCATTAAGGGTAGCAGATACCGGCGTAATGATCCTGAATGCTGCCATGGGCGTAGAAGTGGGCAGCGACATCATTTGGGAATATACTGATACGTTTAAAACACCCACCATTTTTGTAGCAAACAAATTAGACCTGCCCGAAGCAGATTTTGACAGAACGGTAAGAGAAGCCAAAACGCATTTTGGCCCCAACGTGGTGGTGGTGCAATACCCGGTACAAACCGGCACGGGCTTTAACGCCATTATAGATGTCCTGAACATGGTGCTGTATCAATACGGTCCCGATGGTGGCAAACCTGAAAAATTACCAATACCCGATAGTGAAAAAGAAAAAACAGACCAGCTGCACAAAGAACTGGTGGAAACCATTGCCTCTAATGATGAGGGCCTGATGGAAAAATATTTTGACCAGGGAGAACTGACAGAAGAAGAAATGAAAGCGGGCCTGCACACCTCCATGATCAGGCATGATATCTTTCCGCTGTTCTGTGCTTCTGCAGAAAAGAATATCGGCATTGGGCGCTTTATGAGCTTTATAGATTATGTATGCCCTGCACCCACAGAAATGCCTCCGCAAAAAACAACCGGCCGTGGCACATTGCCCTGCAGCAGCAATGGACCTGCCTGCATCTTTATTTTTAAAACTATTATTGAGCCGCATATTGGTGAGCTCAGTTTGTTTAAAGTGTACAGCGGTACCATTAAAGTAGGCAGCGAACTGGTGAATGAAAACACCGGCTCCACCGAAAAGATCAACCAGTTGTTTTTACTGGAGGGCCATAACCGGGTGCCCGTGCAGGAACTAACTGCCGGGGATATTGGTGCCACCATTAAACTCCGCAGCACCCATGTAAATAATACACTGCATGATAAAGGTGCCAATATAGAACTGGTGCCCATTGAATTTCCCAAACCCAATGTTACCGTTGCTATCAGTGCGGTAAACAAGGGCGAGGAAGAAAAATTATCACAGGCGCTCCATACGCTGCAGGAAGAAGACGCCACGGTGAGGGTTGAAGTATCCTCCGAATTAAAACAAACTTTATTGCATTGCCAGGGCGAACTGCACCTGAAAGTATTGCAATGGAAAATTGAACATATCCACAAGCTGGAGGTGAAATTTGAGAAGCCAAAAATTCCTTATCGGGAAACCATTGGCCGGGTGGCAGAAAGTAATTACCGCCATAAAAAACAGAGTGGGGGAGCCGGGCAGTTTGCAGAAGTGTACATAAGGATAGAACCCTGGTACGAAGGCATTGCCAACCCCGAAGGATTGAACCTCCGCAACAAAGAAGAATTTGATTTGGACTGGGGCGGCAAACTGGTGTTTTGCAACTGCATTGTAGGTGGCGCTATTGATGCCCGTTTTTTGCCTTCTATTTTAAAAGGGGTGATGGAAAAAATGCAGAACGGTCCGCTAACCGGCTGCTATGCACGGGACATACGGGTAAGTGTGTACGATGGTAAAATGCATGATGTGGACAGTAATGATATCAGCTTTAAGATAGCCGGCCTGCACGCATTTCGCCAGGCATTTATGGAAGCGGCACCACAACTGCTGGAACCCATTTACACCGTGGAAGTGCTTTGTCCCGATGAAATGGTAGGTGCTGTAATGGGCGACCTGCAAACCCGTATGGGTGTGGTGGAAGGCATGGAAGCAGAAGGACATTTTGAAAAGATCATTGCCAAAGTACCGCTGGCGCAAATGCACCAGTATTCCAGTTCCCTCCGCAGTTTAACGCAGGGCCGTGCCCGTTTTAATATGTACTTTGATTCTTACGCACCAGTGGCTTACGAGGTACAACGCAAGCTCACCGAGGCACATAGTAAACATGAAGTGCTGGTGGATTAATGCTGTCATTCCGAGGCACGAGGAATCTGTTAGGAAAGGAAATAAAAGTTCATTGCTAATATAATGGCTAAAAAAAGTTAACCACTTTTAAGATCTATCCTGGTTGATGCCGGGATAGATCTTTTTATGTAACTAACATTTGTACATTTTGGTAAATCGTTGTGTCATAATAATCCCGATTTTTCGGGGCTCACATGTACTGAATACCATTGTGCAGCTTTTCTCACTCCGCTGATTGTTTTATTTTTTAGTAGAGCTTAGTTTGCTAAATTACATTGGCGGGTAATTATTTGTTCAGTTCTTCTTTGATTATCAAAATGAAATGGAACAAGGAGTTGGGCCAATACAAATTTTGTAAGCCATTCCAAACCAGTAAAATGACTAAAAAAACTGAATCATTAGATAATTATTTAGAAAATCATTACATACACAGAAGTAATTGGCTTAGGGCAGCAGTACTTGGTGCAAATGACGGAATCCTGAACTTAGGCTATACAGGTAAATCAAGTACGAGTTGGAAACTATGTTATCCAAAAATTATAAAAGATCTAAATGAATTAAATATAACTCCAATGCTTACAAGGCAGGGATATAGATTCTATATGGACCTAGAACCGAATCGATTACATAGATTATCTTCTGTATTGGGATTTGCCTACTATCTAGGTACAATAGCCAGATACAGACCCTCATTAAATGAAGAAATCTTAAAAGGAAAATATCAGTCAATTATTAACGAAGCAATTACCGCTTGCCCAAATCAGTTTTTTTATTTGATGGTAAGCCATATTACCAAACAAGTATGTGCAATTCCAATGTCGAAGATTGAATAAAAAACTGTGCCTAACAACTAAGACTTGTGCAATTGGGGCTGGACGGAAGTACAATCATTGGCAGTGCATATCCCAGATATCCTGAGCATAGTGCAATGACAATTTTTAAGAGATTTGGTTATAAAATAAAAAGAGGCAAATTCTTCAGATAAACATTTTTTTTAAAATTACCTTATTCAATGAACTTTAGTATCCCAAACATAATTTTTGTAATTCTTATAGCAATTGCATCGAGCTATTTGACATTTCTAACGACAAAAGGAGGATTGACAGATAACCGGTATAGTTCACCCTTAAAAATGCTTACGAAAAGAGGCAAAATAGTGCTTCTTATTTTGGTAATTATTGCTTTATTGCTAACTAGTCAAGAATGGAACGGACAACTCAAAAATAGTAGGGATGCGAAGAAAGCAGTTGAGGAAATTAATAAAAAGGATTCATTATTAAAGAAGGAACGAAATCAAAGAGATTCATTCATAACCCAAGGAATAAAACATGGCGTAGATTCTAGCAGTAAAAAACTATTCGAGGATATATCAAAAGCCTTTAAGAGTCAAGGTTTAAAAATAGACACATTAAAGAACACTATAAAAATTATTAGAGATTCTGCCAGGGTTATAAACAATTACAGTCAGAATGACCCTTTTTTATCTATTGACTCAAATGGAATTAAACTTACCGAAAGAAATGGCTCCAACTACCATCACAGTGTTAATTTTACAAGTCATGATGCTGGGTCCGATAACTACAAGATAAAAATGTATGTTGTTTTTCAATATTCAGATGGCACAAGGAAATATGTCAGTCAAACAAGTTTATTAAATTACAGGGATAAAATGCCTAAAGATGGAGGTATCAGTACGGGCTTTAATTCCTATTCAAGTAAAGAAATTGCCAATATTTTTATTTACATAAAGGGTGAATATACAACCTTAGATGGAAGAAAATCTTATAATATTGATGCCTTATATATGTACTTAAGTAAAACTAATCTTACCAAGATGGCATCAAGAACATTGAAGGAAACTATTATTAAACTAATACCTGTTGAGGAGTTATCGCCATGATAACTTATACTTTGATAAATCCAAACAATTTGATTCCGCTCTGAGTCTCCCCCAACTACTTTATGTCCCGACGTTGAATGCACCCAGAATTAAAGCAGGTGTCTACAGTAAATTAAATGCTGTTACTAAAGCTAAAATAAACCAAGACTAACAGCTGCTTTTCTAACAACGCAGCTTGATTTTATTTTTTAGTAAAACTTAGTTTGC
>JAYWII010000071.1:0-10661 GCA_043788995.1 Chitinophagaceae bacterium | reverse complement strand
TAGCTGCCGTACTTTCTTCCGCACCTGACAGTTTACAACTTGCACCGTTGCACAAGAACAAATGTTTTTTGATTACAGTGAGGTCTTTAATTGCCATCGGTAGATTTTTTTAAACTTCGGGTACCGGAATACAAAACGAAAATGTAAAAGCCGGTCATTAAAATAAAAAATGAAATACCTATTGATGTAAGTATTGATTCCTCCAATTCTATTGCAGGAATTAAACGGCTTAAAATTTTGTACCCACCTACGATAAAAGAAATATAAACGATGATCCAGCCAAGGTTTCGTCTATAATTTAAAACAGTATTGTTAGTAACAGATCTTTGCATTAGCGTGTACAATATTCTGCTGTCCAGCGTATCTGTAACTATCATACCTAATGAGAAAAAGCCACCAAGCAATAGGGCATTCGCTGTACTTAACTGGCTTGTTGCTGTATAAGCCCAGGCGGCAGCCTGCGTATTAGTATCAAAAACCATTGCAAATAAAACGCCTGTTAGCACTATCGCAAGCGGATGGGAACTGTTCTTTAGTTTTTTGGGTAAAAAAAATGTTTTCCAACCTTTAGGGCTGTAATTATTTTTCGATCTTAACATACGAAGGTTTAAAAAGCCTACAAAAATTAAGACCAAGCCCGGCATCCAATCCACCACGTTCCAAACTGCTTGTGGAAAATGCCAGGAATGACTAAAGCGGCTGATCATTACGGCAATACCGGTAACAACAGCACCATGGCCTATTGCGAATAAAGTGCCTGTCCATTTTGCCAGCGATGGCTTGGTAGTTGCATACCTAACACTTACCCCGTCTATGATAGCTATATGATCAGGATCAAACCCATGACGTAACCCCAGCATCAACATTAGTAATATTCCTGAGAATTCCATTTGCTACAATTTTATATTAAAGCGTTCACTCACTTCTTTTGTTTTTTGTGCAATCTGGTCCGGAGTAAGAATGCCTTTTTGTAGCAAACAGTTGGATGCAGACACAATCCACTTTTCGTAATAAGTTAATTTACCAGCCATTTCTGTTCCCATATTTTCTGTGCCTCGGCGTTTCTCTTCCGTGTTCACTATCTTATGATAATCGAGCACATCTAATAAAGCATGACAGCGTTTTTCCCATGGATACAAGGGGCGTTCGGTAATGGATATTTTTTCGTGGCAGCCAGTTCCTCCAATATCATTGGGCAGATGTTTTACCAGATGTTCTGTATCAGACATAATATAATGTTTAGATTGTAATAAATAAAAGTCTTCTTCACTCACTGGTATTAGATTTGCGCCGAGCCACCGTCCACAAATAATTCGCTGCCATTTACGAAACTACTTTCGTCTGAGGCAAGGAAAAGAGCGGCGTTGGCTGTTTCATCTGGAGTACCCATGCGACCCAATGGTATGGTTGCTTTTGTCATCTCCTGCATTTTTTTATTTTGTTCTTCTGAAGAAGATAATCCATGCCAACCTGGAGTTAAGGTGGCACCGGGCACAAGAACATTTACACGAATTTTACGGGAGGCAAGGTCAAGTATCCAATTGTGTGCAAAGCTTCGGATAGCTGCCTTGCTGGCACTATACACACTGAAGGCGGGTATGCCTTTAGTTGCTGCTGTAGAACCTGTAAGGATAATAGAACCTCCGTCCCTTAGTAATGGAAGCGCCTTCTGAACGGTGAATAAAGTTCCCTTGACGTTTGTCGCAAATATGCGTTCGTAATGTTCTTCGGTTATGTCTTCAAGCCGCATCAAATCGCCACCGCCTGCATTAGCGAATACAATATCTATAGTACCAGCTTCTTTTCGTACAACCTCGTACAGCCTGTCTAAATCTTTTAAATTAGAGACATCAGCCTTAATGGCAAGGGCATTTTTTCCAATGTCTTTTACGGCTTCATTCAGCTCTTTTTGGCGACGCCCAACAAGGAAAACAAAGGCGCCCTCACTTGCAAACCGTTTTGCTGTAGCAAGCCCTATTCCGCTGTTTGCGCCGGTTACAACTGCTACTTTTCCTTCCAGTCTTCGTGCGGTATATACAGTGTTACTTTCTATCATAATAATATCTTTTTAATCATTAAATCTATCTGTTGCAACTTACCTTTTACAAACCTTTACTCCAATCATGGTATCCCTGGTAATCAATGCTTCGAGTTGCTGTTCTGAAAAATTTTCAGTTCCTTTTGGCCGAAGGGGCAATACCATGTAGCGTTGGTTAGCCGTAGAATCGTTTACAACTATTTCAATTTCGTCTGGTACTATTGTTCCAAATTCTGCAAGCACTGCCCTAGGCTCCTTTACCGTTCTTGAGCGGTATTCTTTACTTTTATACCAGTCTGGTGGTAAACCAAGCACCGCTCTTGGGTAGCAGGAGCAAAGGGTACAAACTACCATGTGGTGAATTTTCTCCGTGTTTTCCAAAACAGTAAAATCAGTATCATCATAAATAGTAATTCCCATTTCCATTGCCGCAGCCACTCCATTATTCAACAACCTTTTTCTAAATTCCGGATCTGTCCAGGCTTTGACCACTAATTTTGAACCCAGTGCCGGTGACCTGGAATCAAGTACTTCAATTTGCTCCCTTATTTCGCTTGCGCCGATGATACCTTTTTCGATTAACAGTTCCCTGATACTTATTTCGAGTATTTCGTAATAACCCGGTACTTCATCATGCATAATTGGTGCATGATCGTCCTGTGTATGTATGTGATCGTTACTCATTGTTTGCAATTTTAAGATGCTCAAGCCAAGGTTCAAAAACTTCAATTTCAAGCCTATCATTTTTTTTGCCATTGTAATCTGGCCACAATTCATTTTGAGGTATTGTAATCATATAACTCCATATTTTACTCCCGGCATTTCTTCCAAATGCTTCTTCTTCAGGATTGATATAACGCCCTAATATCCGGATAATCTGAACCTGTTTACCCCTCAAATACATTGGCACCCTGTAGTGACCGATAGGATAACGTAAAGCTACATTAGCCATATTCCCTACCTTGAATCTGGGAGGATTATGATCTACTATTTGCATGTGTTTGTGATTTTAAATTTGAATAACTTTTTATAAATTAAAATTAAAAAAAGCGGATAGAGAAAGCAATGCAGATGTATCGACAAGAGATGTATATTTTCAGGTTTAAAAGATAATTATTCTAATTCAGTCTTAACTTTTTTCAAGTATCAATCGGGCAGCAAATTCACCGATCATTAATGTTGGGGCATTTGTATTTGCCGTGGTAATTTGTGGCATGATGGATGCATCCACAATTCTCAAACCTTCTACACCATGTACTTTTAATTCATTGTTTACGACGGCATCTTTACCATTGCCCATAGCACATGTTCCCACAGGGTGAAAATAGGTTGAACAGGCATCTCTGATAAAGCTTTTTATTTCTTCCGGGCCTATAAATTTATCAGGCGCTACCCAACGCTTAATAATATTATTGAGTGCAGGTTGTGCTGCAAGCTCCATACAAAGTTCAACGGCTTTCTCCATTGCTTTAAAATCATTTGGGGCTTGGAGAAAATTTGGCTGAATGTCAAGAGCAGCATCATGGACAGCGCTTTTCATTTTGATTTCGCCCCTGCTTTTTACATCAATTAATGTAACGAATACGCTAAAGACATTTGTAGGAATTGGATATTTTTTTGCTATTTCGTCTGTGGCAATACCCACCTGTACAGGTACCAACATAAGGTCTGCTTTATGAATGGAGGGTGTACTTTTCCAAAATAAATTACTTCCCCCAAGGTTGTAAGTTAAATTACCTAAAGGTTCTTTAGTTTCATATACCATTGAAAGCAAAGGGTGGTCTTGTAAATTTTTACCTACTCCCGGCAAATCAATCTTTGCATCTATACTAAGCTGTTGCAAATCTTTCGCATTACCTATTCCAGATAGCATCAATATTCTTGGGCTCTCAATAGCTCCGGCGCAAAGAATTACCTCCTTCCGGGCATCTACATGTATAACAGTTCCATTGTGTAAATATTTTAAACCTGTGCACTTACTGCCAACCATATTTAACAGAAGCACTTTTGCCTGTGTAATAACTGTTAGGTTTTTATTTTCTAATACCGGTTTAAGATAACCCTCAAAAGGACTGCAACGTTTACCATCCTTTATGTTCATGCTCATAGGTCCAACACCTTCAGGTTCCGGGCCATTAATATCCTCATGATACTGCATTCCGTAAGATTTGGCAGCTTCAATCATTGCCGTATCAACAAAGTGAAATTGGATGGGGCTTTCTATGTGTATTGGTCCTCCTGCCCCATGAAAATCGGTTTCACCATGTTGCCAGTCTTCAACCTTTTTAAACAAAGGTAAAACCGATTGATAATCCCATCCTTTGTTACCTAAAGCATCCCAACCATCGTAATCGTACCTATACCCCTTGCCCATACCATAGCGTTTATACTACCCGAGCCACCCAATACTTTACCTCTTGGAGCGTATATAATCCGGTTATTTACCAGTGGGGTTGGTTGGTATTGATAAAGATAATCGTGGGGTGAACCAATATTTTCTAACCATCGCATGGGGTTTTCAATACTATCAATACCATCGCCACTGCCACCTGCTTCCAGCAACAATATACTGGCGTTTGTGTTATCAACCAGGCGCCGTGCCATTACACAGCCTGCAGAGCCAGCACCCACAATTATGTAATCGTACTTTTTCTTAATTTCTGATTTGTCTGAGTCAGTATTTTGCTTTGATACAATCTCTTTATTCATGAGTAACAATTTATTTAGTTAGTAAATTCATCTTATTGGAAAAAATAATTTTTATTGAAATATTTACCGAAAATTCAGACTAAGCAAAAGGCTAATTAAAAGTCAATGATGGGAGAAAATGTATTTTTTTAACGAATTCTTATTTTATGTAAGGATACAAATCTGCCTACGGTATCACCGAGGCACGCAGGCTTACGATAAAATTTATTCTCTTCCACTCATTCAATTTATCAGTCTCTATCTTAACCAATGGATTACCTTCATGCTTATCATATACAGGCTCCGATTGCTTTTTACCTGTGTTTATAAATCTTATTTTTTCGATTGATTTAATTACGCCTGGTATAATACCGCCAAACCAGTGCTGGTCTTCTTTTTGTTTCCAGGTAACAAATGTGAGGATAGTACCGGCAGGGTAATCATTACCTGTATGGGTTCGTACAAACCGTGTTGCTTCATCATTCCCATACAGCGTACTCATGGTGCCTTCTTTTTTATTTATGGAAGAACTCAAGATTTTATCTTCAAGACCAGCATCCGCTGTAATGAGTACCGGTGTTGTAAAAACATAATCATTTTTTTTCATTGATTGATGGCAGTTCACACATCCTGTTGTAAAAAGGGCATTTTCACCATAAGGAGTCAATTGAGTACCCATCAACCACCTGGAGTATCCCCAGCCATCAGTTTGCGAATACTTGTCACTGTTCTTTGTCATAAAGTCCACCTGTTTAAATTCACCGGCATGAATATCGCCGGCAGAATCAGCAACCTGTGTCCAGATTAACTTTGCAAAAATTGTCCCATCTGGCCAGGGATTGGTTTGTTTTGTTTTGATGGCGTTTACGGCTACATTGTTACCAACAATTATCCGCATGGTACCGTTATCAATTCTTTCAGTTGAACTGATTGCAGTCCAGTCTTTATATCCGGCCTGAAAAGTTAATCCATTGGGCGCAGGCTTAATATCACTTACAGCAATTTCCCCGTGAACCCATTTGGCATACTGATGATTCCATTTATTTACTTTGGCAGTATCGGGCTCCTGTATTACCATCAATGTATTCAAATATGATTTCAGTAAATCATTTTCTGATGCTGCAATTTTTGCCGCCGGATGAAGGAATGTATATTGCTTCGAAGGCATTATGCCAAATTGAATTTGGTTAAATGATTCGAATAATATTTGCTTTTGTCTGTCTTTTGTATAGCTATTCCATTCAGAAAAATTAAGCACTTCCCTCCCCCCATTAATGTGGCTTGCAACCAGCCAGTTTGCAGGAGTGATTTTATCAAACCACGAAAGTTTAGTCTCATTGGAATGGCAGTCAT
The DNA here is from genome assembly GCA_043788995.1 of Chitinophagaceae bacterium. GTDB lineage: Bacteria > Bacteroidota > Bacteroidia > Chitinophagales > Chitinophagaceae > Ferruginibacter. The sequence continues at coordinate 4,582 of JAYWII010000071.1, read as the reverse complement.
AACAGGAACTTCTCAAAATTTGTTTCACATCAGCAGGTACTGCTATATCGGCAACAACCGGCGGGTTATCTATTTTCGGCCGTATGAATTGAATGCCTGCTAAAATGAAAACAATGATTGCAATCACCCAAAACCATTTTTTCTTTCTAATATTTTTCATTTTACAATAATAGTTGTTAAATAATTTGAGAGGCTAAAACCATCCTGCTTTACACAATTAATTGAGATCACACCTTACTGCTTTATAAGTTGAACATCCGCAATTATTTTCACTTCGTCACTAACCAAAACACCCCCAGTTTCCAAAGCCGCATTCCACGTGAGGCCCCAATCTTTGCGATCTATTTTTCCATTAATGCTGAATGCCGCTTTGATATTACCCCAGGGGTCTTTCATTAGCCCTCCAAACTCTACAGCCAACTTAATTGGTTTGGTAACACCATGCAAGGTCAGGTCTCCGTTTAATTCAAAATCAGCTTCATCCACTTTATTAAATGAAGTAGCCATAAAATTTATTTTTGGAAATTGTGCAGCATCAAAAAAATCCGGGCTTAGTAGATGGGCATCCCGATCTGCATTGCTGGTAGTTATAGAATCTGTTTCACCTGTAAAATCAATGATTGCATTTGTAAAATCATCGGCATCGGTTTCAATGATTGCAGCACATTTTGTAACCTTGCCTGAAACATTGGTGAACATCATGTGTTTTACTTTAAAACCAATTTCACTGTGTGCAGCATCAATTATCCATTTTGTTTTTTGTGACATATTTTTTGTTTTAGATTTATTAAAGTAGCCCCCTGCAATAAATGATATGGTAATAGATTCTATGAAATAGTTTCAGCGTTTTCACTATTTTATTTTAAAAATGATTTACCAGACGAATGAAAATATTTCAGAACTCCTGGATCGTAAGACAATAATACTTCCGTTAATCCTCAATAACTGCACAGCAAAATAACACCGGTAAGGACGTACAATCAAGGTATATATGGAGGCTTTACATGTATATGTGCAGGAACCAAAAGAATTTATTTATCAAATAAGATGAATTGAAGGGTTAAGCCTGCTGGCATTCAAAATGCAAGCTTTGTGTATTGATAATAATCCATCTGTCTGTGGTTAACATTACATGCCTGCAACAACAGGGGAGAGCGAACAATTGTAAAAAGAATTTTCAATAATATAGCAATGCTTATTAACCGTATTTCCAAAAGAAGTTACAGGAATGGCGACTACCATCAATTCGGAATCCATACCATTGAAGCGTTTTTGTTTGAAACATCAAATGGAAATCCTCTTTCAATGTTTGAAGAGTATTATTCAATGATTTGGATTGAAAAAGGTGAAGGGGAAATTATCATAGACCTTGCAAAATTTGAAGTAGCTGAGAATACGGTTTATTACATAAAGCCGGGACAGGAACTTTCCCTTGAAATAGATGAACATTCAAAAGGGTTTATCATTTGCTTTGACAGGGAGTTTTTTGAGTTATACGAAAAGAAAACTTCGGGATTAATTAATACCCCACTATTTAGTAATTATTTGAATATGCCGGTGATTAAAATTAACAGCGAAGTAAATGGTTCCATGAAAAGCATAGCTGCAGAGATGTTGCTGGAATTTGAAAATTATTTCGATTTACGCCTGGAGATTTTAAAAGGGCTATTGAAAATATTTATTATATACCTGAGTCGCCAATTTGAAAACGAATACCAAAATAATTTCCAATCAAGAAAGACGGAATTGGCTAATGGATTTTTTACACTTCTGGAAAAGAATTTTGCAACAAAAAAGCAGGTTAAAGAGTATGCGGAAATACTGGCTGTAACCCCCAATTACCTGAACGATATCGTTAAAGAAACATCGGGCTTTACAGCAGGATACCACATTCAAAACCGGGTTATACTGGAAGCAAAACGCAGGGCTATTTTTGAGGGATATAGCCTTAAGGAAATTGCTTATAACCTGGGGTTTTTAGATCCTTCACATTTCAGTAAATATTTTAAAAATAGTTCAGGAATAAACTTTTCTGATTTTAAAAAAGGTATTTCCAATTTTTGTTAAATGTCCCCGGTAAAACATATAGGTAAAGGAGTGTTGTTGGCGGGATGTTCTGTATAATAAAAAGAATGACTTTAATAGTCAAACAGATTGAACGGTAAAGAATAGAAGGACTTCCTTCTTTAGTCTATTTTGCCATTTTCATAACCTGGAAAAGTTGAATAACGATATAACATTTTCATTGAGTAATTCTAAACAAAATAAATATGAAACCAAATCTTGGAATTTTAGAAACCCACTTACAGGCTGTAAGTGAAGAATTAAATAAGTTGCTTGCTGATGAAGTTGTCTTATACATTAAAACAAGGAATTATCACTGGAATATTGAGGGGCCTAATTTTAATGAGATGCATAAATTTTATGAACAGCAATTTAATGATCTGGATGAAGTGATGGACCAGATTGCAGAAAGAATACGTACCATTGGGCATTACACCGAAGCAAGGTTAGCCGACTATTTAAAGCTTACGAGTTTAATTGAAAACGATTACACTAATTTTCAAAATGATCAGTTAAAATACCTGCTGGCATCACATGAAACTATTATTTGTAATCTGCGACGGTTAATTCCTTTGTTTGCAGACAAACACAAAGACCTTGGCAGCAGTGATTTTGTTACACAGTTACTTGGTAAGCATGAAAAAATGGCCTGGATGGTAAGAGCCTATCTTGGATAAAATGCTGGCTATTTTTTCTTATCTAAAACCTGGATTCAGATAAAAAATAATAAAGTTATTTTCTTTTTCCAGCGCATATTTAATCAAATAAATTGATTGCTTAAATATAAAAAAGGATGTCGTAATATGGCATCCTTTTTTGTAGTATTAATCTTTTTTGAATTTAAATGGATGTAAGAACCTACCCGTTCTTTCATTGCCTTAGTATAGCCTTCTATTTTTGTTCTGCTCTAAATATTAGCCTCCGATATTTAAAGAGTGCCATCGCTAATTGGCGATATATCACAACCTACAAAAACGAAATATCTACATAAGTAACTGAATATCTGCTAGTTAAAATGTGGCATTTAATTTGAAAATTACTATTCAGATTTTTCTAAAGTAAATCCACATTATAAAATTCAATTCATTCATTAACCTCTGTCGCCACTTTTAAATTATTCCTTGACCAAAGTAAATTTTAAAAAAATGCAAACTTTATCTACCAAAACATTTGCCGGTTTAGAAGCTTCATCTGCAAATAAAAAGAGTTTATTGATGAATGGCTACAAGGCCATAGAAACATATAGCTGTTATCAGTCTATGGCCGGTACTTTATTTTTAGAAGAAAACATTTTGCTATTTGTAATTGAAGGCACAATTAAAATACAGCATGGTAACCTGAATTATGATATTGAAAAAAATCAAATGGCATTTCTTAAAAAAGATATTTTAATTGAATACCTAACTGGAAACAACCCGTTAGAGAATGAAATGAAAAATGAATTTATTCTGGTGTCATTAAAATATGATTTGGTAAAAGAGTTTACTAAAATGGCTCTGCTCACCCTTAAACCAAAAAGCGACACTTCATTTGTAACAGTAAATACAGCAGGTCAGCAATTATTAAAATGCATAGATTCATTGCAGCCCTATTTTATACAGCCGGAAAAAGTTGAATGTAGTTTAATAAAAATTAAATTATTTGAGCTTTTATTTTATCTGGCTGGTAGCGATAATCAGATACTGGAGCAAGTATTGGATTTAAGGGAACATTACAGAAACAATATCACCAATACCGTTGAAGAAAATATTATGAATTCTCTTTCACTAAACCAATTAGCGGTTTTAACAGGAAGAAGTTTATCAAGCTTCCGACGGGATTTTTTAGCTATTTACAATATGCCACCTTCATTATGGATTAGAAAAAAAAGATTGCAAAAAGCACAGGAGCTTTTATTAAGTACAACAATGACTGTAACTGATATTTGTTACACATTGGGTTTTGAAAATATTGCCCATTTTTCAAGGCTTTTCAAATCGCAATTCAAATATCCTCCGTCAGAATTTAGAATAAATATGCTTGTTGCCTGAGCCACTCAAAGTTCCTGTATAAACGATTCATTTTGTTTGGGTTTGATTGTGATTCAGTGTCATGTATAGTTAAAAATTTTTTAAAAACAGGATAGAATTAACAATGGAAGTATAGTTTATTTTTTAATCACAAAATTAAATTTGTATGAGTAATATGCTAAAGCTTCCTTTTAGTATAAGCCGGGATAGTTTTATCGGATTCCCATCCGCTTCGATAGAATTAATACAGTATGGAGATTTTCAATGCGAACATTGCGGAGGAATGTACACCTCTATCAAGCTACTTCAGCAATACCTGGGTGATAAATTAAAATATGTATTTCGTCATTTTCCCTTGCCTGCAATACATCGTTTTCACTGGATGCAGCAGTAGCCACTGAGGCAGCAGGGCTACAGGGTAAGTTTTGGGAAATGCACGACCTTATATTTGAGAACCAAAAATATTTAATAAAAAGTTCCTTCTCCAGATTTGCGGAAAGAATAGAATT
>JAYWII010000070.1:0-117177 GCA_043788995.1 Chitinophagaceae bacterium | reverse complement strand
GTTAACAGTTTTGCAGTTCTTAAACAAATTTATATACAACAAGCCTGTTGGTAGAGTTAAGCATACGCTGGCAGATTAACTCCGCCAACGGGTTAAGATAATACCTTTCATTCTTTTTGTATTTCTGTTTTGCTAATCTATGGCAAAACTATAAGCAGGAGAAAATTAATTATTTACGAATATTGCTGTTAACCAGGCAACGATAAAACCTGGTGGAAATAATTAAAAGCTTTTAATTTAATGATTGTTAAAATCAACATTTATCAAGCGCCTGTAAAATATCCTGTAAAATATCATCCACATGCTCCAGCCCAACAGAAATGCGGATAAGCCCCGGCGTGATGTTGGTAGCCAGCCGTTCTTCTTCTGTAAGTTTAGCATGCGTAGTGCTGGCAGGATGAGAAGCAATGCTCCTGGTATCTCCCAGGTTAGCAGTAAGAGAAAGCATTTGTAAGCTGTCTAAAAATTTACGTCCACTTGCTAACCCGCCTTTCAAATTAAAGCACACAATACCGCCGCCATTTTTCATCTGTTTAATGGCAATGTTATATTGCGGATGAGAAGGAAGGAATGGATATTTAAGCCATTCAATTGCCGGGTGCAGTTCCAATGCTTTTGCAATGGTAAGCGCATTGCCTGCATGGCGCTCCATACGTACATCCAGTGTTTCTAAACTTTTGCTTAGAATCCATGCATTGAAAGGCGACAGTGATGGGCCGGTGCTGCGGCAGAATAAATATATTTCTTTGATCAGTTCTTTTTTTCCCACAATCATTCCGCCCAATACCCTGCCCTGTCCATCTAACCACTTGGTCGCAGAATGTATTACCAGGTCGGCACCAAATGTAATGGGTTGCTGGCATACCGGAGTGGCAAAACAATTATCAACATTTAAAAGAAGATGGTGCTTTTTTGCCAATGCATTTGCAAATTCAAGATCAATGATTGACAGTCCCGGATTGGTTGGTGTTTCCAGGTAGATCATTTTTGTATTGGGCCTGATGGCGGCTTCCCATTCTTCCGGCTTATCTGCACTTACGTAGGTACACTCAATACCATAATTGGGTAAATATTTTTTAATCACTGTTTGCGTACTTCCAAAAATTGAATTGCATGCAACCAGGTGATCTCCTTTTTTCAGTAAGGCCATAAAGGAGGCAAACACTGCACTCATACCGCTTGCTGTGGCATAGCCTGCTTCAGCACCTTCCAATGCCACCATCTTATCGGTAAACTCCTGAACGTTCGGATTACTGAAACGGCTGTAGATATTATCCTCCGTTTCATCTGCAAAAGCAGCCCTCATTTCTTCTGCATTGTCAAAACAAAAACTGCTGGTGAGAAACAATGGGGTGGAATGCTCCATCTCATTGGTCCTTTCTGTTTGAATTCTTATCGCCTCGGTAATGGGGTGTTTCATTGATTGGAAATTAGTTTCAGCAGCTTAGTTGCTGAATTGTAAATAACAGTGAGGTGGTTTTCCCACATCACTTAACATATTTCTTATGGATTAACAACTACAGCCCAGGTTAAATTAGTACCGCTGCGTTTCAGGGTTTCGGCTACCGAGCAGTATTTATTCATAGATAATTCACAAGCCCTTTCCGCTTTTTCTACTTCAATATTACCTGTAAGTGTAAAGGTTATTTTTACCGTTTTCCAAAGGGTGGCTTCTTTACCCTCTTCCCTTTCACCAGCTATGCTGATAGAAAAATCCTTTACTTCCTGCCGCTGCTTTTTTAGTATCATTACAATATCGATGGCACTGCAGCCACCCAATCCCATCAGTAACATTTGCATAGGCCGTACTCCAAAATTCTCACCCCCTGTCTCCACGCTGGAGTCCATTCTTACCATATGACCATTAGCATCTGTGGCTTCAAAACCAAAATCACCATGTACCCGCTTTAGGTTTATTGCTATCATATTTCAAAATTTTATACAAATATAATTCTGCAAGTCTTTACTTTGCAACTAGTATACTTTTTATTTGATGAACAATTTTTTATACCCTCACCCCTTTCCTTTAGAAAGTGGCGATACGTTACCAGAACTGAACATTACTTACTCAACCTACGGGAAATTGAACGTCGGTAAAAGTAACGTTGTATGGATATGTCATGCTTTAACCGCTAATTCTGATGTGGCAGACTGGTGGCCGGGTGTGGTAGGTGCTGGTCATGTAATTGACCCTGAAAAATACTTTATTGTATGTGCCAATATACTGGGTTCCTGCTATGGCAGTTCCGGTCCGCTTTCTGTAAACCCATTAACAAAAGACCCTTATTACAGCTCATTTCCTTTTATCACCATCAGGGACATGGTAAATGCTCATATTATTTTACGGGAACAGCTTGGCATAGAAAAGATATTCTTACTGGTAGGAGGAAGTATGGGTGGTTACCAGGCCATGGAATGGTGTGTGATGGAAAAAGATATCATTGAAAATTTGTTCTTAATGGCTACCTCCGCCACCGAAAGCGCCTGGGGTATTGCTACCCATACAGCCCAGCGGCTGAGTATTGAAGCAGATTGTACCTGGAAGCAACTTTCACCCAATGCCGGTGCTAAAGGATTAAAAGCTGCAAGAGCAATCGGCATGCTTACTTACCGTAACTATGATATTATGGTAAAAACTCAATCAGATCATGATCTTGATAAGACAGATGGATTTAAAGCTTCCTCTTATATTAATTACCAAGGTGATAAATTGGTAAGCAGGTTTAATGCATACAGTTACTGGCTGCTTACTAAAAGCATGGACAGTCATAATATTGCAAGAGGCCGTGGCAAAGATCCCCAACACGTACTTCAAAGCATTCACCAGCAAACACTCATCATTGGTATCAGCACCGATATATTGTGTCCTTTATGTGAGCAGGAAACGCTGGCAGCAAATATACCTAACTCCACGTTACTGGAAATTGAATCCGGCTATGGCCATGATGGTTTTATGGTAGAGTCCGGGCAGATCTCTGTTCTTTTGGCACAATGGCTGCCTGCAATCACCGGTTGGTAATAGCTTTCACAGCTTATTTTAAAAAATCAACTTTAATGATACTTCATATAAAGTATTACTACTTTAACCTGTTGGCGGAGTTAAATTTTTTTAGCTCCAGAGGAGCGAAATATCAGTAGAAAAAATATAATTCACCATCTTTTTGAAGCTCCGGAGGAGCGATATGTAAGAAACATATCGCTCCTCCGGAGCTAAATACGGTTTTTGATTTTCGTTGCTACTAACATTTCGACCCTCCGGGTCTTTATTAGTCGAAATTTAAAATACCTCCGTCAACAGGTCACTTTATGTATTTCTTAACCTAGTTCAATGGAATTCGGTGTTTGAACATTATATATTTGCATTCAGAATACATTCAACATGGCAACAGCAAATACAAATAAAAAAAATCGGGTTAGAAAAATATTGATCATTGGAGCTGTTCTGCTGGCTGCAGCTATTGGTACTGCATGGTATATTTTTACTGATAGTTTTTCTGACACCGCCAAAGAAAAAGCTGCGTATACTTTCAACGCACAGGATTTCATTAAGGAATTTCAACAAAATGACAGTGCCTCCAATAAGAAATATGCTGAGCAGATCATCACCATCAATGGCAGGGTAACTGAAGTGGAACAGGCTGATACTACCGTAAATATAAAGATGGCTGATACTACCACCGGTTCTTATGTAATATTTGCATTTCAACAGCAGGATATTGCGAATGTAAAAAAGATCAAACAAGGAGACAGTGTATCCATCAAAGGCTCCTGCAGTGGTGGTGTGTACAGCGATATTTTAGAAACAGAATTTATCACTTTCAAAAGATGTTCAATCAATTAATAAATCTCAAAAATCAAATTAATAACAAATGAAAAAAACAACACTTATTATCGCCCTTGGATTGATGGTCAGTGCAACATTTGCACAAAAGAAAACTACCACATCCGCATCCGTAAATTTTGATGCAACTACTCCTTCTGATGCTATGCCAAAAGCTGACAATAAAACAGTGGTGGCAGCTATTGATACCAAAACCGGAACAGTAGCATTTGAAGCCGTTGTAAAAAGCTTCAGTTTTGGCAACCCAATGATGCAGGAGGAATTTAATGGCGCTAAATGGATGGATTCTGAAAAATTTCCTAAAGCCACTTTTAAAGGTACCATCACCAACTTGTCTGCTGTAAATTTTGCTGCTGACGGAAGCTATAAAGCAACTGTAGAAGGTGAATTGACCATGCATGGTGTTACCAAACCAGTAAAAACCACTGCAGATATTACTGTTGCTGGTGGAACCGTTACTTCAAAATCTGATTTCACCATCGTGGGAGCTGATTATGGAATTGGTGATGCAGGTGGTAAAGTTGCAAAAGAACCTAAGATATCTGTTGTTGCTGAAATGAAATAAGCAATGCTGAATAAGTTTAAAAAGCCCTGTGCCTGGAGAGGTACAGGGCTTTTGCTTTAATCAATTATTGTTTGCAAGAAACTATAGGTAGAAAAAAAGCGGCTTATGACGCTTCAATAAATATCCAATTAAAAAATAAGTTTACCCCCCCTTCTGCATTTCAAATGTCTCCAAAAATTTAGTGGTAAAATTTCCCTTCCTGAAATCTTCATTCTTCATTAACTGCAAGTGAAAAGGAATGGTTGTTTTTACTCCTTCTATCACATATTCACTCAGTGCCCTGTACATGGTGTCAATGGCTTCTTCACGGGTTCTTGCCACCGTAATTAATTTACCGATCATGCTGTCGTAATACGGAGGGATTACATAACCAGCATACACATGACTGTCTACCCGTACACCATGGCCACCGGGAGTGTGTAACACCGTTATCTTACCGGGGCTTGGCCTGAAGTCGTTGAATGGATCTTCTGCATTGATGCGGCATTCTATAGCATGCATCTGTGGAAAATAATTGATGCCACTTACTTTATGCCCGGCAGCTATTTTTATCTGTTCTTTTATCAGATCGTAATTGATCACTTCTTCTGTTACGCAATGCTCCACCTGTATACGGGTGTTCATTTCCATGAAGAAAAAATTACGGTGCTTATCTACTAAAAACTCAACAGTGCCTACTCCTTCATAACTGATAGCCGAAGCAGCTTTGATGGCAGCCTCTCCCATCCTGTTTCGCAATTCGTCCGTCATAAATGGAGAAGGAGCTTCTTCCACTAATTTCTGATGACGCCGTTGAATACTGCAATCTCTTTCACTCAGGTGACAAACATTGCCAAACTGGTCCCCTGCCACCTGTATCTCAATATGCCTTGGCTCTTCTACAAATTTTTCGATATAAATACCATCGTTCTTAAACGAAGCAGCTGCTTCTGTCTTTGCATTTTCAAATGATTTTTCAATCTCTTCTTCGGCCCATACCACCCTCATGCCTTTACCACCACCACCTGCAGTAGCTTTTAAAATTACAGGATATCCAATTTCAGCGGCTGATTCTTTTGCATGCTCCACACTTACCAGCAATCCATCCAAACCTGGTACCACGGGTACCCCTGCAGTGATCATGGTTTGTTTGGCGGTTATTTTATCTCCCATTGCAGTGATCATTTCAGGAGTGGGGCCAATAAACTTAATACCACTCTCCGTACATATTTGGGCAAACTTGGCATTCTCTGCTAAAAAACCATAGCCGGGATGAATGGCATCGGCATTGGTGATTTCAGCCGCCGCCATAATATGAGGAATATTCAGGTAAGATTCAGCACTGCTGGGCTTGCCGATACAAACAGCTTCATCAGCAAACCGTACATGAAGACTGTCTTTATCAGCAGTAGAATATATCGCCACCGTTTTGATCCCCATTTCTTTACAGGTACGTATCACCCTGAGGGCAATTTCTCCACGGTTGGCAATTAGTATTTTTTTGAACATAAAAAGAAAATGTGCAAATGTGCAAATATTGCAAATATGCAAAATTTGCATGCAAACAATTTGCGTTGTTAAAAAATGAATAGACTTAAAAAATAACTAAACGGCGTTTTCCTTTTTGCTGTCGAAAGAATACTCCCTAAAATTTTATTGAGTACTTCCAGTTTTTCAGACAACCCTTTAGGCTCAGGATAATTGTCGCCGTTTTCACAAAGTATCAGCCAGTATTGGGTTTCTTCTGCTTCTTTAGCAGCAATTTTTATTTTATGAATAAAGTCAGCTTTACTTTCAGGATTTTGTGCTTCCATAGAATTAGCGCCAATAGATGTTGCAGAACGAAACAATTGTTTAGAAAGGATAAACTTTTTTTGTGTATCTAATACTTCACAATATTTAATTACTGATAAAGAAAACTCAATAGAATGTTTCAGCAATGGGTTATTCTCTATTAATTCCTTTCTCATAAAAATGATTTTGCATCACGGTAATCAATTTCTATAATTTCAGAAACCTGCTTTAAAAATTTGCATATTTGCAACATCTGCACATTTGCATATTAATTAGGCTCTACAAGGAATAAAGGCTGGTCATACTCAACCGGGCTGGCATCTTCCACCAGTACTTTTACAATTTTACCACTTACTTCACTTTCTATTTCATTGAATAATTTCATGGCTTCAATAATGCAAACTACTTTTCCAACGGTTATCTCGTCTCCCACACTTGCAAAGATTGGTTTACCAGGACCACTCTGGCGGTAAAAAGTACCAATCATTGGGCTCTTAACCGTTACAAAGTTATCTGCTTTTGGTGCAAGTGTTGGAACTGCTGCGGCTGGGGAAACAGCCGGAGCTTGTGCAACAGGTGCTGCGGCCGGCGCATAATGTTGATTGCCTGATGGCATACCACCGGTAAAAATTTTCTGTACCGGGTCTTTCTTTTGTTTTACTGTGATTTTTGTTCCTTCTTCTTCAATGGTTATTTCGCCAATATTGGTTTTGTTGATAAGCTTTACCAGCTCCTGAATTTGTTTGATATCCATAATAATCAGTTAAATGGTTTTATGCAATCGGGGTGCTAAGGTAGGGAATGATTTATCAAAATTGCAAGTATTTAAAAAAATAAAAAAATCAAAAAACATGATTTTTTAGGGATAAATTGATTAAAAATCATTAAAACTGGTCCAAAAACACCCGAAATATGCTGAAAATAAAAACGGGTTAGTTTTAAAAAACTAACCCGGATAGTGTAAAAATTTAGGCTATTCTTTTACTCTCTCCACATATTCACCGGTCTTTGTATTTACCCTGATGTGCTCACCTTCATTTACAAACAGGGGAACGTTTACAGTAGCACCGGTTTCAACAGTTGCAGGCTTTAATGTTTTGGTAGCAGTATCACCTCTCATTCCAGGTTCACTGTAGGTAACCAATAATACAATTTTATCCGGCAACTCCACACCCATCGGCTGCTCAGTTTCCCCATTGATCAACACAGTCACTTCCTGGCCATCTTTCAAAAACTTTGGTGCATCCACCATTGTTTCCGGAACAGTGATCTGCTCAAACGTTTCAGTATCCATAAAACTGTAGCCGGTATCATCTTTATATAAATATTGAAAAGACTTCTTTTCTACCCTTACCGGGTAAATGGTTTCACCGCTGTTCCATGTCAGTTCAATTGTCCGGCTGTTATCCACGCCTTTTAATTTAGCCCATACTTTTGCTGCTGCACGGGCTGTTTTGTTCTGCCCAAATTCAATTACGCTGTACAAACTACCATCCACTTTGATGATAAGCCCTGAACGCATGTCTGCTGTAGTTGCCATGTTTTATTTTTTGATTTGTATTATTTAGTTATAAAACTTTATCCTGTATTGCTTACGCTCCATTTCTTTGCCGGGCTGCAAAAGTAGGGATACTAATGAAAAGTAGGAAATTTAGGTTTTTGATACCCGGCGGTGATGTCGGATGTATGATATAGGATGTATGATATAGAAATGGATTAACAATGCATTTTAAAACAAAGCAGTTACATTTATGCCAAAATCACAGTTTGAAAATTATCGTTCTCATCTCCATATTTAGTTGCTTTTCTTTTATCAGTAATGCACAGCAAGACGCAACTGCCGCCACGCTTAATAACATTCAGCATGTTCCTGTTTTTAAAATATTCACTATCCCGGACAGCACTGCATTCACCAACGAGCAGCTAAAAAAGAACAAGCCTTTTGTTCTTATGTTCTTTAGCCCCGACTGCGATCACTGCCAGAAAGAAACCAAGGAATTATTAGCCTATAAAGAAGAATTAAAAGGTTTGCAGATTGTAATGGTATCCCCGGCAGCTTTTAGTGAGATCAAAACTTTTTATGAGGACTATAATATTGCCGTTATGACCAATATCATGATGGGCCAGGACCTGAATTATACATTGGGGCTAAAATACCAGCCAAGAACCTATCCTTCTATATTTGTATACGATTCCAGTGGCACACTGGCCAAAGCATTTGTTGGAAATATAGGGGTTCCTGCCATCCTGGATGCGGTGAAATAAACTGACAATTATCACCTCTCTCAATGTTGTAAACTATTACCTTTGCCCCGAAATTTATTTTGCTAACTATAAAACATTTTTAAAGATGAAAGTTACTGTTGTAGGTGCAGGTGCTGTAGGTGCTACTTGTGCTGATAATATTGCCCGTAAAGAATTGTGTACGGAATTGGTGTTGCTGGATATTAAAGAAGGCGTTGCTGAAGGTAAGGCACAGGATATGATGCAGACTGCCACCCTGCTTGGTTTTGACACCAAGATTATTGGAAGCACCAATGATTACAGTAAAACTGCCAATAGTGATGTTGTGGTAATTACTTCAGGCCTGCCACGTAAACCAGGTATGACAAGAGAAGAACTGATTGGTGTTAATGCAGGTATTGTAAAAAGTGTAGCAGAAAACATTTTAAAATATTCTCCCAATACCATTATCATTGTTATCAGCAACCCGATGGATACCATGACTTACCTGGCATTAACAGCAACCGGTTTGCCTAAAAACAGGATCATTGGCATGGGTGGTACATTAGACAGCAGCCGCTTTAAATATCAATTGAGCCAGCACTTAGGCTGCAGCCCTTCTGATTTGAATGCAGTGGTGGTTGGTGGTCACGGTGATACTACCATGATCCCACTAATAAGCAAAGCAACCTGGAACAGTGTACCAGTTACTAAATTCTTATCTGCAGAACAGCAGGAGAAAATTGTAAAAGATACCATGGTAGGTGGTGCTACATTAACAGCATTGATCGGAACTTCTGCATGGTATGCACCCGGCGCTGCCGGAGCTGCTTTGGTGGAAGCCATTGTACGTGACGAGAAAAAATTATTTACCTGCTGCGTAGCATTAGATGGTGAGTACGGTCAGAAAGATATTTGCTTAGGTATACCAGTAATAATTGGCAAAGGCGGCTGGGAAAAGATCCTTGACTTTGACCTGAACGCTGATGAGCAGGCTGCATTTGACAAGAGTGCTGCTGCTGTTAGAAGCATGAATGATGTGTTGAAGTCATTGTAAGATTACAATAGCTTTTAATAAATTAAAACAAACGGGGCGCCTAAGGGTGCCCCGTTTGTTTTAATAGTTTTTGTTACTTGACTGACCTAATCTATGCTTAACACACTCCATCCACTAACATCTCCTTATTTATTTTCTGCACCAGCCCCTGCAATACTTTACCCGGACCAACTTCTGTAAAACGTGTGGCTCCATCAGCGATCATTGCCTGCACACTTTGTGTCCATCTTACTGCACCCGTCAGCTGGTTGATCAGGTTATGTTTTATCTCAGCCGGATCAGTAATTGCTTTTGCAACCACATTCTGGTAAACAGGGCAGGTTGGTATATTGAAATTAGCTGATTCAATTGCAGCTGCCAGTTCTTCTTTTGCAGGCAGCATTAATGGTGAGTGAAAAGCACCACCAACTGGTAATAATAAAGCCCTCTTTGCACCGGCGGTCTTCATACGTTCACATGCCATTTCAACTCCTTTAATGCTTCCACTGATCACCAACTGGCCCGGACAATTATAATTGGCAGCCACCACTATCTCTTCTGTATCATTGTGCACCTGCATACAGATCTCCTCTACTTTTTCATCTGTCAATGCCAGTACTGCTGCCATGGTGGAGGGATTTAATTCACATGCTTTTTGCATGGCTTTGGCCCGGATATTCACTAATTTAAAAGCATCTTCAAAACTCAAAACGTTATTCGCTACCAAAGCGCTAAACTCTCCTAAAGAATGCCCTGCAACCATTTCCGGTTTTGCTCCGATTATTGTTTTAAAAGCAATCACTGAATGTAAGAACACTGCAGGTTGTGTTACATTGGTTTTTTTCAGATCTTCATCTGTTCCTGTAAACATCACATCAGAAATACGGAAACCTGCAATATCGTTTGCCTGTTCAAATAAATCTTTTGCAAGGGGATTCGTTTCATATAAATTCTTTCCCATTCCACTAAACTGAGAACCCTGTCCCGGAAATACATATGCATGTGCCATAAATAAAAGTTTAAACCAAAAATAATTTTTAAATTTGAAGAACAAAATTATTATGAGCCTTCCGGATCAAATATTCAAACCAGAAAGATATACTTACCAGGATTACCTGCTATGGAAAGGTGATTGGGAGTTGGTGAATGGTTATCCGTATGCGATGGCACCATCACCTATTAAAGACCACCAATGGTTTGGTAAAACATTTATCAGGAAAATTGAAAATAAATTGGAAGAAAATGGATCAACCTGTAATTGCCAGGCATTTTATGAGTTGGACTGGATCATAGATGAAGACTCTGTTGTAAGACCTGACTGTGTTGTGTTATGTAATACTTCATCACAAGATAATTACATAACTGAACCACCTTCCCTAATTGTCGAGATATCTTCTCATTCCACCAAACTTAGGGACAGGAATACAAAGTATAATTTGTATGAAATGAAAGCTGTGAAATTTTATGTGATTGCTGATACTGAGAACAAAACAGTAGATGTTTTTGAATTGATCAACGGGAAATATGTTCAAAAAACGGACACACGCTTTCAGTTAACAGCAACCTGCAGCATTGATCTTAACGTATACACTCTTTGGGAATCAATGTAGTTTTGCACTTATCAGTTTTAAAAACTCACTCCTGGTTTCATTCTTTTCAAATTCGCCCCAAAATGCAGAAGTAGTAGTTACAGAATTTTGTTTTTGCACACCTCTCATCATCATACATAAATGAGATGCTTCAATTACCACAGCCACTCCTAACGGGTTCAACGATTCTTTGATGGCACCCAATATCTGCGTGGTCAGTCTTTCCTGCACCTGCAGCCTGCGGCTGTAAACATCCACCACCCTTGCAATTTTACTCAAGCCTGTTATCCATCCATTGGGTATATAGGCAACATGAGCCTTACCATAGAAAGGAAGCATATGATGCTCACACATACTGTACAACTCAATATCTTTTACAATTACCATCTCACTTACTGCCTCATGAAACTTAGCTGAATTTAAAATGGCTACCGCATCTTGCTGGTATCCCTGGGTAAGAAACTGCATTGCCTTTGCAACTCTTTCCGGAGTCTTTTCCAACCCTTCTCTTCCTGCATCTTCACCCAGTAATGAAATTGTTTCCTTGTAAGTTATAATCAAACCCGATGTAGTATCCTCATCATAATGATCCAATTTTTTGTACGCCATTTTTCTTATCTGTTTTTATTTGGCAATAACAACATGAATGCTGTTTTGTTTATTATTTTTAATTAACAGGATACTCTGCAAAGTTTCTTTCGGTTTCGAACAAACGAATCTGCAGATCATATTTTTTATCAATTTTCGCTCTTAATAAATCATAAATTACTACTATGATATTTTCGGCGGTGGGATTAAGATTTTTGAATTCAACAGTATCAAGATTGAGATTTTTATGATCAAAGCGCTCTAACACCACGTCCTTCACCAAGTCGCTTAGTAGTTTGAGGTCATAAACATAACCAGTTGCAGGATCAGGCGTGCCGGATAATTTTATTATCAGTTCATAATTATGCCCATGATAGCTGGGGTTATTGCACTTACCAAAAACACGTTTATTGGTTGCTTCATCCCAATCAGGATTGTTGAGCCGGTGTGCTGCATTAAAATGTTCCTTCCTGTAAACCGCCACTTTATTCATGCTTATAAAAATTACTTATTTAATACAAGATACTAAACCATTTAAGAAGTATAAAGTTCAGATCAATCCGAAATAAAATTGTCTGCAGCAGGACAATGGTTTTAAAAACCTGCCTCACTTTATCCCGGTAAGGAATTATTGGAATTTATTATCAGTTGCCGTAATATTCAACAAAGATTCGGGGTGTTTCATATAATTTCAAACAATATAAATTTATTTCAGCAGGCAGATGTGGTTCCAACTGCCCCCATATAGCAATCACCAGGTTTTCAATAGAGCACATTTTACCAGCCATAAAATCTACATCCTCATTCAGATTTTTATGGTCCAGTTTTTCTATCACCCGTTCGTTAATAATTTTACTCAACCGTTTTACATCATATACAAAACCTGTGTCGGGATTGGGCTCCCCTTTTATGGTAACATACAATTCAAAATTATGTCCATGCCAGTTCTCATTGGCACATTTGCCAAAAAAAGCTTCATTTTGCTCACGTGTCCATGAAGGATTGTACAATTTGTGGGCAGCATTAAAATGTTCTATACGTGTAATGTAAACCATCCCCTCATAAAATTTTCGCAAAGGTAGCTTGTAAATCCTGAAATATAAAGTGGAAGTACGAATTTTGCAGTATGCAAATATTATTGATAGCTGCAACAAAATCAGAAATTGAGCCTTTAAATGCACTGCCTGGTTATGTGGATATTGAAATAACGGGAGTGGGTTGCCACGCTGCTTTATATCATCTTCAAAAAAAATTATATCAAGCTAAATATGACCTGGTGATACAGGCTGGCATTGCAGGAGCATTCAACAATAAATTTCAACCGGGAGATGTGGTAATTGTAAGACAGGACACATTTGCAGATATTGGCATGGAGGAGTCGTCTGAATTTACAAGTATATTCCAAACAACTTTTGCAGATAAAAATAAATTTCCATTCACCAATGGCTGGCTCGTTAATGAATATGCCTATGTTAAAAACCCCAACCTCCCACTGGCAAATGCAGTAACCATCAATAAAATAAGTGACAGTGAATTGCAAAAGCAGCAGCTGATAAAAACCTTTTCGCCAGATATTGAAACCATGGAAGGCGCAGCATTGCATTATGTATGCCTGCAGGAAAATATTCCATTTATGCAGATCAGGAGCATCAGTAATGAAGTTGGCATCCGAGATAAAAGTAAATGGAAAATGAAGGAAGCAATTATCAATTTGAATGAAGAAACAGAAAAACTGATATTGGCTTTGTGATGAATAATAAAATCCAGAATTAAAATATCATAAATACCAGAACTTAAGCAATCAAAACAAACATGAAACTTACACTCGGTTTTTCTCCCTGCCCTAATGATACTTTTATTTTTGATGCTATAGCCAACAATAAGATTGACACCGGTGATTTTGAATTTGACATTGTTCTGGAAGATGTGCAAACATTGAATAAATGGGCTATAGAGGGGAAGCTGGATATCACAAAACTCAGCTATGGCGTATTGCCATTAGTGCTGAACAAATATGCTATATTAAATTCCGGCAGTGCATTAGGAAAAGGTGTTGGTCCTTTGCTTCTAAAAAATGCTGAACAAAATATAATATCAGTAGAAGATAACATCATTGCTATTCCCGGAGAAAACACCACAGCACATTTACTTTTTTCATTGGCCTATCCCCAAGCAAAAAACAAAATCTTTTTGCGCTATGACGAAATAGAACAGTTTGTTTTGGATGGCAAAGGGTTAGGTGTGATCATTCATGAAAACCGTTTTACCTACGAAGCAAAAGGGCTTCATAAAATTACCGACCTTGGTGATTACTGGGAAAAGCAAACCGGCAAATCAATACCTCTTGGAGGAATTGCGATCAGCAGAAAAATTACCCCTTCAGTACAAAAGAAAATAGATGAACTGATCAAAGAAAGTATCAAATACGCTTTTTTAAATTATCCTTTATTAGGTGAGTATGTAAAAATACATTCACAAGAAATGAGTGAGGAGGTGATGCGGAAACATATTGACTTATATGTAAATGATTATTCCATCAATTTAAAAGAAGAAGACAAAGATGCAATTGTAAAACTCTTGCAGATTTATGAAAATTTAAAAGGAGTAAAAATTGTTTACACTGATATTTTTGTGAACTAATTTTTCTTTAATGCTTTTGAGTAAACTTCAAGGCAACGCTTCCTCGCAAACTCATGATTTACGATAGGCCTGGGGTAATTAAATTCCTGGTACTCCGGCACCCATTTTTTTATATATTCCATTTCTGGATCAAACTTCTGAGTCTGTAAATATGGATTGAATATCCTGAAATAAGGCGCAGCATCACAACCGCTGCCTGCCGCCCACTGCCAGCCACCATTGTTTGCAGCAAGGTCAAAATCCAGCAGTTTGGCTGCAAAATAAGCTTCGCCTAATCGCCAGTCCAACAGTAAATGTTTAGTTAAAAAGGATGCCACGATCATGCGTATCCGGTTATGCATAAAGCCTGTCTCATTCAACTCCCTCATTCCTGCATCCACAATGGGATAACCAGTTTGCCCATTGCACCAGCGCTCAAATTCACCTGCATCCCTGCGCCATTCAATCTTATCATATTCTGGTTTAAATGCTTTGTCCCGTCCAACATTGGGAAAATGCCAGAGTATCATATGATAAAAATCCCGCCATATTAATTCGTTTAAAAATGTTTCTGATAAAGAACGGGCATAAGTTGCCAGTTGACGGATGCTGATGGTGCCAAAACGAAGATGCACACCTAATTTAGATGTACCCGGAATGGCAGGGAAATTTCTCTGATCAGCATATTTTTTCAGCAACTCTGCTTTCAAAGATTTAGATGGAAATTCGTTTTCTACAGGTTTAAATCCCATTGACTTTAAAGAAGGTATTTCTCTGGCGGGTTTTTTGTAAAAGTTTGTAAAATACTTTTCGGTTGGATATGCTTTCAGATAAAATTCTACAAGCTTTGCTTTCCACTTACGGCTATATGGCGTAAAGACGGTGTAAGGTTTTCCATCATCTTTTAGCACTTCTTCTCTTTCAAAGATTACCTGGTCTTTATATGTATGTAAAGCTGCACCTTTCCCTGCAAGTAAATCTGCAATCATTTTTTCTCTCTCCAGTGCATAAGGTTCGTAATCATGATTGGTAAAAACTTTTTCCATACTATATTCAGATAGTAATTGATTAAATACCTCGTTTGGTGTACCGTAATAAACCTGTAATGAAGCCCCCATTTCAGATAGTTGCTTCTGCATCTCTTCTAAGGCAGCATGAATAAAGGCCACTCTCCTGTCAGTCGTGTCTTCCAGTTTATCCAGGATATTCCTGTCGAATATAAATATGGGTATTACAGGAAGGGAATCTTTAAGGGCATGATACAATCCTGCATTATCCTTCATGCGAAGATCCCTTCTAAACCAAAAAATATTTACTGATTCCATTGTTATCCTTTTCAATTGCTATTACAAAACAATTAGTAAATGGTTGGTTTGAAGGCAGCATAAATTTTTTGAGTGAAAGCATTATCGTAAATCGCATCACCTATACGCTGCACCCAGCGAATATTATAAATACTATTGGTAAAAAAAACTTCGTCAGCATTAAGGATATCTTCTACCGTTACCGCAGCTTCTTCACATTTAAAATTATCCAAGTTTAAATGGCTTACCAGCGATTTACGCATGACACCTGCCACACAACCCTCAGTTAAAGCCGGGGTAATAACTGTTTCGTTCTTTAT
The DNA here is from genome assembly GCA_043788995.1 of Chitinophagaceae bacterium. Classification (GTDB taxonomy): domain Bacteria; phylum Bacteroidota; class Bacteroidia; order Chitinophagales; family Chitinophagaceae; genus Ferruginibacter. The sequence goes on along the minus strand of JAYWII010000070.1, from coordinate 101,319 downwards.
CAAAAAAATATTTGCAATAGTTGAATCTGCAATCCTTTCAAACTGGTTCAATATAATGGCATCATTCCATTTTTCCTTTTTGGCTTTTAAAGCTGCCATTACATAAGGCAGGTAATTATTATGCTTAATATTGCTGATTTTATCACAACTCTTTTTTACATCTTCATAAATTCCTGCTACCAGTCCGTTGCTATTCCATAAACCACTAGATGGAGGCAACTCACACGTTTCAATAATATAGTTAGGTGTATTATTTACAGCATCGTACAATCCCCCATCACCTCTGAAAACATTCAGCCTGATCCTTGCAGCTTTCTCATGACCATTCTTTACTGCCAGTTTTTTTATAGCTGTAATGAGATTTCCCTTTGTAAACAGACTCGGTTTTTCAAATTGTAATGCATCCATTCCTTCCCAAAGCCGTTGAAAATGATCTGCCTGGTGAATGATATTTCCATCCAGCATTTTCATGGTTTCAAACAATCCATCACCATAACGAAGTCCACGATTGGCTGCCCCAATAACGGGTGCAGACTGCTCATATAATTTCCCATTAAAAATAAAATGACTCATACCCGAAATTAATGAAACCAGACAGCAGGCAATTAAATTCTTAAAAACACTTACTGGGGCAGGCATAAAAAAACATCCTCAAATTATTAAGGATGTTTTTTCATTGATAGTATCCGAAAGAGGTTGGACACTTATTCCATATGGTTAAATATCATTTTCAAGTATGTTATTTTTTACAGCATACAATATCAACCCTGCTGTACTTTTAGCTCCCGTTTTTACTTTCAGCTTATCCCGGATAGCCTCTACTGTTCTTGGGCTAAGGTCTACAATTTCAGCTATTTCCCTGGTACTTTTTTCTTCACACATCAGCTTTAAAATAAGCGTTTCTTTATCGTTTAATGTAGCTTCTGGCTGTGCTATTCTCTGTGCAGTTACGTTATTTTTTGTCTTTAAATTAGTGAGCAGCGCCTTATTTGTAAGTGAATTAAAGAAGTACTCCTGTTCGTAACAGGTTTTAATGGCTTCATATATCACCTCACTGTCACTTGTTTTGCTCAGGTAACTATTGGCACCCAGTTCCATTAATTTGGTAATCATACTATGATCATCCATCATAGTAAGCATGATCACTTTTATGTTTGGCCAGTTCTTTTTGATTTCTGGCAAAGCGCCAATTCCATCCATTACCGGCATTTGTATATCCAGTAAAATCACATCTGGCTGAATCATTTTCAGCATATTCAGTAAATGCATACCATTATCAGCCTCCCCAATTACTTTTACGTCCTTTTTTGCACTCAAAGCGGTCTTCACACCTGCCCGGTAGAGCACATGATCATCCGTGATAATAATTTTAATTGGTTCTGTATTAGGCATCACTTGTGGTTTAAAATCTCATGGTAATTTACCATGATAATTACGCAATATGGTGTTATTTTTTCAGATGGCAACAAGTATAATTACGTTTTATTAGCAGTAGGAAAATCCTCATGCTTCAGTTTTAGTATGATATTTATTCAATTAATTTATTTCGCATCCCGTACATGATAAGTCCACCGATTGTTTTTGCATTTACCTTCATCTTCATGTTTTGTCGAATTGTTTCTATGGTTCGGGGGCTTAAAAATATGGTTTTTGATATCTCTTCTGTGGTTTTATCTTCTGCCAGCAATTTTAAAATCTTGATCTCCTTCTCATTAAAATGTACGGTATTGGTAGTACCATAATGTTGCCTCACATTCTTTTTCTGAAGTAATTTGCCCATTACGGCTTTATTCACCAGGTCATTAAAATAAAAATCATCGTTCATGCAGGTAAGGATAGCATTGTAGATTTCCTCCGGGTCAGTAGTTTTAGTTAAATAGGCATTCGCCCCCATTTCCATCATCTTGCTGATCATCTGCTGATCATCGTACATCGTAAGAACGATTATTTTCAACTCTTCGTATTCCTTCCTGATTTGTTCAATCGCATTAATCCCATCAATTTCAGGCATTCGTATATCCATTAGCAATACATCGGGCATTTTGATGGCTATTTTGTGCATCATGTCTTTGCCATCTTCAGCCTCCCATAACATTTTAAGGTTCTTTTTGTCGGAAAGTGCCATTTTAATGCCATCCCTGAAAATCTTGTGATCATCTGCTATCGCAATCTTAATTAAAGATTCTAAAGAGGTACTCATATCCAATCGCAGTTATTTTAAGATGCTTTAAAGTTAATAAAATTAAGTAATTATACTGTCTAAAAAACGAAAGGCCCAGATCAAACGATTAATAATTTTTAATATAATATGAATATTTTTCTTCTATAAATATCTCATCTCCCCTGAACGAAAAAATTAATTCTTTATTGCGTACATGTACTTGGTAATTATTCTAATTCATTACAAAGTTCATTTACGTTATCTACCTTCATTTTATACTATCCACGGTGTGTATCCACCATAATAAAAATTGGGGGTTTGTGCTTAATATTCAGACAGACTCTGACTTTATCTTTGTAATGTTGATTGGCATTGGATCAATAAATCTTGATAGTTTCGACAACTTATTTTTATCCAAATCCATTTAAAACCATAAACCAATTTCCATTAACTAACCTGTTTATGCTTGTGTTACTAATGTCAATCAACTTTTTAAGGCCCGTTTTTATCCAGTCACTTTAATACGTGTTCCTTCGATATCAATCTTCCTTTAACCCCATTTCAATACTAAGATTGCCCAAAAGCGAGCACATTCTAACTGTAAAATCGTACTTCCACGATTTTTTTTCCTCACTGTTAATTATTTGCTCAGTACTTCTCCGATAGTAAAGCTACGAGTAAACTAAATAGTAATTTTACTATTTTTAATTAGTATATTTACTCTTTTTAAAAAGTTTTTTCACTTAAAGAATCAGCTGAAACGCTTATTGCTGCTGATTTTTGAACATTTATTTTGATACAAGGTGCATTTACCCTGTTGTTCAGAAACCCGTTTCACAGGAAGTTTACTGATCGAAACTATCAAGTAAAAACCCAAAACTTACTAAAACTATGTGGAACATTTAATTTAAAAGGAAAGTAAATTTTGATTTTGTCTCAGTGTTAATTATTTTTGAAAAAACTAATTCCCATTTTACAAAATCTAATTTATACTACTTACCTGGCTGAACTATTACCTTTCTCAACGAGTTTGTTCTTTTTAAAAAAAATACAAAGTCGTGGGGCAAAGGTCTTTTTTTTTTACGTATCTGCATTGGCATTTTTTTTATGCCTCTCTGTTTACTTCAAGTTCATCCAACATGACAGGGCTCAACAGCTGCTTGTAAACAGGATATTTTTACTAGTTGAATTTGCTCTTCTTGCTAAGTATTATTACTACCAACTTCAGTATAAGCATAAAAAAACAATTTTTCTGAGTGCAACACTCGGCTTTCTGTTTTATTCAATTTTTGACTACCTAACTGTTAAATCCCCCCAGGATTTCAGTTTTATACCATTGGTAATTGAATGTTTGTTTTTTGCCATGGTAATAGTTTATTTTTTTTATGAAAAGATACAATTCAATTTATCCATCCCCATACTTCACACTTCTGAGTTTTGGGTATCGGTAGCTTTTCTCCTTTATTTTTCTGGTAATTTCTTCTTATTCCTTTTTTCAAAATCCATGTTCAGTAATCCTGCTTTCAAGGCGCAATACACAATTATTTACAGTTCAATAACAATAATTAAAGATGTACTTGTGAGTGTGGCAATTTTGGTAAATGTATACGTAAATAACAATCAAAATCGTTTAAATAATCCCATAGATATCGACTTAGGCACCTTTAACCCATTACAAAAATAACCTAATCTTTAACCACAAATGATATTTTTACAAGCTACGACCGGCGCTCCACCAGGATCAAATTATATCATGCTATTGGGAACATTAGGTATGGTGAGCCTTACATTGGGTATTGTCTTCTTCGTAATTTTTCACCAGCGAAAAGTAAATAGGTTTAACCTGGATCTTAAAAAACTGGAAGAAGAAAAGCAACAGGTTTTGCTAAATGCTTCTATCAAATTCCAGGAAGAAGAAAGGAACCGGATTGCAGCTGACCTTCATGATGATGTGGGACCTTTGCTGGCTACTGCCCGCCTTTACCTGAATGAAAACCTGATTAACCAGGAGCCTGCAGCACAATTGCAATCTATTTTAAGTGCCAAACAAATTATTGATGACGCTATACAATTGATCCGTAACATTAGCCACAGCATGATGCCTCCAACCCTAAAAAATTTCGGATTAGAAAGTGCGATGAGTGATCTTTTTCAAAAAATTAACGGCAGCGGAAACATCAATGCCAGTGTACGGTTTCATGATTACCGCACCCGGTTAAAGTTAGAACAGGAATTGCTGATCTTCCGCATCATCCAGGAGCTGGTAAACAATATAATAAAACACAGCAATGCAGGATTTATACATCTTACCCAAAATGCCAATACCACACACAGTTACTTCAGACTACATCATGATGGGCATGGAATTATACAAACCGAATTTGACAGGCTTAACCATGTATCTACCGGCCTTGGATTAAAAAATATTGCCAGCAGGATAAAAGTACTGAATGGACGTATCCTTTTTGAAATAGACCCCAGCCATACCTATTACAAGGTTACCCTTGAAATTCCAAAGGAATCTATATTCTAACTTCTGGTTGTGATTGCAAAATAATATAAAAGAATTACCGAGTTTAATTAACTGTACCAGATGCAGCAATAAGCCACTTCTTTGTATTACATTTGTTTTACCAGGATTAAACTATGGATCAAATAAAAGTAGCCATTGCAGACGACCACCAAATTTTCAGGAAAGGAGTAATTCTTTCTATGCGGCCCTATACCAACATCAAATTTATTTTTGAAGCTGAAAACGGTGAAGATCTTTTAACCAAGATAAAAGAAGATGAACCAGACGTAGTTCTCTGCGACCTGAAAATGCCTGTAAAAGATGGTATTGATGCTACCAAACAAATTGCAAAAGACTATCCAAGAATTAGAGTTATCATACTCACCATGTATGAAGATGAAAGATTTGTGGGACACCTGATGGACTGCGGTGCAGCTGGCTATTTGCTAAAAAGCACAGAACCTGCAGAAATAAGAAAGGCTGTAATGGATGTGGTAAGATCAGGATTTTATTTAAACCCGTTTGTAAATAAAGTACTGATAAAAAAGAATTACGGCAAACAAAAATTCAACCCTTCTTTAACAAATGAGGTAGTGGTCAGCGACAGAGAGAAAGAAGTGCTTACGTTGGTATGCATGGAATTCACCGCTGTGGAGATTGCACAAAAAATGGATATCAGCGCAAGAACAGTGGAGGCGATAAAAGACAGGCTAATGGAGCGTTTTGGCGTAAAGAATTCTGTAGGCTTGGTATTTTATGCAATGAAAAATCAATTAATTGATTAGCGTTTAAATACTATACAGCATAAAAAATTATTGCTCTATAATTTCAATCATTCCCAAATTTCGGCTTACCAAGAAAACGCATCTTTTGTTTCCGAATGCTTCGGATTGAAATGCACCTAATGAGTGAACTCCTTTCTCTTCCATTTTTTTAACCATTTCGTCAAACATTCCCACTTTTGAAAGAAAGCCTTTATGGTAAACTGTAAGACCTTTACTTATCATTTTATGTAACCGGAGATTATCCTCCCAGGGTTCAACTAATTCAGTGAGTACCTCTCCTTGAGTTTGTTCCACAAAAGTAATATCCACTTTTTGAGACTGAATTTTAATAGTATCGAAAACCCTGAACGGTTTACCCAACAGGCTTTCATTTTCAGCAAGCCAGTCTAAAGTGCTGGAAGTTAAAAAGCCATAATGGTGCAGTGTAAGAGAGTCCATGTAATTCAATTAGGTACAAGAAATTATTAAAACAATCCAAACAGCATTGAATCAATTTTGGTAATGATCTGGCCGAGGTGTTCTTCGTTTTCAGCAAACTTATTACTATCCGCATTTATTATCAGCAACGGGCCTTCCTTGTAACTCTCTATAAAATTATTGTAGTAGTCGTTCAGTTTCTTTAAATAATCCAGCCTTATATTTTCCTCATACTCTCTTCCTCTTTTTTGAATTTGAGCCACTAATGTTGGAACAGACGCCTTTAAATAAATCAATAAATCTGGTGGTTGCACCATTGACTTTAATGTTTCAAAAAATAAATAGTAATTATCAAAATCCCTTTTAGGCATCAGGCCCATGTCGTGCAAATTGGGAGCAAAGATGTTTGCATCTTCATAGATTGTTCTATCCTGTATTACTGTTTCTGTACCTCGTTGAATCTCCAGCAATTGATTTAAACGGCTGTTCAAAAAATATATTTGCAGGTTAAAACTCCACCTGGGCATATCTTCATAAAAATCATTCAGGTAAGGGTTGTGATCTACATCCTCAAATTGCGGTATCCATTTATAATGCTTGGCCAGCATTTCTGTTAAGGTTGTCTTTCCTGCACCGATGTTCCCAGCTACAGCTATGTGTTTTGGTTTTTTAGTTTTTGCCATAATACCCATACTCCGCTTACTGCCGGAGAATTATTTGATTGTTAGACCTTGTATTTACTTTTAAAATTGAATGTAAGTAAAGTTTATAATATACCAAATATTAAAACTCCTCACGCAGCAGTATTTTGTATTTATTGCTTCCAGTAATTTAATCCCATAGCTTCCCTTACCAGCTGCATAGTTACACCTGCACTTACCCTTGCTTTGGCAGCTCCTTTTTCCATTACTTCGTTCAGGTATTTTTCATCATTCAAAATTGCCTCTACCTTATTCCTGATGGGAGCAATAAAATTCACCATATCTTCTGCCAGTTGTTTTTTCATATCGCCATAGCGAATACTGCAGCTATTGTAATCCAATTCCCATTTATCAATTACTTCCTGATTGCTTACCAGTTTCATCAGGCTGAAGATATTTTCAATGTAATCAGGCTTCGCAGAATTGGCTTCTGCCGGACCACTATCCGTTTTGGCTTTCATTACTTTCTTACGGATCATATCGTCATCATCTGCCAGGTACAATGTGGCCATTTGATTCTCACTCTTGCTCATTTTACCGGAGCCATCCAAACTCGGAACTTTTACCAGTTCGGCATGGTAGTTAAACGCTTCCGGTTCAGGAAAGACCTCACCATAGCGGTGATTAAAGCGCTTAACAAAATTTCTTGCCATTTCCAGGTGCTGCTCCTGGTCTTTACCCACTGGTACATATTTAGCCCTGTGCAAAATAATATCTGCAGTCTGTAATACAGGATAAGTTAATAAGCCGGCATTTACGTTATCCGGATGCTGCCTTATTTTTTCCTTGAAGGTTACCGTTTTTTCCAACTCTCCCATGTAGGCAAGCATGTTCAGATATAAGTACAATTCAGCCGTTTCATAAACGTGGCTCTGGCAGTATAATGCCACCTTATCCGGATCTAATCCGCAGGCAATATTTTCTGCTAATACCCTGTGCACATTGGCTTTTAGCTCTTTTGTATCCGGGTGTGTGGTAAGCGAATGCAGGTCTGCCACCATGAAATAACATTCAAAGTCATCCTGCATCTTTACGTAATTCCTGATGGCGCCAAAATAATTTCCAAGGTGTAAAAAACCTGTTGGGCGAATGCCACTCATTACAATTTCTTTCCTGCTGTTCATAAGCTGGCGAAGATAGGAAATGTTTGATGTTTGAAGTTTTGAGTTCATTGTTTTCGAGTATAAAATTTAAGGATTTTCAGCGGTTAGTTACCCGTAAACAATTGCTAACACAAACCATTTGTACCAATATTGATTGCTTCTGTCACTAAAACTTTATTTTTGTTAAATGGAAGTAAATAATGCACTGGTAGAAAAGCTGGCCAACCTTTCAAGACTCAGGTTTGACGACACACAAAAAGAATCCATTAAGGCCGACCTGCAAAGCATGATACAATTTGTAGAGAAGCTGAATGAACTGGATACAACAGGTGTGGAGCCGCTGCTGCACATGAGTGACAATGTAAATATTTTAAGGGAAGATGAGGTAAAAGGCAGTATCGACAGAAAAGAAGGATTAAAAAATGCACCAGTTCAAGATGGTGTTTTCTTTAAGGTGCCGAAGGTGATCAGGAAAAATTAAGATAACGGACCACAACAATAACTTTATTTGCAACAAGAGCTAACCAGGCAATAAACTAATTAACCGCATGCAAGGAATCATTCATTTAGAAAACATCTGTAAAAGTTATTATTTAGGTAAGCAGGAACTACAGGTATTAAAAGGCATCAACCTTGACATTTTTAAAAATGAATATGTTGCTTTGATGGGGCCCAGTGGTTCCGGCAAGTCAACCTTAATGAACATATTAGGCTGCCTTGATTCCCCTACAAAAGGAAGCTACTTTCTAAATGGAAAAGATGTAAGCCGCATGCAGGATAATGACCTTGCAGAGGTAAGAAACATCGAAATTGGTTTTGTATTTCAGCAATTCAATTTATTACCCAGGCTAACGGCATTAGAAAATGTAGCCCTGCCATTAATTTACAGTGGCATTAATAAAAAAGAAAGAGCAGAAAGGTCCATGGAAACTTTGAAGAAAGTGAAACTGGAAGACAGGAGCCATCACAAACCCAATGAGCTGAGCGGCGGACAATGCCAGCGGGTAGCGATTGCAAGGGCACTCATTAATAACCCCTCAATTATTTTGGCAGATGAGCCTACTGGTAACCTTGATTCAAAAACTTCTTACGAGATCATGGATATTCTTGGAAAGATCCATAATGAGGGCAATACGGTAATTCTGGTAACGCATGAGGAAGACATATCTGCATTTGCACACCGAATTATCCGCCTCAGAGACGGTGTGGTGGAAACAGACAAAGTGAATGCAAATCCACATATTATTGAACATGCCGTTTAAACAGATTTTATATCCTCTGTAAACTTAATTGCCAATCCGTTGTTGCATTAACAAATCATTTATCAAAACTCACTCAGTTACTTTATCATGGCATTTAAGATATATACCAAAACCGGCGATCTTGGTAAGACCAGCCTTATTGGAGGTACCAAAGTTCCCAAAAGTCATTTACGCATTGAAAGCTACGGCACCATTGATGAATTGAATTCTTATATTGGCTTGGTAAGTGACCTTATCAGCGACATTAATAGTAAAATCATTTTAAAAGAAATACAGGACCGTTTATTTACCGTTGGTTCTTCTTTGGCCTGTGATCCGGATAAAGAACCACTGATGAAAATCCCCGACTTGAAAGAAAAAGACGTAGAACTGCTGGAAAATGAAATTGACAGAATGAATGAAATATTACCGGCTATGAAATCTTTTGTTTTACCGGGTGGCCATCAAGCTGTATCCACCACACATGTGGCCCGTTGTGTTTGCAGGCGTGCAGAAAGATTGTGTGTAAATATGCAGGAGCATGAATTGTTTGTAGAACCGCTGGTAATTAAATACATCAACCGGCTGAGTGATTATCTCTTTGTATTATCAAGGTACATTGGCCATTTATTGAATGTAGAGGAGATCCCATGGAAGCCGAGGGTAAACCCCTAAATCCCCTAAAGGGGACTTTAGAGCAGTTCAGTAATTTGTTAGTGTATTTAAAAGCAAACACCTCATATACAGAATTAACACTGCTTCTGTAAAATAATAAAAAGCCCTTTAAGGGTTAGGCTAAATTATCTTCCCGTCTTTCATATGTACAATACGGTCGCTCATTTGGGCCAGTTCTTCATTGTGAGTAACAATTAAGAAAGTTTGATTGAACTGGTTTCTGAGATCAATAAATAACTGGTGCAGCTCTTTTGCCCGGGCACTGTCTAAATTTCCTGTTGGCTCATCCGCCATTATAATAGAGGGGTTATTGATGAGGGCTCTCGCCACTGCCACACGTTGCTGTTCGCCGCCCGAAAGTTGCTGCGGTTTATTTTGCAGCCTGTCCCCAAGCCCCAAACTCTCTAAAATAGTTGTGGCACGTTCATTTACTTCTCTTTTTTTTCCACCAGCAATCCACCCCGGAATACAAACATTTTCTACTGCTGTAAACTCCGGAAGCAGGTGGTGAAACTGGAAAACAAAGCCAATATGCTTATTTCTGAATGCCGCTAATTTATTTCCTTTTAGTGAATCAATTTGTTTTCCTTCCAGCGTAACCGTACCGCTATCCGGAGTATCCAATGTACCCAGAATGTGCAGCAGCGTGCTTTTCCCGGCACCTGACGATCCAACGATACAAACAATCTCTCCTTTATTAATATCAAAATCCACAGAACGCAACACCTGTAAACTGCCATAATTTTTTGTAATGTTCCGGGCTGTCAGCATCAGCAAAATAATTTATATGTGGTAACGTTAAAGTTAAAAAGATGGCAATATATTGATAATTGATTTACCAAAAACTAACATTTTTAAAAACACATTTGGATAATTCTGTCAAACTTCTACATTTGCAAAAAAATAAACCGTTACACAATGTTTTGGACACTTGAATTAGCCTCTCACTTAGAAGACGCACCATGGCCGGCAACAAAAGATGAATTGATAGATTATTCTATCCGCAGCGGGGCGCCTATTGAAGTAATAGAAAACCTGCAGGAACTGGAAGACGAAGGCGGCGAAGTTTACGAAAGCCTGGAAGATATCTGGCCAGATTATCCAAGCCAGGAAGATTTCTTTTTTAACGAAGACGAATATTAATCGCCGCAGCGCTAGTATCAGCAACTGATCTTCAATTAAAATATTAAAAGCCACCAATCAGTTTGGTGGCTTTTGCGTTGATACAGGTATTTAAATTTTCTATTTCAATTTAGGAATTGCTTCAACTATCATTACTCTATACCGAATTTTTCCATTACGTAGTTACTTACACCTGTTGTTGAATATCCTCCATCATGAAACAGGTTTTGCATGGTAACCATCCTGGTAAGGTCACTGAATAAAGTAATGCAATAGTTTGCACAATCTTCTGCACTTGCATTTCCTAAAGGGGCAATTGCATTTGCATAGTCAAAGAAATCTCCAAAACCTTTTATACCAGTACCTGCAGTTGTTTTTGTTGGCGATTGAGAAACCGTATTGATACGCACTTTTTTATCTACCCCATAATGATATCCGAAACTCCGTGCTATACTTTCCAGCATTGCTTTAATATCTGCCATATCCGTATAAAATGGATACGTACGCTGAGCTGCCATATAGGTTAAAGCCACCACACTTCCCCATTCACTAATAGCATCCAGTTTTTTGGCAACGGCCAGCATTTTATGAAAACTCATGGCACTTACGTCAATTCCTTTTGCAAAATAATCATAGTTACTTTCTGTGTAAGGTATCTTTTTACGAATGTTAACACTCATGCCGATTGAATGCAGCACAAAATCAATTTTGCCACCCAATACTTCCTGAGATTGAGTAAATAAGGCAGTGAGTTCTTCCACACTGGTAGCATCAGCAGGAATAATTTTTGAATTTGTTTTTTCAGCAAGCTTATTTATTTCTCCCATACGCATAGCAATTGGCGCATTGGTTAATACAAATATCCCTCCTTCCTCATGAGCCTTTTCAGCCACTTTCCAGGCAATAGAATTTTCATCTAATGCTCCCGTTATAATACCTCTTTTCCCTTTTAATAAATTGTATGACATAACTTGTTTTTTAGTTGGTAAAAATAAGATAGTTAATGGAATGACAAAATATGATTGATTACAAGGACAAGATCATTCCTTTTTTAAAAGTTAATCACACCATTGTGGAAAATATTATTTCTCTCATAACACATCAAATAACGAAATTCATTTTTCAAAACTGACTCATTGCAAGAAAACAAAGAAATATCTGCTTTGCTCCACCTGATAGATGACCCTGACGAAGAAGTGTACAGCACCGTTAGTGATAAGATCATCTCTTTTGGCAAGGGCATTATACCTAACCTGGAAAATCTGTGGGAACATACCAGCGATGAAACCTTACAGGAACGTATTGAATTAATGATCCACCGGTTGCACTTTAAAGATCTTTTCGAAGATGTTGAACACTGGAAAAACGGATCTGCAGAACTAATGCAGGGAGCTTTACTGGTGACCCGTTATCACTATCCTGAGATACAGGAATCACAAACCCGGCAGGATCTTGAAAAAATAAGACGCAATATCTGGCTGGAACTAAACAGTTACCTCACTCCCCTGGAACAGGTGAATGTAATGTCCAGCATCCTGTATAATTATTACAAACAAATTGGAGTTGAGATTGCCTATAACCAGCCGGAAGATTTTTTCATCAACAAAACAATTGAAACAAAAAAGGGCAATTCCATTAGTAATGGTATTTTATACCTGGCGCTTTGTGAACAGCTAGATATCCCGGTAAAAGCTATTAATATCCCAAAACAATTTATCCTGGCTTTTATGGATACCCAATATGGCCTGGTGCATCCCGATGCTCAAAATGCAGACAAAATAAAATTCTTTATTGATCCGCTGAATGGCCAGGTATATTCTCACCAGGATGTGGAGAGTTATTTTAAACGCATCTCCGTGCTACCCACCAATGCTTACTACAGGGAACTGAGCAGCAAACAGGTAATACAATTTTTACTGGAAGAGTTAAGTAAATGTTTTGACAATGATCAGAACCTTTACAAGATGAAAGAATTATTGTCGCTGGCAAAATTATTAGACGAATGATCTACCATGTGGTTCACAAATCAAAATGGGAAGCCGCTCTGCTTCAGGGATTTTATGAAGCAGATTCTTTAACCAGTGAAGGATTTATTCACATGAGTACGAAAGAACAGGTTGCTGGTGTATTGCAACGCTATTACCAGGGACAAAATGATTTATTACTGCTGCATGTAGAGGAAACAAAATTAACTGCCGAATTAAAATATGAATTGGCTCCTTCTGTAAATGAATTATTTCCTCACTTGTTTGGAAGATTGAATATTGATGCAGTTATTGATGTAACTAATATTGAAAACTAGTTAATCCTTTTTTATTACAGCGGATATTCATAAAAAAAATCCTGTGTTTTTATCCACCCATTCTTTTCATAAACCGACTGGGCTTTGTAATTATCATCAGCGGTTTGTAAGATAATAAAAGCGGCATCAGTTTCTTCACCATATTGTTTAGCTTCCTGTAGCAATGCTTCTGCCACACCCAGGTTACGGGCATTTTCCGCAACAAACAGGTCGTTGAGCAACCAGGCTCTTTTTAATGATACAGAAGAAAAGATGGGATACATTTGTATAAAACCCACTGCCTCATTTTTTAATAACGCTAAAAAAATAACAGATTCATTTTTTGCAAGCCGTTGTTCCAAAAAATCAAAAGCGGCCTGCAAGTCAGAATGTTGCTTATAAAAAACACGGTATGCATTAAATAACAATGCCACCTTTGCAATATCTTCCCTTGTAGCTTTTTTTATTTCCAGCACCATAATTCTTTAATTTGAGTTTATTTTTACTCCGCATTAAAATTACTTTAATAATATGATTACATGGAATGATTTTGAAAAAATTGATATGAAGGTGGGAACCATCATTGATGTGGCACCTTTTCCAAAAGCAAAAAAGCCTTCCTGGCAATTGATCATTGATTTTGGTGAACTGGGTATTAAAAGCTCGTCTGCACAAATCACAGCACTCTACAGCAGTGAAGAACTGATAGGTAAACAGGTAATAGCTGTGGTAAATTTTCCGCCAAAACAAATTGCCAATTTTTTCAGTGAATGTTTAGTAATGGGTGCGTACAATGAGGATAATGATGTGGTGTTACTACGGCCAGATAAATTAGTAAAGAATGGATGTAAGGCAGGTCAAGCAAGTTTTGAGCATTGAGCTATGAGCTACCAGCCAAGGGCATTTTAAACAAAAATTAGCCGTGAGTTATCATCATGTAGATTAGCCCTAGGCGTGAGTGAGAAATCAGACATCCGCCTGGTGAAACTGTTCAATAAAGCTGCTAACCCTTTTAAAATTATTCTTATTCAAAGTAAAAAAGTGATTGCGCCCCTCTTTGCTGCATTCAATCAGTTTACTATCTGTAAGCAATTTGATATGATGGGAGCAGGTGGGTTGAGAGAGACCTGTTAATCCCTGTACATCACCGCAACACACTTTTCCTTTCCTGGATATTTCTTCTATAATAGACAACCGGCAGGGGTCGGCAATAGCACTCATCGCTTTTTCTATAAATTTTTGTTCGCTTTTATCCGGGCTCATTATTTTTTTTAATTGGTTTTCAAAGAAATTATTTTTTACTCAATTGAGCAAGATTTTACGGACTTTATATTTTTATTTGAAATACATTTTTATAACTGTGGCGGTATGCATAATTTAGAACTCACAAAAATATGAGGGAAGTGATTGCTGCATATTATTCTCCTGTTAGTTTATTAACCATCAAAGCTACAGACAATTCTGTTTCAGCAGTACTTTTTGCAAAAACAGGTTTAAATCAACCATTAAAAAACACCGCTGCTGAAACCAACAACCATGATCATCCGCTAATACAAAAATGCTGTGAACAGTTGCAGGAATATTTTAATGGCGAGAGAAAACAATTTGATCTTCCGCTTGAACAACAAGGCACCCCGTTTCAACAAAAAGTATGGAGCCAATTATTAAGAATTGAGTATGGCAAAACCATCAGCTACCTGGAATTATCCAAACGTATCGGGGATGTAAAAGCCATCAGGGCTGTGGGCACCACCAACGGAAAAAATCAAATTGCTATTATTATTCCTTGCCACAGGGTTATCGGCAGTAATGGAGACCTTACCGGCTATGCAGGAGAACTATGGCGTAAAAGGTGGCTGCTGGAACATGAAGCAAAATTTGGCAATGGTGTTCAGACCTTATTCTGATAAAAGCTTCCGGCTTATTTATATATGCAGATCATCAGGAGTGAAAGATAAGGGCAATAATTGTTTGGCACTCTCTATTACAAACACTTCCCCACTCATACCACCCAAAATGATCCGGATAGGAGTTTTTGTTCTATGCTCATACTCCACCAGTGTTTGCCTGCAGATGCCACAAGGCGAGATGGGCTTGCTGCTTTCACCATTTCCATTGCTATAGCTAATTGCCATTACCTGTACAGCTTCGCCGGGATATTGCGATGCAATGGCAGACAGTAAAACCCTCTCTGCACAAATACCAACGGGGTAAGAAGCATTCTCCTGGTTGGTACCCGTAATAGTTTTGCCATTTGCCAGCACCGCAGCAGCGCCTACAAAGAACCTGGAATAAGGGGCATAGGCAAATTTTGTTGTATCTCTTGCTGCAGCAAGCAATACTGCATCTCCTTTGGCTAATTCGTCAGAAGAGTTGTAAACTGCTATTTTTAATTTAACTTCTTTTAACTCCATAGCAACATTTATTTTTATTCAGGAAGCTCAACAAATAAACGTACTCCCCCTGCTCTTTTATACATCATTCAATATTATTAAACTGCTCAAAATACCGGGAAACAAAAACCACAAAGAAAACTTTGTGGTTAATATTTTGATATAGATAAAAATAGTTAAATAAAATGAATCGACTGCTATTTGCAAACAATCATCCATATCGCCAGTTACCTGATTGAACGGAATATCCTTTTCCATCTTGGTCCTTTTTCCCAGCTGAACCATATTAACGAGGCCTTACCCACCACATGATCTTCTGGCACAAAACCCCAGAAACGACTATCTAAAGAATTATGCCTGTTATCACCCATCATCCAGTAGTAATCCATTTTAAAAGTATAACTGCTGGTTTCTTTTTCATTGATGTACACTTTGCCATTAGCTGT
Organism: Chitinophagaceae bacterium; assembly: GCA_043788995.1. Classification (GTDB taxonomy): domain Bacteria; phylum Bacteroidota; class Bacteroidia; order Chitinophagales; family Chitinophagaceae; genus Ferruginibacter. The sequence continues at coordinate 85,482 of JAYWII010000070.1, read as the reverse complement.
GGAAATTTTATTCCCCTCATACGCACCGATACATCTTTCATATCGTTTATAATTGTCTGGAGTAAGCTCAACAGAGGCTCCTTTTTTAGGCACCCACAATGGTCCAAAATTATCAATACTCCAGTGTACAGAGGTATCATAATATGGATACAGCTCGGCACTTACCTGGTTGATATAATCAGTAACCCTAACCACATTTTTTAAAGCCGCCACTTTTAGCTTCTCTCCTGGTGTCATATTTATGAGGTAGCTGCCATTGTTAAATGGAATGATTTCATGCAACTCCGGATCTGTACGCACGCCTGCCTCCTGCAGATCTTCTTCACTAACAGTACCTGAAGTTTGCACCTGGTAATATTTTTCAGATTCAGCGGGAAAGGGCTGTGCCACATCATTAATATAGATTACCGAGTTTTTTATTTGAATTGTTTCTCCCGCCACTGCCACACAACGTTTAATAAAATTCTCCTGTTTGTCCACGGGTCTTGTGATGATAATATCCTCATAGTTTTGCCAAACTTTATCCCTGCCCATTTCTCTTACGGCCTGGTAATAGGTAACCTTGGAACCAAAGTTTTCCTCATCATTGATCAGTGTATCATTCGCAGGAAAGTTAAATACCACGGCATCATTCCTCTTAACCGGTGTTGCAAACCAGCGGGTATAAGGGATATGTACCCATTCAACGTAAGCCTTTGCTTTTACAAAAGGCATTGTATGGTGTACAAATGGCATTGCAACAGGTGTATTAGGAATACGTGGCCCATACGCAGATTTGCTAACAAACAAAAAATCGTTCACCAGCAATGTTTTTTCCATTGAAGGTGTAGGTATAGTGTAGGCCTCAAATACAAACGTGCGGATGAGTGTGGCAGCCACCACTGCAAAAGCTGCAGCGTCGATCCATTCTCTTGCCGCGGATTTTTTATAATTATTTACCACCAGCTCACCTGCATATCTTTCATTTTTAGAAAAGCCCAGGTAAGGAAAATAAATAAAAGGTAATAAAACGGTTAAGGCATGGTGACCAACTCCAAAGCGGCCAAAATGCTCTACAAATTTAATGGTGATCCAAATGCTGATGAATTGCCCTGCGATAGGAATAAACTGGAGAAAGAACCAATACTTTTTCAAATTCATTTTGGTTACCATGCACCAGGTATTATAAAAAGGTACCAATGCCTTCCAGCCCTCAATACCCGCTTTTTTAAACATCCCGTACAATCCCACATGCCATGCAAGGGTGGTAACAATCAAAATAATCCAGCCAATACTCATAAATAAAATTTTATTGCCGCCAAAAATACCATAATTACAGGTTTAGCAAATTTTTATATTGAAAAACTTAGGAAATGTTTAACTCATAAATCGTTACAGGTAAAACAAAGCCATTTAAAAAGATACATTAACGCAAATAATTGATGCCCATAACGATAACCGTTTTACTCCATTTTGAAATGACATATAAATTTTCCATTACTTACATTTTATCCACACAGGCTGATAAAAACTTGCGCCACGGCGGGTTACCTTTTCCGCTCATCCGTATAAAACAACGTTATCTTGTAACGAAAAAAATAAAAAATGGTACAAAAAACTTATTTCAAAACAAAAGATTATTGCAAAGTAAAGTTTACATTCTCTGGTGAAAATGCAGAAACTGTAGAAATATTAGGTTTAAACAGTGATTGGCAAAATTCAATCATTATGAGCAAGAAAAAAGATGGTTCTTTTACTTGCGATGTGTCTTTACCAAAGAACACACAGCATGAGTTCAAATATCGTATTAACGAGAATGAATGGGCTAATGAGCCAGAAGCTGATCAGCAATCTACCAATGAATTTGGCACTATCAACAGTGTAATCGTTCTCTAATTTTTTATATAAAAATCTTTACAGCCGCTCTGATTTCAGATGCTGTAAAGATTTTATTTACTGCCACTGCGGTTGTGCTTATTTACCGTTAAGCGGCTAAAAATATATTCCATATCAGCTGATGCTAATATCTGCTGATAAATTTATCTCCCGGTTATTTCAACCAGATTTTCTAAGGAAGCTTGGATTGCAATCTGCTTCACAACAGCTGAACTTTATTTATGCAACCTGCATAACAGCTATATCAACAAATATTCTCCATAAAAAAGCGGACAAGTTTCAGGATACATCATTCTAAAATACACATTTTACACTTGTGCTTATTTCCCAGTTAATATATTAAGAATACCATAGGATAATTTAAAATCGCCATTTAATAATTAATGCATTAAAAAGCCAGGCATTGCTTTATGTTTAATAGCTATGAGTTATTAAAAAGCAAGGGGTAGGGTAATTAAAATCTTAATCTTTTTTATTGGAGTAACCGCAGACGAAATAAGGTTGCAAAAAAATTACACGTTCAGGGTATAGGATTTTACTAAATAAAGTTCCAACTTTACCATGGTTAATGTAACCCGTTCAGTTATTTTATTCTGCACTCTTCTGAATACTCTTGCTGATTAGCCATAAAATCTAATATTTCCTGAGCAACCCCTCTATCCTTATTTACACCGCGGTATTATTTTATTTCTAATAATTAAAAAATGAAAAATGAAAAAGTTTTCCTTCCTATTTGTTGCTGTATTATTATTTGTCTTTAGTGCTAATGCTAAAATTCGCAGGGTGGGGTTTTTCGGAAGCCCCGTTTCAGGTACTGATTATTCAACTGCCGCACTTGCCTACGCTGCGGCTGTAGCCGGTGATACTATTTTCATGTTTCCCAGTACTACTCTTAGTGGGACAATAGCAAAAAAACTCACGTTTATTGGCCCCGGTAGCTGGCTTGATCCTAACAGCACACCCAAGGGAAATGCCAACCTGCAGGCATTTGCCGGAATTGCTTCCATCGGTTCATTAACCTTTGATGCTGGCAGTGATGGATCTGTAGTAAGTGGATTTAACGGAGGTACAATTTTTGTAAAGGACGACAATATCACCATAATGAGAAACCGGGAAATTGATGTGTACATAACTTTTTTTACCCCCGCCGGCGCCATCACCAATTTACAGGTACTTCAAAATTACCGGGTGAGTGTTAGCCAATATTATAACAACGCTTCCAGTTCAACCAACATGAATATCAGTAACAATTTAATCTCCTATTTTAATACCCCACCAGGCAATACCTACAGCGGAAATATTTCTAATAATATTTGGGCTTACGATGCCACCCAAAGTACCGGAAATGCCAATGGTGGAGCTACTTCTTTTTCTAATACCAATGGCATTGATTTGGGCGGAGGCGCTTACCTGCTTCAAAACAATATTTTTCTAAGCTATACTAATGCTGCTGCTGCAAGTAATTACAATTATTTCATTTTTACAAATGGAGGCAACAGCATTTTCAACTATAACCTTGCACTGCAATCAAGTACACCTATTAACTGGGGAACCGGAGTGGGTAATGTAATTACACCTATAGCCAATGCTGCCAATATTTTTAACGCATTTCCAGTTATTGGCACCACCAGCGCCGATGCCAGGTACCAGTTAAAAGCAGGAAGCCCGGCACTTACTGTAGGTAGCGGCGGTACCGCCATTGGAACATTTACAGGCAGTTATCCTTATAAGCTTTCAAACATACCAACCATACCAACTATTTATACATTAACATCTCCCCAGGGTAACAATCCTCCGGGTAATACCATACAAATTAGTGTAAGCACCAGGGGCAATAATTAACCGGACAGATACATTTGTTGAAGATAAAAACTAATGTATCCGTTTAAAACAAATGGTAAACCGATGATAAATATTAAATATAAATGGGTATCCAAAACAAGTATTTTATTGCTTAGTTGTATGCTTCAATCTTTATGGATCAATGCACAAACACCTGCCATCAATAAAATAGAATATTATTTAGATACTGACCCAGGGTATGGAAATGCAACCAACCTCAGCTTCAGCGGCACTACTAATGCTACCGCCAACATCAACTTAGACCTTACACCGATCAGTGCAGGTGTACATATAGTTGGCATCAGAAGCCGTGATGCAAATGGCGCTTGGAGCATTGATAACAAATGGATTTTTCTAAAACCTTATCCTAATGCCGGTGCAGTACTACAACCAAATATCAACAGGGTGGAATGGTTTTTAGATACCGATCCAGGTTATGGCAATGCTACACCCATCAGCATTGTACCTGCACAAAATTTAGCAGCGCTGGCTATTAACATTGATTTAATTCCGCTCAGCCAGGGAGTGCATATTGTGGGTATCAGGAGCCGTGATGCCAATGGTGTATGGAGCCTTGATAATAAATGGATATTTCTAAAACCTTATCCAAATGTTGGAGCCACACCACAGCCGAATATCAACAGGGTGGAATGGTTTTTAGATACCGATCCAGGTTATGGCAATGCTACACCCATCAGCATTGTGCCTGCACAAAATTTAGCAGCGCTGGCTATTAACATTGATTTAATTCCGCTCAGCCAGGGAGTGCATATTGTAGGTATCAGGAGCCGTGATGCCAATGGTATATGGAGCCTTGATAATAAATGGATATTTCTAAAACCTTATCCAAATGTTGGAGCCACACCACAGCCTAATATCAACAGGGTGGAATGGTTTTTAGATACCGATCCAGGTTACGGAAATGCAACACCTGTTACCATTGTACCTGCACAAAATTTAGCAGCGCTGGCCATCGATATTGACCTGGCACCACTGAACCAGGGGGTGCATATTGTTGGTATCAGAAGCCGTGATGCCAATGGTGCCTGGAGCCTTGATAATAAATGGATATTTTTAAAACCTTATACTAATGCTGGCGCCATACCACAGCCTAAAATTGTACGGGTGGAATACTATCTTGATTCTGATCCTGGTTATGGTAAGGGTACAGCAATAACCATTACATCTGCTACCAATATCAGTAACCTTATTTTTGATGCAGATATTTCTGTTGTAGCAAATGGAGCACATAAATTGGGTATCAGAAGTCTCGATGAAAATGGAGCATGGAGCCTGGATATTCAGGTTGATTTTACAGGTGGCACTTTGTCTAACACCACTTATACATGGACGGGTAATTCCAATACATCCTGGACCAATACAGCTAATTGGTCATCAGGAATTGTGCCTGCTGCAGGCAATAATGTAATCATACCTGCAAACAGGCCAAATAACCCGGTGGTGGCAAATGGTGTGCTGGCTAATTGTAAAAGTATTACCATCAGTCCCGGCGCCGCCATTACTGTTGCTACGGGTGGAAATTTGAAAGTGAATCAATAGCAGTTGGTTTAAAATAAAAAAGTTGCAATCGTAATGATTGCAACTTTTTTATTTGTATGATGTACATTAAAATTTTATTTCTTCATTTCGTCCATCTCCATGTAATCAACAGTAATGTTTGCTATCGCCTGTACACCTAATTTAAATCCACTTTCATCTAAATAAAAATCAGGTGTGTGATGAGATGGTGCTGTTAATGGATTTCCGCCCTTTGCATTCCTCCCAGGTTAAAAAATATGCCCGGTACTTTTTGCTGAAAGAAAGAAAAATCTTCCCCGCCTGTATGCGGCACCGTCAATACCACATTATCTCCGCCGGCAGTTTTTTGCAGGGAGGGCAGCATCTTTGCAGTAAGTGCAGGGTCATTATAAGTAATTGGATAATGAGAACTATATGGTATCATTATTTCGGCTACAGCTCCTGCACTCTCGGCGGTTTTTGTTACTACCTGCTTTACTCTTTCCACCATCATTTTTTCATCTGCTGTACTTAAAGCCCTTACCGTTCCATACATCTCCACCTGCTCCGGAATGATATTACAACGGTTACCTCCATTGATAGCTCCGATAGTTACAATACCTGCATTCTCTGTAATGTTCAAATTGCGGCTTACAATAGATTGCAGATTATTGATGATCTGGGCAGATACCACAATCGGGTCAATTGACGACCAGGGATAAGCACCATGTGCTGAGCGGCCTTTCACTACAATTTTCAGATCATTTACACTTGCATAAGTGCCTCCGGGGCGATAGCTTATTTTCCCCACTTCAGTTTGCGAGCTGATGTGCAAACCGAAAATTACATCCACTGTAGGATTTTCCAGCACCCCTTCTTTTATCATCAACTCTGCACCGCCTTCTTCTCCCTGCATCACTCCTTCTTCGGCTGGTTGAAAAATGAATTTTACAGTTCCCTTCAGGTCATTTTTCATTCCGTTTAACACCGTAGCCACACCCAATAATATAGCTACATGACTATCATGACCGCATGCATGCATCACTCCCACCTCTTTTCCATTATACATCGTTTTTTCTTTAGAGGCAAAAGGCACAGGCACTCTTTCTATTACGGGTAACCCATCCATATCTGCCCTTAAAGCCACTACCGGCCCGGGCTTGCCGCCTTTTAATATTCCCACTACGCCTGTATGTGCAACGCCAGTTTTCACTTCAATTCCCAATGCTGATAATTCTTTTGCTATTAAAGCTTCCGTTCTTGTTTCATGGTTGCCCAGTTCCGGATGCTCATGAATATCCCTGCGCCAGGCAATTACTTTTGCTTCTGCTTTATCTGCTGCCAGTTTTATCTTATTTCTTAAAGGCGAGTTTTGTGCATAACCGATTAAAGACGCTGCCACTAAAATGGAAGTGAATCTGATTTTCATAAATATTTAATTTTTGGAAAAATAGTAAAGAATATGGGTATCAAAAAATAATATGCTTTGAGCTTGATATTTTTCAATTGACAGCTGTTTGAGCTGATTAATGATAGTGAAAAACTATTTTTAGAAAGGTTGGATAGTTAAGAAAAATTTGTTCCGTACATTTACAAAAACTAACTAAAATGAAAATTTTTGTAGCCGGATTACCCTACGACCTGGATGATGCAGAACTGGAAGAGATTTTTGAAAAATTTGGTACCGTATTATCAGCTAAAGTAGCAATTGATAAAGAAACTGGAAAAAGTAAAGGATTTGGCTTTGTGGAAATGCCGGTAAGTACAGAAGGTAAAGATGCAATAGAAAGTTTAAATGATATTTCCCTGGGTAAAAAACCATTGGTGGTAAAAGAAGCGGAAGAACGCAGCGCTCCTCCCGGAGGTGCAAGGCCGGGTGGCTTTAGCAAACCAGGAGGCTTTAATAAACCAAGTGGTGGTGGTTTTAATAACAACCGCAACCGCTATTAACAAACAACGCTGCTTTGTTTGAATAATAATTAAGGCTGCTTTTCTAAATTTTATTTTTAAATCTTTTTAGCCCATTTTTAAATGGGCTATATTTTTTTGTTTATTAATTCTCTCTAATATTGTTTTAGCTTCCATCCAGTAAATATTATCGCCACCATTTAAATTGGAATACATTTTACTGTGAAGTGACTTTGCGTTTTGTTGCTCAGCAAAAGGAACGTTAACTAAACCCCGGTTCCTGGTAAAGAAAAAATATTTATTATCTGGTATAATGTAGCCCCAAATAGTTAATGATACAATGCTTGTTATTTGATTAAAACATAACTTTATTTTTTTTTATAAATACAGTAATTATGTTTGATCAGATCAACAGGCATGCTGCCAGGTGCACTACATTTACTAATGAGGAACTAGCAATCTTTGATGAACTGTTACAAAACAAATTTGTTCCTAAAAAAACCTTTCTGCTGCAAGAAGGTGAAGTATGCAATTTTGAAGCTTATGTTGTAAAGGGTTGTGTACGGACCTATTTTATTAATGAAAATGGATTTGAAGTAATACTGCAGTTTGCTATTGAAGACTGGTGGGTGAGTGATATTGCCAGTTTTTATGAAAAGACTCCAAGCAAACTTTTTATAGAAACATTAGAAGATTGTGAACTGCTCACTTTTAATCCTGAGACAAAAGAAGAATTGTTATCCAGGGTGCCGAAATTTGAAAGGGTGTTCAGGCTGATGTTACAAAGGAATCTGTCTGCCACACAAAACAGGCTGATCAATACCATATCAAAAACAGCACAGGAAAAATACCTTGATTTTCTTGAACGCTATCCCACCATTCCCCAGCGGGTACCTCAGCACTACATTGCCGCTTACCTGGGAATTTCGCCGGAGTTTTTAAGTAAGGTGAGAACGAAACTTTCAAAGCAAAAATAACTTTGCACTAAGAGCAAGCATCAAACAATATTTACTTCCCGTTCTAACACCACATCAAATTTTTCTTTCACACTGTTAATTATTTTATCACTCAGGTCATAAATTTCTTTGCCGGTGGCATTGCCATAATTCACCAATACCAATGCCTGTTTGCTATGGCAACCTGCATCTCCATTCCTGTACCCCTTCCATCCGCATTGTTCAATCAACCAGCCAGCTGCTAATTTTACATTGCCGTTTGGCAAATCATACCCAACAATTGCAGGATATTGCTTTTGCAATTGCTGATAATGCGATTTACTCACTTCAGGATTTTTAAAAAAACTACCTGCGTTTCCAATCTCTGCAGGATTGGGCAGTTTACTGCTGCGGATGTTTATTACTGCCTGCGAAATTGCTTTAATACTTAATTCTTTAATTTCCATCTTTTCCAGCTCCTGTTCAATGGCACCATAAGAGGTGTTGAATACAGGTTGCTTGTTAAGCCGGTAAGTAACAGATGTGATGATGAATTCATTTTTATATTTTCGTTTGAATACACTTTCCCGGTAACCGAATTCGCAATCAGCGGCATTAAATGTCACCAGTTTATTTTCACCAATATGCAATGCCTCGAGTTCATAAAAAACATCTTTTATCTCCACTCCATAAGCACCAATATTTTGCATGGGAGATGCACCGGCATTACCTGGAATCAGCGACAGGTTTTCTACTCCAGCCCAGTTGTTTTCAATAGTGTGCATTACCAATTGATGCCAGTTAACACCTGCTCCAACTTTTACATATATGTGTTGATCATCTTCCTTTATTTTTCCTACCCCCCCTATTTCATTTTTTAAAACCAGGCCATTAAAGTTTTGAGTGAATAAAATATTGCTTCCCCCACCCAGAATTAGTGTTTGATGTTTGATGTTTGATGTTTGATGTTTATTAAATTCTACAATCTCTGCTGCTTCGGTTGCTGTTTTAAATGCGGCAAATTGAGCAGCCTGTACTTCAATACCAAAAGTGTTGTATTTTTTTAGTGATATGTTCTGTTGTATTTCCATTTTCAATTCTCGTTTTAAACCCAGCAATTAAAAGTCAGCATTGGCAAATCAGTACATTAGCAAATTAGCTAATTAATTAGTATCCACATCTGCAATCATTCTTACACTCTTAAACTGTTTTTGTGAGAGCAGTAAATTAAAATGATTGCGGATCACTTTTTTATATTGCTGAATCTGTTTCATATCTAACGGAAGCTTTATCAACAGTTCCATTAAATATTGATTCCTGATACGGCCCACCACTGGAGCAGCCGGGCCGACTACAAAATCGTTTAAATCTTTATGCAATGCATTTGCTAATTGTTGTGAAGCATCGTCCACCACTTCTTTTGATTTATGTTTTAAGGTGATCTTGATGATCCGGCTAAACGGCGGATAAAAAAACTGCCGCCTGTTCTCTAATTCATAAGCATACATTTTTTTATACTCATGCTGCTGTACAAATTTCAATACCGGGTGATTAACCTGTGTAGCCTGTATCAACACTTTGCCCTGCACATCTTTTCTGCCCGCCCTGCCACTCACCTGCTCCATTAATTGAAAAGCTCTTTCATTTACCCTGAAATCAGCAAAGCTCAAAAGGCCGTCTGCATCCAGTATTCCCACCAACCCTACTTTTTCAAAGTCAAGCCCTTTCACCACCATTTGTGTACCTACCAATAAATCTATCCGCTGTTCCTCAAATAATTTGATCAGACTATCATGTGCATTTTTTCCTCTCACGGAATCCACATCCATCCTGGCTACTTTCATGGAAGGGAATTCAGCTTCGATCATCTCCTCAATTTTTTCTGTACCAAAATTTTTCTCCATCCAGTTCACAGAACCACACGCCGGGCATTCAACCAACTTGGGGTAAGTAGTACCACAATAATGACAATGTAATTTATTAGAAAATTTATGCAGTGTTAAGGTAACATCGCAATTTTTACATTGAGGCAGGTAACCACAGGTTCCGCAAATCAAATAAGGCGAATACCCCCTCCTGTTTTGAAATAAAATTACCTGCCTGTTATCCGCCACCGTTTTTTCAATGGCCTCTTTCAATTGTGGTGATAACATTACCTTGCCTTTCTGAGCAACTTTTCTTGTATCTACTATTTCGATGGTGGGTAATAAAATACCACCAAACCTTTCATTCAACTCCACCAAACCATACTTACCTTTTTCTGTATTGTAATAAGTTTCAATAGATGGTGTGGCGCTACCCAGCAAAACCTTAGCACCAAACAATGAGGCATAATAAACAGCTGAGTCTCTTGCATTGTACCTGGGGGCTGGGTCCTGCTGCTTAAATGAATTATCATGCTCTTCGTCCACTACTATCAATCCCAATTCTTTAAATGGCAGGAAGAGGGCACTCCTTGCTCCTAATACAATCCTTATTTCGCCAGTTTTGATCTTGTTCCACAATTCTACTCTTTCATTATTATTGAATTTGGAATGATAGATGGAAATGTTACCACCAAAATGCATTTGCAACCTGCGGATCATTTGCGCAGTTAAGGCAATCTCCGGCAATAGGTACAGCACCTGTTTGCCTTTGTTATAATACGTTTCTATAAGCTTGATGAACACCTGGGTTTTACCGCTGCTGGTAATGCCATGCAGCAGGCAAACATTGTTCTTAATAAAATGCTCCTGCAATTCATTATGTGCTTTTTGTTGTGCCTCACTCAGGTCAAACTTTACCTGCATTGATTTTGGCAGTGCCTTGATCCGGTCAACACTTCGCTTTTCAACGATCAATATATTTTTATCAACCAGTCCTTTTAACTGTGCTGCAGTAGCCCCGGATTTTTTTAACAGTAACGGTTGGGTTACTTCTCCATCTGTTTTTACCAGGTGGAGATAACTTAACAACAATTCCATTTGCTTCGGGGCCTTGTTCCAGTTATTAAGCAACTCACTCAATGCTTCCTCATTATCGTACACCTGGTTGAGTATGATAAAATTTTCTTTCTTGGTTTTATAACGTTCGCTTAATGCTTCCCAAACAATACAAACTTTCTTTTCAATCAGTTTTTTTATCACTGGGTATACATGCGTAACATCCAGAATTTGCTGTACCTCACTCAATGTGAGCTGAGTCTTAATTAATAACGCTTCGGCCACTAAATATTCATCACTGTCAAGCTCACTAAAATCTTCGCCATACTCTTCATTAAATAAAACAATTGTTTCGCTGCTTAATTTAAAGTGTGCCGGCAATGCGGCAGCCATAACTTCTCCTTCACTGCACATATAGTAATTGCTCATCCAGTTCCACAGTTGCAGTTGCTGAGGGTAAACAACTGGTTCATCATCCAGTACATTTAAAATATGCTTGGTTTCATATGCAGGTGCATTGGTTGATATTGATTTTACCACACCGGCGTAACGTTTATTTTTTCCTAACACTACTTCCACCCTGCAACCAATTTGAATTTTTTCTGACAGCGTTTTTGGTACTGAATAGGTATAGGTTTTGGGCAAAGCCAGCGGCAATATCACTTCTGCATAGCAGCTGATACTGTTAACTTCTGTTACTTCACCAAATATATCCAGTTCGCCTTTACTCATTTTAATAAGATAATTTTTCAGTATTATTTACTTCCACCCGCTTTACCCAGCTGGCCTTATACTGTATTAATTTATCCTCCATTAGTTTATATACTTTTTCTTTCAGCAGCTTCACATCCTTCATGGTCATCCCTTCCACACTCACTTCTTCCAAATACACTGATCTTGATAATCCCGGGGTTAATGAAAAAATGTTTTGGTAACTTAACCTGTCATAAGTATCAAGAAAAAGTACAGGTTTAATTGGAGTCTGAGTTTCTATTGCCACTTTAAATGCTCCATCATAAAATTCTTTCAATGGCTGATTGGTTGTATTAAACGTTCCTTCTGGTGCAATTACCACGGATATCCCTTTATTGATAACAGATTTTAATTGCCGTACACTCTTTGCTCTTTTTTCTACACTTGTTCTTTCAACCAGTACAACCGCATTCCGGTACAAGAACCCAAATATGGGTACTCTTGCCAGTTCGGCTTTCCCCAAAATTCTAAAGTGCTGTTGCCGGATCGTTTTCATTATTACCGGTATATCCAGGTAAGAAATATGATTGAACACAAAAACATACTGCCGGTTGCTGTCATGAGAGACTTCGTAAGTATTACGATGGATAATTCCACAAAGAGGTAAAAAAACATCCGCCCAGTGCTGGCAGATTTTGTAAATAAAATTACCGCCCCTGATCTTACCAAAAAAAGAAGCCGCAATCACCAGGGGAAATACCAGTAACATTATTGTAATAAAAAGAAGGAATCCATATATGGAAAAGACTGCCCGGGGTAAAAAAAGCAAATATTTCATATTGATAAGCGAATATAACACCTTTAACTTTTACGGTCTAATCGCCTGTAACTCATAGCAGGCCCCCAGCATTTTAAAAGAAAAAAAGCAGCAGGTGGGTAAAATAAGGGTAAATCATTAAAAACCTTTCAAAATTTTGAAAATATTTGTAAGAAATACTTTACCTTCGCCGTCCTAAAATTGGGATATATGTTAGCAGTAGTAAAAATAGCTGGCCAGCAGTTTAAAGTAAAAGCAGGTGATAACCTGTACGTACCTCACATCGAGGGTAAGACTGGCGACAAAGTAGAATTCTCCGAAGTGCTTTTCACTGAAATCGATGGCAAAGTTGTTGCTGGTTTAGATGTAAAGGCAGTAGTAAAAGCAGAGATACTAAGTGACCTTGTACAAGGTGATAAAGTAATTGCTTTTAAAATGAAAAGAAGGAAAGGTTTCCGTAAAAAACATGGTCACCGTACTCACTACACAAAAATTCAGGTAACAGAAATTGCTTAATAAAAAAGTAGTAAGTTATAAGTTGTAGGTTATAAGTTTTGAACACTTACTTGCGACTTAAAATTTACAACCTAAAACTAAAATAAAATGGCACATAAAAAAGGTGAAGGCTCGGTAAAAAACGGCCGTGACTCACAAAGCAAAAGATTAGGTGTAAAAATTTATGGTGGACAATCTGCTATCGCAGGTAACATTATTATCCGTCAGCGTGGCACCGTTTATCATCCTGGAAAAAATGTTGGTCTTGGAAAAGACTTCACCATTTTTGCATTAACTGATGGTGTTGTTGAATTCAAAAAAGGAAGAGGAGACAAAAATTTTGTTTCTGTAAATGCCATAGAAGCAACAGCTTAAATAAAATTTTTTTTGGCAGATTGAAAAATGTTTTTATTTTTAACATTATTTACTAACCATTAAATTTAAAAAAACATGGCAACTGCAAAAAAAGCTGCAAAGAAAGCTGCTCCTAAAAAAGCTGCTCCAGCAAAAAAAGCTGCTCCAGCAAAGAAAGCTGCTCCAGCTAAAAAAGCTGCTCCAGTAAAAAAAGCTGCTCCTAAAAAAGCTGCTAAAAAAGCTGCTCCTAAGAAGAAGTAATTCTTTTGTAAGCGAAACTAATAAGAAAGTCCTGGTTCATACCGGGACTTTTTATTTTATGTACCGCTCAATATTTTTCATTGGTCTTTTGCTTAAATTATTCCTCCGCTATTACTCCTGCTGCTCACAACATTTTCTTACATTTGATTTATGGATAACTCACAAATTGCAGACCAGTTCTCACTCTTAGCCAAACTGACGGACATACATGGCGAGAATAGTTTTAAAGCAAAAAGCTATTCGTCTGCTGCATTTGCAATTGATAAATTACCAATGCAGTTAAGTGAAACACCAAGAGAAAAATTATTTTTTATAAAAGGAATTGGTGAATCAACAGGTAAAAAAATTATTGAATTATTAGATACCGGTGAGTTAAAAGTGCTGAGTGAAATCATCCAAAAAACTCCCGAAGGAATATTAGAGTTGCTGAACATAAAAGGTATCGGCCCAAAGAAAATTGCAACCATCTGGAAAGAGATGGGGATAGAAACTGTTGGTGAATTATTGTATGCATGCAAAGAGAACCGGTTGAAGCTTTACAAGGGATTTGGAGAAAAAACGCAATTAAACGTAATTGAGACGATAGAATATTATTTAAATAATAAAGGAAGTTTTCTTTTTTCACAGATGGATTTGATGGCAATTTTTTTTAAAACATTTTTTGAAAAAATATTTCCTTCTAACCAAATTGAATTTACCGGGGCTTATAAAAGACACCTGGAAGTAATAGAAGAATTAGAAATTGTAATAAATGATCCTGTTAGAAATATTAAAGACAAATTATCTGCTGTTGAAGATTTTGAGTTAAGAGAAGAGCATATCAATCACTTGCTTTATAAATCATCAATTGGAGTCAAACTCAGGATATTTAGTTGTGATGAAAATGATGCTTTACAACTATCATTTTTTAAAAGCTGTTCGCCAGAATTTATTGATGCATTTGAAAAATTATATCCATCAATCAACTATGCAACATGTAAAACAGAAGAAGATATTTTTACGCAGGTTGCAATTAATTTCATTCCTCCTTTTTTAAGAGAGAATCCTGCCGTAATTACCAAGGCCCAACAAGGAAAATTACCAGCAGTAATACAAACATCCGATATCAAAAGCATTATACACAGCCACAGCGACTGGAGCGATGGCAACCATACAATAGAAGTGATGGCAAGGGCAGCAATAAATAAGGGCCTGGAATATCTAGTGATCAGCGACCACAGCAAAAGTGCCTTTTATGCCAAGGGATTATATGAAGACCGGGTAAAAGAACAACATTATTATATAAATGAGCTAAACCAGCAACTGGCTCCCTTCAAAATATTCAAAAGTATTGAAAGCGATATCCTGAACGATGGCAGCCTGGATTACAGCAACGAGGTACTGTCAACCTTTGACCTGGTAATTGCTTCTGTTCACTCTAATTTGAAGATGCCGGAGGATAAAGCCATGATGCGTTTGATCAGAGCGATTGAAAACCCCTACACCACTATTTTGGGCCATATGACGGGCAGGCTGCTACTCAGCAGAAAAGGCTACCCTGTAGATCATAAAAAGATCATTGATGCCTGTGCTGCCAATAATGTGGTGATAGAGCTGAATGCCCATCCGAGCAGGCTGGATATTGATTGGCGGCAGATTGACTATGCTTTAGAAAAAAATGTGCTGATTTCCATTAACCCTGATGCACATTCGATTGAAGGATTTGATGACATCCGCTATGGTGTGCTGGTGGCTCAAAAAGCAATGGTGACAAAGGTGCAGAATCTCAGCAGCTTTGGTTTAAAGGAATTCGAGATTTTTTTGTCAAAGAAAAAAAGATAGTGCTTACCTCGCCGTGACTTCCACCAATCGTTCCTCAATTTTCCTGTTCCAGGAAAGCTGCTCTTCCTTTAACTGACCATGGTGAGTTTCTCCGTCATACTGATGCTGGAGTGTCTCCATTTCCTGCATGGTAACGGTGTAAATCGCTTTTAATTTATCCTGGTAATTACTGATGGTAAAATTTGCTTCCTTTAACTTTTTGACAAAGGCAAGCGTACTGAGGTACGTGATATCGAAATGATGCTGCTCATGGCCAAGAACGTACTCATTTTTACCCCGTTCCTTCATCCATGACAGGTTCCTATCAAAATTACAGGAAACAGTAATGATCAAAGTAGCTTTAGAACCTGAGTTTTTAAAGCCAGCCTTAAATGAAAAACCGGAAGAAGTAATCGCTATTGCGGCACTATTTTCTACAGGCATTCCTTTAAAATCACCGATTGCTAATTTAGCATTGGGACTATAACAGATAGTATTGTTATCGGCCGATACTGTGCTATAAAGAATGTCTGTATCTATCTTTTGTGCAACAGATACGGAAGTAGTTAAAGAAAAATAAATAATAATAAGACTACTGAATATTTTCATTTGTGGGTAAAACAACAAAAAAAATGATTCCAAAAATAAATGACGCAGTGGTTTACAAATAAATTAACAGCAAAAAATTTATGCTTCTACGTAGTTAAGATCTTTACCAAAGGTTTCTTCAGTAAACCAGGCGGCAGTAATACAAATTACCATTACAATTATACCCGTTATCCAGCCCGCCCTGATATAACTCTGGCCCATGCTTTGAAACCCGTTGAAAACTAAGAGCAGCAATGGAACCGATCCTCTTACCATATTGGGTATAGTGGTGGCGGCAGTACCTCTTAAATTAGTACCAAATTGTTCCGCAGCCATCGTTACAAAAATTGCCCAGAAACCTGTACCGAAACCCAATGCTGCACATATCCAGTACATACCTGCGGCTGTTCCGTTTTCCTGGTTAAAATAAAAAATCATTGAAATGACAGTGATGAAATAAAAGATAAACAAAGCTTTTCTCCTGCTTTTTAACCATTGGCTGACAAAACCACACAAAACATCTGCAACAGCAATGGCAGCATAAGCCAGCATAGTAGATTTTTTGGGCAACACCTCTTCCTTGATACCAAACTCTGTTGCAAAATTATTGGAGAAGGCAATGAGTATTCCTATCACATACCAGGTAGGCAGACCAATTAAAATAGCCAGCATATATTTTTTGAACCGTATCTTATTATTAAAGAACATTAAAAAATTTCCACGCTGCAGCTGTTGTTTTTTCACCTGCTGGAACATCCCACTTTCAAAAACGGATATACGCAGCAGCAATAAACAGAAACCCAATCCTCCACCAATAAAGTAACAAACTCTCCAGTTGAAATGCTGAGAAATAAAATAAGCTGCTACGGCACCTGTTATACCAACACCTGCCACCAGTGATGTACTCAATCCTCTTTTCTCTTTGCTGATAAGTTCTGTAACCAACGTAATGCCAGCTCCCAATTCACCTGCCAAACCAACACCTGCAATAAAACGAACCAACGCATATTGATTAGTGGTTTGCACAAAGCCATTAATAATATTGGCAACAGAATACAAGATGATGGAGCCGAATAATACACTCAGTCTTCCTTTTTTATCAGCCATAATACCCCAGATAATTCCACCCACCAATAAACCAATCATCTGTATACTGATAATAAATTCACCGGCTGATTTGATACCTGCTTTATCGAGGCCCAAATCTTTTAAACTGTCAACTCTTACAATATTAAATAACAGCAAATCGTAGATATCTACAAAATAACCTAAGGCTGCCACTAAAACAGCAATGGTAAAAATGGAATCAGATTTTTTATTCATGAAAAGACGAGTGATTATTTAGGTTTCTTTTTACCAAAGAATAATTTGATGAAAACTGGCGCTGTTGTTACTAAAACAATTCCAATCACAATTACTTCCAAATGATCTTTCAAATCAAAATCAAAATACTTTAAAATAAGTGCCTGCAAATAATGCCCTGCAATCAACATAGAAAACACCCAGGCAACACTACCAGCAATATTATAAAAAGTAAATTTCTTACTGTCCATACTTACAATACCTGCAACAATGGGAGCAAACGTTCTTACAATGGGTAAGAACCTTGCCATTACTATAGCACCGCCACCATGTTTATCATAAAAATCTTTTGCCTGCAGCAAATATTTTTTCTTAAAGAAGAAAGTATCTTTTCGCTCAAATAAAAACGGACCGCTTTTTTTACCAAACCAATACCCAACAAAATTCCCAATGATACCAGCAAGGGAAATAATGACGCCCAGTATAAGCAGATTAGTAAATGATCCAAAGCTGCTGATGCCAAGGCCTTTGCTCACTAAGTCGTTACTATAAATACCAGTTACAAATAATAAAGAATCTCCCGGAAGAAAAAAGCCGGCAAATAGTCCTGTCTCTGCAAACACTGCAAAAACGATAAACCACAATCCTCCATTTTCAATATACCATTGCGGTTGCAGCAATTGTGTCCAGTGAAAATCTAATAAAATAAAGTCCAGCATATTGAGCTTGCTATTTTTCGATTAAATAAATGAATTATAAACTATCATTTGAAACACCCTCCTGATGCTTACCCGTGTTTCAACTCCCCTTCCATCTTACTTATTACTGCAGTTGCAATACTGTTACCAACTACATTCGTGGCACTTCTGCCCATATCTAATAACGGATCTATCCCCAACAATAGTGCAATGCCTGCTTCTGGAATATTGAACGTAGCCAGCGTACCGGCTATTACTACCAGCGATGCCCTTGGCACCCCGGCAATACCTTTGCTGGTTAGCATTAGTACCAGCAGCATGGTGATCTGTGTTGGAAACGGGATATGCATACCATAGCTCTGTGCTATAAACAAAGAAGCAAATGTCATGTACATCATACTTCCATCCAGGTTAAAAGAATAACCCAACGGCAATACAAAACTTACGATCTTATCCTTGCAGCCAAAACGTTCCAGTTCCAGCATCGTTTTTGGAAATGCAGCTTCGCTGCTGGAAGTACTGAATGCAATCAATATCGGTTCCTCTAAACGACGCAATAAAGTAAACACTCTTTTCTTAAGAAATATAAATCCTGCCAGTGTTAAACATATCCAGAGCAACAGCAACCCAAAATAAAATTCACCAATAAAAATGGAATATGTTTTTAAAATACCAATACCCTGCTTTGCAATGATGGCCGTCATCGCACCAAACACAGCCAGTGGTGCAAAATTCATTACATAACCCGTCACTCTTAAAATAATATGTGCCGTAGCATCCAGTGCTTTTACCACCGGCTTTGCCAGGTCGTGTAATGCTGCTGCCGCCACACCAAAGAAAATAGCAAACACCACGATCTGTAATATTTCATTCTTTGCCATCGCATCTACCACACTCACCGGGAACACATGATAAAAGAAATCTTTTAGTGTAAGTGCAGCTTTATCAATACCTGTATTCACCGTGGTATCTGGAAGCGCTAACTGCATGTTTTTCCCGGGTTCAAAAATGTTCACCAAAATCATTCCCAGCAATAAACTCATTAAAGAAGCGCTGACAAACCACAGTAATGTCTTACCGCCAATACGCCCCACCGATTTAATATCACCCAGTTTTGCAACACCCACCACCAGTGTGGTGAACACCAACGGAGCCACGATCATTTTGATCAGTCGTAAAAATATATCCGCCAGTATGGTAAACCATTCTAACTTTTTATCCCTTGCTTTCAGGTTATCATTTTTTTGAAGCGATACCAATTCCTTTTGTTTCAACAGCACTTTGTATGCTGAAGCTGCTGTATCTGTTTGCAGGGCCAGCATACTGTTGATGGATTTTAATGAATCTGATAAAAGTTTGATGGAGGCAAGTGCAGTTGTTTCATCATTCGTATTCAGGAGAGACTGTTCAGCGGCTTTCTTTTGATCGCTGATGAGTTGTTGCTGTTTTTGCAAAGCAGTAAAAGTTATACTGTCTTTGATCTTTTCAAATGGATGCATCTGCTGCAGCAAATGTGCTGACTGAATTTCTGCATTGGCAATTTTAGTATTCTCGGTTCCCACATAAGTCTTATTCAGAATAAAACCGGTGACAATACCAATTACGAGCGCAATGCCAATATATAAGGTAAGCCTGTTCTTTTTAGTGGATTTTTCTTCCATAAATATTTTATCTTTTTAGAGTTGCCAGACACTATATAAAAGTACCCGCCAATCCATGCTGCCTGCAATAAGTTTTGCAATATAATATTTAATACTTGTTATCAGCCGTCGCTGTATAAAAAAGACAAGGTTGTTGTGTTATAAGAATTTATTGCTAATTTTCCGACTCATTCTTTATAAAAAACCAAAACATAACATGAGTTTATTTGTAAAAAAACCGCTGGAACAAATGTTAATCCAGGCTGCCGATGATGGCAAAGGATTAAAAAGAACCCTTGGCGCAGGCAATTTAATAGCATTAGGTATTGGTGCCATTATTGGTGCAGGGTTATTTGTACGTACAGCAGCAGCAGCCGGACAAGCCGCTGGCCCAGGTGTTACACTTTCTTTTATTGTTGCAGCTGTTGGCTGCGCTTTTGCAGGTTTATGTTATGCTGAATTTGCTGCCATGATTCCCATTGCAGGCAGTGCATATGCATACAGTTATGTAACCATGGGAGAACTGGTAGCATGGATAATAGGATGGGCATTAATAATGGAGTACGCTTTAGGTGCTGCCACGGTTTCCATTGCATGGAGTGAATATTTAAACCGTTTGCTGGGAGGGAACATACCGTATGAGTGGTGCCACTCCCCTTTTGAAAGCTTTACAGACAGCAGCGGTGTTTTGCACCAGGGCATTATGAATGCGCCAGCTTTGGTCATCTTATTATTATTAACCCTGCTGCTGATAAAAGGCACACAGGAATCTGCAGTTGTAAATATGGTCATCGTATTTATTAAAGTAGCCATTGTAATTTTATTTATCGTTATTGGCTGGCAGTTTATCAGACCAGAAAATCATACTCCTTACCTGATACCTGAAGGTACCGCACCGGTAACAGACAGTGCCGGTAAAGTGATAGCTGATTACAGCGGATGGAACAAACACGGTTGGGGCGGTATACTTGGAGGTGCAGCCATTGTGTTCTTTGCGTTCATTGGTTTTGATGCAGTAAGCACCGCAGCACAGGAAGCAAAAAATCCAAAAAGAGATATGCCGATTGGTATACTTGGTTCGCTGGTAGTGTGTACCATATTGTATATTTTATTCGGGCATGTACTAACGGGTGTGGCTAACTGGAAAGATTTTGTTGATCCTGAAAAAGGACGTGAAGCTTCTGTTGCGTATGCTATCTCTCAATACATGACGGGTTATGGCTGGCTGGCACAGGCTGTAACAGTAGCGATACTGGCTGGATTCTCTTCTGTAATATTAGTAATGCTGATGGGGCAGAGCCGTATCTTTTACACCATGAGTAACGATGGGTTGATACCAAAAGCATTTGGACAATTACATCCCAAATTCAAAACCCCTTATAAAGCCAACTGGATACTCTTCATTTTTGTAGGGCTTTTCGCTGCATTTGTTCCAGGCCATGTGGCAGGTGACCTTACCAGCTTTGGAACCCTGTTCGCCTTTGTGCTGGTAAGCATTGGGGTATTTATATTAAGAGTAAAATCTCCAAATATAGAAAGGCCGTTTAAAGCGCCTTTGTACCCGGTGGTATCTGTATTGGGGGCCCTCATTTGCCTGGCTATGATCGTTGGGCTCGATGCTCAAACGCTGAAAGTGGCTTTTGGCTGGATGGCTTTGGGCCTGGTGGTTTACTTTTTGTACAGCAGGAAAAACAGCAAACTCAGAAACCCATCTGATGTGCTGCCTAAGGCATCTGACTTTGAGAAAATTGATTAATAATTGTTTTACTGATTATATAAAAAACCTCCGTGAACAGCGGAGGTTTTTTATTATCTGATTTAAATCATTGCCAGAAATTTTTGATGCAAATTGATCACCTGTGGTATCAGTAATTCCTGTTCATCATTGGTGATAACATAGTCGCACAGCCGCATTTTTATTTCTTCGTTTATTTGTTTATTCATACGGCTTAGTACTTCATCTCTTGTTACTTTATCCCTGTGCATAACCCGGTGTATTCTTACTGCAACTGGTGCATATACACCAATTACTTTATCCAGGTGTTCCTGTGAACCACTTTCAAAAATGAGCGCTGCTTCTTTGATAGCATACGGAGCTGTTTGACGAAGCATCCATTCTTCCGCATCTTTAATAGTGGCAGGATGCATGATTGAATTTAGCAATGCCAATTTAAGAGGATCATTAAAAACAATGGCCGATAAGTAAGACCGGTTGAGCTGGCCATCCACATAAGTTGCTGCTCCAAAAATGGATTGTAATTTTTCCTTTAGCTCCTCATCTTCATTCATCAGCCTTTTGGACGCATCATCTGCATAATAAACAGGGATGCCCAGCACCTCAAATATTTTTGACACCGTACTTTTGCCACTGCCAATACCGCCGGTAATTCCTATCCTGAGCATGTTTGCTATTTAAAATTGATTACACTAATTTATATGAATTACACGAATTCTGTTGGTAATGACAGATGCCACAAATAAAAAAACAACTCCAGTAAATGAAGTTGTTTTAAAAATTATCATTACCAATTACACATCAGCAAAATCAATTGCCTTCAATAATTAGTGTAATTAGCACCAAAGAGAGTGATAAAAAAATTACTTGGTGACTGCTGCTACAGGCTTGTTCAAGGCCGCAGACATTTCCAAACTAATACTGCTTTTCTCGATCTTTAAATAACTGCCGGGGCTCACTTCCAATTCAATGGTACCATCTTCATTCACTTTATTTATTTTGCCATGTATCCCTGCAATGGTTACCACTTTATCACCTTTTTTCAGGTCGTTGATAAAAGTCTTTTGTTGCTTGGCTTTTTTCGCCTGCGGACGAATCATGAACAGCCAGAACACTAAGATCATCATACCCATAAAGATCAGCGACATGCTGCTGCTGCCCTTTCCCTGGGGATCCATCATTAAAAAAATACTGAGTAATTGCATTGTTTGTTGTATTGATTTTTGAAAAATAAATTATTGAGCCAACCGTTTTACTTCACCTAATAGCGTCAAATCGGGAAAAGAAGGTCTGGCATTGGAAGATACGAAGATTGATTTTTCCTGGTGCCCGGATTTTCCTTTACTGTTAAATACCACTTTAATAAAACTTGTTTCGCCTGGCATCACTGGTTTTTCAGGCTTTTCAGGAACTGTACAGCCACAACTTGCATGGGCGTTGCTAATCACCAGCGGTTTTTTACCTGTGTTTTTAAACCTGAAATTATATTCTACTTTATCACCTTCTGTAATGGTGCCAAACTTATATACAGTGTCTATAAGTTCCACTGTAGTGGTATCTTTTAAAACCTGCTCCATCTTCTGCATGGCATCATCCGCCACCTTATCTTTTCTTCTTACATCACAAGATAATAATAGGGTTCCTAAAATTAAACAAATCAAAATATACCTTATCATTTACTAAACTTTTTATTTATTGTATTTATGTGTTGTATACTATTTAGTTTCTTATCCAAACTTACAAAACCTTTTAAGCCAATTTAAAGCACACTATTTTTAAAATTCTTCTTGTGAATCTTTCCTTCGGTGGCTAATTCCTTATGTATATTATCCAGTATCCCATTGATGAATTGTCCGCTTTGCTGTGTACTGTACTCTTTGGCCAGGTCAATGTATTCATTGATAGTAACCTTTGTGGGAATGGTTTCAAAATACAGGAACTCAGATATGCCCATTTGAATAATGATCAGATCCAGCGCTGCGATCCTTTCTGCATCCCAGTTTTTTAATTTGGGTTTCAACAGTTCCATACTCACCTCTTTCTTTTCGATGGTGGTTTCCAGCAGGCTCCTGGCAAAATCCATTTTCTCTTTACTCACAAAATTGTTGAAATCGTAAGAGTGTGGTTTCTGCAAAAAATTAAGCGTTAAGATGTTCATCATCTCAGCATCATCATCCCAGTTGATAAAATGCTCTTCTAAATGACTGATGAAATTTTCGTTGGGCAGCATCAGGTTGGTAAAGATGAATTCCATCACTCTTTTTTCAGCTTTCTTTTCCCGTCCGTCTGCAGTGATGTATTCTGCATATTCTTCTGATTCAGCTAATGCCTGGTAGATCTTTTTAGCCAGGTCTTCATCCAGTATTTGTGATGGCTTTAATTCATTTACAGCGGCTGCAAAACTGGGCAATTCTAATATTCTCCAGAGTAATTCATTGCCGGCAATTTTGGTATTGATGTTCAGGTCATGTGCAGATGGCAGGTGTTTAGATGCTTTCTTGTGTGCATCCTTTTCTGCATAACGGGCCACTTCGGTTAAGAAATAAATCAGGTAAACCAGCAGCTTTCTTGACTGTTCTATTTGCTTTCTCAGCAATTTGTTGGCTTCCTGTGTATTGGTGTCGTTTCCTGTGCTGTCCAATGTGTACAGCGCCTGCATTACCTTAACCCTGATATTTCTTCTGCTGATCATTTATCGTCCTCTTTTTTAGAAAGCGCAAATGTACAATTTTAAATGCCTATACATGGTAACACTGCCAAAATTAAATAGTCTGACAAGCTTCAACTGACTATTTTTCACCATAACTATTTAGATTGGCCGTTTTCCAAAACAAAACCTGACAACTATTCTTTTAACGTTGTTTGGTATAATATTAGCATACATTTGCTGCCCGGTAAAACGACTCCGGAGTTCATTGTTCAAACTAACAAAAATCAATACAATTATGGCTAAAAAAATCAGTATTACCCCATTACACGACAGGGTAATTGTGAAAGCGGCTGCTGCCGAAGAAAAAACTGCAGGTGGCATTATTATTCCAGATACAGCAAAAGAAAAACCACAGCGTGGTGTGGTGATTGCTGCCGGTCCTGGTAAAAAAGACGAACCAGTTACAGTAAAAGCTGGCGATACTGTTTTGTACGGTAAATATGCCGGCACAGAGATCTCTATCGAAGGCACTGAGTACCTTATTATGAGAGAAAGTGATATTCTTGCGATTGTTTAAAACGCCCCCATTCCCTAAAGGGGAGGAAGGCAAGTTCTTTTAAATTTATTAATTCATTCAAATAATAAAAACCTGTTCATCCCCGCAGGTTCAAATCCCCTCCAGAGCGTAGTCGAAGGAAGGAGATAGGGGCAACAAATACGATGGCTAAGATGATATACTTCGATATCGAAGCAAGAAACAAAATGAAAAAAGGCGTGGACACTTTGGCCAACGCTGTAAAAGTAACCCTTGGTCCAAAAGGACGTAACGTGGTGATCGAGAAAAAATTTGGTGCCCCACAGGTAACTAAAGATGGTGTTACAGTTGCAAAAGAAATTGAACTGGAAGATGCTATCGAAAACATGGGTGCTCAAATGGTAAAAGAAGTAGCTTCTAAAACTGCAGACATCGCAGGTGATGGTACTACTACTGCTACTGTGCTTGCACAAAGCATTATTTCTGAAGGATTGAAAATGGTGGCCGCAGGTGCTAACCCGATGGATCTGAAAAGAGGTATTGACAAAGCTGTAAGCATTGTGGTTGAAAGCTTAAAAGCACAATCACAAACTGTAGGAAACGACAGCAAAAAAATTCAGCAGGTAGCTACTATCTCTGCTAACAACGACGAAACCATCGGTAAATTAATTGCTGAAGCTTTTGGAAAAGTTGGTAAAGAAGGTGTGATCACTGTAGAAGAAGCAAAAGGAACTGATACTACCGTTGACATCGTAGAAGGTATGCAATTCGATCGTGGATATGTTTCTCCTTACTTTGTTACCAACAGCGAAAAAATGCAGACAGAATTGCAGAACCCTTACATATTAATATATGATAAGAAAATTGCTGCAATGAAAGATATCCTTCATATCCTGGAGAAAGTTGCTCAGAGTGGCCGTCCGTTATTGATCATTGCTGAAGATCTGGAAGGTGAAGCACTGGCAACATTAGTAGTAAACAAATTACGTGGTACTATTAAAGTAGCAGCTGTTAAAGCTCCTGGCTTTGGCGACCGCAGAAAAGAAATGCTGACTGACATCGCTATCCTGACTGCAGGTATTGTTATCAGCGAAGAACTGGGTCATAAATTAGAAGGCGCAGACTTGTCTTCTTTAGGCCAGGCTACTTCTGTAACCATTGACAAAGACAATACAACCATCGTAGGTGGTAAAGGTAAAAAAGCTGATATCACTGCAAGGGTGAATCAAATTAAAGCACAGGTTGAAAACACAACCTCTGACTACGATAAAGAAAAGCTACAAGAGCGTTTGGCTAAATTAGCTGGCGGTGTTGCAGTATTGTACGTAGGTGCTGCTACTGAAGTAGAAATGAAAGAAAAGAAAGACAGGGTTGATGATGCATTACATGCAACAAGGGCTGCTGTTGAAGAAGGTATTGTACCAGGCGGTGGTGTTGCTTACATCCGTGCTATCGAAGCTTTGGAACCAAAAGTTCGTGGCCAGATAGCAGATGAGCAAACAGGTATGGCAATCGTTCGCCGTGCTTTGGAAGAACCACTGCGTTGCTTAACTTCTAATGCTGGTATCGACGGTTCTATCGTGGTTCAGAAAATCAAAGAAGGCAAAGGCGACTTTGGTTTCAATGCAAGAACTGAAGTGTACGAAAACCTGTTCAAAGCAGGTGTTATCGATCCAACAAAAGTTGCCCGTGTTGCGTTGGAAAATGCAGCTTCTATTGCAGGGATGTTGTTGACCACTGAAGCAGTGATTGCCGACAGACCAAAAGAAGAAGCAGCACACAACCATGGTGGTGCTCCTGATATGGGTGGAATGGGTGGATATTAATTCCCTGACTCCGCTTAGCGGTGGAGAAATGAAAATAAAAACAAAAGGTCCCGGGTTATTGCCCGGGATTTTTTTGTTTAAAATGTTGGGGCTGTCAACTGCTGATCCTTTTTAAACTTTAGTCCCGGCTATACATTCCAAGTCCGGCACAAGGCCAGCGCACAGCTGTCACACAGAGCTTGTCGAAGTGCTTCACCGTGCTTTACATTTCTATCCGGCAGCTTTTCAATATTATATCTTTAATGAACTGATTAAATGACTCCTAAATTGTATTTGCGCTTCCACCAATAAGTAGCGTTATTTTTATTAGCTTATTAAAAATGAAGAGTTTGAAAAATTGTTTGATATATTTAGAAACGTATTTTAGCATAAATACAAATGTTGTGCGGCATGCTATAACTCCTAACACAATTTGTCGATAAATATGACAACTAAACTTACTGTTATACTGATTTTGATATTTGGATTGGCTTCAAAAGCGAAAGCAGACACGATTGACTATTGGCATATTTATTATAACAATGTCAAAATTAGAGAGTTCAATTCTTATGGAAAAAATGAGATAGTAATAAAGTCAGACAAGATAAAGAATAACGATTCTTTGAAAGTCATTTATTTTAGAGATACTCGATGTGATAATTGTCAAACTATGTTGACCGTGGACGCACAAAAGGATATTCAGATTCTAAAAGTTATGGGCACCGGAATTTCCAGACCAATAATATTTTCTTTAAAAAGTTTGTTACTCTATAAGCAACAAACAGGTAAAAGCTACTTTGAAGTTTGTTATACTGACAAGGAAAATATATTTCAAGCTTTAAAACCAGTAATTTTCTCAATTCGACTTGAGTAAGCACGACCGCACAACAAAAGTATTTGCAATAGCAGGCTTGACGTTTTTGCCGCCGTAGGTGTTCACCCATTTTATCCGCAAGCCATTAGGAACAATCCTTGAGGCCTGGTCTCTCGACCAGCAACAAAACAGATGATAAATCTTTTAAATTCGCTACCAAAACACCCACCGCGGCTGAATGGTAAATATCCCAACAGCATAAAGCCCCGGAACGTTAACGGCAAGTTTAGGAGAGTCCTTCATTTCAAGGGAAACTTTCTGTTTGATCGCAACTTTTTTTAAGGATAAATGGGAGTCGATGCTGGCGAGGGTGATCCAAAAATTACTGCAAGTACGAAGAGGATAATCATGATAGCACAGAAAAATAGAAAAAAATAGATTGAAAATAAAAGTGATGACTTATTTAGAACGGCATCATTAGGATTTTGTGGGTCATAAATTAATTCAACTTTTTCTCCGATTAACCAAGGTTGAGATTTTGGGACTTTTATTATGATTCGGTATGATTCTTTGTCCTTTGTAGTAAATGTAATTAATGGATAATAACCTTGAGTTCCATCGATATCAAAAGAATAATTATCAAATATTTCGCCTTTAACTTTTACACCGAGATGCTTTAGTTTGTATATTTTTCTTAATTCATTTACTTCCTTACTAATAAAAATATAGTACATGCAAACTATCATAATAATTGCAAATACAGTTTTTAGAACAATCGGCCAATGCATTGTTAATCGAGTTAGAAATGTTATGTGAACATAAGAAAATTTTAGTAATAAAATGAAATGATTGGTCTTCTTCCCAGCACAGTCTCCTGCAAGGGACTGTGCGTAATGATGTCTCCTATAAACTTCCACAGAAAAAACTGTATTGAATTGCTGGTAATCAATGCAATTATTTTTCCCCTCGCCTTTGCAGGTGTCGGTAAACAATAAAATTCTCAACCCAACATTTAAAAACACCTGGTAATTCCGCATACGCCGCAGTTGCGCTTCCCAGCCAACTGCCGAAGCCATAACCAGTTTACTTCAACTATTTTTAATGACCTAAATTTTCAAGTAAATACAAATTTCATGTGCAGCAAGCAGTATTTAACTATAACCCATTCCGGTTGGTCGGGAGACACAACCGGGGCGTTTTTGGAATAGGTAAATATGAGATTACAAAGCCAACAATAGCTGAGAAAACAGAAAATAAACATCCACTCCCGGAAATAAATTTTACCTTTATGGCTCAATAGAATAAAACATGGCAACAGCATCAAAAACACCTACACAAAAATCAGGAACTACCGACAGTGCCAGCACCTGGGAATTTAAAATCAAACTATTTGCAAAATCAGATTCGCCAAAAACATTCAAAGAAACCATGCTGTTATTCTTGAATTTATTTTTGAATTTCATAGGTTAAAACTTATTGAAAGTAAACCCGCTGTTCCCAACGCTATCCGTAATTCTTTTCCAGCCAGGCCTCCTGCAAGGGACTGTGCGTAATACTTACACTGCTGGATTATTACGATCCATGAAATAAAATTTTTAATTTGCCCATAAATACAGGCAACTTTCCGGGAATAATAATTGTCTGTATCTAAAACAGCCATATATGAAACAACTATTTATTCTTACTGCCATTATCAGCCTGCTGTTTACTTCCTGTAAGAAACCTTATTGTGATAAGTCACCCCTCACATCGCTGCACGGCAAATGGAGAATGATCACTGTAAAAGAAAATGCATCCGGTATCACTACCACCAAACCAGCGGAAATACAGGGAGAGGTGGACATTGTATTTATTACTACCAATGATGCAGGTGGTACCTTTACCGGCAAAACTCCCACCAACGATATATGGCAGAATGATTTTTTTACCGGGGATAACCAGTCCATCAGCATTCCTAATTTATCAATGACAAAAGTGATGGAAACATCCTGGGGAACTGAGTTTACAGCTAATATCCTTGATGCTGAAACTTATCATTTTGAAACCGGTAAGAGGCTTCATATTATAACTGCAATTAAAACACTCTCCTTCCGCAAACTACAGTAATCAAACAACAATACTATGCCAGATTGCTTTTAAGAAAATTATTTAATAACGTTTTTACTAATAAAAAACCTCCGTTTAATGCGGAGGTTTTTTATTGAATGGATGTTGGATCTTAAAAAATAGCGTCGCCATAATTGGGGACGCTACTGAAAAAGAATTGCTCTTTTTCTTTCATATGGCGTTATAAATACTAAGTTTAAAAGAATTTTAATTTTGATTACACAAAACTATTACCTGCTGTGTGAGTGTATCCTGATTTTAATCAGCGTTTTTGATGATTGATATAATTGATTTGTATACTGTTGATTTTGCACCTTTGAAGTTTTTTACGTAAGGAGATGCAGAATTAAAAATGATTACAAAGAGCTCTAGATTTTTTAATGCCATTACTTTTGTATCAACTTAGCCACCATCACATGATTACTTATAATACTTCCAAGACAGACAATGAGCTTTCTGAAATACTGGATCTGCAGAAAAAGAATCTTCCTTACAGTTTAACAGAAAGTGAAATACAGAGCCAGGGCTTTGTTACCGTTTGCCACAGTTTTGAGGATCTAAAAAAATTAAATGACTATGAGCGGCACGTGATCATTAAAGACCAAAATAAAGTAGTGGGGTACCTGCTTGCCATGACGCAACATTCAAAGCTGGATATACCTGTGTTGGTTCCGATGTTTGAAATGTTTGAGAAAATATTGTACAAAGGGCAATTGATCTCCGCATACAATTTCATCGTAGTGGGGCAGGTTTGTATTGATAAAAATTATCGTGGCCTGGGGCTACTGGATAATTGCTATGCTGCCTATAAAAACAATTTTAAAGCAACATATGATTTCGCCATTACAGAAATTGTAACCAGTAATACCCGTTCCATCAATGCTCATAAAAGAGTGGGCTTTGTTGAGGTACACCGGTTCACTGATATCAATGAAATTGAGTGGAGTATTGTGATTTGGGATTGGGCTGCTTCGGAAGAGAATGTTTAGTTCTTCTGCAACGTTTATGTTTCGCTTCAATGATTTATATTTATAAATAGTTCAAGTAAAAAACACCCACAGGAGGATTTATGAAAACTGCAACCTTAATAATACTGACAATATTTACCTCTCTAACATCTGCCTTTGCACAACATAACAAAGACAGCTTAATAGTATTTGTAGGTGAAATTATTGAGGTAAAATTATCTCCAGAAGACAAAAAGCAAAAACTTGTGGATACACTTATAGAAGGTAAAGACACAAGCTATGTCATACACATATCCACAAACACGGACAGCAGGTATTTTGCAAAGTATAAGATTTTGCAATTAATGCAAGGCGCTTACAAAGCCGACACTATTGAGTTTGCTGCATATGATCATTATGGGCAACCCGGTTTTTCAAAACACAAAACAGTTTTGCTGTTTGTTTCATTTACCAATGGCAAACTCTACCATGAAAAATACCAGTATTTTAATCTCTACCTGGCTAAGAATGGCAAGTGGGCAAGTCCTTATTCAACATACGACTATAATCATCCATTTAAAAATAACATAACTGTTAAACCGGAAAGAATTGAGTGGACGGAAGAGGTGTCATTTCCTATTGACAACTTCACTAAAGAAGAGATTGAAACTATGTATCCAACACCTTATTACTTGATAAAAAACCGTCGGGCTATTGCTGTTTACGGCAACTACACTGAAGACTTATTCAAATTAAAGCAGCAGACAATTTTAAAAGCGAGGGGACTATATTAAAACTTAGCTGCTGACGTTATTTCGCTTCAATGTTTTACATTTATAAATAGTTAATGACGAAAACCCGTCTGGGCAAAAAAGCAACAAAGGCAAAAGCTGCACATATGTCTATTAAATATCCTTTACTTGTAATTTACTTTCTGTCAATTATCAGTTGCCGGTCAATTAATTATCATCACATAAAAATGTATAAAGACACTTTCCCTGTCATTTCATTCTGCGATCTTCCTAATCATAAGGGAAAGCAAGTTTACGTTAAGGGCTATTATAGTGGGATACTTGAATATTGGACATTTAATAATGGAGGAAAGGGATGTGATCCAAAACTCTCTACAGATCTTCAATTCGAAGGAAGTAATCCATTTAACCCTCCTCAAAAATTTGAAACTGTTTTTAATGAAGCTTTCAACAATTATCAAACTTCCTTTTAGAAATTGAGGCAGTTGGCATATTTGAAAATGATAGAGAAGGTGGTTACGGTCATTTAGGGAGCAACGATGCCCGGTTTATTGTAACTGATTTAATATCCGCTAAATTAATTAAAAGATAAAGACGATTCTCTTTTCAGCCCTTGTTAGTTCCTCTTAAAACGCCAGCTATTCACCTCCGCAGGAGTTGTGTTTCCCGAGCACCCCCGAAGCTTTAACCAGTATCATGCTGCTGTTTTTAGTTAACAGCAGTTCATTCATCAGTGCAAAAAAAACTTTAATAATTAAAATAGAAAATATTAAATAATATTGTTTCTAAGCAATACCGCTTTACATATGCGAAAACTCTGTTTTTACTTCACCTTCATTTTCATTACAGCGTTAACCGCTTATTATTTCTTACCTGAAAAATCCTTACCGAAAGATACCGCTGTTACAAGGATTGTGGTATACAAATCAAAAAGAAAAATGCTTGTTTACTCCGGCAATTCGCTTTTAAAAACCTACACTATTTCACTTGGAGACAATCCTATTGGCCACAAACAATATGAAGGAGATGAAAGAACACCAGAAGGAACTTATTTTATCAATGCTAAAAACCCTAACAGCACTTGCCATAAAAACGTTGGTATTTCATACCCCAATCCTGTTGACATCAATAACGCAAGGTTGCTTGGAATTCCGACTGGTGGAGACATTAAAATACATGGATTAAAAAATGGCCAGGGCTATATGGGAAAGTTCCAACGATATAAAGACTGGACCAATGGCTGCATAGCTGTTACCAATGAAGAGATTAATGAACTTTATACGCATGTTCCAATTGGCACTGTGATTATTATTAATCCATAACCAATATTCAACCAATAAGGTGAATTTTTGCTGCCAATTGGTATGCCGTAAAAGTGAGTAACACAACGACGATGACAAAAGCTATCATGACCGTTACAAAAAATTGCCTTTAAAAATCATTACTTCTTTCTAACCATTTATACATTTTATCCATTACAATAAAAATCTTACTGTACTTTTGATACATGCGTAAAACGCTGAACATATTAAGTAATTCACTGAGGCTTACCGTACAGGAGCTGAGGGTAAACAAACTGCGGTCGGCGCTGAGCCTTACCGGTGTGGCGTTTGGCATTTTTTGTATCATTGGGGTACTGGCCACTGTTACCAGCCTGGAGCGTAATATACAGTCAGAAGTAAAAACACTGGGCAGCAATACTATCTACATTGATAAATGGGAATATGGCGGCGGACCGGATAAACCGTTCTGGAAATACAGGGCCAGGCCGGTAATGAAATACGAAGAAGTGGCGTTGATAAAAGAACGCTCCCAGTTAATAGAAGACATTAGTTATTTGGTGAGAACCAATGGCAATCTTTCTTACAAAGATGATATGCTGTCGGATGCTTCTGTGTATGGCATCATGGAAGGCCAGATGAATATCCAGCCCATTAATTTTGAAGCAGGCCGGTACATTTCTGCCGCTGAATTTAACAGCGGCACCGCAGTGGGACTGATGGGTTATGAAAATGCAGAAAAGCTGTATGGCACTGCAGAACGGGCGTTGGGGAAATCTTTTGACATTAAAGGCAAGCAGGTAAAAATAGTGGGGGTAATAAAAAAAGAAGGTAAAAATTTTGTGGGCTGGGATTATGATAACTGTGTAATGCTGAGTTACAAGTTTGTGAAACAGCTGGTGGATGAAGAAAGCAGTAACCCCGTGATCATTGTAAAAGGATATGAAAATGTTACCACCACAGCACTAAGCAACGAACTGGAAGGTATCATGCGGCAGGTACGCAGGCTTGCTCCCCGCCAGGAAGATAACTTTTCCCTGAACAGTGTGGAAGCATTCAGTAAAGCTATTACCGACTTGTTTGGTACAGTTAATATTGTTGGTGGACTCATCGGTATTATCAGCCTGATAGTAGGTATGTTTGGTATTGCCAACATCATGTTTGTAACGGTAAAAGAAAGAACCAGTGTAATTGGTTTAAAGAAAGCTATTGGTGCAAAAAAAAGCAGTATTCTTTTTGAATTTTTGCTGGAAGCGGCCATACTTTGTTTAATGGGTGGCGCATTCGGACTGTTGTTTGTTTATATTTTATCGCTGGTATTATCTGCGCTGGATTTTCCGGTGTATATTTCAATCCCCTTATTGATCAGCACTGTTGTTATCTGCCTGGTGGTGGGTGTACTGGCGGGTATCTTTCCTGCATCCAGGGCCGCCAAGATGGACCCGGTGGAAGCGATACGGAGTAAGTAAAACCCCCTCCGCCCCCTAAAGGGGGAACTCGAGTACTAAATTCACAGCCACCTTCCATTATTCTTACGGTTAAAGTATTTTCGTAAAATGAATTTTCCAATAAACAACTCTTCATCACTCAGCAGAGAAGATAATAATTTCTCCCCTTTAGGGGATGGGGGCGTTAGTGGGGGTATTATCCTCGCCATCGAATCTTCCTGCGATGAAACGGCGGCTTCGGTTTGTAAAGATGGAAAGATACTATCCAACATCATTGCCACACAGTCGGTGCATGAAAAATATGGTGGTGTGGTGCCGGAACTGGCCAGCAGGGCACATTTACAAAATATTGTTCCTGTGGTGGACCAGGCATTGAAGGCGGCCGGTTGTGAATTGAAAGACCTGAACGCCATTGCTTTTACACAGGCGCCCGGCCTCATTGGTTCTTTGCTGGTGGGTGCACAGTTTGCCAAATCACTTTCGCTGGCATTGGATAAACCGCTGATTGCAGTGCACCACATGCAGGCGCATGTACTGGCCAATTTGATTCAGGATAACAAACCTGCATTCCCTTTTTTGTGTTTAACTGTCAGTGGCGGTCATACACAAATTGTGTTGTGTGAATCTCCCATTCAAATAAAAGTAATTGGAGAAACCATTGATGATGCAGCAGGAGAAGCCTTTGATAAAAGTGCCAAGCTATTAGGTCTTCCCTACCCTGGCGGGCCGTTGATAGATCAATATGCTGCTAACGGTAACCCTAAACGCTTTCAATTTCCGGAGCCACAAATAGCAGGTTTGAATTTTAGTTTTAGTGGATTGAAAACTTCCATCTTATATTTTTTACAAAACGCCGGCACCAGCAATGTTTTTAAAGAACAGTTTACCGCTACCCTGGAAGAACGTAAACAATTTATCAACCACAACTTAGCAGACATCTGCGCCAGCATACAGTTTCGTATCATCAGCATCTTATTGAATAAATTAAAAAAGGCTGCTAAAGAAACCGGCATCAACAACATTTGCCTTGCCGGTGGCGTAAGCGCCAACAGTGGCTTAAGAAAAGCGTTGAAAGAAACAGGAGATAAAATGGGCTGGCAAACTTTTATTCCTGCATTTGAATACTGCACCGATAATGCCGGTATGATCGCAATTACCGCTTACTATAAATTTTTAAATAAAGACTTTGCAGATTTAAGCATTACCCCCACTGCCAGAGCTGAATGGTAGTTGAAAATATTTGTTGTCTGAACGGTGATTTGGGTGGATTAAAAGGATTAATAAGATTAAATGCACGGTGCAGTAATATAATCGGCTTGATCAATCAATCATTTTAAATCTGCCTGTCGGCAAAGGCAGTTTCGCTTTATACATTCACTTTACGCCATACCATTTTACTTCACTTTGTTTGAACGATGATTTGAGTGGATTAAAAGCACTCTCCAATAAACAATCCTATTAATCAATAAATCTTTCTAAATCCCCGTTCACACATTGGCCCCAAAAAACTTTGTACATTACAGCCCTAAAAAACATTTATGAAGCCAGCATATTTAACCGCTATTGCAATAGTATTGATCACTTCATGCAACACTAAAACAGAAATGAAAAAAGAAGCCTTTCTATGGCCGGAGGGGGTGAAAGCTCCGGTGGCAGATATGAAACCCTATACAAGGATATTACATGGCGATACAGTAGTAGATAATTATTACTGGATGATCGACTATTTTAAAAAAGGGCCGGACAGTACCAAAGTAGTGGATTACCTGAAAGCAGAAAATGCTTATTTAGATACCATGATGAGTGGCACTAAAAAATTCCAGGCCGACCTGTTTACAGAAATGAAAGCCCGGATAAAGGAAAAAGATGAGAGTGTTCCCTATTTTAAAAATGGCTATTACTATTACAGCAGAACGGAAGATGGAAAACAGTATTATAAATATTGCAGGAAGAAAGGCAGCCTGGATGCTAAAGAAGAAATACTGTTAGATGTAGATGCAATGGCAGAAGGCAAACCGTATTTTTCTGTTACCGGCATGGAGATTAGCGAAGACAATAAATTACTGGCATACGGCGTGGATGAAATATCAAGAAGACAATACATTATCCATATCAAAAACCTGGAGACCGGTGAAATTTATAAAGACGCTGTTACAGGGACCGGTGGCGATCCCACTTGGGCTAAAGATAACAAGACCTTTTTTTATACTTCCAACAACCAGGTGACATTGCTATCAGAAAAAATCAAGCGTCATACACTTGGCATAGATGCAGCAACAGATGCAACGGTGTATGAGGAGAAAGATAAGAGCAATTACATTGGCGTGTATAAAACAAAAAATAACAAATACATTTTTATTATTTCGCAGGCTACTTTGTCTTCTGAAACAAAATGGATAGACGCCGGCAAACCAATGGATGCTTTTAAATCTTTTGAACCAAGGATGAAGGATGTGCTGTATGATGTAACCCCATTAGAAAATAAATTTTTAATACGTACCAACTGGAACGCCAAAAATTTCAGGTTGATGGAATGTCCGCTGGATAAAACAGTCAGCAGCAACTGGAAGGAAGTGATACCTAACCGCAGTGATGTATTACTGCAGGGTGTGGAAGAGTTTAAAGATTACGTGGTGCTGAATGAAAGAAAAGATGGCCTTGTAAAATTAAGGATACAAAACATCAGCAGTGGTCAGGAGCATTATATTGATTTTGGCGAGCCCACTTACGCTGCAGGCACCGGCACCAATCCCGAATACAACAGCAGTAAGTTAAGATACAATTTCACTTCATTAACCACACCCAGTTCTGTATATGATTACGATATGGCTACAAAAGATAAAAAGCTGATGAAACAGCAGGAAGTGGTGGGAGGATACAAACCGGAAGATTATGTTACAGAGCGGTTGTATGCCACGGCAAAAGATGGCACTAAAGTTCCTGTATCATTGGTATATAAAAAAGGAATGGAGAAAAATGGCAGCGCCCCATTATTGCTATATGCTTATGGTTCTTATGGATACAGCACCGAGGCAAGTTTTGCCAGCAGCAGGTTAAGTTTGCTCAACAGGGGTTTTGTATTTGCTATTGCACACATTCGTGGCGGACAGGAAATGGGCAGGCAGTGGTACGAAGATGGCAAACTGATGAAGAAGAAAAACAGCTTCACAGATTTTATTGATTGTGGTGAATTTTTAGTGAATGAAAAATATACCTCCAAAGGCCACCTTTATGCAGAGGGCGGCAGTGCCGGTGGTTTGCTGATGGGTGCCATTAGCAATATGGCACCAGATCTGTGGAATGGCATTATAGCTGAGGTTCCTTTTGTGGATGTGATCAACACCATGCTGGATGAAAGCATTCCGCTAACTACCAACGAATTTGATGAATGGGGCAATCCAAAAAATAAGGAGTATTACGATTACATGAAAAGCTATTCACCCTACGAAAATGTAGAGAAGAAAAATTATCCCAACCTGTTGGTAACAACCGGACTTCACGATAGCCAGGTGCAATATTTTGAACCTGCTAAATGGGTGGCCAAACTGCGGACGATGAAGACGGATAAGAATTTATTGCTGCTGCACACCAATATGGATTTTGGTCATGGCGGTGCATCCGGAAGATTTGATTATTTAAAGGATATCGCATTGAATTATGCTTTCCTATTGTCATTAGAAGGAATTACTAAATAATTTTCTCATACAAAGAATACAAAGGAACAACGGGTATAATTTTTTTGTTGTTTTCTTTGTATTCTTTGTTGCTTTGTGTGAAATCCAACTATGGCCAATACATATTTTCAATTCAAACAGTTTACAGTAGAGCAGGAAAGATGCGCCATGAAAGTATGCACCGATGCCTGCCTGTTTGGTGCCTACACTGCAGCTTCGATGGTGGAGGGTAAATTAACTGCAAACAATATTCTTGACATCGGCACAGGAACCGGCTTGTTAAGTTTAATGCTGACTCAAAAAACTGCTGCACAAATTGATGCCGTAGAAATTGACAAAGCTTCCTACTACCAGGCAAGAGAAAATTTTGAAGAATCGCCATGGAAAGAACGGCTGCAAATTGTTCATGCTGATATTTTACAATTTGATTCCGAAAAAAAATATGATTGCATTATCAGCAACCCACCTTTTTTTGAAAAAGATTTAAAAAGTGACGACGATAAAAAGAATGCAGCTAAACATGACACTACATTAACCTTGCAGCAATTGCTGGAAGTGGTGACAAAATATTTAGAGGAAGACGGGGCCTTTGTAATATTGCTGCCTTATCACCGGATAACATATTGTTTGGAGGAAGCTGAAAAAGTTGGTTTATATCTCTCTAAAAAAATATTGGTTAAACAGACACCGCTGCATGCATGGTTCCGTGGAATGTTATTTTTCACCAGGCATCAAACTCCTTCCACCAAAGAAGAGATCAGCATCAGGGATAAGATGGGAGATTACACCACTAAGTTTATTGATCTGCTGCAGGATTATTATTTGTACTTGTAAAGCAATGTTAGTTACCTGTTTTGCTTTTGCTGAATTACTGTTAACAGGTTTTTCAATTGTAAAGCCAGGTCATTGGTATTACTAAAAATAATTTGGTGATCACTTGTGCCAGCTACAGTAGAGGAATGTTCCGCATTGATATGTCTTACATAAATAATGGTTATTCCTTTTGCTTTTGCATATCCTACTTCCACCCCAATTCCAATGGCTTTATCAGAAGTTTCGGCTATCAACATATCAGCCTTATCAATATCAGCAAATGCCTGCTGCATCATTGCCCGTTCCTGGGTTTTATCAAATTGATAATTGTCTGCAAATACCAATGAATTTATCCCAAATTGCTGCAGTACTTCCGCAATTACCAGCAGCTCTTCATTCAGCAAATGCCGTTTATTATAACTCACCGATATATACGCCAGCCTGCTCATCCCAACAAAATAATAAAAATTTATTTACCGCCATAGTCATTCATATAACTAAACGGTTCGGTAATATTTCCATCCTTCACAATCGTTGCTCTGTCAATCAACACACTGTTTCCTTTCACCAGGTCTTCCAACACATATTTTATTAATTGCTCACCAAAATACTGGCTGGCATCTCTTGGTAATTCGTTTGGTAAATTACCCACTGCCATTATATCAATACTACTGTGCAGGTAAGGTGCCGTTTTTTCTTTGGTAATTTTATCTACTCCATACACCGGGTCATTGATACTCTGATCGCCTAAGTTGATCGGAACAGAACCATGTTCATCATCTGTAATATCAGCAATGGTTTGTATGGCAAATGTTTCATCAATGTCATTCAATTCAAAAAGGCGTGGTACATTTTCAGTCCAGTACACACCGTTCATCAGCACATCTGTACATTTTGAGTATGGTAAAAAACGGCTGCGGTATTGTTCCGGATGCTCATGAAAATGATCCCGTTTGTAAGTCTTTAATTCTTTGTGAGTGTATAAGTCTGCACCTTTTAATTGCACATATACCGGGTAGCTAAATTTTCTTTCCAGGTATTCATCCGGTTCCACTTCGGTAATACCCATCAGGTTCATTACTTCCAGCACACCATGTGCCACACGGCCGCTGCCGGTAATGGCTACTTTTATATTGGGCAACTTTAATCCAAAATAAGTATGTATCAAAGTCCTGTAATCTTTGCTTGCATGCACACTGCCCAGGCTAAAATGCCCGGTACGTTTTCCATAAGCCATCATGCCATTGTGGGCACCCACTATACCTGCAAAAAAACCAAAACCCAATACCCGCTGGCCATCATCATGCACCAGGCATTCGTAATCTATTAATGAAATTTTCTTATCCAGTATCGCCTTAAACAATTTCTGATTATGAGGCTGCAGCTTTTTAGTATGAGAAAAGAATAAATAAATTTTCCCCGGTATCAGCATATCCACCGGTACTTCTTTTATACCCAGCAGTATGTCGCATTCACTCATATCTTCTCTTACCTCCACTCCTGCTCTTTCAAATTCTTTGTCGGTAAAACAACGGTTGGTGGAATGTTGTGCCACCACTTTTATTTCGGAGGAATTTTTATGTACCCACCTGCATTGTGCCGGGGTTAGTGCCACCCTGTTGTCTGGCGGTGTTTTTCCTTCCCGGATCAAACCTATTTGTAGCATCAATCGTCTTTTTTGTGGCGGCAAGTTAATAAATCCTGCGCTACGCAAAAGGGAATCTTGTTTGAAGTAAAATGGGTGCATTTAAAATTGTCGCACAGCACCAATCGTTCCTACGGAACGAAAATTTGCATCTTTCACAAATTCTACCCACCAGTCGTCCCTTTGGGACGTTTCGTGGGTAGAAAGAGAACAAATTATAATGCTTTCGTTCCTACGGAACGATTGGTGAGATAGAATGGACTGCGACAATTTTAAATGCATCCAGTAAAATGTAAGGATGCTGAAGTAATAATGCATTACTTAATTTTGCAGCATGAATTATTTTGAATTATTTGATATACCCGTAAGTGTTACGGTGGATAAATCTGTGCTGGCAAAAAAATATTTTGAGCTGCAGAAAAAATATCATCCTGATTTTTTTGTACAGGAAGATGAAACTGCCCAGCAGGAAGCGCTGGAAAAAACATCGGAACTAAATAAAGCATTTAAGATCTTTAAAGACCCTGATGCCACCATTCAATATTTATTAAAATTAAAAGGCCTGCTGCAGGAAGAAGAAAAATATCCACTGCCGCCTGAATTTTTAATGGAGGTGATGGAATTAAATGAAAACTTATCTGAAGACTCAGCCGCTGCAATCGCTGATTTTGAAAAGGATATATATTCTGAGGTAAGCGGTATCATTAAAAATTATAATGATTCCACCACCAATACGGCAGACCTGTTGAAACTGAAAGAATATTATTACAAGAAAAAATACTTACAACGTATTTTGGACAGAATAGCCGGATGACGTAATATTGCAGCCCGTTGAAAACGTTGAAGTCGTCTAACAACGATGCAACGTTTAAACGTTTTCAAAGATAAAAGTTGCCCATGTGGCGGAATTGGTAGACGCAGCAGACTCAAAATCTGCCATTCGCAAGGGTGTGAAGGTTCGATTCCTTTCGTGGGCACAGGCCCTCCAACAAAATTGGAGGGCTTTTTTATTACTTTTAATCTCTGTGCTTTTATCCTCAATCAGCATATTTTTGTATGAACATAAATTGATCCAGCTACTTTTCCAAAAAAGATAAAATGCCACATGAACAATATTGAATTCAACAAAAATGAAGATGCTATGAAGCTTGCCTGCAGCCAGGTGAAGCATCGATTAGAAGACATTTATGAAGGCGGCGGAAAAAAAGCCATTGAAAAACAACGGGAAAGAAACAAACTTACCGCAAGGGAAAGAATAAAATACCTGTGTGATGATGGTAAACCATTTACAGAGATCGGTGCTTTTGCAGGATATGAAATGTATGCTGAACATGGCGGATGCCCTGCTGGTGGCACGGTTAGCGGCATTGGATATGTAAGCGGCAAACAATGCATTGTTGTTGCCAATGATCAAACCGTAAAAGCTGGTGCATGGTTTCCTATCACCGGCAAAAAGAATTTGAGGATGCAGGAGATCGCCATGGAAAATCATTTACCCATCATTTACCTGGTGGATAGTGCCGGCGTTTATTTACCCATGCAGGATGAAATTTTTCCGGATAAAGAACATTTCGGACGCATCTTTCGTAACAACGCAAAGATGAGTGCGATGGGCATTACACAAATAGCAGCCGTATTGGGTGCATGCGTTGCAGGTGGTGCTTACCTCCCCATCATGAGTGATGAAACATTGATGGTAGAAGGCAATGGCTCTATTTTTTTAGCGGGCCCTTACTTGGTAAAAGCAGCTATTGGCGAAGAGGTGGATACAGAAACACTCGGTGGTGCCACCACCCATACAGCCATCAGTGGTATTGCCGATTATAAATTTGATACAGAAAAAGAATGCCTTGATCATATAAAAAAAATAATCAGCAAACTCGGTAAGCCTGGTAATGCAGGGTTTGACAGGATAACAACTGTTGCACCTAAAAAAAACAGCAACGATATTTATGGCATCATCAGCGAGGGTAATACAAAGCCTTACAATATGGTGGACATTATTGAATGCATTGCAGATGCCGATAGTTTTGATCAGTTTAAAGAAGATTACGGCAAAACGATTGTATGTGGATATGCAAGAGTGGATGGATGGGCAGTGGGTATTGTAGCCAACCAGCGGTTGATCGTTAAAAATAAAAAAGGCGAAATGCAATTAGGTGGCGTTATTTACAATGATAGTGCAGACAAAGCGGCCCGATTTATTTTAAACTGCAACCAAAAAAAGATACCGCTTATTTTTTTGCAGGATGTTACCGGCTTTATGGTGGGCAGCCGCAGTGAACACAGTGGTATTATTAAAGATGGCGCCAAAATGGTGAATGCAGTTGCCAATTCGGTAGTTCCAAAAATAACTTTTATTGTCGGCAACAGTTATGGTGCCGGCAATTATGCCATGTGTGGCAAAGCTTATGATCCAAGATTTATCTATGCATGGCCCAATGCAAAAATTGCAGTGATGGGTGGTGACCAGGCAGCTAAAACCTTGCTGCAAATACAAGTGGCTTCTTTAAAAGCAAAAGGCAAAGTGATAGACCCGGCGGAAGAAACAAAACTACTCAACGAAATCATTCAACGATATAATACTCAGACAACGCCATACTATGCTGCCGCCCGTTTGTGGGTAGATGCAATTATTGATCCTGCAGAAACAAGAATACTGATAAGTGAAGGTATTGCCGCAGCTAATAATAACAGTAAAATGGATGAATTTAAAACAGGTGTCTTCCAGGTATAACGCATGGTGTTCCTTTAAAAGTTTACCGGACTGCTTTAGCAAAAAATTGACTAATTTTATGCCTTCCGAAAACAGCAGGGAGCAACCAGAATTAAATACTTATGATAAAAAATACTTTACGCAAAATGATTGCGTATTCAGTAGTGGCAATCGTACTTTTTCAATCCTGCCGGGACGATAGTAAACTTAGCATTCCACCGCCCACAACTGATCAAAGTTTTACTGAGAGTTTTGATAATTATGAACAAGCCTACGCAAAAGGATGGCGGTCTGTTAATACCAGTACACCTGTTGGCCGCAAGTGGTACGATGTGGCAGAAACTCCCGACTTTGGTTCCGTGAATTATTTGGTTACTTATTTCCCGGGCTGGAGCCAGGCCCAGTTTACGTTAGACTCTCTTCAATTTCCATATGCACCTTATCCGCAACGTTACTGGATGCCGGCATTTTTTTCTCAAAATGCTGTTAATGGATATGTTGC
The DNA here is from genome assembly GCA_043788995.1 of Chitinophagaceae bacterium. Lineage (GTDB taxonomy): Bacteria > Bacteroidota > Bacteroidia > Chitinophagales > Chitinophagaceae > Ferruginibacter. Next base: position 42,413 of record JAYWII010000070.1, on the reverse strand, counting down.
CACCAGCATTGCCTGCGCAGATGTAATTAATTTTTCAGGTCCCGGTAATCCGTATGATGTAAGTTGCTGGTTAACGTCTCCGGAGTTATCCATCAAAAATGGCGATAAAATTATTTTTTATGCTTACTGCAAAGGGCTGTCCCGTTTACAATTATGGGTAAGTAAAACCAGCAGCCTGAATGTAGGCACCAATTCAAACAACACAGGCGACTTTGATATCAAATTGCTGGATATTAATCCCAATTATGCTGAATATGAATCTGATCCGGCTAACGCTTTTCCTACAGAATGGACAAGATTTGAAGGAGAAGTAAAGGGATTGCAAACAGTTGTAAAAGGCAGGTTTGCTTTCAGGTATTTATTAGAACAACAGGATCCGGTTGTACTATCGGCGGTTGAGCCCGGTAACCTGGATACGCTGTACAGTCAAATTCACAAAACCGTTATTGGTATTGACGAGGTTACTTATAACAGTGCTAAATAACCATCACCGATTTTTAATAAATTGATTGATATGAAAAATAAATTTATACTGCTGATCGGGATTTTTACAGCAATCATCGTAACGGTTTTTTCCTGTGCTAAAAAAGATGCCCCTGCAGCAACTCAAACCGATTTTTCATTTACGGAAGAATTTGATACCGTAAGCAAGGCGGTGGCAAAAGGATGGGTAATTAAAAACAACACGAAACCTTTAGGGACTATTGGCTGGACACAAGGATTTTTTTATGTTTCCATGTATCATGGTTTAATTCCAAAAACATTGGGTACAGCTCCTTTCAATTATCCAGCAGCCGGTGGCTTTGGTGATAACAATCCTTCCTTTTCCGGAAGTGATTTTATTATGACAACATCTGAATGTGGTTTTAATATTGCTAATTGCAGTAACTGGTTAATATCTCCTGAAGTAACAGTAAAAGATGGTGATGTGATCAGTTTTTATACAAGAACGTACGATAACCCGGCCATTGGTGGAGACAGGATGGAAGTTAGGATCAATGAAACGGATGGTTCATCAGATGTAGGAAGAGAAGCAACCAGCGTAGGTAACTTTACAAAAGTACTGCTGGATATTAACCCGGATTATTTATTAGAAGGCGAAGCCTCCTACCCTGGTATATGGACAAAATATACTGCTACGGTCAGTGGATTTTCTGTTGCAAAAAAATCAAGAATTGCATTCAGGTATTATGTGCCGGATGGCGGTCCGCAGGGAATTAATGGCCTGGGTGTGGGTATTGATAAATTTAAATTTACTTCCAGGTAAACAAGTGATTTTTATAATGAACTGGCTGCCATAGCAGGCAGTCTTTTTTATTTCACAGCACATGAATGTTTAGTATTAAAAATGAAAGGAAAGAAGCCCGGTATATTATTCTTACATCACTTTGCATGGCTGTTTTTCTTTTCAGCAACTATCATCTCATGCCAGCAAAAAAAAGCAATCGCTTCTTCCCCTGCATCAACAAAAGACAGTACAATCAAGGCTGTTAGCGAAATCAATGTCAGCGCTATTGCCAATGCAAAAAAATTACTGCAGGATGGTCAACTGATCACCAGGAGTGACAATGATTTTGAAAGTCTGATAATGCAAAATTTTTCAAGAAGGGAACGGGTATATTCCCACAGTGGTATTGTATTCAAAGAAGACAGCGGTTATGTAGTGTATCATTGTATGGGTGGAGAAGAAAATCCGGATGGGGCATGCAAAAAAGATCCTTTTGATTCTTTTGTAAACCCGTTACAAAAAACAGGATTTGGAATTTTTCAATACCAGCTCTCTGTATTGGAAGCTGATAAAATGCATGCTGTTTTAAAAAAGGATTATGAGTCTAAAATTCCTTTTGATGCTACATTTAACTTAAAGACAGATGACAGTCTCTATTGCTCTGAAATGATTTACAAAGCACTGAAGCAGGCCACAGGTAATAAAATAATTTTGCCATCTTCTTACATCGATAATTTTAAACCCAAGATCATGGGTTATAAGAACAATACAGTTTTCTTTAAAAGATTTGAATTCATCGGTATAGATGATTTGTACCTAAACCCTTTTTGCAAAGAAATAACCAGGGTTAAATATTAGTAATGGAAAAAATTTTATTATACACGGATGGCTCTTCAAGAGGTAACCCGGGACCTGGTGGATACGGGGCGATTTTGATGTGGGGACATCTCCGGAAAGAGCTGTCACAAGGCTTCCGGCTTACCACCAATAACCGGATGGAATTAATGGCAGTGATAGAAGGCATCAAGGCCATAAAGAAAAACACGCTGCCGATAGTAATCTACTCTGACAGTCAGTACGTGGTAAATGCCGTGGAAAAAGGCTGGTTAAAAAACTGGATAAAAACAGATTTTAAAGGCGGCAAAAAAAATGCTGATCTATGGAAAACCTATTACAAAATAGCACAGAATTTTTCCATCCGGTTTGTATGGGTAAAAGGTCATTCTACTAATCCTTACAACAACCGCTGCGATGAACTGGCTACTGCTGCAGCAGATAGTAAAGACTGGTTAACGGATGAAGGCTATGAAGCAACTTTATAAATAAAAAAGCCGCTCTGAAAGCGGCTTTTTATATAAGTTCATTTTATAATTTTATGCTGTTGTAACTGATTTCTGAACAAGGTATTTATTCATGAGATAATATCCTCCAAATAAAACGCCGCTGTAAACAAGATCGGCTATAAAGCTGGTGCGGAAGAATGGCAATGCACTAACATAGCAATTTACAAATCCATTCAAATCCTGGGTGTACGTATGATAAACAGGATTATCTATAATAAAGAAAAACAGGTTGGACAATAAAAAGAAAATCACTGAAGACATGATTGAGTAGCCTGCAACACTTACCACATTTGCCTTTTTTAAATTGAAAGCTATAACAGTGATCAAAGCAAAAATACCGTACCCTGCAAGCTGCCCCCATCCCCAGAAACCCGGAGCTATATTAAATACTTCAAACATTACATCAGAAAGAAACATGGAAAGAAGCGGTAAGGCAAAAGCCAGTCTTTTATCTTTAATAACAGCGCCACCAAAAATGGCCATACCTATCATTGGACTAAAATTATGCGGATACATAATTACCCTTGATATTGCAGCTAATAAAATTAAAATAACGGCTATCCACATGGACGATATCTGATCTTTTTGCATTTTTAAATTCTTTGCAGCAAAAATAGGCAATAATTATTTTCCAATTCGCATTTTTAAAGACCAACTTATCCCTGAATTACGAATCGCATATTGAAATAACTTTGATTAATGGCCACACACAATCAAACGGGCAAGCTAGGTGAGCAATTGGGACGGGAACACCTTATTGCAAACGGCTACGGAATCATATCACAAAACTGGCGGCATTCCCGTTGGGAAGTAGATATTATTGCCGAAAAGAATAAGGTGCTGCACTTTATAGAGATAAAAACAAGACGCACTAAAAACTATGGAATGCCAGAGGAAAAGGTTGGCATCAAAAAAATAAAAAATCTTATCAATGCAGCGGAAGAATACCTGTACCTGTATCCGGAATGGAAACGTATACAGTTTGATATTCTTTCTATCATCATTATTAAGAATGAGGCACCCGAATATTTTTTAATTGAAGATGTGTACCTCTAGCAAGATTTAACTCATCAGCATCTTCATCTTTTCCACCATTTTATAGGTGGCCGGGCAGTACTCAATATTTTGTTTGTGAACGTGAATGTAATCAGTGGTTTTCTTCTTGGTGAGATGAGGGAAACCAGCACAATCAGCAGGCCTGATAGGATAGATAGAACATTTATTATCTGTAAGATTCAAAAATTGGCAAGGCTGTTTTTTGTTTTGCCAGTCCCCATCTTTTTTTTCATACACCAGCCACTTTTCTTTGAAAGCTGCAGGTGTCATTTCAAAATGAGCTGCAATACGTTTTACATCGGCAGTGGTAAAAGTAGGGGTCATCTTTTTGCAACAATTACCACAGGTGAGGCAGTCGGTTTCTGCCCACACTTCTTTATCCACTTCTTCCATCATTTTATGCAATCCTTTGGGAGGATTGTTTTCCAGCTTGGTTAAAAATGTCTTGAACTTTCTTTTATTGCGTTTTACGTTTTGCCTGAACGACCGAATGTTTACTTTCATATTTACAACTGAGATAAGTAAAACGAAAATAGGAAATATTGAATTGATGCATCAATAGTTTATTTTTTATTTCTTGCAGTCAATCATACTTCCTTTAAATTGCAAACAACAGCATTGTTAAAAAGAATGAGAAGTTTGTAAATAATTTCGCCTTGCAAAAAGTATCCATACTAAATCGTGTAGTTAAATGTGGGAAGTTTATAAAAAGGGGTTTAAAGCCTATTTACAATTAGAAAAATCGCTGAGTGAAAATTCAGTGGAAGCTTACCTGCATGATATTGAAAAACTCACGACTTATTTAGAACAAACAGAAAGTAAAAAAGCACCGTCTGAAATTGTATTAAAAGACCTGGAAGGTTTTGTAAAATGGATCAGCCAGTTGGGCATGATGCCGGGATCACAGGCCAGGATCATATCAGGATTAAAAGCCTTTTTTAAATATTGTTTGCTGGAGCAGATCATTACTGCTGACCCCACCGCATTGCTGGAAGCACCCAAATTAAAAAGGGCATTACCCGATATACTTAGTTTTGATGAAATAGAAAAAATCATCGGAGAGATTGATCTAAGCACACCGCAAGGTGGCCGTAACAAAGCCATGCTGGAAACATTGTATAGCTGCGGCATTCGTGTAAGCGAACTGGTGAACCTGCGTATCAGCTGCCTGTATATGGATGTGGGCTTTATAAGGGTAACGGGTAAGGGAGATAAAGAACGCCTTGTACCAATTGGCGGTGATGCAATAAAATATTTGAAAATTTATAAAAATGATATTCGTGTACACCTTACAGTGAAACCTGGTAATGAGGATGTTTTATTCTTAAACAGGAGAGGCAGTAAATTAAGCAGGGTGATGATATTCCTGATCATAAAAGACCTGGCGAAAAAAGCCGGGGTAAAGAAAACTATCTCACCACACACGTTCCGGCATTCCTTTGCCACACACCTGGTAGAAGGCGGGGCTGATTTGAGAGCTGTACAGGAAATGCTTGGACATGAGAGCATCACCACTACTGAAATATATACCCATCTTGACAGGCAATTTTTAAGAGATACTTTGCACCAGCATCACCCGGCGTTTAAATAAAGTTTTATAAAAAATCAATCCCTGATGCAACGAACGGAAAGACCGAAAATAGTTTTATCGCTAATAACCCTGGTTGCATCAGCACCACTGTACATTAGAGTATAACTCCATGCATACATCCCATCGTTTTCTGTGGAACTCCACCAAACACCATATTCGTTAGGGTTGTTAAATGAATTAAGTATACGGTAGCCGCCTGGAAGCCCGGTAAAACCGCTACTGTTATCGGCACCTGTATTAGGGCTGAGCCAATGTGCTGTACCTGCCTCTTTCATTTTACCGCCTGCCATATCATACCCTCCAAGGTATCCAATTAGGGTTTGCCACTCAGCATCAGTGGGTAGGTGCCAGCCAGGCGGAGCTACAGCTAAGGAAGTATTCCAGTCATATAACCGACCATAAACAGCACAGCTATCTGCATTATCACCATAACACCAACTACCCGAGCCGGTAACATAATTTAAATTTTTTGTCATCCACAGCTGTGTGCCTATATGCCTGAATGTATAAATCTGTCCGTCTCTTGGGTCGATAAAAATGCTGTCTGTAGGAGTTGTGAAATTTATTTCATTTCCATAGTTTGTTCCTGCACCATTAGTGGCATAAGACCTTACATGATAGGTAATGCCCGCTTTCAAGCCGGTAATGTTATTACTGAAAGTATCTGTTATTAGGCTATTCACAGTTTTGGTAGAAAGTGCAATTGTTGGTGAAGGAAGTGTATCCCACACTAACCCACTTACTGTAACAGGACTGATGCCATTTGTTGTAATAATACCTCCTGATATTGCAGAAGTATTTGTAATGTTAATCACTGCTCTTGTAAATATATCTGGGAGACCGGTATAAAGAGTGTCAGTAGTTGTAAAGCTAATTTCACTTCCATAAGCTGTGCCTACAGTATTGGCAGCATAAGCTTTTATATAGTAAGTAGTACCTGCTTTTAGCCCGATCACATCAGTATTAAAAGTGTCTGTTAATATACTATTTACAGTTTTGGTAGAAAGTGCAATTATTGGATTGGGTAGTGTATCCCAAACCAGTCCACTTGCAGTTACGGCGCTGGTACCATCCTCTGTAATAATACCTCCTGACCTTACGGATGTGTTCGTTAATTTAATCACTTCTTTTGTGGTTATACTTAGACGAGTTAGTGTCGGTGTATCCCTGACACAACGAACGGAAATTCCATCTATGCTTGAAATAAGGATTGGATAGGCGTGTTTGTAAGCGGATTCCAGAATGTAACTCCACCCATTTTCATTATTGCCTGTAGAGCTCCACCAATAGCCGGCATACCCAAACGGATAATCCGTCTTTACCGTATTGCTGTGTCCCCCACCGGGTAACCCGGTAAAACCGCTAATGTTATCAGCACCTCTATTTGGACTAAACCAATGTGCCGTCCCTGTCTCTTTCATTTTGCCTCCAGCCACTTCATTTCCACCAAGATATTCAATTAAGGTGCTCCATTCAGCTCCACTGGGTAAGTGCCAGCCATGTGGAGCTACCGCCATGGCCGTATTCCAGTCATATAACCGGCCATAAACAGCACAACTATCTGTATTATCACTATAACACCAGCTCCCGGAAGTAGCAATATAACTCAAATTTTTTGTCATCCACACTTGCCTGCCTATATGCCTGAATGTATAAATCTGCCCGTCTCTTGGATCAGTAAAGGTGCTATCACTAACAGGATTATTAATTGCTACTCCCTGCCTGACAATAAAATTAGCACCCGGAGCAATAACTAAACTACTTCCAGGAGACATGGTTTGGGATGTATTTAATACACAGCTATCAGCCGCTGCCGGTCTAATAGCAATAGTGTCATAAGATGGTAATACTGATGGTGGAATAGTATTATTGCTCCAGTTAGAAGTTACAGTCCAATTGCCATTCCCGGTAAATGTGTAAGTTGTTTGTGCGATAGATCCGTTAATCAAAAATAATAAAAGCAAAAAAATTGCGGGTTGCTTCATATAAGTAAGAATAAAATAAATTATGTGATACTACAATACAATGATAGTAAAAATCTTTATACTAAACTCTGTTCAATAACAAGCTTTTGACCTGTGTTATAACTTATTCCGGATACGACGTGGCAGTGAAAAAGAATAATAGAAATATTTTATAACGATAAAAAGTGGGGAGATGATAATTGAAAATACCTGCAACAGCAGGATTTTTATTTAGGATCAACAGCAATTTCTGAAGCCTGAAATGGCACAACCGGCGCCTGGTAGGTATTTTTTACATTCTTACGATAGTTTTTAAACATGCTCATCCAACGTAGCTTGAGCACACCCAAAATCCCTTCTTTTACTATGCCTTTATTCATCTTACTGTCGCCGAGCTTGCGGTCAATAAAAGTTATAGGTACTTCAGCAATCAGGAAGTTCAATTTCCAGGCAGCAAATTTCATTTCGATCTGGAAGGCATATCCAACAAAATTAATCGCAGCAAAATTCATTGTTTCCAGCACTTCTCTTCTGTAACAAACAAAACCTGCAGTTGGATCTTTGATCGGCATCCACGTGATAAGCCTTGTATAAAGGGAAGCTCCTTTGGAAAGTAGTATACGATTAGCCGGCCAGTTATCTACAGCGCCGCCTTCCACATACCTTGACCCCACTGCTATACCAGCTCCATCTTTACATACCTGGTATAAACGTTCCAGGTCTTTTGGGTTGTGAGAGAAATCTGCATCCATTTCAAAGATATACTGGTAGCCATTTTTCAATGCCCAGCTAAACCCATGAATATAGGCTGTGCCGAGTCCTAACTTCCCTCTGCGTTCTTCCAAAAATAAGCGTCCGGGATATTTTTTTATTAGTGATTTCACCACATCTCCAGTACCGTCGGGGGAACCATCATCAATGATCAGTACGTGGTAGTTTTGTTGCAAATCAAATACAGCACCGATAATATTTTCGATGTTATCAATCTCGTTGTAGGTTGGTATTATAACAAGTTTATCCAATTTGATGTGCTGCTGATATATACGAATTTACAATTTGTCCTTTAATTAGCTGTCAACATATTTTCAACAACGCTTTTTTAGTTATTCTTTAACAGCGTTTTGTTTAATATTTCAGTTAGTTTTTGCTTGGTATGCAGTGGAAAATCACCCCTCATCATCCAGTCGTAATATTGTGGTTCTGCCCTTAGTACATCTACCACAGGCCGGCCTTTGTGCTTTCCAAAATTAAAAACCTCCACCCCTTTATCATCAAATACAAAGCGACGGGCATAATCCACCACTTTTTCTTCACCTATCACGGAGAGTATCGATTCCAAAGAATTACCCAGTTGAGAATAACGCTTTATCTGAGAAAGCAATACATCTATGGTGGCATTTACATCAGCTTCTGCGCTGTGTGCACTGATCAAATCTTTTTCACAATAAAATTTATACGCAGCAGTTAGCGTTCTTGGCTCCATGGTATAAAAAATATGCTGCACATCAATCATTCTCCTGGTGCTAAGATCAATTGTAATACCAATTCTCAAAAATTCTTCCATCAGCATGGGAATATCAAAACGGTTACTGTTATAACCTCCCATATCACAATTTTCTATGAACTGCTTCAACTCATTAGCCGCCTGCTTAAATGTTGGTGCGTCTTTCACCATCTCATTTGTAATACCATGTATATCTATCGTCTGCTGCGGAATGGGCATCCCTGGGTTGATCAGCTTTCGCTTTACCTGCCTGGTACCATCCTGCAAAATTTTCACAATGGCTACTTCCACAATGCGGTCAGTAGATAAATTAACACCTGTTGTTTCCAGATCTATAAAAGCAATCGGACGGGAAATTTGTAAAGACATTTTGGATACTCTTTTTATTAAATATTTTTCGATAAAGGATTTGGTTTCAGAGAACGCAAACCTAAGTTAATTTCTGATATTCACAGCTATAAGTTTTGTATTAAAAATTACAAGTGGTCAATAACTGGGAACAATGATTACAGCTTGCCAAATTTTTTATGGTAAGCTATCAGAAAACCAGTGACTTCGTCATAGCTTAATACCCCGGATGGTTGCTCATTATTTTTTAAATATTTTCCATAAACCCAGTTAAACATGGGTTCAAAAGGGCTTTTATGACGTTCATTAAAAATTTTCCATTCTGTTAAATCAGCTTTTACTTCCGGTCCTATTTTTTTGTAAAATAACTTTGCTGTAACTGAATCAACCCGGTATAAATTTCGCTGAGCATACAGAAACAGGTCAAGATATACTGAATATTGAAAAGCAGTATCGGCAGATGAAGCTGCAGCAAGATACCCAACAAAATTGGCTTCATTTTCTTTAGCATAACCTAATTGGTGAGCTATTTCATGACAGGTGGTATATGGCTGCAAAAAAACAGGCACGGTGGTATTTACCTGGGCCTCCCCCGTAAATGGATTATAATATCCAATAAATCCAAGATAATTACCAAGCCATCCCCAGGCCGATGATTTAATGGAAGCTGGATGGTACGTACAAAAGGGGTATTGCTTTGCCAGGTTTTGATATGCAATTTCCGCCTGTTCAAAAATTTGCTTTACCGGTTTTTTATGGCTTTGATTCCTGATCAAAGCCGATTTGTTTACGTTGACTTTTTCCAGTAACAGGGAATCAATTATTACCAATTCCGCTTTTGAGTATTTTGCCATTTTTATACCCAGCTGGTCAGCAATTCCTTTCCGGTTATAGTTAAGGCCCCATAGCCCATTAAATGCAATGTAAATTGCCAAACTTAAAATCGATATCTTAATCATTGATTGCCGGAATAGCTGCCAGTTATATTTCCCTTTAAAAAGTAAAGTGAACAACTTGATAATTTTAAACAACAACCACCCGGCAAACAAGCCATACAGAATATCTCCCAAACTGAATGGTACCCATCCCAGGCTGTATTTCAACACTTTAGAAATTCCCGGGTAGATGCCATTTGAATAATATTTTTCAACCAACATCTTATCTGCAGCAAAGAGGCGGATTAGGAATACTGTAACCAATAAAAAAGGAAGAGTTATCCGGAGTTGCTTACCCATGTTAGATGTAAAATAATTAAAAGCCCGCCACCTTCAATATTTTTTTGGGTATTTTTAGCTTTAAAAAATAAATTTAAGCCCAAAAAGCATTACCTTCGCCGTCCTTTAAACCAAAAGTCATGAGTAGAAGAAGGGCATTTGAGATTGCTTTTGTGGGTTTGAAGCCTGGTATTCATGAGTTTGTTTACGAGATTGATGATAAGTTCTTTGCTGAAAATGAGGGTAGGGATTTTTCCAACTGTTTTGCTAAGATCAAACTGCAGCTTGATAAAAAAAGCAGTTTTATGCTGCTTAAGTTTGAGATTGGAGGAAGGGCGGATGTGATCTGTGACCGTTGTAATAATACACTTCCAATGGACCTTTGGGATGAATTTAACATGGTGGTGAAGATGGTGGACAATCCTGAAGAAATGAATGAGCAGGAAGATGACCCTGACATTTATTTCATCTCCCGGACCGAAAGCCACCTGCACCTGGACGAATGGATTTATGAATTTGTAAGCCTGAGTATACCGATGCAAAAAATGTGCAGTGAAGAAGAGTTTGGCGGCCCAAAGTGTAATAAAGAAGTGTTGGAAAAATTAAAGACTTTGGAGGCAAATGAAAAAGGAGACAATGCAAATGCCATTTGGAAAGGACTGGAAAAGTTTAAGAAAAAAGCAAAGAAATAATTAAATAAACATTCAATAATACAATTAACAACTAAAATTCAGAGATATGCCAAATCCGAAACGACGCCATTCGCAACAGCGCAGCGCAAAGAGAAGGACGCATTACAAGGCTTCAGAAACAACTTTAACAGTTGACAAAACTACCGGTTTGACACATGTACGTCACCGTGCCCATGTAAGCGAAGGAAAATTATATTACAAAGGACAAGTGGTTGCTGAAAAAGCTCCATTGAAAGCATAATATTTTTTTCAAATACTGCATTCTAAGTTTTACATTCGTAAAGGATGTGAAACTTAGAATTTTTTATTTACAGAACCAAATATGAATATTGGCCTTGATATGATGGGTGGCGATTACGCTCCCCTGGAAGCAATTAAAGGAATAGCACTGTATCTATCTGCAGCAGATACTAATACGGATGTAAAGCTTACACTGATAGGCAAACAGGATGCAATCAACAACCTGTTATTATCTCACAATAGCCCCGCCGGTGCAGTTTTCGTTGTACATGCTGAGCAGGAAATTGAAATGCATGAACACCCCACCAAAGCCTTAAAGGAAAAGCAACAATCTTCCATAGCTATAGGTTTTCATTTGCTGGCTTCCGGAAAAATTGATGCCTTCATAAGTGCAGGCAATACAGGAGCGATGATGGTGGGAGCATTATTTAGCATTAAAGCTTTGGAAGGTGTTAGCAGGCCTACCATTGGCGCCTATATGCCAAGAGAAAATGGTAAACTGGGGCTTTTGTTGGATGCTGGTATCAATGCAGATTGCAAACCTGAAAACCTTAACCAGTTTGCTGTACTGGGTTCTCTTTTTGCAGAACATATACTCGGCATCGAAAATCCGAAAGTTGGATTAATCAATATTGGAGAAGAGGAAGGCAAAGGCAACATTTTAGCCCAGGCTGCTTACCCTTTATTAAAAGAAAATCCACAAATTAATTTTATAGGAAACATTGAAGGCCGTGATATTTTATTAGATAAGGCTGATGTAATGGTATGCGAAGGCTTTACCGGCAACGTAGTATTAAAGTTAGCTGAAAGTGTTTATGACATTGTGCAACGCAGAGGCATACACGATGAACATTTTGACCGCTTCAATTTTGAAATGTACGGTGGCGTTCCCGTTCTGGGTGTAGCGAAACCTGTAATTATTGGCCATGGAATTTCTCATGCAATTGCCTTTAAAAACATGATCCTGATTGCTCAAAGAATGATAGAGAAAGATTTATTAAAAAAGATGCAGGAGGCATTTAGCAGTTAAAAGAACTTCATTGTGTTTATATAAAAAATAAAAATGCCCTTGAATCAAGGGCATTTTTATTTTTTATTTTAAAATTAGAAAGTGTAAGCAACTCTTAAACCTAAAAAGGATGTTGTCCCCTCTTTAGAAATACCCACATACTTAAGAGAAATATCAATATTTTCTGATGGCATAACTCCAATAGTTGGGGCATATGTAAATCCAGAAGTACTGGAACTTACCCCTTCAAATTTTACTGACATAAATGATAATCCAACTTGTGCATGGCCATACACTTTTTCAGTAAAATAATATTTAGCACCGGCTAAAACGGGGATAATAGAGAGTGAAGGATATTTAAATGTTTCCCCATCTTCTGTAATGCTTTTACCTGAAAAAGATAAAAAACCAGCATTCAAAGTCAGTCCGACTTTTTCAGCTGCGGCATATTCACCCTGAACTGATCCGCCAATACCAAATTTAGAAGTCTCTTTAAAATCTCCTAATGGCAGACCGGCTTCAACACCGACACTAAATTTTAATGGTTTATCACTTTTACTGTCTTGTGCATTAACTGAGAATGCGATAGCTGCAATAGCTAAACTTAAAATTACTTTTTTCATGTTACTTGATTTAAGGTTAAAATTTTGGTAAAAATATAGATATTGACAATGCAAAATTATTTTTATTAAAAAATTTTATTGACAACCTGGTTTAAAAAACTAACTAACGGCCTTCTATAAAGCTTATTTAACAGGTTTGCTGGTTCCATACAAACAGCTTATTTAGGATATTCAGAATAACAGATACCAGTACCTGCAATTGATATTCCTGATCTTAAAATTGATTTCCTAATAAAAATAAGAGTACTGCAAGTCTATTATAAAACTTTCGCTACTCTTATTCCAAAGAAACCAATCGTTCCACTTTTTGCATACCCATCATATTTCACACAGATATCAATAGGCTTTCCGCTGTTTGTAATAAATTCATATCCTACCTGGGGCGAAAAAGCAAATGCAGTACCCTTGGCGTAGTTACTTAAAAAGCCTACCCCAGTTTGTAAAGCTCCGTAAATACCTGGCGTTAAAAAATATTTAACTCCTATCCTCAATGGTATTATAACCTGGCCTGTATATTTTGCACTGTTGCCTCCTGGAATTGATTTGCCATTGAAAACATGTATTCCTGAAGTAGCTGTTCCTTTTAATTTTTCCTGCAGTGTAATTTCCAACTGAGCAGTTCCACCAATTCCAAGAGAATGCGTTTCAGAAAAACCACCTGTTGCTATACCCAACTCTGCACCCACACTAAACCTAAGATTTGATCCATCCTGCCCAAAACCTGAAATTGATATGGTTAAAACAATTACGGCAAATAAAATAATTTTTTTCATGTCTTTATTTTTATAAATACAAAATTAAGTCAGAGACAGTTTAACAATGAATATTATTTTGTAAGATTGTTTAACATATCTGCTGTCATTTTTCCCAAATCATAATCTTCTTTCCAACCCCAATCATTTCTTGCTACACTGTCATCAATACTTTGTGGCCAGCTGTTGGCTATTTGCTGGCGATAGTCCGTTTTATAAGTGATCTCAAATGCTGGAATATGTTTTTTAATTTCTGCAGCAATTTCTTTGGGAGAAAAACTCATGCCCGAAATATTATACGAAGTACGTATCGAAATTTTTGAAGCAGGTGCTTCCATTAATTCAATGGTGGCTTTAATGGCATCGGGCATATACATCATGGGCAGGTAAGTATCTTCCTGTAAAAAACATTCATACTTTTTCTCCTCTAATGCCTCATGAAATATTTCCACTGCGTAATCAGTAGTGCCACCTCCTGGCTCACTTTTATAACTGATTAAGCCGGGATAGCGGATACTCCTTATATCCAGCCCCCAGCGGTTGTGATAATAATTACACCAAAATTCACCTGCATATTTACTGATGCCATAAACAGTACTTGGTTCTATGATCGTCTGCTGTGGGCAGTTTTTTTTGGGAGAAGTAGGACCAAAAACTGCAATGCTGCTGGGCCAGTATACTTTGTGTAATTTTTCTTCCTTTGCAATGTCCAGTACATTCAGCAGGCTTTGCATATTCAGGTTCCAGGCAAGGCTGGGATTTTTTTCACCGGTAGCAGAAAGGATGGCGGCCAGTAAATAAATCTGCGTAATATTCTGCCGTATTACCTGCACATGCAACATCTCTTTGTTCATTACATCCAGGCTTACATAAGGGCCGGTACCTTCCAGTAAAGGGTTCTGTTCTCTCAGGTCGCTTGCCACCACTTGAGCATTGCCATAAATTTTTCTTAATGCAAGGGTAAGCTCCACTCCTATTTGACCGCTGGCACCAATCACTAAAATTTTTTCTCTGATCATTTTTATCATCAATTATTTAAAACAAATGTAGTAAGAATAGCATTTACATGATTACTTCCTCCTGCTCAAATTGAACTGCCAGTTACGCAAACTGGCTTGTGTTACTTCTTCCTTAAGAATAGCTTTAATAGCAAAAATTAAAACACATCAACATGAAACAGACTTTTTCAATGCTAATGATTGCTGTAATACTGTCATCCTGCGGCAACAGCACACAAAACAAAACACAGGAAGATGCAAAGCAGCTTGCTGCCGGTATAGAAAAAATAGACCCGGACGGAATACCCACAACAGCAGGAGGATGGACGATGACAGCAAAAATTAATGGCAGTGACTGGACTGCCAGTTCCATCATGCCGCTGGAAGCAACCGGGAGGATTATTGGTGATTACAACGGCGCAGGCCTGGGATTTCCTTATGACAGAAGAGAAATGGTGGTTGGCAGAAAAGAAATATTTGGTGAACATAATGTTGTTCAAATTTCAACGATTGAAGACGGGGAAAAAGAATACTGGGATGGCTTTAAGGGAGAAATGGAAATTACCAAAGTGGAGGACGACTGGGTGGAAGGGAAATTTTTTGTAACAGGCAAAAGAAGCTTTACAGATACACCCAAATCAGTAGAAATTACAGATGGCTTTTTTCGTATCTCAATTGCGGAGAAAAAATAGTTTACCCATATTAAAATAAATTTTCACTAACTAAAAACTTCAACAAATGAAAAATGTATTTCCCCTCCTGCTGCTGACAATTTTTTTAAGCTGCAGCAATACCACTGCTGAAAAAAAAGAAACTACTTCAAAAAATGAAAGCCCTGCAAATGATGCAGCAAAAGCATCCGCTTCCATAAAAATTTTCAGGAATGATAAACTGGCGGTTGAATACAAAACCCAGTTTCCAAAAGGAGGAATAACAACCTATAAGGATGGAGAAAAAGATATGGTATTACAGCTCAGCAATCAGGATGACAGCTATAACCTGATAGCAACTGTTGATAAAGCGGCAACCGGCAGTTTATCCATAGGCAACGGAAACGCCGGCCAGGCACATATAGAATTAACAACCGACGGAAAGGGGCCGGTTTATTTCCTGACAAATCTTACTGAAGGAACATTTAAAATTACCATAACCGGCGAAACCTGCAGCGGAAGTTTTACGGGCATCCAAAAAGAAGCAGGGCTTGATGACATAAAAATTACCGGTGAATTTACATCTGTACCATTTATCAGGCAGACAAGCAACTATTAACTCCCCGGCAATGAAATTGACGCTGTTAAAAAACAATGCTCTGTTTAAATTAATTTCTATTATGCATATTCCGCAACATCAATAAAATAATTATGAAAGAGGTATTGCTGCTGCTGCTGTCTTTTTTATTGGTAACAAAAAGCCAGGCGCAAATTTTAAAAAAAATACTCAACCGGGTAAAAGATGATGCGGCCTGGCATGTATCCAATAAAATTGACAACGAAGTCAGGAAAGGAGTGGACAGCATTTTTGAAATGCCCAAAAAAATAAAGGGCAAAAACAATGCAAAGGCTTCAACAGAAGAAATTGATAAGAACAGCAGTGTTGAAAAGCAACCGAAAAATAAAAATGAAGCAGGCAATATTACAGTGGCTGCCTCCGAAGAAAAAGAGATGAAACCTGCCGATGGTTTTATAACACTCACCTTATCAGCCAATACTATTTTTACCGGCGGCTACATACGAATCAGCGGCCAAAGTATCATGCATAAAGATTTTAAACAGGTTGAAATAAAAGTAACCGGCCCTTCAACAACTGATACCAGGAATATTTCCTTAGATGCAGACGGTAATTATATAGTAGACTGGATAGCTTCAGAAAAAACCGGAGATTACACTGTAACGGTAATTGGCAGCGATAAAAAATCAAAACTATCCGAAACATTTACGGTAGAAGAAATAGAAAAAATATTTGACGATGTATGGCCGGAAGAAAATATAAAACAAACAAAAAAAGCACTTGATAATTTAGAAGATGCAGTGGATAAAGTTGAATCAGAAATTAGTACAAAAGATAAAGCAACACTGGAACAAAAGATGGATGAACTGCGTGCAAAAACTGCAGACGTTCTTAACCTTTTTAAAGATTTGAATAAAGCCGGAAAAGAGATTTCGAAATTAGCTAAGTCTGGAAAAAAAATGTCTCCTGCCCTTGCCGGTAATTTATCAGCATTAAAACAAAACCTGAATGAACAGGCAGAGCAGATGAAAAAGATAGCGGAAGTAGCCAATCATGAACCGGCTGATAATACTATTTGTGAATACCTGGTGATGGTGAATGAAGCCTGTGCCGCCTTTTCAACATTTACCAATGTGTGGTCAAAATCATTAGGCACTATTCTCAAAAATATTACACTTGATAAGGGCGTTCCCAAAACTGTGGAGGTCATGAACAATAACAGGCTCCCGTCTGATGCAGAGTTTATGGGGAAAGAAACTTCAAAAATTTTTGCCACTTCTCTTTTCGATGCTGAATCTCTTTCATCGAAAATGGGCAAAGCAGGTGTTGCCGGCGATTTGATTCAATATGTTTCAGATGTTTTGCTAAAAGCTTACTGTGGCATTTATAAAGGAAATTTCACCCACGACTATACTATTGAATTTAGAAATAACCAAGGAGAAAACTGGTGGGCTTATGGTGCAGAAATGAAGGCCACTTTTTCGTTACGTTACCCCAAAAAAAATACCGGTGATATAATAAAAATGAAAGGAAACCTGGAAGGCAATGCCACCAAATTCACTTTTTCGCAGGATGTAGCCAAGGAAAACGATTTTCATGCAGTGAGCAAAGGGAAGCTGGTAGTGGTCCCCATTAAAACATATACTCCGCTAACTGTATCAGTGGCCACCAGTGAACGGGATATTATGGGCTTTGGCGCCATTGCAAGGGGCATGGCCACACCTGCTTATTTCAATATCGCCGTTGATGCGGAGTATGATGTAAATGCCAGGAAAATAAAAATATTCGTAAACAGATCCATTGCTGACTTCAGCGATTTTATAGTCAACCAGTTTATATTTTTTATGATAGGCCAGGACATGATCCCCTATCCCAAAACAATGAGCTTTCCCATACACAAAGCCAAAACAACCATCAACGGCATATTTATTTCTTTTAAAGAATTTGACGTAGAAAAAGATTCCAAAGGCAACGAAAGTTTTAAGGGAAAAGGCACAAGGCATATTGGTGATAAAACATCTATTAGGGAAACCAATTTGAATTTTACGCTTACGGCAAAAAAAGAATAGTGATAAATCCATTTTAAATAAATCAACCTTTTTATTAACAAACAAACCAATCATACATCATGAAAAGGAAATTCATCACCGGTTTTGTATGTGTTTTATTTGTAAACCTGTTATTTGGTCAGTCAGTCGGCATCAACAACAGCACGCCAGATGCAAGCTCCATCCTGGATATAAAAAGCACCACAAAAGGGTTGCTCATTCCACGGATGACAACTGCACAGCGAACTGCTATTGCAGCGCCTGCAAAAGGACTGCTGGTTTTTGACATCAGCACCAACAGTCTTTGGTTTCACAATGGCACATCGTGGAATGCATTCTCTTCTGGCAGTTCCACCAATTATTGGACGCTTAGTGGCAGCGATATTTCTAACAACAATGCAGGTAATGTGGGCATAGGCATATCAACTCCGCTGGCGAAACTGCATATAACAGGCAATGTAAAAGTTGATGGCAACAATTTTATTGAGTTGGGTGCAGGGGTTGCCGGCAAAGAATTCAATGCAGGAAAAATAGGCTATGAAACTTTTACCGTCGGCACACTCGATATTGTAGGCGCAGGCACATCGGGGCTAAATAGGAAAATAAAATTCTGGAACGAAACCAGCGCTGAGTTTACGGGCAGTGTGGGCATTGGGGTTCCTGTACCATTGGCTAAGCTGCACATAGCAGGCAATGTAAAAATTGATGGTAATAATACAGTTGAATTCGGTGCTGGTGTAGCAGGCAAAGAAGTAAGTGCAGGGAAAATTGGTTACAAGTCTTTCGGTTTGTTTGATGCACTTGATATTGTAGGCGCAGGTTCAACAGGCACCGACCGAAAAATAAAGTTCTGGAATGAAGGCGGTGCAGAGTTTAGCGGCAATGTGGGTGTTGGCAATGCTGCCAGCAGTTTTAAAATGGATATTGCAGACAGGATAAGGATACGCAGCAGTTCTGCATCTTCAACGGCTGGTATTGCACTCAATAATTCCAACAACTCAGCCGTGAGTGCTTTTATTGGTACTAAGGATTTAGACCTGGTAGGTATTTATGGAAGCAACTCTGGCTGGGGATTATTAATGAATACAAATACAGGTGCTGTAGGAATAGGCTATCAAAACCCAGTTGCCGGATATAGATTATCGGTGCTTGGCAATCAATATGTTAATGGGCTTATAGCTACCACTGGCGATGCAGAAATAGGTGGGGCAGCGCAAGTTACCGGAAACCTGAATGTGAGTGGGTACATTGGTGTTGGCGGAACACCTTTTCTTCCATTAGAGGTTTACTCTGAAGTTGATTACAACCGTCTTCAAAGTTGGACGTATTATAATAATGGCAGCTTTAGTACAGGAACCCTGTCTATCAGGGGACATGGTGATATTATGGCAGAAGTTTTTGTATCCGTCTCAGATGCCCGTATTAAGAATATAGCTGGTGCCAGCAACACTGCCAAAGATCTGGAAACAATCAATGCATTGCAAATAACCGATTATACAATGAAAGACAAGATGAAGTATGGAAACAAACTTTTTAAAAAAATAATAGCACAGGAGGTTGAAGAAATATATCCACAAATAGTTTCTAAAAGTACTGGCTATATTCCTAATGTATATGCTGTTCCTTTCAAAACAGAAAAAACCACAAATGGTTACCTGCTAAGTTTTACCAATAAACATGACCTCAGCAAAACTGCAAAAAAAATCCAGGTAATAATTGACGGGGAGACAAAGCAATTCAGTATCCTTTCCATTCCCTCAGAAAACCATGTAGAGATAAAGGCTGCTGATTTAAAAACTGATAAGGTATTTGTGTATGGCGAAGAAGTAAATGATTTCAGAGCCGTGGATTATGAAGGGCTCACTACACTAAATATTTCCGCCACACAGGAACTGAGCAAATTAGTAAAGAAACAGCAATCCATCATTGAAACACAGCAGCAGCAAATAGAGCAGTTGCTCAAACGTATGGAAGTTATGGAAAAGAAATAGCACAGGAATAATACTTATCAATACCATTAATAAACTAAGCCGCAATTTTTTAAAACAATTAAAAAACATTTTCATGAAAAAGTTATCACTGCCTTTATTAATCATTTTATTTTTGATGGGTTGTCAAAAACAAATGATTAAAGAGGATATAGCGAAAGAAAAAACGTTTGGAGGGAAACCCTCTGCTAAAATCAATGTGTGCCATCATGATCCGGTTACCGGTGCTTACAATGTACTTAACCTCAACCTGAATGCATGGCCGCAACACCAGGGGCATGGGGATGTGCGGCTTGATGACCAGGATGGTGATGGCTATGTGCCCACCAACTCCTGTGGCTTTGGACAAATGGGCGACCTTAATGACCTTGTTGCAACCATATATCCCGGTGCCCCGGAAGTATGCGGCAATGGCATTGATGACAATTGCAACGGGATGGTGGATGAATGCTGCTTAACAACTGTAAACATTTGTGGTGTTAACTGGATGAATAAAAACTTTGACTGCACTACATACAGCAATGGAGATGAGATACCGCAGGTAACCGATGCTGCACAATGGGCTGCATTAACAACAGGTGCATGGTGCTATTATAATAATGACCCAGCAACGGGTGCAGTGTATGGCAAGCTGTATAATTACTATGCAATAACCGACCCAAGAGGCATTGCCCCGGCCGGCTGGCATGTACCAAACCTTCAGGATTTGGAAGCGCTTCAAATATGTACAGGTTCAACAATACTATCCGACGATGCCAGTGGTAAATTAAAAGAAGCCGGAACAATTCACTGGTTAAGCCCAAATGCGTCAGCCACCAACAGCAGTGGTTTTACAGCGCTTCCGGGCGGTTACCGTGATATATTTGGCTCCTTTGTTCAAATCAACGAAAGGGGCTCATTTTGGACTACTGCTCCTTATGTAGAAGAGACCTTTCGTGTAATTGATTTATTTTACTCAACAGGCGACTTACCTTTTCTTAATGCTTTTGCAAAAGCAAATGGGGCATCTCTTCGTTTAGTTAAAGATTGATCACACTTTTAAAAAGATCAATACCAATTATTATTAATAGTGCTGAGCCTTAATCAAACGGAATGAGTAAATCGAAATTTTGATTTACTCATTCACTTTTCCCCAAACATAAATTTAAAGTAGCTTTACGATATGTGTAAAAGGATGGCGATACTACTTTATTGCGGCATAATTATTTGCAGCAGTAAAGCTTTTGCACAACAAAAGTTTGATTATATTTTTCGCCATATCAGTCAGCCGGATGGCCTGCTGCACACGATGGTAACGTCAATTGTTCAGGACAGCAGAGGATTTATATGGATATTGACTCCAAACGGCCTTCAGCGTTATGATGGATCCCGGTTTGTAAATTATCCCAATGACCTGAATAATCCTGATCAAATAAAAGATACAAGGGATGCAAGTTTATATACAGACAAAAAAAACAATTGCTTATGGATAACGAATGGTGAAATTGAGAAACTGGATCTGCAAAAAAATAAATTCACTTTATATAACGCTGAAAAAATATTGAAGGACAGCAACTTTACATTCAGCAGCTATATAGATGCTGCCGGTGCTTCCATATTAGTTAGCAATTTTGGATTGTACCAGTATGATAAAACTGGCACCCATTTATTGACGCTCCATTCGTCAGCCCCCCTTCAGGCACCTGGCAAAAGCAATATATTTATCAGGGATAAAAAAAATGAAGAAACCTGGGTGTGCAACTGGCATGGGCTTACTTTATATCATGACAAAACAAAGGCTGCTTATACGCATGATTATAACCCCATTGGTAATCCATTGCTGCAATTGATGGATAAAAAAGAACTAAGGGGGATGCTGATCGACAGCAAACAAAATTACTGGATAAGCACCGGGGGGATTTTCTTTTACAGGTACAATAAGCTGTCAAAAAAAATCACTACGTATTCTTTGGCCGGCATGTCAACAACCGCAAATAAAATTAACCAGGAAAAAGGGGTGCTGATGGTAAATTGCTTTTTTGAAGATAACCACGGGCAGGTCTGGGCAGGAACTTCAAATGGCGGCCTGCTGCAATACAATCCCAGCAGCGATTCATTCGCCATTACACTTAGTGAGGTTAATAATAAACAGGGGCTCCATTACAACTATGAAATTTTATCCATCTTCCAGGACAGAGAAGAAAACATCTGGTTAGGCACTGATAAAGGTATCAATATTTTTAACCCTTACCAGCAAAATTTTCAATCTATACATCATGAAGAAAACAATGCTGCATCGCTTCCTAAAAATGAAATCACCCATTACATACAGGCAGCCAACGGAAATATTCTTGCAGGCACCTGGGGCGGTGGCATCACAGTATATGATAGCAACTTGAATTTTATAAAGAATATTTCTTTTCCAAAACCATATCAGTATAACCTTGTGTGGAGTTTTGTACAAAATAACGATGGCACTATCTGGGCAGGATGCCAGCAAGGTTACATACATATTTATAATCCAGCCAGTGGTATGATCAAAACGATTCATCCGCCAGAATTAAACAATTCAACCATCTGGTGCATGACAAAAGACCCGAAGGGAAATATCTGGCTGGGATTACATGATGGAAAAATTGCCGAGTGGGATAAACAGCAAAATAAATTTTACAGGTATAATGACAGTTCAAAGGGCATAACGCAGGAGTATGCACATGTATCCAAAATTTTTTTTGACAGCAGGCAACGCTGCTGGGTAAGCACCATGACTGGTTTTAAACAATTTGATACAGAAAAAAGAATCTATACTGATGTATATTTAATGGATACAAAAAACAGCTGCTCCATATCATCCAATAATTGCGAAAGCATTGAAGAATATAATGACAGCACCCTGCTGATTGGCACTCAGTATGGTGGTTTAAATTTTTTTAATCCCAATAATAAAACATTTTCTCACCTTACAGTAAAGACTGGATTGCCTTCCAATACGATCCACGCAATAAAAAAAGATTCAGTAGGATATATTTGGTTTACAACTGATTATAGCCTCTACAAATTTAAACCTGCTGAAAAAAAATTTACACGACTGAATATTGAACCAGGAACTATTAATTCTGAATTTAAATCTGCCCCATTCTTTACTTTGAAAAATGGGAAATGGCTCACCTGCACGCTAACCGAATTGATTTGCTTTTATACAAATAATAATTTTAAAGCAAAAGATAAGGGTGCAAGAGTGGTGATTACCGGTTTTAAAATTTTTGACAGTAGTATTATTATTGATTCATTGCTGGAAATTTTTAACCCGGTGCAACTTACCTACAAACAAAATTTTTTAACTATTGAATTTGCGTTGCTTAATTTCATCAACTTTCAGCAAACCAATTATTATTACCGCATGGATGGTGTGGACAAGGACTGGGTGAATGCCGGTACCAAAAGGTTTGCCAGCTACACCAACATGGAACCAGGCGAATATACATTTACTGTGAACGCCGGAGATGGCAATGAAACAACAGCAATTACGTCTTTCAAAATAATTATTACCCCTCCCTTTTGGAAAACAAAGCTGTTCATTGCAATTTGTACTGCTATTATCGGGCTGCTGGTTTTTGGGTTATTCAAAAAAAGGATACAAGTGGTACGGAATGAAGCTGAGCTAAAACAGAAAATTGCAGAAACAGAAATGATGGCGCTGAGAGCACAAATGAATCCACACTTTATTTTTAATTGCCTTAATTCCATTGATAATTTAATACAGGTAGATGAAAAAGAAAAAGCTACTTTATACCTTGCAAAATTTGCCAGGCTGATAAGAGCCATTTTAGAAAACTCTCAAAATAATGTAGTGCCATGCTGGAAGGATATGGAAACATTAAAGTTATACCTGGAACTGGAAGCGTTACGGTGCGACAATAAATTTACTTACCATATAAACATAGCTGATGAAATATTGAATGGTGATTACAAAGTGCCACCATTGGTGATACAACCTTTTGTAGAAAATGCGATCCATCATGGATTACTTAATAAAATAGAAGCAGATAAAAAACTCCTGATAAATGTTACTGTAACCAATGGGCATATTTATTATTGTATTGAAGATAATGGGGTGGGAAGAGCAAAGGCTGGTGACTATAAACAAATCAACAAACCTGTATATGAATCAATGGGGATGCAGATAACTACTGACAGGATAAAATTGTTTAATCAAAACAAAAATGGTTCTGTAAAAATTACTGACCTTACAGATGAAAGCCACAATGCCACAGGAACCAAAGTGGAAGTAGAATTGATCAACCAATCCTAAATATTATGCTAAAGGCAATTATAATAGACGATGAAAGAAGCAGCCGCAATGCACTGAGGCAAAAGCTGATCAACCATTGCCCGGAAGTAACCGTAATTGCCGAATGTGAGAATGGAGAAGAGGGTATCAGGGATATTGAAGAAACTAATCCTGATATTATTTTTTTAGACGTGGAAATGCCCCGTATGAATGGTTTCACTATGCTGCAGCAATTACAGCAACACAATTTTGAAATCATTTTCATCACCGCTTATGATCATTACGCAATTAAGGCTATTAAGTTTAGTGCTTTAGATTATTTAGTTAAACCAGTAGAAATATCAGACTTAAAAACAGCAGTAGAAAAAGCAGCTGAAAAAAGGAAAAAATCTACCGGCAATACTTCACTTGAAACTTTGCTCCACAATTTAATGAACAAAGAAAAGGAGCAGCACCGCATTGCTATTCCAAGTATGGATGGGCTCCAGTTTGTAGCCACCGGCAACATTATTTATTTAGAAGCAAACAGCAATTACACCAACTTCTATTTAATAAATGATAAAAAAATTACTGTTTCAAAAACCTTAAAGGAGTTTGATGAGCTACTGCCAGGGAGTATTTTCATCCGTATACATCACTCATATATTATCAATATTAACTGCATCGAAAAATATATAAGAGGAGAAGGTGGCCAGGTATTAATGAAAAATGGCGTTGTACTTGACGTTGCCCGCAGAAAGAAAGAAGATTTCTTGAAAATAATTGGTAACGGATTTTAAAGCCCCATTAAAGTCAATACTTTTGGAACATCTTCCGGTGTATCAATGCAATGACTTTCGTATTTGGTAGTAACGCATTTAATCCTAAAGCCATTTTCTAGCCAGCGAAGCTGTTCCAGTGATTCTGCTTTTTCCAATGATGACACAGGAAGTTTAGTAATTTTCTCCAGCACATCTTTCCTGTATGCATACATACCTACATGGCGATAATAAGTGTGATGCAGGTGCCATTCTTTTTCATCCACACCTTTTATAAAAGGAATTACCATACGGCTAAAATACAAAGCTTCATTATTTGTGTTCAGCACAATTTTCACTTCACCTTTATCAAACAATATTTCATGATTATCTACACCTATCATCTGTGTAGCCAGTTCCGTTATTCCATCTTTCAATACTGCAGCTAACTCATCAATCTGTTCGGGTTCAATAAAAGGTTCATCTCCCTGTATATTGATGACGTATGTAAAATCTCCATTTACTTGTTGCAATGCATCCCAGCACCTGTCTGTTCCGCTGGGATGATGTTCAGAAGTCATTACAACATCACCGCCAAAGTTTTTTACATGATCAAAAATTCTTTCGCTATCAGTAGCTACTACCACCTTGTTCAGGAGCCTGCTCTTTGCAGCCTGCTCATACACTCTTTGCAGCATGGTTTTACCCTGTATATCTATCAATGGTTTGCCGGGAAACCTGGTACTGGCATACCTTGCAGGAATTATTCCAACTATCATTTTATGACTGAATTATTACATTATCCTTTAAAGTAAAAAATTGCGGAGCAACTTGATTGCGCTGAGTGATGTAAGATTGATACACTTCGCTAAACTTCATCCGGTGTTCAATGGCGAGATTAAAATTATTAGAAAATGTCATTACCATCTCGGAGATTTCTCTTAAAGCATTGCTATTACCATCATGCTTTGTAATGTAATCCACCAACCTGTGTTCTTTTGCAAATTTTATCAATAAAGGATTGCAGGATCTGCCTATCATAAATCTAACCCCGGCCAGTTTAGCTGAAGACAGATCTAGAATATCATCAAACACAAACATCACATCAGCAGGAGATAATTTATATTGCTCACATAAATGCAGCAACGCCTTTTCCTTATTGGATATTTTATAATAAACGGCATGAAAACTTTCTCTTTTGGCAAAAGAAGATGCCAGCTGGTTATTTTCGCCGGTAATAATCGCTGTAATGGGTAATTGTTTATTCTGCAAACTGTGACAGAAACGCATCATGTTAATCCCCATTGAATCTATTTCGCTAAAGCCACTGTGTCCATCAATATTTTTCTGGCCATTATTAAACACGCCATCCCAGTCGAAAATAAAAGCTTTTACCTGCCTTAATTTTTGCTTTAGCGTCAAATGACTTGTTACAAACTCTCCATTAAAATAATCTTCGAGCAATAAGTTAGCATGCATATTAAAAAAATGAAATTCTGAATGACTATTAAAGATTATCCTTAAAGCTACACAAAATTAATACGTTGATAAAAAAAGAGCCATCTTAAAGATGGCTGCTTTCATTAATTTGTTTCTAAGTCTTGTATATCCAACATACCAATGGGTTTACCATTCTCGGTAACCATAATAGTATCCACATTTGTTTTCTTAAAAATTCCAGCGGCATCGTTCAGCAACATATTTCCTTCTATACTAACTGGCGTTTTATAATCTAATGAGCCTAATTTTTTATCAAGGATAGCTGAGCCATCGCTTTGCAAATACCTTCTTAAATCTCCATCCGTAAATACGCCTTTAACCTGCTGGTCAGCACCGGTCACTACGATAGCACCGAAACCATACTCCGTCATTTTTACAATGGCATCTTTGATATTGGTATCAGCAGATACAACAGGGTTTACACCACTGATTGCTTCACTTACTTTTACCGTCATCAGCTTGGTATCTCTTAAAAACTGGTCTGTACCCAATGTGGTAAAATGATTCTCCGTTAAAGACTTTAGTATTTTCAGCGGTACAGTAATGGTATGTACACCAACACTGAGGGCATTGCGGATGTGTTCATTATTTCGAACTGAGCTGAACATAATCTTAGTATCATAACCATAATGATCAACTGCATTTACACATTGCTCAACCAAACCTAAGGCATCTTGCCCCTGGTCTTGCAAGCGACCTACCAACGGGCACACATAAGTGGCGCCTGCATGCATGGCCATATATGCCTGTTGCAAAGTATAAACCAAATGTACATTTACCAGTAACCCATCTTTACGCAATAAAGCACATGCTCTTACCCCCTCTAAAGAAACAGGTATTTTAAAAACTGTAGTCTTTGGATCAAGCCCCAGGTTCAACTGGCGATGGGCCTCCTTTACCACATCTTCTGCAGTATTTCCCAATGCTTCTATTTGCAGCACCGGCACCATTTTACTGAGCTTTACAATCATGCCATCGATATCAGTTATTCCTTCACGCTGCATAAAGGTGGGGGTGGTAGTAAGGCCATTTAAAAAGCCCAGTTTAAAACCTTCTTCAATCTCTTTCAGATTGGCTGAATCTAAATAAAGTTCCATTTGTTATTGGTTAAAATATTTTATTGATCAATTCTTCTTTTGACATTTCAAAATGTTCGGCAATGTTACTAAGTATTTTGTTTAGTGTGCCAATTTTTATTGGGTCGTGATTGGGAATAGTTTCGGAGTGTTCGCCGTACTGAACTGTCTTTATTCGAATATGACTCCCAGTTTGCCTTACAACACTATACCCAAGTACTGAGAGTGCTTTCACTAATTCGTAACCCCGTATATTTCTGGGTATTTTCAAGGACTAAATTTTAAATAGAAAAAACTTCATCCTTTACAAAGTGTGTTCTTACTATTCCCGGCCTTTCATCGTCATTTTCAAAATGACACAGTAAAGCATCTTTTATCATTAACTTCAATTCAGGTAATGAATCAGCCTGGGTAAAAATATTATGCCCTAAAGCGTTTGCATTATAACCACCATCCGGGTCTTCTTCAACTACAAAAACAATCTCTTTTGTATTCATAATTTAAGTTTTAATAAAATTAAACCTTTTCCCTGTATTTCAATTCTACCGCATGCAGTTCAATCAATGGTTTGAGAAACTCTTCCAGGTCATACATTGATAGCTGGCTGGCTGCATCGCACAATGCATTTGTGGGGTCAGGATGCACTTCTATAAATATACCATCTACACCTGCTGCAACTCCTGACCTTCCCAGTACGGGTAAAAATTCTCTGTTACCGCCTTTTGCATCGGAACTGGGAATACCATATTTACGAACAGCATGGGTAATATCGAACACCACTGGGTAGCCTAATTTGCCCATGTGGTAAAAACTTCTTGGATCAACCACCAGGTCGTTATAACCCATAGTAAAGCCACGCTCAGTTAAAATAATTTGATCATTGCCAGAATCAACGCATTTGCCTACCGGGTGCTTCATATTGTCTGGTGCCAAAAATTGGCCATGTTTAATATTGATCACTTTCCCTGTTTTTGCAGCGGCTACTAATAAGCCCGATTGCATACACAGATAAGCTGGTATCTGCAACACATCACAAACTTCAGCCACTGGTGCTGCCTGGTCTGGATAATGAATATCTGTTAACAGTGTAAACCCAAACTGTTCTTTTACCTTGGCTAAAATACGCAAACCTTCTGCAAGACCGGGGCCCTGGTAATAACTGAGGCTGCTCCTGTTATCTTTCAGAAAAGATGATTTATAAATAACAGGAATATTTAGTTTCTCACTCACTTCTTTCAACTTTTCGGCAGTCTTCATCATAATAGATTCGGCTTCTATTACACAAGGACCAGAGATCAAAAAAAGCTGATCAGCGCCACATTCAATGTTACCTACTTTTATTTTTTTTATACTCATGATTATAGTCTTTTAAATAAATCTTTAATTGTTTCTATGGTGATTTTTTCTTGCCAGTCTGTACCAATAGCATGGTTCCACATATGTGGTAAATTGTATGCCACTTGTGCCATGGCTGTAATGGTTTCGTCACTCCAATTTTTACTGAGGCCCTGTGGCAAAGTAACATTGTGTTGTTTCAACATTTGTTTTAATTCTTTTACCCCCTCTGGATAATAATCTTCTAAATGCTGAAAGGCAAGACAGTTAGCATAGCAATGTTTTTGATGCGAAATTTTAGAGAGGCCATAACTGAGTGCATGACAAACACCCACTTCAGAATAGGTTAAACTTAAGCCCCCCATCATGGAAGCCACCATCAGTTTATCATCGTTCTCTGGTGTTTGGCCTGCTTTGTCTCCTAAATATATTTCCCTGCAGAGCTTTAATGATTGCTCTGCATACGCATGGCTGTAAGCATTGTTCAAAATACCGTTCTCACTTTCTATGCAATGGATGTAAGTGTCCATTCCGGTATACAGCCATTTGTCTGTTGGCACGGATGCAATTAATTCAGGATCCAATATCACCTGGTTAAAAACTGTCCAGTCGCATTTTAAGCCTAGTTTTTTCTCAGGCCCGGTAAGTACAGCTGTCATAGAAACTTCGGCACCAGTGCCTGAAATTGTAGGAACACCTAAATGATAAATACCTGGATTTTTTATCAGGTTTACTCCCTGGTATAATGTAGAAGAACCTTCATTGGTAAACATCAATGAAATGGCTTTTGCAATATCCATAATGCTGCCGCCGCCAATACCAATTACACCTGCCGGAATACCTTTGCTGTTTAATATTTCATCCCTCAATTCGTCGACCTGACCAGTAGTTGGTTCATGCGGATCTACGTCTATAAGCTTTACAATATCATTTGCCGCTACAGGAATCCTTTTTAATAAATCTTTGCCTGCAAAATAATTATCTACTACAAAGAGAAAGAACCCTGCATTATCATTTCGTTTTTCGGCTAAAATACCAGCCATGTTATCAAAGCTGCCTCTTCCGAAAACTACTTTGTCAATGTTTTTAAAATTTTTGTGGATCATAAAATTAATATGGTAATTAGCTAATTTGCTGATGTGCTAATGAGGATGTACTAATATGTAAGTTTCTTTTGAATTATCAATTATCCAATTATCAATTATCAATTGGCACCAATACTTTCTCTACACAGGTTGCAATATTTTTTGCCAGTGCCTTTACTTCTTCTTCTGTCCAGGTGCAGCGAATACCAAATGAAATCAAGCGGCCAATTACTTCCTGGGATTTTGGTAAATGCAGGTTGTTATAATCTTGTGGTGCTCCCAAAATTTCAATGGGCAATTTAGATGCAGTCTTCAATCCCCTGATATGCTCCCACTGATTGATGAAATGATACATGTTGGTGTACCAGTAATTGAAGCCTGTAACACCAGCTTTGTTAAATTCATCCACTACCGCTTTTGCTGTAGTGGTGTCTGGTAAAAACATATTTAGAAAAGTAGCAGAATCACCATCCGGATCTGAAATAGTAGCGAAAGAAATACCTTCTGTTGTTGACAATAATTGAGTAAGTAATTTTTTGTTGATATTATTTCTTCTCATCACTTCCGGCACACGGCTTGTCTGTACTTTACCTACTGCAGCATGCAGTTCGCTGATGCGGTAATTGAATCCAATGATGGGATGCTGTTCCATCCCACGGTTGCTGCCCACATGGTCGTGACCATGATCGCAGTAAGAATCAGCTAACTTGTATGTGGCTTCGTCGTTGGTTACCATCACACCACCTTCGCCTGCCGTGGCTATTTTAAAAAAGTCGAAAGAGTAACAACCTGTTTTGCCAAACAAGCCTGCATACGTGCCTTTATAGGAGGAGCCAAAAGCCTGTCCTGCATCTTCCACCAATATTAAATTATGTTCTTTTACTATTGGCATAATCTCCTCCATATTGGCCATACTGCCGCACATGTGTACCAGGCAAATACCTTTTGTTTTTGGCGTTAATACTTTTTTGATTCCTTCTGCACTCAGGCAAAGTGTTTCATCTACTTCTGCAAACACTGGCAAGGCTCCTACAAACAACACCGCCTCTACAGATGCAGCATAAGTAAATGGTGGCACTATCACTTCATCACCTGCACCAATACCTGCACTTGCCAAAGCTGCTGCTACAGCTGTGGAGCCGCTGGATACAGCATGTGCATATTTTGCACCGGTTATTTTTTTTACTTCTGCTTCAAACTCTTTTGCTTTCCAGATATCCTTGCGTACGTGCTCATGATTGTACCTGAAAAAAATACCTGTTTCCATTACATCATTCACCTCTTTTCTTTCTTCTGCTCCAAATAGTTCTGTCCCTGGCATAGTAATAATTTTTAGGCTGCAAAAATACAGTTTAAAGTAAACATATATTAAAAAAAGCACCCTCTAATTTGTTAAACAAGAGAGCGCTGAGAAATAAGATTACTGAAGAATTATTGCGATAAAGTAAGATTAATGCCAGTATTAACTGTAAGATTTCCATTGAGTGGCTCCACTCTTACTGAATGACAGGTTGCATTGGCAGTTACAGTTACCGTATGCCTGATCTTTACATCTGCATTAGCCGGTGGCACTATTCCTCCCTGCCAGGTAGCTCCAACATTCCAGTTTCCGTTAGCTACAGTAATATAAGTGGTAGCACTGGGCAGGCCTACCAAGTATCCACTGGCATCTAATTTGGCGGCATAAATATCTGTGGATGAGCTGGTATAATTCCTGTTATCCAGCCAGGTTATTATTGAATTACCTGCATCACTTTTTACAATTCTTGTAAGTACGGGATAAGCATTGGGATTGGTACAAACTTCTTTGTTGGTAACTCCCCACTGGATTACACCACTGCCATTAATTTTTTGAGCCTGCAGATTGTAAGCGGCATCCGTCCAGGTGAAAATATAATTACCATTTCCATCTCCCGTAAAATCACTTCCAAATCCTCCATAGCCTCCAATGTCATCAATAAGTTTAGCACCATCGGCAGCCCAGCTGGCTGTTCCGTTAGCTAATATGCGCTGGGCATAAGAAGAATAAATACCGCCGCCGGTTCTGTCTTCGCTCCAAAATGATATCATTCCGCCTGCACCATCGCTTATTGTTTTTATCAAAAACTTATCAGTACCAGAAACACAAACGGGTAATCCTGCGGCAGCCCATTGCCTGGCACCAGATGAATTTAAATGCTGAACATAAAAATTACTACTGCCATCGTTATCTCCTGTATAGTCGTCGAATAAAATAATTACTCCCCCGGCTCCATCAGAAATAGTGGCATTTGTCTGCAAATACTCTCCACCGATAAATTGGTTATAAGATTGTGTATTCACAGCCGCCCCATCACCTGTCCATAATAACGAACCGGCACTACTGATTCTTTGAGCATAAATATCAATATTATCAAAAACATCCTCTGGCAATTGATTGCTGTTACGGGTATCAGCAAAAGAAACGATAACCCCACCGCCGCCATCCGGCACAAGACTTGGGGCACCTCTGATGCCTGCAGCTGTACAAATCTCCAGGCCGCCATCTCCCCATAATGCAGCAGTTCCTGCACTATTAAATTTTTGAGCAAACAGTTGAGAATAGGTAGTTATCATTTGATCCGTATCATAAAGACTTTCACTCCACACCACTATCACACCGCTGCCGCCATCAGAACACAACCTAACTTCATAAGCCTCCCTGTCATTAACATTATTTATCATGATGCCATTTGCCGGCCAAAGCGGATCACCACTACTGTTGAGATGCTGTACATATATATCAGTCAGGGAATCTACAATATTCCTGTAATCATACCATGCAACAAAAACACCTCCGCTGCCATCGGGAATTACATTTTCTATATACTTATAGGCTGAGTGAACACAGACCGGCTTGGGGTTATTGGTAAGCCCCCATTGAATTTGCCCATTGCTATTGATTCGCTGAGCATAAATATTACTAACGCCAGTATTATCGCTTGATTCAAAAACTGCAATTGTTCCATTGGCGCCATCAGTTACAGCAGCCTGGATATTTTCTGAAGTGATTGCATTATTTATGATGGTGCCGCCGGTTGCAGGATCACTATTCCATTGTGCTAGCAGGGTATTGGTTAAAATAAAACTGAGGAAAAAAAGGTATTTTTTTTTCATGGTGTAAACTTTTACAGGTTTTGGCGATATGGACTTAATACGTACAAGGAATAAAGGATAAGTTTAAAATTAGCAGTTTTTTTTATCACTTCAATACATTAGAGTTCATTTACCATTTTCAGAATGGAAAAGAATGTAGTAACCATTCATTCGATATTTATCCTGTTTCCTTTGTTGGAGTATTACATGGCATTACATAAACAACGTACTGAATCAGTACAAAAAAAAATGATTTGCCAATAAAGACAAATCATTTTTTAAAACAAATCCAACCTCTAAATAAGGTCATAGGATGATTTTAAAGCGGGACTAACTGTGTGCTTAAAAGGTAAACAGGAGCAATATTCTTCGAAATCTTGAAACCAACTTGTTTACCGGTTTAGTAACACATATGATTAAAACCTCAAAACTTTCGTGATGTAAAGATAAATTGTCAAATTAACCTTTTACGTATCTAACGGTCAGTATACTAATTGCAAAAGACATATTTATTTTAACAAAATGTAATATCGGCTGTTTAGAGTTGGCTGGGGAGTATATTGAATTCTTTTTTAAATGCGATGGTAAAATTGCTGAGGTTCTTAAAACCAAGCTGCATACCTACTTCCTTTACAGCGCTCCTTTTTTGTACCAGCAATTGTCTTGCTTTCATCATACGGTTCTTCTGGTAATATTCATATAAGCCATACTGGTAAATTCTTTTAAAAGTATATTTCAGCTTCGTTTCACTCATCATGGCAATCCTGGCAAGTTCTGAAACAGGCGGCGGTGCCACTCCCAGGTCCTTTACCAATATGGCTTCAATCTGTATCATTCTTTTTAATTCACCATCAGTTATTCCATACCCGTAAGATGGATCCACCAATTTGAGATAAAGCCCTCTTAAAAACTTTTCCAATAACAACATCACCCTGTTTTGTAAAAAAGCCTGGTACACAGGATGAGCCGGCTTCAGTTCAAAAATCTCTTCCATCAGTTCCCGGTATTCCAGTGTTAATACTTCAAAATGAATGGCTGAACCGGGAGATGTTAATGCTTCTTTCAAAAAACTGCCGGCAGTTTTTAACCCTGAATAATGGTCCAGCCAGTCATTGGTAAAATAAATATTGATGCTGCGGCTTTCAATACCTGCATTCACAATATATTCCAACTCTGAAAATGAATTAGACAAAAAAGCCCCTGAATAAATGGCTGTATTATCTTCCAGCATCATATCCCCGATTTTTACAGACAACGCTTCCAGGTTTCTCACTTCATCAAACCGTAGTGTATACCCATTACCGTCTGATTGGTTTCTGTGAAATAAAACCTGTGTATTAACGGTACATTCATTAAAGAGTACCTGCAATCCATTAGCCAGTTCTTCCACTTTTATATACCCGGTTCCAATACCAGCAGGGAGCCAGATCGTTTTGTGTATTACCGGCACACCCATTGCAGCTGCAAGCAAATGCAGGTATTCTGTATGGTCGCAATAATCATAAGTGAATTGAAACACGGTAAAGGAATAATGAGATTGTTGGAAAATTGTTATTGCTGCAATACCTGCCCCGGCAAAATCTGGTATTGCTTTTTAAATGCAGTAATAAAGTTAGCAGTATTTATATAACCAACAGCTTCAGCAGTTTGCCGGATGTTATAGTTACCGGTAAGTAACAACTCTCTTGCCCTTTGCATACGCAATTTTTGATAATAAGAGTAAATACTGTTGCCGTACATTTCTTTAAAAGATCTTTTCAGCTTGGTGCTGCTCATGGATACCATTTTAGAAAATTCCTCAATAGTGGGTGGCGCTTCACTAAAATCTTTTATAAGAGATTGCTCCACTTTTATCAGCCGCTGCATTTCATCTTCTGTAAGTTTAAATATACCCCCCACCAGGTCTGCTTTTTCATGTATCCGGGTAAAAAAACGTTCTACCAGCAGCGCTATCCTGTTTTGCAAATAGATATTTTGCAATGGATCGTCCGGAGGCACACTGAATATTTCTTCCATCAGCCTCAGGTATTCTGCATCCAGTGGTTCTATATCGTAGCTCTCAGTTTTTAAGGAAAGATATTTTTGAAGTACACTGGTATTGGCAGATAATCCTAAATACTTTTTCAGCCATTTTTCATCAAATAAAATTTTGATGCTTTTTATATGTATGCCGGGAGGAAGCTCTTCTATAAAAGAAAAAATATTGCTGGTAAGCCTTACCTGGAAGTGGCGGGTATTGGTCTTTTGAAGCTGCTCGTCATCGATAGTAGATTTTGCGGTGCCTGAAATATATACATCTTCAAAATGCAACACATAATAACGGGTTTCCGACTGTGGTCTTTTATATATCAAAGCCTGGTTAAACACTGCATCCACCAATAACACACTCAATTCATTAAAAAGCTGCAATACTTTTACGGTACCATTGCCCCGTGAAGAAGGAATAGTAATAAAATCAGCTCCATTATATGGCATGTTCAATGCTGCCGACATATCCCGGAGCAATAATTTATAATCGGTATGATTGATACTTAAAACAATCATCAAATTATTTTAACTGTGAGATGGCCGGTATTTACAAGTACCTTAAAGGATTGCGTCTTGCATTAAAAATGGATCTTTTAATATTCATCCAAAATGCAATAAACAGGTAGATGATTACCGGTGACCCCATGGTGAGGAAAGAAATATAGATAAAGTATTTCCGAATGGTGGAAGTGGCAATTCCCATTTTTTCGCCAATGGCGGTACAAACACCAAATACATGCCATTCGATAAATTGCTTAAAACGGTTCATATTACAAAGCTAAAAAAATATATCTGATAACGGGCAATTTTTGATTGCACTACTCAACCTATTTTCTGTAATTTTGTGGCGCTTTAAACAGCAAATGAGACAATTAGCAATTTTTTCAACTAAATCTACAAATTAACACCATGGCCTTCGACATTGAAATGATCAAAACGCTGTATGCCAATTTTGGCAGCCGCATTGAAGCCGCCCGAAAAGTAGTGGGCAAACCTTTAACCCTTACAGAAAAAATATTGTATGCCCATCTTACAGAAGGCAACGCCAGTAAGCCTTACGAAAGAGGAAAAGACTACGTAGATTTTGCGCCAGACAGAGTGGCTATGCAGGATGCAACTGCACAAATGGCTTTGCTTCAGTTTATGCAAAGCGGCCGTACAAAAGTAGCGGTACCCAGTACTGTACACTGCGATCATTTGATTGAAGCAAAAGTAAACAGTAAAACAGATCTTGACAGGGCCGTACATGAAAGCAGTGAAGTATATGATTTTTTGGCAAGTGTTAGTAATAAATATGGTATCGGATTCTGGAAGCCCGGTGCCGGTATCATTCACCAGGTGGTGTTAGAAAACTATGCTTTCCCCGGTGGTATGATGATAGGAACGGATAGCCACACTGTAAATGCAGGTGGCCTTGGTATGATTGCCATTGGTGTGGGCGGAGCCGATGCATGCGATGTAATGGCCGGATTGCCATGGGAACTGAAAATGCCTAAACTGATAGGTGTAAAACTAACTGGTAAATTAAATGGCTGGACTGCTCCTAAAGATGTGATCTTAAAAGTAGCCGGCATACTGACTGTAAAAGGCGGTACCGGTGCAGTAGTGGAATACTTTGGCGAAGGTGCTACCAATATGAGTTGTACCGGCAAAGGAACCATCTGTAATATGGGTGCTGAGATAGGAGCTACTACTTCTACTTTTGGATACGACGAAAGTATGAGCCGTTATTTAAAAGCTACCGACAGGGCTGACATAGCTGCCGCTGCGGATGCAATTAAAGAGCACCTGACAGGAGATGCCGCAGTATATGCTGAACCTGAAAAATATTTCGACCAGGTAATTGAAATTAATTTGAGTGAATTAGAGCCACATTTAAACGGGCCCTTTACTCCAGATTTAGCTACACCCATTTCTAAAATGAAAGCTGCTGCAGCTGCTAACGGATGGCCTACAAAGATTGAAGTAGGTTTGATTGGAAGCTGTACCAACTCTTCTTATGAAGACATCAGCCGGGCAGTGAGTTTAGCAAAACAGGTAAGTGAAAAAGGATTAAAATTAAAGTCTGAATTTACCATCACCCCGGGTAGTGAACTGGTACGTTATACCATTGAAAGAGATGGTTTTCTGGGTGTGTTTGATAAAATTGGTGCTACTGTTTTTGCCAATGCCTGCGGGCCATGTATCGGTATGTGGGCAAGAGTTGGTGCAGAAAAGGCTGAGAAAAATACCATTGTTCACAGCTTCAACAGAAACTTTGCCAAACGTGCTGATGGCAACCCCAACACTTATGCATTTGTAGGTTCTCCTGAAATTGTAACCGCAATGGCTATTGCCGGCGATTTAAACTTCAATCCATTAACCGATACATTAATAAATGATAAAGGTGAAATGGTAAAATTAGATCCTCCAAGTGGAGATGAATTACCACCAAGAGGTTTTGCAGTGGAAGATGCAGGCTATCAAAAACCTGCTGAAGATGGTAGTGCTGTACAGGTGATTGTTTCTCCGGACAGCAAGCGCTTACAATTATTAGATCCATTTGCAGCATGGGAAGGCACTGATCTGAATGGATTGAAACTGCTGATAAAAGCAAAAGGAAAATGTACTACTGATCATATCAGTATGGCAGGCCCATGGTTAAAATTCCGTGGTCACCTGGACAATATCAGCAACAACATGCTGATTGGTGCAGTGAACTTTTTTAATGAAAAAACAGACAGCGTAAAAAATCAACTAACAGGTGTATATGGCACTGTACCAAATACCCAAAGAGCATATAAAGCTGATGGCATAGGCACAATAGTAGTAGGTGACGAAAACTATGGTGAAGGAAGTTCAAGAGAACATGCTGCCATGGAACCACGCCATCTTGGTGTAAGGGCTGTATTGGTAAAATCTTTTGCCAGGATACATGAAACCAATCTAAAAAAACAGGGAATGCTTGCATTGACATTTGCTAACAAAGAAGATTATGATAAGATACTGGAAGATGATACGATTGACATTGAAGGGTTGCTTGCTTTTGACCCAAACAAAACCTTACAAGTCGTATTGAACCATGCTGATGGCAGCAGTGAAACCATCCAGGTAAACCATACCTACAATGATCAACAGATAGAATGGTTTAAAGCTGGTGGTGCATTGAATATTATCAGGAGAGAATTTGCAGCCAGGAGCTAAACACCAGGCGATATAAATTTGGAAAGCGAAACTCAGTAAAAAGAGTTTCGCCTTTTTTATGCATTTTACAACCAGTTGCAGTTTGAGAATGCTGTAATTTTTATTCTCGAAAATTATTCTAACTGCTCCTAATTGGGCTGATAACCACTGAAAATAAAATCCAATACTACATTAGCACAATTTCGTTAACACCGCATTCACAAATTTTATTTATTTCAATTTTAATTAACAGTTTTCACATGTTGATGAGGTTGCTGCCTAAATCATAAGCATGAACTTTGCATAGTAAAGCATAGCCAACTAAAAAATTGATTTATGAAAAACATGCAAAGCGCTAATACTGGTTTTATCTTAACCAGCATTTCTTACAGTAATCAAAAAAGGAATGAATATTCCCAAACAATGCTGCAACTTGAGATAGAAACAAAAAGGATCATAACAAAATATGATTATTGTTTACCTCCGGAAGAAAAGGAATTACTACTAATAAAAAATAACGTTGCTCTATGAGCAACGTTAAAGAAAGTTTTAAGCCAGCAGCGAAAGCTTATTGAGCAATGTAACTTTGAAGATGATCAATGATCTCTTTTTGAGAGTTAATAATAGCGGTAACTACATCTCCAATTGATATCATGCCCAATACAACATTATCTTTCACAACCGGAAGATGACGGATATGCTTATCACTCATGATAGACATACAGGTTTCAATTTTATCACCCGGCTGGATTGTAAAAGGATTTTCTGTCATGATCTCACTTACAAGTGTATCATGAGAAGCTTTTCCTTTCAGGATAATTTTACGGGCATAATCCCTTTCAGAAAGAATGCCTGTTAATTTCCCATCGTCCATCACCAGCATAGCACCTATATTTTTTTCGCTTAATATTTTTAATGCTTCCAGCACAGTAGAATCACTGGTAACCGAAAAAACATAGGAACCTTTTTTTTGTAAGATGTCAGATACTTTCATAAGCAAATTTTAAGAGTAAACAATCGAATATTGCACTGGTAGGCTTTCGCCTTAAAGTATGAAGTTAACAAACCGTTGTTAAAAAATAAAACTGATTTTTCTCAGCAGCAATTTCTCTTAATACAGAACAAGTTGACTTTATTTTTTTAATATCTGTAATACAGTGCCATATATGACCTCCGCACCTAACGCCAAATCTTCGTAAGAAGAATATTCTAATGGATTATGACTGATTCCATCTTTGCAACGAACAAATATCATCCCGTAATCACAGACATAAGACAATGCCATGGCATCGTGGAACGGTCCGCTCATTAATTCAGGGGCGTCTAAGTTTAATATATTGCATTCTGCATGTATGATCTCTTTTATCCATTCTGCACAATAGCGGGGTTCGCTTTTAAAATCTTCTGTGATTGTATATTCCAGTGAATGTTTTTTAGCAATGGAATCAATTTTATCTCTCAACCGTTTTTCATAACGATTGCGGCGTTCCAGATCAATATCCCTCAAATCAACCGTGAAACTGACTTCTTCTGCAATGATATTCCTGCTTGCCGGAAATACATTGATGGTGGCCACACTGCCAACAGTTGGATCACCAGGCGCCTGTGTCGCAATTTCATTTACTGCTACAATAATTTCTGCAGCGCCTAACAACGCATCTTTACGCAAAGGCATCGGCACGGAGCCTGTGTGACCGGCCATACCTTTCAATTTTACTGTCCACCACAACGGCCCGGAAATACCTGAAACTACTCCTAATGGTTTTTTACCGATATCTAACACTGGCCCCTGTTCGATGTGTAATTCCAGGAAACAAAATATGCTGCCTGGTTTGTATTCATCCTCTTTTGACTTTGATGGATCGCAACCAAATTCAATCAACGCCTGCCTCCTCGAAATCCCATTGCCATCTTTCCTTTCAATATCTTCCGGATCCAGCCTTCCCAAAATACCTTTTGAGCCATACAAGCCTTTATTAAAGCGCCAGCCTTCTTCATCAGCAAAAGAAACTACTTCAATACTTCTTTCATGCTTAATATTATTTTCAGTTAATGTTTTTACTGCTTCTATTACACACAGCACACCCGCTACCCCGTCAAATCTTCCGCCATAAGGCTGACTGTCTAAATGCGAACCCAGCATCAATACAGGTAGTTCTGGATTATTCCCTTCCATTCTTCCAATCAAGTTTCCAAAATTGTCAATATGTGTTTTCATACCTGCCTCCTGCATCCAGGACGCAGCCAGTTCAAACGCTTTTTTTTCATCTGTTGAATGAGCAGGACGATTGGTTCCTGTTTCGCCGATCTTTCCAATTTCACTCATGGCTTCAAAATGCTGCTGAAGGCGTGTTGAGTTGATGTGCATATATAGTTAGGGAATAAGAATTTTATATTAAGAACAAAAAAGTAAATATTCAAATATCTTTTGCCGTATCTTTTAACTGATTCCAGTTGAAAAGTATAATAATACTTTGAAATCTAATGCTGGTTTAGAAACAAAAATAAATTTAGTCAGAAATATTAATTTGCACCTTCTTGACTGCACAAAAGAGTTGTAACACCTCTCAATAAAACTAGTTTATTTCCCAAAAATGTCATTTTACTTTTAATGTTCCCAAGCGAATTTCATTTGCATAATTTCCAACTTTAGTTAGTTTTCTTGCAACAATAAATAATTCTGCATAAGAAACTATTTGAAAATAACTTGGCAATGGAATAAATCTGTCTTCCTCTAAATTCAGAATCAGTTCACGTTTTACTTCGCCATTATTTAATATTGTAGCTGCTACCAAAATGGAATGTCTGTAATCATTGGAATTTGATGGCTTTTCGGAAATATCCTGCTTCAAGTTTGATTCATGGTCATTATATAATACAATCATAGAATTTTTGAATGGCAAAGCTTTAAAACCATCACCAACTGACTGAAAGCTTTCCGTACTGTAAGGTATACGGGAAAATAAGGGTGCTTCTTTTTTAAATTGAACATTACAAATACTTCCTTTAGTTATTAGCGTGGTAGAAGAAGATGATGATGGAAATTTTTCTCTTGTATCAGCTTTGGTTAACTGCCCAATTATATCAACGGTTCCATCTTCAAGTTCAAATGCTTCCATTTTAAAAGGATACATTCCAAATTTATTTTTTCTTGTAAATGCCATACCATTTTGTGCAAAGGATTCTACAAAAGGTAGTTCAAAATCAAATTTTTTATAATTATTTAAAGTCATTTTATCTATATCGATAACCGAAGAAAATACACTGCTTATATATTCTGAATTACCAAAACAATTACCTACAACATTGATAATATTTGCTTTTGAAGAAGGAACCAATAATATCTGGTACATTTCATCCTCTGACACCAAAATATCTTTTTCCGTAGCTGCTTTTTGACATATCAGTACATGGCCAGTGATCAGTTTTTTACTCTCAGTTTTATAGGCAGTATATACATTTCCAAAGTTATCTAAGCAGGTGGATATCACAACAACGTCTTCTGGAATGTCTATTAATTTATTTTTACTCCACAATACGTTCATCTCTTTATCAACAACTGAAAAAGCAAAACTATTATCCATTCCAGATTGCCAGAAAATTAAAGATTTTGTTTTATCAGGCGAGGTTGCAAAACTTAATTTATTTTTATCAAAATAAGCCATTGCCTTCATTACACCTATATTTTTATAATTAAACTTTACTAACTCTTTTATATTTGAAATAGATAGTGTAGTCTGATTGATTTCCCCAATTTTAATTCTTACAGTTTCCTCTTCTTCATTATATTCATAGGCAACCAAATAATATTTATTCCCTATTTTCTGTAAAATACTTGGACTGAATCCAAATTTAATACCATAAGAAGACAGAGCATTCGTTTTTACAACATTCATTAATGTATCATATTTTATTAATTCTACATTAAAGGTTAGTTTCGAAATTTTAGACCATGGACCCAATACCTTTTTATCGGCTTCACCCTCGTAGGAAAGATAACCATCATCAACCTTTATTAAATTATCAAACTTTGGTGTACGATAGTTTCCTTTTTCTTTAAACTCTGTTTCAGGGTATAATGAAATTTCAATTTTCTGAGCATTTATAAATGTTGGTAAAATGCAAAGAGTTAAAACCATTATTTGTTGTAAAATTCTATTTCTACTTTTCGATTTCATATATTTTTTTCGAAGTAGTCTTTTAGCTACTCCATTTTAATTGTGTTATAAAAACTGGTTTATGTTTTATCATTCTATAAGTTAGATTGTGAAAAATACCATC
>JAYWII010000069.1:0-43735 GCA_043788995.1 Chitinophagaceae bacterium | reverse complement strand
CCTCTTCAGCAGGCTTTTTTTAGG
Source organism: Chitinophagaceae bacterium (assembly GCA_043788995.1). GTDB lineage: Bacteria > Bacteroidota > Bacteroidia > Chitinophagales > Chitinophagaceae > Ferruginibacter. The sequence continues at coordinate 43,711 of JAYWII010000069.1, read as the reverse complement.
ACCTTTTTGAAATCGTTTTTTAGGGGGTCAATTTGAAATGGCGAAGGGGGGTCAGTTTAGCCGGAATTTACAGTACTGATCACCCTTGTTGAAAACGCATTTAAGCATGGTGATCTGAAAAACCAGAATTACCCAATAGATTTTAAACTAAATGTGGATAGTAGTAAACTTTCTTTTTATTCCATGAATAAAAAGAAAACGGGGCCAAAGCAACTGTCTACAGGAATTGGTTTGGATAATATCAAAAAAAGACTGGATATTGCTTATGGAGATAGATACAAATTCATTGTGAAAGATGAACCGGAATTTTATTCTACTCACTTAACCATTTACGAACTATGATCAACTGTATTATTGTGGATGATGAGGAGGATGCTATTGACATTCTGATTCATTATGTAAAGCAAATACCGCACCTGAGTCTCGTAGCAAGCTTTACTAATCCGATTGAGGCCTTGCAGTTATCGAGCGAGCAAAAGATTGACCTCGTCTTTCTGGATATACAAATGCCTGAACTTTCCGGTATTGATTTTATTAAAATCATCCATGCTAAAAGCAAAGTAATATTAACCACCGCATACAGTGAATTTGCATTGGAAGGATTTGAGCTGTATGTAGTGGATTATCTTTTAAAACCAATCCGTTTGCCCCGTTTTTTAGCGGCTGTGGAAAAAGCTGTAGAACAGGTAACTTCTGTTTATGGAATTCATCATGACGTTTCAGAAAGTGAATACATATTTGTAAAAACAGATTCAAAAGGCAAACTACTGAAGATTAACCTGGCCGATATTGATTATATCGAAAGTATGAGAAATTATATGGCTATTTATTACAGTGGACAAAAAACAATGGTGTATACGAGTATGAAAGAACTGGAAGAACGGCTGCCCAAAAGACAATTTATCCGTGTGCACAAATCTTTTATTATTCCTATTTCTAAGATTACCGGCATTGAAGGAAATATAGTGAGATTAAAAAATGTATGTACCGAAATACAGATTGGAGAAAACTATAAAGCCGAGCTGATGGAGATTATCAAGGGAAAAATGCTTTGATAGATTGATTATTTAACTTTGATTTCCAAATAATATCCGGTTATCCACAGATTGATCATTTTAGTACAATTCCCCTCCCTTATTTCATTTTGCTTTATCCCATACACTGTAGCTCATGGAATATGGTCGATTTCCAAACAGGATACAACAATACAGACGGTGTGCAGGACTGTCCCGCAAAAAAGTGGCACATATCTTCGGGTTTAAAAATACGTCTATGCTTTCCCGATGGGAACGTGGCATATCAAGTCCAAACATTGTGCAAACATTCGAGCTTTGCCGGTTATATAAAGTGTTGCCCCAAGAACTGTATAGAGAGGCCTGGAAACGAATTCATTCAGACCCGAACCTGGTAATTAAAAGTCAATAAGTATATCTCTATGTAAATAAAGGACAGACTGCACTTGGTGAAAAGGGCATATTTATGATGTCCTTTTCTTTTCCCCGAATAGTGAAATTGAGTTCCTTGAAAATTTATAAAAAAACCGAAACGTTACGATTAAATAAAAGAAACGTTACGTTCTTGAAACGTTACCAATTAAGATAGACAGTTATCCACACCCTATGACAGAACAGTACACACCTGAAGAAATGAAACTGGCACATGAAATTTCCAGTACGTTAAATGATCATGATTCTCTTGCACTCCACCTCCAGCATGTACGGAAGTACAAAGAAGAGTTTCTGCGAAAGACATTGGCGAAAGTGATGGATATGCCAGAGTTTAAGATCAAGCGGAGCCGGGCTGCTCTCTATACCTACCTTATCAGTCAATCAGACGCCAAGTATGGTATTGGGCATTAGTACGAACACACGGCTCGTCAGCATAGCCTTAATCTCGCAAAACAGCCTCGTAGAGCATTCTATTACCCTCCATAAGTCATCCTGGTCTCCCGTCAAAAGAGATTCGATTATAGCCAGCCTCGAGCCGTGTGTGCGGCAATATTGTATTAAAAGTGTAGTCTTGTCAATCCCTCATGCCCACCATCAAACCCCTGCTCAGAAAGAGCTCTCAGAAGCAATTACAATCTTCTTCCAGAGCCGTCAGATTCCGGTCTTCACGAAAACACCGAAGGCCCTCACTGCATTTTGCCCGGAAAGAAAAAAGAAGCGAACAAAAGAAATGATGCGGAGCCTTGTAGAGCGGTATCCGGAGTTAGAGCCGTACTATCGGAAAGAGTTGCGGAATAAAAAACGATACTATTTTAAGCTCTTTGAAGCAGTGGCGATGGCAGTACTCGGAGAAACTGATATACCCGAATAGTTCCTCAAACAGGATGTCTTTGTGCATCCTGTTTTTGTTTGTATGGGGTGGGGTGGAACATCAGAGCCTGGCATAGTTGGATGCAATCCACTCTTTGATTCCTGCATGTGTTTTGATAGTTGCTGGCACTGCTTCTCTGATTATTCGTTCTAAGCGTTGACAAGGCTTCAGAGACGTATCTGGCCAGTTCCAGGTTTTCGCTAAACTAGTAATGAAATGAAGCATTTCATACCCTTCTGTTCTGTGTAGTTCAGTATGATCAGTATCGATAATTATCCTGGCATGTTTGTACTGTGCTCCCGAATTCCATCTATAATCGGTATAAAACAAGTCGGCCTTTGTGAATTGCATATAAAAATAGTTATAGTATACAAACCTGCAGTTTCAAATGTACCAACAATGGTTGAAAATCGGTGTATGAATTCACTGTCCCGGGCTGTTCATTTTAGTATAAATCCCCTCCCTTATATCTTTTGTAATGGTTCGGTACAATGACCCTAAATCATTTATTCTTTTACAATTAAAAACATTGAAGTATGGATTCATCAACAGCATCGAAAATTGATTTGTATCAACTGGTCACCGATCAAATTATCAACAGTCTTGAACAGGGTGTCATTCCCTGGCAGCGGCCCTGGGCAGTGGCCGGGGTTCCTATGAACCTTCTGAGCAAGCGGCAGTACCGGGGTATTAACCTTTGGTTGTTATTGCTACTCAATTATGAACGAAACTTCTTCCTCACCTGGGATCAGATCAAAGCTTCCGGTGGCTCAGTTATGGCTGGCCAAAGAGGCCACATAGTGGTTTTCTGGAAGCAACTTTCGAAGAAGACTGTGGAAGAGCAAAGTGACAAACAAAAGCAGGTTCCCATGCTTCGCTATTACAAGGTCTTCAACATTGCGCAGTGCAGGGATATTCCTGAACACATCATTCCCAAAGCTGATGAGACTATCAAGGAATTTATTCCAAAGATGGAATGCGAAAGTATCATTCAGACGATGACTGATGCTCCCGTCATTGAGCACAAAGAACAGAAGGCCTATTACAACATCCTCACCGATGTCATTAACATGCCAAAGAAGAAAAGCTTTAAAAGTGTAGACAGTTATTATTCTACGCTTTTTCACGAATTGGTACATAGTACCGGTGCGGAAAAACGTTTGGGTCGTAAAACCCTTACCGACATGGTGCCCTTTGGAACTCCGAGTTATGCGATGGAGGAACTGGTTGCGGAGATGGGCAGTGCCTATCTCTCCAGGTTTGCAGGTATTCTTCCGAATGAAATTGAAAACACCGTTGCGTATCTGGATAACTGGCTGGGCGTATTTAAGAAGGATAAACGCTTTTTAATTACTGCTGCTGGCCAGGCACAGAGGGCAGTGGATATGGTACTCAGTAGCAAGGAAGAAGAATCAAAAGAAGAAGTTGATGAATCAAAAGAAGCATCTGTGGTTAGTTAGTATAAAGCCCGGCAATAGAAATATTGCGGGCTTTTTTATTATCTTCCGAACATGTTAAAGAATACAGGAAATTGGGGGTACTTTCAAAACAATATTTTTTTATTGCCCTATGTGGGGGCTCTTAACACCGCCATTTATTAGTATTAAAAATTTGGGTTAGTAATACTGAAATGGCAGAGCTTCACCCCCACATTTGGCAATACTATTTGTTTCTTCCTACTGTTTTCCTAATTTCCTCTTACTTACCTGATCATTGTTAGTTCTTACTCCTGTGCGTTTATTTTATTCCCTATACCCGAATGGCTTATTTATTTATGCTATTACATGCACATCACCATCAGGTACCAATGAACAGGTGCCACCCGTAAATGTAATTGATGTTTGATTTGTTAATACCATTCCACCAATAATTTTTGCTGCGTCTTCAGGACTCATCTCTTCATTAGCATGGTTTATATCCTGCGCCACAACATAAAAATGCCACCGGCCCGCATCATGTGAATTGAAGTAATGAATGCCTGTATACTTCCCGTCATTCTTCTTTCTATCAGGATTGCTTCCATTATCTTCAAGCATAAAATCAATACCTCTTCCGCTATCTACATGTACTAAAAAACACTTAACAAATAATTGCTCTCCCTTAAATAATTTCTCATCCCCATCATAAAAAGAAGCTGTAACAATAAAGGGTTCTTTTTTATAAACCTTAATCACATCCGGTGCATTAACATCATACCTGGACAGTAAATGCACATTTGTATTTACTGTACTCTCCGAATATGAATAACTATGATCAACATTATTGATGTCTTTAGTCAGGCGTTCATATTTCCAGTCGATGCCAACCTTAAACGGCTTACCAAATTCTATAGCATCGATATATTTCATTCTTCCAAGCATATTTTCTTTAACAGTAAATTCTCCAATGTTGGGTGGTGTTTTATCCTGACCAATACGGAGTAAATCTCTTTCATCAGATAAAACTGCAACGGTAGCTACCGCTGCTGCCGCTGCAAGAAGGCCCGCTGCAACATAACTGGTGCCTCCTCCGGTGGCGCACACTCCAATGGGCGATTCTGGGCAACCGACTGTGCCGCCTACTGATCCTGTTCCTGAAGTTGCTTCAGCAATTGCAGATGCAATTAATAAGATCACAGCTATAATTGCGAATAGTATTTTCCACCACGGGTCTTGAAATGGCAGATCACTGTACTGGCCTTCATACGGAGGATTCGGTATCCAGCCCGTTTCATTTTCTAATGGCAAAAAGAACACAGGACATAACTCTATTTTTTTATTGCCTAAAGAAAATGTATAGCTCAGGTTCTCCAAAAAATCTGAATGTTTTAAATCAGTCTTTTTTGATTTCTTGCTGCCGCAGCATTTTGAACCCGTCACTTCGGTAATTTCCCTGTACCGTACTGTGAATGTCCCCTCTGGTGTTTCAGCTGAGAAAGTGTGATTGGCCGAATTAAAATTCACCTTGGTAACAAATATTTTTTTAATAATTCTTTGCCTTCCTGCTGCATTTTCTGCAATAAAACTTACGTAATAGGTTCCTGCAGGAACACTGGAAATATCTACTTCCCATTGCTTAAGTGTTGCTGCACCAGCGGCCAAAGAACTAACGGTATGTGTCACCGGTGTTATGAGTATGGCTGGGTGCGAAGCGCTTTCTGCGTAAATGCTTAAGTTAGCCTGGGCTGCCGGGCCTGTATTGGTAAAATGAGCATTCATCTGCATTCTACCCATGCTTGCTTCAAATATTCCGTCAGGTAGCATCAAACCGGTGATATAATCCGAAGCAAAAGGCCTGTTATTTATTTTAATTGGTATCATAATGTTATTATTTATTGTTAATGATTAATATTCCTAAACCACCCTTTTCAATTTTGCCTGACATTTGCGAAATGGTAATAAATGCATAATCACCGTGTATGACACCGGATATAGCCATTTGCTTTTTCTCAAATCCTGTTAGTAGTATTGTTTCACTGGTATCCTCTTTTTTACCATGCCTTGCTTCTTTATCCAGGCAAAGTGCTTCGGTAAAATTTACTGCTTCCAATTTCCCTTCTTTTTTACCATGCAGCTGTTTTTCTAAATGCGGAAACTGTTTCAAAATAGTTTCAATTTTGACCTGCTTTACCTCTGCAAAAAACTTTTGTTCCTTACGTTGCCCATTATGCATTTCAAAGTTCATGTGGAAAGCTGACTGTAGTGCCATTATCACAGATAAGTTTCTTTGTGCTACATGCCTGTCTGACGAAACATTAAATTCATTTGTTGCTGGCAATGGGTCACTCACATGATATGCTTCTGCCAAAATACATTCATGTCCGCCATTTAAAAAAACAGGTACCCATGGAGTAAGACAAAGCACCTCTTCTGATCCTCCGGGCGCTAAGCTTACAAATGATTGGCCAATTGGTGTTGCTGTTGTCCTGTTTAATCCAATGGCAGGATTTCCCCAATAAAATTTAACCGTTGCATTGGTTACGCTGGAAGTTCCATTGTTCCTCACTCTTGCTTTTAAATAACAGGGTGTGCCTGCAACAGGCATGCTTTCGGCTATATCATTTGGATCCATTACAGTCCAGATATCTGGACTTAAATACCAATGAGGTGAACCGTCCCGGATTTCTAGTTCTATTGCCATATGTTAGTTTTTTATTGCCTACTCTTATTCCCTTTTCGGCTTTCGGGTGCTTACTCTTTTCTGGATTTTCAGCAACTTCCATTATCTATTCTTTGAATAACAAAACTATCCAGCCCGGGGAACCAGGTAAAGAGTGAAAGGATTGTTTTTTAAACAATGATTTTGTATGGTACGAGGGGAGGAAAAAAGAATGTAAACAAGGAATTATCACTTCCTAAAACAGTGTTTTCCGGTACTAAATACCCTTGAATAAAGGGTAGTGAGTGCATTAATAAAGCTGCATCTTAGCAGTCCATTGTTAATCTTTTAAAAAAAATTGTATGCAACCAAAAAATCTATTGCAATGCACTGCCATTGCCAGTCTTTTACTCCTGTCTGCCTGGTGTATATTAGTAAGCAATACTTTGCCTGAAAAAGATACGAAGGCTATCAAAAAACCTACTTTCACTCAGATAGTGGAGGACATCAGAATTTTTAAAATAGTAAAAACAAAGGAAATATCAGCGGCACTTGCAAAATCAAAAGACAAAAAAATAATCCTGAACATTTACCCGGTAAAGCTTAGTGCTGACATGAATAAAACGGACTTCGATCTGAGGGTCGCATTTCAGGATGCAGGGCAAACTAATAAAAACCTCGGAGCAAAAGTAAACAGCAGCAATTTTAAAACGCAGTCAAAATGGTATGTTAGTTTTTTAAAAAGTAAAGAGGTACAGGGAGATAACATACCGTATGGATATTTTATAGAAATTGATCCTTCACTTATTAAAAAAACGTCTGGTATCAACATTTGCATTATACCCGAAAAATCAGCATTGGAGTATTGTTTGCTTCCCACAAACGTTACACCTACAGATAAACAAACAATTAAAAATGATTCTAATGACAAGTGTCCCCCAATTTGTTGTTTGCAGTTGCAAGCGCAAATAATAAGAAGTGATTCCATTGGTAAATGCCCGCCCGATTGCAAAAAATTAAATTTATTATATGAAAACACCATGAAGAAAGTAATCACCAGTGAGTTTAAATCCATGCAATAAGATAATATTTAGCCGAATCCGGGAATAGAGGGATATTTTTAATAATGAATATATATAGAAGTGTATATTTTGGATTGCTTTTATTCTGCCTTTTTTCCTACTGTATCAATTTCAGGAAAAAAGAACACTATGCATGGCTGGTGGTTCTGTTACTATTGTTGTGGCTATGTACGGCTGCTATTGCGATATACCTTATCAAATCCGTTGGGTTAAAAAATAACCTGTTCATTTTTCATATTTCCACACCACTGGAATATGTAATTTTATGTATGTTATATAAACATAGTATTGTGAATGCACAAATACGAAAAATGATCTCTTACTCTATCCCCGTTTTTATTGTATTGAGTATGCTGTTTTCTATTTTCATCCAGACTCCGGATTTCAATAACTCTTATACGGTCATTATAGAATCTGTAGTCATGATTTTTTTATCCTTATTTTTTTTGAGAGAGGTATTACTGCTTCAGCAGGTAACCATTCTTCACCAGTTCCCCATGTTTTGGATAAGTGTTGGGGTACTGTTTTATTATACCGGCAATCTGATTATTGAAGGAATGCTCAATTATATGGTCAATCATTCTATGGAACTGGCAAGGCGGGCATACATGATCAGTTATATTTTTAAATACCTGTTGTTCTGCCTGTTTATTATCGGAGCTTTTTGTGATCGTCCTTTTACATTTGCAATTAAGAAACGCAACCGGTAATTTTAAGGGCATGGAAAGCAGCAATAGCGACATATTTGTAATGATCATCGGTGTTACTGCAGTATTGATGATTTTATTGGTTTTTATTGTTTCATTTTTATTTCTTTATAAAAACAGGCAGATGAAGTATAAGATAGAAATGGAATCTGTAAAAGAAAAGTTTACCCAGGAAATATTAAAAGCGCAGCTAGAAATAAAAGAACAGACCCTGAAAAATATCTCTGAAGAAATTCATGATAATGTGGGGCAAGTATTATCGCTTGCAGTATTAAGCCTTAGTTCAGTAGAACTGGGAGATGCTGACAAGGCTGCCATTAAAATCGAAAATGTCACTAACCTGGTACAGAAGGCGGTGGCAGACTTAAGAAATCTCAGCAAAACAATGGATGCTGAAAATATTTCTACCATCGGATTAACAGCAATTATAAAATTTGAACTGGAACTGCTGGAAAAAACAGGTCTCTATAAAACATCTTTGCGGGTTACAGGGGAAGAAAAAAGATTGAACGGGCAGCGGGAATTGATTTTATACCGCATCATTCAGGAGTCTTTGAATAATGTAATTAAACATGCCAAAGCCTCTTTAATAAAAGTTAGTGTAAGCTTTAATCAAACAGCACTATGCATTGAAATAGCTGACAACGGAATTGGGTTTACTGTGGCAACTGTCAGTAAAAATGATATTTATAAAAACGGGGCAGGAATAAAAAATATGAATAACAGAGCAGTGCTGATTGGAGGAACTTTCGATATTAAAAGTATATCTTCAGCAGGAACCACTATCACTATGACGATACCCCTTGCTGAGTGAAATTTAAACAGTGTAAATACATTATGGAAAAAGTAAAACTTGCCGTGGTAGATGATCATAAATTGTTCCGGGATGGCTTAACAGAATTGATCAACGGGTTCAGCGAATACAAAGTGATTATTGAAGCAGATAACGGTACTGATTTTATTCAGCAACTCGGTATTAAAGGAATGCCTGATATTATTTTGCTGGATATTAACATGAAAGAGATGGATGGGTTTGAAACTGCTGAATGGCTCAAAGAACACCACCCGGAAATAAAAATACTGGTACTGTCCATGTACGAAAATGAAAATTCCATCATCAGAATGATAAAGGCCGGAGCAAAGGGCTATGTGCTGAAAGATATCCGAAAAAAAGAGCTGGAACTGGCACTTTCTTCATTGGTATCAAAAGGCTACTATTATACAGAAATGATAACTGGTAAATTAATTCATGTAATAAACAGCCGTGATGAAACAAAACCAGGTCAACCATTAAAAGATATTATTTCTATAAGTCCGAGGGAGCTCGAATTTTTAAAACTTGCCTGTACAGAAATTACTTATAGAGAAATCGCTGAAAAGTTGTGCCTGAGTATTCACACTATTGATGGATACCGGGATACCTTATTTGAAAAGCTGGGTGTTAAAAGCCGTATCGGTCTTGCCCTATATGCCATCAAAAATAAAATTGTTCTTATTGAGTGAAAGATAATTAGAATATGGACAATTGAAATTGATGTAATTTTTTTCATACCCTTTTACCTGCAAATGCCATAACCTCCTTAATAATTGATAGAATTTATTCTGATCTTTCATCTACTTTACCTCAAAGTTTCCATTCACTAAAGACTCCTACAATACACTATTTCACGAACTGGTGCATAGCACCGGTGCGGAAAAACGTTTGTCACGCAAAACCCTTACGGACATGGTTCCCTTTGGTACCCCTTCGTATGCCATGGAGGAACTGGTAGCTGAAATGGGAAGCGCCTATCTCTGCCGCTTTGCTGGTATTCTTCCGAATGAGATTGAAAACACTGTTGCCTACCTGGACAACTGGCTGGGGGTATTTAAGAAGGATAAGCGCTTTTTAATTACTGCGGCTGGCCAGGCGCAACGGGCAGTGGACATGATACTCAATAGCAAGGAGGAAGGATTAAAGGACGAAGTTGATGAACCAAAAGAAGCATCTGTGGTTAGTTAGTATAAAGTCCCGTAATAGTGATATTGCGGGCTTTTTTTATTCCTCATTTTTAGTTAAAATCTTTGCCATAGTGTATTTCTTCACATGCTCTAAATTGCATTTGTAGGTTATTTCTCCAACCTTATCTTCGTATTGTTAAACTCGATTTATTTCCTGAAAGGGGTTTCAATGCGACCATTTGCAAATAAACCATCTCTATGTATCTCTGTATCTCCATATTTTTGTAGCAAAATGGGTATGGTTACTTCTTCATAATACTTATAAAACTCTTTTTGTATAGGCGCGGTATCAAGTATTTTAGATTTCGAACTTTCTGATTTTTTTGTAGTCATTCATTTAAGTCAACCATTTAATACATATTCAGTTACCCAACTATATTTTGAATAACTCATAACACATGCCTTAGCAACAGCTGAGAATTCAGATGAAGGATCAATTGCTGGCTTAATATCATTATCAACAAAATCCATAAATTCATCATAATATCTTTTGAAAGAAATCATGTTCCCTTGGTCGACGGCTTCTTCTAACTCACTATACTTTTCAGTTGCTCTTTTTATGGCTTTGTAACATTCGCTCCATTTTGACTCCCTATGCTTTACTAATGGTTCAATGGCGTTTAGCCCGTAAATGTCGATCGAGACATAAGCACGTAAATAATCAAAAGCAGTTTGATCCAAAATTGCTGGCCTTGCTTTGCCATCTGGATCAAAGGTTAATAGGTAAGGATCTGTTTCTTTGGTTGGATCAAGCAATAATATGTCCTCTTTCTCGTAATCATCACCTTCACTATACGCAACAAAACTTAACGCTTTTAATGGAAAACGCACACCTTTAATATTGTTTATTCTTTTTCCGCAATTCCTATAGTTTTTATAGTTGAATGCCAACCACCAATATCCATTTCCCTTATAATTATTTTCTTTTATCCAATCTTTTCTCTGTTCTTCAATGAATGTTCTCAGATTTTTTAGAACTGATCGAGAGCGCATAGTGGCTTTTACTGGCCTAAAATGCTCTATCTCGTAGACAGAAACCGATTCCTTAGATTCTGAATACCAACATTTATCGTTATAAGGAAATTGATTTTTTATTCTCCCCCAAAAAGTACGATTCTCGTCAATAAATTGATTTTTTTCCTCCTTAGTATTATTATTCATCAATTCTGCATTAAGTAACCAAGCCTCGTAAAGCCAGTCATCGTCGGGTACAAAATTTTCCAGATTGATAAAAATCATTTTAGGAAGTGCGTTTTTGTTTGAGTTTTGAAAAAAGTTCCTCTGCCTTTTTACTACGCTCCGCCTTTTCCTCATCACTCAAATTCACTTCTCTGTAAGAAGCAAGCCCACCAGACTTATCTAGTTCATAAATAAATTCATAAAATAATCCATCTGCATAATTTTCTGAATAATCACTTAACTTGTTAGTAAGTACCGCAAGCCTTTCCTTTTCCTCAATACTCATATTACTAGACTCAAACATGTTTTTGGCAACAAGTTTTCTTCTTTCGATCATTTCGCCGTATGTGTCTTCGTCATAAGTGTAAGCCATCTCAAAGATTTGAGTAAGAATACCATCCGCACTTAAACCCTTAGGCGAAATTTGACTAATTTCGGCTGTTATTTTTTCATCTTCTCCTTTCTCAAATATTATTATTTGATCCCCACAAAGTCCGCTAATTGTTGTCGGCTTGTGTGTTGATAAAAACATCTGACTTTTGCTATATTCACCAGAAATGTGTTTTAGAACTTTCAAATATTCATGCCCCCAAATCGGACTAAGATGCGTGTCAGGTTCATCTAATAGGAAAAGTGATTCTGCTTGGTTTGTAAATTTTAGTAAGCCTAAAACTGTAAGCAATTGCTGTTCACCTTCGCTTAGTTCCTTAAATGTTATTGCACCGTCACATGGGTTTTTCTTTTGAACTCTAATACGAGTTTCATGGATTAAATCCGATATGTAAGTACTCTCCAACGCCTTGAAAAACTCAACATTACTTCCATATTCATTAGCAAGCTCTTTGAGTTTATCCTGATTTTCGAGAAACAAATACCAACATTCTTTCTTTTTTGAATGCCTAAAATCTGTTCTTACTTCAACTTCATCTTTTATAGGCATTAGGGATTTGGAAAAGAGTTTATCCAGAAACTCTGCTACAATACCTTTTGCATTCCAAAAACGAATATCACCTTCCGTACTTGGCCATCCTGGTTTTGGTACAACAAAAAGTGAGGAATGGAATCCTGTGATTTGAAGGTATTCTTCTAAAAAATCCTTTATTTTTTCGTCTTCAAAAGCGTAAAAGGCTAACAAAACAAAATTGCTATGAATAGGACGTGCATAGAACAGAGGTCTAAACGCTCTGTTCACTCCTTTCTTTAGATCATTATAGAATTTTTTTTGAGAACCATCAAAATGCTCCTCAAGTCTATTGCTAATTCCCGAATAATATGCGAAAACATATTCTGGTAAATGAATGAATACTTCATTATCCTTCTTCCAAAACAGTTCTTTCTTTTTTAGCTTAATACCCGCAATAGAAAAAATATATTTTGTTTTGGATTCCGGATTCGCAATTATTTCAATTTTTCTTTCTCGGCACTGATAGTGGAGTTCATAAAAGAATGGAGGTTTATTCTCCTGCATTATCAAATCTCTAAAGATTAGTACAAGCGCTTCAAGCAAGTTCGATTTTCCAGTGCCATTTTTCCCTATGGTGACTAAAATATCATTATCATTTATTTTTAAATCAAGTTCAAAGTTTTTCAAATTTTTGAACTTCCCAACTTTTAGGTAGTTAATTTTCATAACTTATTTTTTAAGGAAATTATACTTACTGGAACTTCTTCATCTTTCTTTGTGATCTCCCAATCTATAACGGTTGGAACTTTATGCTTAACAGCTTCATAAAATGCATCTATATCTTTGGCATATTTTGAAGCCTTCCAGACTTCTTTAGCCGACAGTGGTTCTGATGTTTGCCTTAGAACATCCTCAACATCCAAGGTTGATATCTCTGTTACTGCTTTTTTCATAATACTTTTTGCTTTTGAACGTTTTTTATTTACTGCTGTTCTATCTATTTCCAATTGAATTTTTTGAGTTTTAATGTCATCTAATATCTTTTCAAATAAAATATTAGTTTGATACTTCTTTAAAAAATCCTCATCAAATACCTGTTGTAGTAATGATCTTTCAAGTTTGTCAAATATTTCAATTGCATTTTTATATTGATTTTGTATCTTATTTGCAACTCCCAATAAGAGATTTGTTTGCCGAATAATCTCCCTTTGTTCCATTAAATTTGGGATTTTCAATAACATGCTTTTTAGTTCAGCCTGCGTTATATTTTTCATTGATTCTTGAGAGCCTGTTGCGTAATTTTCAATTTGTTCTCTTCCATCCTTACTCTGTAGAAATAATAAAATATATTGATCTAATACTTTCGTGTTATCGAAAGTTACTCGAAGAATTTTATCACTAAGCATTATTTTTTTACTCACCTCTTCAACTATGACGCACGCACCTACTAGTTCTTTAGTATTTGCTCTTGTTATTAAAAAATCACCCTTTTTTATGAAGAGGACAGGGTTAATTTTTGTTTTGTCTATGCAAGTTTTACTTTCTTCTTCCTGGTATCCTTTAGAGGAAATGGCACTAATCTTTAAAACTCCAATTTCATTGTTGATAGGTGGTCTTTCAAGACATCGAAAACTTTTACCGGATTTTATTTCAGTTATTATTGAATCTAAAGAGACTAATTTTTTGGGGAATGAAATATTCTTTTCTTTTCTCCATTTACTAGTTAGTTCGCCATTAATACCTCTTTCAAGAATTGCCTTTCGAAAGTTATTTATGACATCGGAAATACTCTCTTTGTCAGAAAAATCCATCTCATTATCAGATAAAACTTTTCTGATAATATTTTTCTGGTTGCTTAGAATAGAAACATTTTCTTGTATTTTCGAATGAAGTTCTATAATGACCTCTTTTTGATTTTCAAATGGGATATACGGAATCCGTAAATCGAAAAAGACATCAGAATTTACATGAGGTATTCCGCCGCCCGTTAAGTTTCCATTTATATATTCATATTGAGATTTGATGAAATAGTACAAGTACTCTGTACTAATACCCACTGGGGTAAGTTTCATTAATGTTGATCCAATAATTCCATGTTGTCCTTTTAATGCTAAGCCGCTTCTTGACCCATCCCAAACTACAAGGACATCTTGCTCATTTGCAATATTACCTAATTCCTTAAATGAGTATTCTTTAATCTCTCCAGTTTCAAGAGCATTGATATCCAAATATGGCAAGCTGTCTTCAAATACCTTTGTTTTGAGTATTACAGGCTTAACTCCTTTTTGAGTGAGCACTACATCGCGAAGTGATATTCTATAGAAAATTGTGCTCATATAGATTTTTTATTAGGATTGATGATTTTCTTCAATTTCTGTAGATCATTTAATTGTTGCTTGAAATTTTCAATTAAATCATCAATATAAACCACAGGATCTTCTAATTTTTGAGGCTGATATAATTTGTTAAATGACAGATCGAAATTTCTTTTTCTGATCTGATCTAATGAGTAGCGTTCAAATTTATCACTTGCTGTTCTTTTACTATTGCCATTAGGATCTTTACCATAACATTTTACAAAGTCTTCGAAGTGTTTTTCGTAGTTTAATGGTCTCGTTGATTTCGTAACATCAGGAAAACTTGTCCTTGCATCGTAAACCCACGTATGCTTTGTTGCTTGACCTTTATGTAAAAAGATTACACTAGCTTTTATACCAGTTGCGTAAGGGGCAAATGTGCCTTTAGGTAAGCGTAAAATCGTATGTATATTACAAAGTCCTTTTTCTATTAGAAATTGCCAAATTTCTTTTGCTTTAGCGTCCATCAGTGCTCCATCAGGAAGAACGATTGCGGCTCTACCATTAGACTTTAACACCTCATAAATATGTTGTACGAAGTTTAATTGTATATTACTTGTTTCTATTGAAAATTTTCTCTGTTTTGGAGGGCCAGATGCGCCCCGTGTGCCAAACGGAGGATTAGTCAGAATGCAGTTAAGCGCTTCTTTTTCAATATCAGTTGTATAAATAGAATCTCCCAGAGTAAGATTAGCTTGAACTCCATGTAAAAAAAGATTCATTAATGCTAACCTGTATGGTCGTACTACGAGTTCTTGACCATAATAAGAGTTATTACGTAGTTTATTCCATTCAGAAATAGATATATTATGCTTCGCCCAGTCAACTGCCACAGTTAAAAACCCTCCCGTGCCACATGCTGTGTCTCCAATTCGAAACTCTTTTTCTTCTAAAGGATTTGGCTTCATTACATTGACGATAGCTTGTATTAATGGTCTAGGTGTAAAAAATTGTCCAGCTCCTTTTTTACCTTCATTTGCAGTTTTTTCCAACAGTCCTTCAAATGCCTCTCCTTGTACGTCTTTATTCAATTTTGTCCAGCCAACACTTTCTATACCTTCAATTATTTTTTTTAAGCTATCTGGATTTTTTATTTTAGATATCGGCTCTTGAAAAACCTCACCTAATATTCCTTTTTCCTTTTTTAATCTCTGGAGCACAAATTCATAATGGTCTTTTAATTCATTACCACTCCTAACTAACAAGCTTTGCCATTGGCATGTTTTAGGCACATTTATACCATTTTCGTCAGCCATTTTTAAGAATAGTAGATATGTCAATTGTTCTATATAGTCAACATAATCAACACCGTCGTGCCTTAATATATGACAATATGACCAGAGCTTAGCTGTAATATCCATGCGATTATCGTATTAAAAAATTTAAAAATTTTCTCTAATAACTAGGTTTCTAATATCCATATATAGGCTATCCAAATTTCAGTGCCTGTTATGTTAGAATTTTCTAAGTTAATCATCTTTTGTTTTTTTAACTACTTTATGCATTTTGTGCTTCTATCTATCTCAATTCATTTTAATGTATTCGAGGATATTTTTATTAGGTCTACAAAGGCAACACTCAACTAATTCTACGTATTGCACATGAATTTTTAAAAGTTTTGCAAAATTTTTTTTACTCAGCCCATGTTCAAACCGAAACTTTTTAATTTTTCCACCCTCAGTTTCATCCATTCTAAATGGATAATAACCGAGGAAATTAATAATGGCTGGGTAGTGATAAATACTTGGTATATTATCTTCAGATTCCCAATGGGATATCGTCTGTAAGCCAAGATTCAGTTTACGTGCAACTTCAACTTGAGTAAGCCCCAGCTCTAATCTTTTTTTGAGCAAATGCTGACCAAGCGTTTTTGGATACCAGGGGAAGCCTGAAACAGGTGGTTTTTTAACTGTTTGCACCATTTTGGAAAAAGGCAATACAGGAATTAGGTTGTATATTTATCTGTAAGCTTGTTATGAAGAAACTATTTCTGCTTTTATCTTTTTATTTAACGAGTACATATTTGTTTGCCCAGGAGCTCCTGAAGCCTCAACCACAGGCAAAATTTATTACCCGGTTCCCCTTTAGTCAATACAGTGGGGGCGTTATGATTGTACATGCTTTGCTGAATAATATACCAGATACCCTCAATTTTATTTTGGATACAGGCAGCGGTGGAATATCGCTGGATTCTACTACCTGTGAGGTGTACCATATTCCATCAAGTTTTTCTGACACCATTGTAACAGGCATGGGCAGTGCCCATAAAGTAAAATTCGCTTATGATCAACAATTAAGATTTCCTGGTTTAACGATGAATGAAGTGGATTTCCACATTAATAATTATGAAGTACTTTCCAGTGTATATGGAGAAAAAATTGACGGTATTATAGGTTATAGCTTTTTTAAAAAATACATTGTTAAAATAAACTTTGATAGCCTGAGAATTGAAGTATTTACTCCGGGTGAAATCAAGTATCCAAAATCCGGCACTATTTTGAGACCTGCATTTACAACACTGCCCATTCAAAATTTAAGTATAAAAGACAGGCGTAAAATTGATTTTAATTTTTATTTTGATACAGGTGCCGGTTTATGTTTTTTAATGAGTGAGCAGTTTGCTGAGGACAGCGCCATATTGTTAAAAAAACGTAAACCCATTTACACCCAGGCAGAGGGTATGGGTGGCAGGCTGCAAATGCAACTCACCGTAATTAAATCCCTCCAGGTTGGTCATTATAAATTTAGAAATGTTCCTACTTATATATTTACTGATAATTACAATGTAACCTCTTATCCGTATGTTGGTGGTTTGTTGGGAAATGATTTACTCCGCCGTTTTAACCTGGTGATTAATTATCCACAAAGAGAAATTCATTTGCAGCCCAACGTGCATTTTACTGATCCTTTTGATTACGCCTATACCGGCATGGCCACTTATTACCTTGAAGGCAGAATAGTTGTAGAAGATATTGTAGCAGGGTCGCCGGCTGACAAGGCCGGCCTTAAAGTAAATGATATCCTGATTGGCGTAGGAACCACTTTTACCAATAACATTATGCAATACAAAACCCAACTGCAAAATGCAACCGGTAAAATTAAAATGTTTATCAGCAGGGATGGCAAAATAATAGAGCTATACATTAAACCAAAAAGTATTTTATAAACAACCCTGTTTGTTTTATAACTAAATTTCATTGGTTGATCAGGCCAACCGCATCATTAACTATTTGCTAAAAACACGCCTGTTGATTATTACTCACCCCTTAACTTTGCGCCATGATTCATTTTGATAAGTTTGTTTTGGAGAACGGATTAAAGGTATTGGTGCATGAAGATAAGAGTACCCCAATGGCTGTAATTGATGTTATTTATGATGTGGGTGCCAGGGATGAAAACCCTTCTAAAACAGGCTTTGCTCATTTGTTTGAACACCTGATGTTTGGCGGCAGTATCAATATCCCCAGTTATGATGAGCCACTACAGGTGGCTGGTGGAGAAAACAACGCCTTTACCACCAACGATCTTACCAATTATTATTGCCAGCTTCCGGTGGAAAATATTGAAA
This sequence comes from Chitinophagaceae bacterium, assembly GCA_043788995.1. Taxonomy (GTDB): domain Bacteria; phylum Bacteroidota; class Bacteroidia; order Chitinophagales; family Chitinophagaceae; genus Ferruginibacter. Next base: position 25,517 of record JAYWII010000069.1, on the reverse strand, counting down.
CTGCTTTTTGGCTGGAAAGCGATCGTATGCTGAGCCTTGCATTTGGTGAAAAAAGTTTGGATGTGCAGCGCAAGGTGGTATGTGAAGAATTTAAGGAGCATTACATTAATAAACCTTATGGTGATGTATGGCATAAAATGAGGGAACTGGCTTACACTACACATCCTTACCGCTGGATGACGATTGGAAAAGAACTGAAGCATGTGGAAGATGTAAAACTACAGGATGTAAAAGATTTTTTCTTTAAACATTACACCCCTTCCAATGCAATATTGGTGGTGGCTGGCAATGTAACAACTGATACAGTAAAAGCATTGGCTGAAAAATGGTTTGGACCAATACCAGCCGGAAAAAAATATGACCGGCAACTACCGGTGGAACCTAAACAAACGGCACCTAAAACTTTAGAAATAAAAGCCAATGTGCCTTTGGATGCCTTGTATAAATGCTGGCACATGACCTCCAGGCTGGATGAAAGATATTATGCCACCGAACTCATCACAGAAATATTAAGTGGTGGCGGATCATCCCGTTTGTTCCAGGCATTGGTGAAGGAGAAAAAATTATTCAGCAATATTGAATGCCACCATTTCGGAAGTTTTGATGCAGGGCTGATGGCCATTGAAGGCAAGTTGGTAAAAGGCGTAAGCATGAAAGATGCAGAAGCTGCTGTGCTGGAAGAAATAAACAAACTGCAGCAGGAAGGCATTACTGAAAAGGAATTGCAGAAAGTAAAAAACAAAACAGAAAGCATGCTGGCATTTGAAGATATGAGCCTGATGAACCGGGCTACAAACCTTGCTATCTATGAATTATTGGGAGATGCTAACCTGATCAATGAAGAATTGAGCAGCTACCAGGCCGTAACCGCAGAAACAATTAAACAGGAAGCCGCCGCAATATTTAATGAGAATAACTGCAGCACCCTTTATTATTATTCTAACAATTAATTTAATATCCTTAATCCGTATCCATAAAAAAAATTAAATGCTCAACAGAACAGAAGCGCCGGTTATAAAAGATGCAATAGAATTTGATCTGCAATTAAAACCTTACCAGCAGTTAGTATTAGATAATGGTATAAAAGTTTACAGCATTGATGCAGGCTCTCAGGAAGTGGTGCAGATGGAAATGGTTTTTTATGCTGGTAACAGTTATGAATCAGCCAATGCTGTTGCTGCTGCCACCAACCAGTTGTTGAAAAACGGCACCAGAAATAAATCAGCTTTTGAAATAAACGAACTTTTTGAATATTATGGCGCTTTTTGCAGCAGATCCTGCCATAACGAAACAGCAATCGTTTCCCTGCATTCCTTAAGCAAATATTTGCATGAAGTATTGCCAGTGGTAAAAGAAATGATCACAGACTCCATTTTTAAAGAAGAAGAGCTGAATATCTACAAACAAAACAGCAAACAAAAACTCTCGGTTAGTTTACAAAAATGTGATTTTGTGGCCAACCGTTTAATAGATGCTTACCTCTATGGTGAAGAGCATCCTTATGGAAAATATATCAAAGCAACAGATTATGATGCCTTAACATCTGATCAGTTGAAACAACATTTTCAGCAATACTATGTAAATGGCAATTGCGTAATTTTTGTAGCCGGCAAATTACCGGCTGATTTATTTGATCAACTGAATAAAAACTTTGGCACTTTAAGTTTAACATCTAATATCCAAATTCAGTCTTCCAATAATATAGTTGCATCAACAGAAAAAAAATACCGCATTCAAAATGATGTGAATGGTGTGCAGGGAGCCATCAGGCTGGCAGCGCATTTCCCCAACCGGCATCACCCCGACTTTACAAAAATGATGATACTCAATACCGTGTTTGGCGGGTTCTTCGGATCAAGACTGATGAGTAATATCCGGGAAGAAAAGGGGTACACTTATGGTATACACAGTTTTGTACAAAATCATTTGCAGAGCAGCGCTTTGGTGATCAGTACAGAAGCAGGAAAAGATGTATGTGAAGCCACTATAGAAGAGACCTATAAAGAAATGAACATCTTAAGAGAAGAACTGATTGATGAAGAAGAATTGCTGTTGGTACGCAATTACCTCATCGGCATTATCCTCGGTGATCTGGATGGGCCATTTCATATCATCAGCCGCTGGAAAAATATCATCCTCAACAACCTGGATGAGAAATATTTTTATGATTCTATTAAAACGATCAAGACCATTTCAGCCGAAGAATTAAAAGCACTTGCCAATAAATATTTTATTCCGGAGAATTTTTATGAATTGGTTGTAATTTAATTTTTTTTGCCGCATCTTTATCCATCTCAATTACTATATCCCAATTTAGCGCAAATGAAATTCCTCTTAAAAATTCTGATTACCACAGTGAATGTTTTTGTACTGGCATACATACTTCCCGGTATAGACATTGTAAATAATAATTTTTACACCGCCATAGTGGTTGCATTTGTTTTGGCGCTGTTAGATGCTTTCATAAAACCATTATTGATATTGCTTACCCTGCCCGCCACTATCCTTACACTCGGGCTGTTTCTTTTTGTTATCAATGCCTGTATCATTTTAATTGATGCACACTTTGTTCATGGGTTTAAAGTAGACAGTTTCTGGTATGCTATGCTGTTCAGCATTTTACTTTCTTTCTTAAATTCCTTTGTCCACAAAAGAGCATTTAAAGAAAGGGAACAGGCGGGATAGTTATTTTATTTCCATGTGAAATCTTTTAGCCTGTTGCCTGATTATTTTTTCAATTTCTGTTTCTAATGTGGCATTGTTATCAGCACCCGCCTTCTTTGATTTTTCATGTACTATGTATGTTTCTCTTTTTGCATTATTCTTCGCTATTAGTTGTTGTATAGTATTCCGCTCTTCAGTTTTTATTTTTACTATTTTCTTCAGCTCTTCACGACTTTTATTTTGCATACTGTCCGGCAGCGTTTTTAAATCCACTTTATCAAGAATTGTTTTATCTGCTTCTTCCGCATCCACTAAATCCCAGGTGCTATTCTTATACAATTCCTTTTTGCCTTTTACGCCAACTCTTTTTAATGCTGCTGATTTATTAAAAACAGTATTCATTTTATCAGTCTTAGCTTGTGACATCAGCCCTTCATTACCATGGTAACCATAACTGATGTATGTACCATTTAGTTTTTCATTCAATGAGAACAATATACTGTCGTAAGGAGTTTCAATGTTGTCCAGTTGAGCATTTTTATTTATATTGGTATAACTGCCATTACCACATTCTCCTGCAAGATTCCAGTGCTCTTCTATTCCAGCCGTTTTATCTCCGCAATAAATAGTATTCACTATTACTCCCTTTTGTTTGGCTGCTTTACATGCCCTGGTGAAGGTTATATCTCCCTGTAAAAAATCTTCATTGCCTGCAATAAAAATTACTTTGTAATTGCCGGAAGTAGTATCCCATTTTAATTCATTAACAGAACTATAGATTGCATGACCGCAAAACTCATCACCTCCATTTGTTTTCAGGTTAAAAAGATATTGAGAAAGTTGATCAAGGTCATTTGTAAAAGGACTGATCTGTTTTACAAATCCCCTTTTTTCATTATTGGTTGTTCTGCCGTATTCATATAAGGCAATTTCAATTTGTGGGGTGGCTTCGTTGCACTTAGCTTTGCCCATCACACTCACCATATTCCATAATTGTGCTTTAGCCTGGTCAATCAGGCCATCCATACTATTGCTTACATCCAGCAGGATAGCCGCCTGTATCTTGAGATGTTCAGAAATTGGTTCCGGCAGTTGTTCTGGTATTGGCTTGGTTGCTTGTGAAATGAGCTGCTGTGGCAAATCAGCTCCCGGATTTTTAATTATTTTAGTAAAATGCCTGAAGGAAAGAAAAGAAACGGCAATAAAGATACCGGCAGCTGTTTTAGTAAGGATAGTCATAAAATAGTTTTCTTCAAGATGCAAACTATTTGCACTTTCCACAAGTGGCACAGGCATCTTTGGTTTTATTTTAACAACAATTACCTACGCCTCCATTTAATGCTATGGCTTTTCATAAACTGATTTTGAAAATGTTCCCCTGCTCTTTTCAAAATGAATTGGTATAACTTCACAGCCTCAAATTTTCAATACTTCGATATGCAGTTCCATAGAAAAAACCTTTCCAACGAACAACTGGTTCATCTTTATAAAAGCTTGCTGCTGCCCCGGATGATAGAAGAAAAAATGCTGGTATTGCTGCGGCAGGGGAAAATATCCAAATGGTTCAGCGGCATAGGGCAGGAAGCGATTGCTGTTGGTGCCACACTTGCACTGGAATCAGATGAATGGATCATGCCTTTGCACAGGAACCTGGGTGTATTTACCAGCCGCAACATGCCGCTCAGCAAATTATTTAAGCAATGGCAGGGCAACAAAGATGGCTACAGCAAAGGGCGTGAAAGAAGTTTTCATTTTGGAACAAAAGAACACCATATCTGCGGAATGATCAGTCACCTTGGTCCACAATTAGCCATTGCAGATGGCGTGGCGCTGGCGCATAAACTCAGCAACGAAAATAAAGTTTCATTGGCATTCACCGGCGATGGCGGCACCAGCGAAGGAGATTTTCATGAAGCATTAAATGTAGCTGCCGTGTGGGACCTGCCCGTAATATTTGTAATTGAAAATAATGGTTACGGATTAAGTACCCCGGTGAATGAACAATACCGCTGTTTCGGTTTAGTGGAAAAAGCAAGAGGTTATGGAATGGAAGGAATTCAAATTGATGGCAATAATATTTTAGAAGTGTATGACACCATTAAAGGGGTAAGAAATTATTGCATCGAAAATCAAAAACCTTATTTAATTGAATGCATGACCTTCCGCATGAGGGGGCATGAAGAAGCCAGCGGCGTAAAATATGTACCACCAGCTTTGTTTGATCTGTGGGAGAAAAAAGACCCCATAAAAAATTATGAGCAATACCTGCTGCTGCAAAATGTATTGACTGAAGAAGCTGTCACAGAGATACGCAACGAATTAAAAGAACACATCGAATCAGAATTAAAAATTGGTTCCCAGTCTGCTCCGGTTGTTGCCAGTACAGCAGAAGAAATAAATGATGTGTATGCACCTGCATTAAAAAAAGTCTCCCCAACCGGAGGAGGTTTGGGGGGGGGCGATAAGCGTTTTATTGACGGCATCAAAGAAGGGCTCCACCAATCCATGCAACAACATCCCAATCTTGTTTTAATGGGGCAGGATATTGCTGAGTATGGCGGTGCTTTTAAAATTACGGAAGGCTTTGTAGAAGCTTTTGGTAAAGCACGGGTACGCAACACACCCATTTGTGAAAGTGCTATTGTAGGAGCTGCACTCGGTCTTTCTCTGAAGGGTTATAAAGCAATGATGGAAATGCAGTTTGCTGATTTTGCAACAGTTGGTTTTAACCAGATCGTAAACAACCTTGCTAAAATATATTACCGCTGGGGACAAAATGCTGATGTGGTAATACGTATGCCAACAGGCGGCGGTGTAGGGGCGGGGCCGTTTCACAGTCAAAGTAATGAAGCATGGTTTGTGCATACACCGGGACTGAAGATTGTTTATCCCTCCACACCTGCTGACGCAAAGGGTTTATTAATTGCTGCTATTAATGACCCCAATCCTGTTTTATACTTTGAACACAAAGCTTTGTACAGAAGCATCAGTGGCCCCGTGCCGGCAGAATATTATGAAGTAGAAATTGGTAAAGCAAGACTGGTACAGGAGGGTGAAGATATTACCATCATTACTTATGGTGCAGGAGTACACTGGGCAACAGAGTATGTAAAAAATCATACGGATGTTTCATTGTATATACTTGATTTAAGAACATTACTTCCGCTGGATTATGATGCTATTAAAACAGCTGTAAAGGCAACAGGTAAAATATTATTGTTGCATGAAGATTCATTGACAGGCGGCATTGGCGGAGAAATAGCAGCCTGGATTGCTGAACATTGTTTTGAAAATTTAGATGCACCCGTGATGCGTTGTGCAAGCCTTGATACACCCATTCCTTTTAATATAGATTTGGAAAAAAACTTTATGGCATACAGCAGGCTGGATGAATATGTGGAGAAGCTAATGGGGTATTGATTCAATACAAATTTGATCAGTCATTCTCATTACAATAACAATTGCTTTACTATAATTCAACCTACCTTTCCAGTTTAATTACAGGATGAAGAAAAACATTGCCGTATTTATTTTTCTGGCCTTTTCAATAACTGCAGCTGCTCAATATAATTTTAAGTGCCGCATCAAAAACGCAGTGTCAAATGAAGCCGTTTATGGGGCTACAGTTGCATTAAATGAAAACAATAAAACAACCTCCAAACAAGATGGAACTGTTCAAATCACCAACCTTACAAAAGGCATTTATAAAATAATTATTACTCATACCGGTTTTACTCCACAGCAAATAACTGTTAACATTCCACAAACTGATACAGCACTGGTAATTCTTTTAGTGCCTAAAGAAGAACAGTTAGAAGAAGTGATTGTTTCTTCTTCCAGAACCAACAGCCGCATTGAAGACTTGCCAACAAAAGTAGAAGTACTCGGCAGTGAAGAAGTTGGTGAAGAAAATGGAATCAAGCCAGGTAATATTGCCAGCCTGTTAGGCGATGTAGCAGGGATACAGATACAACAAACCAACGCCGCTACCGGTAATGCAGATGCAAGAGTGCAGGGTCTGCCGGGCAAGTACACACAGATATTGAGAGATGGCTTGCCGTTGTTTGGTGGCTACTCCGGCAGCTTCAGCATCTTACAAATTCCTCCATCCGATTTGAAACAAATTGAGATCATCAAAGGTGCCAGTTCCACTTTATATGGCGGCGGTGCTATCGCCGGTATGATCAATTTAGTTTCAAAAACACCCAAATTAAATTCACCCGAAAGGGCTATCACCATCAATCAATCCACCCTAAAAGAATCCAATATCAATGCTTTCTTTAGTAACCGGTCTAAAAAATTTGGTTATACTTTTTTTACAGGTGGCACTTATCAAAAACAGGTGGATGTGAACAAAGATGAATTAAGCGATGTAACCAATTTAAAAACATTTTTTCTTCACCCAAGATTGTTTTTTTACCCCAGTACAAAACAAACATTGATCCTGGGGTATAACCTTACTTATGAAGACAGAAAAGGCGGCGATATGCAGGTGTTGCAGCAAAAGCAGGATGACATTCACCAGTTTTTCATTCAGAATAAATCAATAAGAAATACTGCAGACATAGAACTGGAAACCAAACTGAATGATAAAGACAGGCTTACGTTCAGGGGTACGGCCAGTTTTTTCAACCGGGATATCACAACCAATGTATTTGGGATGAAAGCAAAACAGCTTTCCTATTTTTCTGAATTGTCTTATCTTAAAATATTATCTAAACATACTATTGTTGGTGGTTTGAATTTTACAGGAGAAAATTTTACTAAAAAATTCCCGGACTCTACAAGGATTGAAAATTATCAACAAAAAACAGTTGGCCTCTTTGTACAGGATGATTGGAAACTGACATCAAAATTTACCGCACAGGCGGGAATAAGATTTGACAACCACAATGATTATGGCAACTTTTTTCTACCCCGGCTTTCCTTATTGTATAAATTGAGTAATCATTTCACAACAAGGCTTGGCGGCGGTTTTGGATATAAGATACCAACCGTATTTGCCAGTGATGTTGATGAAAGAGATTATCCAAATATTTTTCCAAATGAAAACATGCAACCGGAAAAATCGCAGGGTATCAACTGGGACATTAACTACAAACAAGCGGTTGGCAATTGGCATTTAACCATCAATCAAATGTTCTACATCACCGAAATAGAGCAACCGTTGATTAAAGATGAAAACAGTAATTTGAATTTGATTTATTTCTATAATGCTGCTAAACCAATCAATACAAAAGGTTTTGAAACTTACATTGCCGCAACACACAATGCATTGGAAATATACCTGGGGTACACCTACACGGCAGCCAAACAATTATACAGCAGTACCAACCCTTATGTAAGCCTGAGTGCAAGAAATAAATTTGCATCAGTAATAGCATACGAGTTTTCTGAGAAGTTCAGGGCAGGTATTGAAGCAGCTTACACCGGCAAACAATACCTGGATAATGGAACTACCACATCGCCTTATTTATTTGCTGCTGCCATGGTGCGTTATAATATTAAAAACATTGCGCTGGTGCTCAACTGCGAAAACGTGTTTGATTACAGGCAAACAAAAAAGGAAAGCATTTATACGGGCTCCATTAGCAACCCGGTATTTAAACAAATATGGGCACCGTTAGAAGGAAGGGTTATTAATTTATCTGCAAAAATTGATTTATAAAAAAGAAGCCCGCCCTTTGTAAATACCTGATTATCTTATCAAAATTTTACTCCAGTCGGCTAATCTTGAATACCTTAATTATTAAGCACTATTATGTATTGTTAATTATAAAAAAATAAACCGGCATGCCTATGGTAATGTTAAAGGGGAATGTTAAACCTAACGCCATAGGAATATAGAGGCCAGGGTCTGCTTTAGGCGCTGCCAGCCGCATTGCTGCCGGCACTGCTATATAAGAAGCACTTGCAGCCAATATGGAAAAAATAAAACGGTTACCAATATCGTCTGTAACAAAGTGGCTGATGTATGCCACCAAGCAACCATTTATTGCAGGAATTACCAATGCAAACACAGATGCAAAAAGGCCATACTTTTTAAAAGCAGCAAATCTTCTTGCTGTTACCATCCCCATCTCTAATAAAAAAATAGCCAGGAAGCCTTTAAATATATCCGTGGTAAATGGCTTTATTCCTTCAGCCTGTTTTGTATCTGCTATCAAACCTATAATGAGGCTGCCTAAAACCATCAGCACACTTCCATTAGTAAATGAATGTTGAACAACAGACTTTAAACTTCCTGTTTTATTGCTGCTTGTGCTTTTATCATAGCGCATCATAAGTATAACGCCTGCTACAATGGCTGGCGATTCCATCAACGCCATCACAGCCACCATGTGGCCCCCAAAGGAAACTTTTTGAGCTTCAAGAAAAGATGCTGCCGCTACAAACGTTACCGCACTTACAGACCCATATGCCGCTGCTACTGCTCCTGCATCGCTCACACTCAATTTCCTTTTTAAGATAAAAAAAGTATAAATGGGTATTATGCTTGCCAATAACAGGCCGAACAAAAGAGAGTAAGCAATTTCGCTGGTAAAGCCGCTGTGAGAAAGCTCCTGCCCTCCCTTAAAACCAATAGAAAACAGCAAATACAAAGAAATAAATTTACTTGAGGCTGCTGGAATTTCAAGGTCGCTTTTAACAGCCACGGCCACAATGCCCAGCACAAAAAAAAGTAAAGTAGGATTGGTAAGGTTTGATAGTAAGATTTGAAAGTCCATAATGTTAGTGTGTATCTAAAAAAATTAATTCCCCTTTGGTTAATGTGTAAAATGCCCCTGCAATTTTTATCTCGCCCTTTTGCTCCATCTCCCTCAGCACAGCACTTTTAAGCCGGATATTATTGATGGTGTTGCGGATATTATTTTGTGCCACTGTTTTTACATAAACTTCGTTGCCAGATTTTTTTTCACCAATGAAACTATTACTCATCGCAACAGCTGGTTTTATTTTATCAAGCAGGGCTGTAAGGTTGCCCAGCTTTACATTATCAATGGCGCCTTTAATGGCGCCACAGTGCTGGTGGCCCATTACCAAGATGAGTTTAGCCCCCGCTATTTTGCAGGCAAACTCCATACTGCCCAGTATATCCTCATTTACAAAATTCCCCGCCACCCTTGCCACAAACACATCTCCCAAGCCCTGGTCAAATACATCTTCTACAGGCACCCGGCTGTCGAGACAGCTTAATACTAATGCTTTTGGGTATTGCCCCACTGCGGAACTCCTTATTTGTGCAGAGTGGTCTCTCAATGTAGAATTATTTGTGCGGAATCTTTCATTCCCTTCCTTAAACTGCCTGATAATATCATCAGGGGTAAGCCTTGCACGCTCTCCGGGGGTAAGCACTTTTTGTACCATTACATTTCCCTGCTTTGTGTTTTCGGGCACAACTGCTTTATTTTCCTTTCTTTCTCCATTGCAGGAAAAGAACAGCAGAGCAACTGCTACTTTAAATAATGTTTTGTTTTTCATCTTTTATAAATTTTTCCGGTGCAAAACTGATAACATTTATTCATAAGTAATTATTTAACTTTATAATGTTTAGCATAAACAAAATTTATGAACTATACCATTAATCAGTTGAGGATTTTTTATACCATCACACAAAAGCTCAGCATTACTAAGGCGGCAGAAGCGCTGCACCTTACACAACCAGCCGTGTCCATACAGCTTAAAAATTTTCAGAAGCAATTTGATATTCCGCTGACGGAAATAACTGGCAGGAAAATGTTTATCACGGATTTTGGCACAGAAGTGGCCGCAGCGGCAGAAAAAATTTTAAATGAAGTACATGCTATTAACTACCGCTCTAAGGAGTTCAGGGGCATACTTACAGGCAGGCTTAAGATGTCTGTTGTATCCACTGGAAAATATGTGATACCCTATTTTCTGGCTGGTTTTTTAAAACAAAACGAAGCGGTAGAATTACAGTTGGATGTTACTAATAAATCAAAAGTGGTGGAGAGCCTTGAAAAGAATGAAGTTGATTTTTCGCTTGTATCGGTATTGCCCAAAAACCTTTTCGTAAACACATTGGAATTGATGGAGAACAAACTGTACCTTATTGGCAACAGGGAAAAACAATTCAGGCAAAAGATGTACGATAAAAAAATTTTAGAAACCATTCCGCTTATTTACCGGGAACAGGGCTCCGGCACCCGGCACGTAATGGAACAGTTTATCAATAAAAATAAAATTGCCGCCATCAAAAAAATGGAATTAAGTACTAATGAAGCAGTAAAGCAGGCGGTGCTTGCTGGAATGGGCTATTCCATTATGCCGCTTATAGGCATAAAAAATGAGCTCATCAGTGGCGAACTACAGATAATACCAGTAAAAGGATTACCCGTAAAATCGGTATGGAATCTTATTTGGTTAAAAAATAAAAAGTTTTCGCCGGCTGCTGCTGCTTTTTTAGCGTATCTAAAAAAAGAGAAAGCAAACATTATCAAACAAAAGTTTGACTGGCACAATACAATTTAGATTTTACAGGTCATCGAATTCGTATAAGGAATCAATATGGGTGCCAGAGGGAATTTCAAACACAGGCTTAATGATGCCATCATGAAGATCATAAACCCACCCATGAAGATCAGGCCCAGACCTTTCTTTCCATGCTTTTTGTATGATGGATGTTTTTGCAAGATTCATTACCTGCTCCTGCACATTCAGTTCAATAAGTTTGTTTAATTTCTCATCTTCAGTTTTTAAATTGTCTATTTCTTCCCGATGAAAACGATAAACATCTTTGATATTACGAAGCCATTTATTGATAATACCAAAATTATGGTTTGTCAAAGCAGCCTTTACCCCTCCGCATCCAAAGTGACCGCATACTATTACATGTTTTACTTTTAATACTTCTACGGCATATTGTAACACAGACAGTAAATTTAAATCTGTATGTACTACCATATTTGCAATATTTCTATGTACAAATACTTCTCCTGGCTGTGTTCCTGTTATTTCATTTGCAGGTACCCGGCTATCACTGCAGCCAATCCATAAAAACTCTGGTGTTTGTAAATTTACAAGGCGGTTAAAAAAATCAGGATCGTCCTGAACTTTTTCTGCTGCCCACGCTTTGTTTTCGAGTAATAATTTTTCGTATGCTTTCATAAATGATATAGTTATAATTTTATAAAAATGGTTTCGTTTCTTCCTGTCTAATAAACAGCATGTGCATTGGCTTGTGCAGGCTTCTTTTCACATCTATCTTAATTTTTTTAAGGTGTGCATGAGCAATAAACTCGTTAATAGTATCAATAATATCTTTGTCAATAAAATCAGCCCTGGTGCTGTCAATTATCACGTAAGCATTAGCCGGTATCTCTTCAAGTTTTCTTTTTATTGTTGCCTTATTTAAAAAAGATACATCTTTTCTTAACCGGAATAAATAATTGTTATTGTCGTTTACTACAAACAGAGATGAGCGGTAATTACTTCTCATTACAAAATAAAGCCCTACTACAATACCAACCGCAATTCCTTTTAATAAATCTGTAAGTAATATCGCAAGTATAGTAACAACAAAAGGAATAAACTGATCCCAGCCTTTTGAATAAAACTCTTTGAACAAAGAAATTTTTGCCAGCTTATACCCTGTATAAATAAGAACAGAAGCCAATGCTGCATACGGTATCATGTTGAGCAGTGAAGGAATAAATGCCACACACAGCAGCAACAACACACCATGAACAACAGCAGACATTTTTGTTTTTGCGCCAGCATTAATATTAGCTGATGACCTTACAATTACAGATGTAAGCGGCAGGCCGCCAATCATTCCCGAAACAATATTGCCAATACCCTGCGCTTTCAGCTCCCTATTATTATTGGTTACTCTTTTGTATGGATCAAGTTTGTCAGACGCTTCAATACTTAACAACGTTTCAAGACTTGCCACCAGCGCCAGCGTGACGGCAGTAACCCAAACATCGCCATTAGTGATAAAACTCCAGTTGGGCAAAGTAAAGAATGATGTAAATTCTTTAAAGGAAGATGCCATAGGAATATTCACCAGGTGTTCCTCTTCCAAAGCAAATTTTTCATTTTTGCCAAAAGCTATATTGAGTAAAATACCTGTAGCAACTACTATCAGTGGAGCCGGAATCAATTTGAAGATATTTGATTTTTTTACCAATACTTTTTCCCACAACACCTGTATCAAAATCCCCGTTACGCCAATGAGCACTGCAACAGGTGTGATGTAATTAATGGAATAGATTATTTCCGAAAAAGTATTATTCTCATCTTTTTGAAAAAAAGCTTCATCTCCGGAGAAGTCTTTATCAAAGCCGATTAAATGAGGAAACTGTTTTAAAATAAGAATGATACCAATGGCTGCCAGCATTCCTTTGATAACACTGTTGGGAACATAATCACCAAGAAAGCCGCCTTTTAAAAAACCGAACAATAACTGTAGCATGCCAGCCAGCACCACAGCCAATAAAAAAGCTTCCCATGCAGGTAGTTTACCAATAGCTGCTGCAACAATTGCAGTGAGGCCTGCAGCAGGACCGCTCACACTTAATTGAGAGCCACTTAATGAACCTACAACGATGCCTCCAACAATACCTCCAATTAATCCTGCAAAAAGATTGGGTGCATTTGAACCTAACGCAATGCCAAGGCAAAGAGGCAACGCAACTAAAAATACAACGATAGCAGCAGGCAGGTCTGCTGCCATATTCTGAAAGATTTTTTTCATAATAAATATGACGCTTTAACCCGATGCAATCGGGAGATGATAAAATACAGTAATGATAAAAAAATTATGCAGCTACTGCATTGGGAGGGGGAGTTTCCACATCATCAGCATGAGAAGAAGGGAGCATGCCCTCATAAAGAGAAGAAAGAATATTTCTTCCAAATAAAGACGGATGATCTATAAAATGAAAATGAGTTATTAAATGATCTTCGTCAATAACTGTGGGAGGTTTAACAGGGGTTTTGGCAGTGTGTATTATTTCTTCCACTGTTACATTATCAACTAAAAAATAATTGATCACCTGCTTAATGGGAAGCAGTTGCAGCACAAATACTGCAATAAGAAAAACGCTTATGATCTTTTTAATTTTCAAACTGGTGCAAATATAAAAGCTTATACTCGTAAAGTTTTGGATGTTAAAATGATTAACATTTTTTAACAGGCATAAGCTTAATAAAACGAAATCGTTGTTTAAATATTCAACCCACCACAAACACTGATGGTTTGCCCGGTAACATAGCTGCTTAAATCACTTGCCAAAAACATAGTAACATTGGCAATGTCTTCTGTAGTGGCAAACCGACCTAACGGAATACCTGCTTTGTATTTATCAGCAGCGGCGCCATCCTGTAAATAACTCGTCATGTCCGTTTCCACAAAGCCAGGCGCTATTGCATTGCAACGAATGTTTCTACTACCCAATTCTTTTGCAACAGATTTTGTAAAACCAATTACCCCTGCCTTACTGGCGGCATAACTGCTCTGACCTGCATTGCCCATTTCACCAATCACACTGCTCATGTTAATAATGCTGCCGCTCTTTGCTTTCATCATGGGGCGTATCACCTGCTTGGTCATGTTGAATACACTTTTTAAGTTTACTGTCATTACTTCATCCCATTGCTCTGGCGTCATACGCAGCAATAAATTATCTTTTGATATGCCTGCATTATTTACACAAATATCTATCTGCCCAAATTCTTTCAGTACATCATTTACAAATAATTCACAGGCGGCAAAGTCACCAGCATTGCTTTGATATGCTTTTGCCTTTACACCCAACGTGGTTAATTTTTCTTCTAATATTTTTGCTCTTTCCGCACTGCTGTCGCTTACATAGGTAAATGCAATATTGGCTCCCTGTTCTGCTAATTTTATTGCAACCCCTTCTCCAATACCACGGGCAGCACCTGTTACGATCGCTGTTTTTCCTTCAAGTAATTTCATCGTGTTTTATTATAGATTATAAATTATTTATCAAATTCAAGTCAAGGGATTTAATGAGCAAATTCAAGGGACAATATCTCTTCCACAATCACTCTGTCATTACTCAATCTTGGCACCTTATGCTGTCCTCCCAGTTTGCCTTTACTACGCAGCCATTCATTGAAGGTACCTTTACTCAATATTTTTACAATGGGCATACGCAGGGCAATATCTTTATACCGCTTGGCTTCATAATCACTGTTGCAACTCTTTAGTGCTTTGTCTAATTCAATGGCAAAACTACTGATATCATCGGGTGCTTCGTCAAACTCTATTAACCATTCGTGGGTACCATTATTTGCATGGCTGAAAAATACCGGCGCTGCTGTATAATCATTTACAATGGCCTTTGTTTTTTCTGCAGCCACAGCAATGGCGTAATCGGTGTTATCTGCAATCAGTTCTTCACCAAAAGCATTGATGTAATACTTAAGCCTTCCTGTTACTTTTATTTTATAAGGATTCAAAGAAGTGAACTGGATGGTATCACCAATTAAATAACGCCACAATCCGCCGGTGGTACTAATGACAGGGGCATAATTTTTCTCCAGTTTTATTTCCTTTAGTCCCACGGTTTCTGGAGAAGTTTTTCCATATTCATCCACCGGCATAAATTCATAAAAGATACCATGCTCTGTAAACAGCAACATACCATTATCTCCCGGGCATTCCTGCCCTGCAATAAAGCCTTCACTGGCATTGTATATTTCCAGGTAATTGATGGGGGCGCCAATAATATTTTCAAACTGCTCCCGGTAAGGAACAAATGAAACACCCCCGTGGATATACAGTTCCAGGTTGGGCCACACTTCCTTGATGTTTTGTTTTTGTTTGATCTCCAGTATCCTTTTCAGCAACAGCAATGTCCAGGTGGGCACACCAGCTAAAGAGGTTACATTTTCATTGGCCGTAGTTTGGGCCAGCTTTTCAATTTTGCCTTCCCAGTCATCCAGTAATGCAATGCTTAATTCCGGTGTTCGTATCCATTGTCCCCAGAAAGGGGAATTCTGCATCAGCACAGCACTCAAGTCGCCATATTGAACATCTTCATTTACTTTATTGATCTGGTGAGAGCCCCCTATCACCAGGCTCTTACCGGTAAGCAAGTCACTGGAGGGGAAATTTTTATAGTAATTGGTGATCTCATCTTTGCTTGCCTGGAAATGATTGTCCTCCAGGCTTTGCTGGCTGATGGGAATGAATTTGCTTTTATCACTGGTAGTACCGGATGATTTGGCAAACCAGTTCACCGGCTCGTTCCATAAAATATTTTCTTCGCCATTCATCATCCGTTCTATGTAAGGTCTCAGATCGCTGTACTCATGAATGGGAATTGTTTTTTTAAATGCCTTTAAAGAGAAGAGGTTGGAGAATCCATATTTTTTTCCAAACTCTGTGTATTGTGCAGAGGTTACCAAATGCTGTAATACTTCACGCTGTGCTGCCACGGGATGATTGCTCCAGTTCTGTATGCGCCACAAACGCATCCGTGCTAATTTTGATATGGCTGAAGACAGGAATTTCATTTAGTATTTGGCAAAATACACAATAGCATGGAAAAAGAATAAGCTATTGGTATTTTTTATCAGGATCAAGGATGAATATTGAATTTAATAATGGTTCCATCCTGTTATTCTCTTGAAGCTTCCTCATGAAGATAATCCTTTCTCTTTAACTCAAAATTCTTACCTAAATATAAGCGCCTCACCTGTTCATCATTAGCCAGTTCTTCCGCCGTGCCATGTTTAAATATTTTACCATCAATCAGCAGGTAAGCCCTGTCGCAGATGGACAATGTTTCATTCACATTATGATCAGTAATAAGGATGCCGATATTTTTATATTTCATTTTGGCCACGATGGACTGTATGTCTTCCACCGCAATCGGATCTACGCCTGCAAATGGCTCATCCAGTAAAATAAACTTTGGATTTACTGCCAATGCCCTGGCTATCTCTGTTCTTCTTCTTTCGCCACCGCTTAATGTATCTCCGTTATTTTTTCTCACCCGCTGCAGGTTAAACTCATCCAGCAATGATTCTAATTTATCTTTTTGTTCCTGCTTTGTCAATTTCGTCATTTCTAATACCGCCAATACATTATCCTCCACACTTAATTTCCTGAATACGCTGGCTTCCTGTGGTAAATATCCAATGCCCATTTTTGCCCGCTGGTACATAGGCAGTTTGGTAATATTGATGTCATTTAAAAAAACCTCGCCAGAATCAGGTTTCACCAACCCTACCACCTGGTAAAAAGAAGTGGTTTTGCCTGCGCCATTGGGGCCCAGCAAACCAACAATTTCTCCCTGTTTTACATTAAAGGAAACCTTATTTACCACCGTTCGGCTGCCATATACTTTTACCAGGTCCTGTGTCTGTATCATTAAACCAAATTATTATGATTGACAGCAAAAATACTGTAAAGCTTTCAATAGCCACAGCAGATTAGCATTTAGCATTTTTTAAAGGATTGCCAACCTTGTCAATATTTTCGGGCATTTACAACAGGCAAAAGGCTGGCAACCCTGAACATTAGCATTTAACATAGTTTGTTCTTAATCGTTACTTAAGTAAGTTTGCAAAATATTTTTTATCAGTATGAAAGTTACGGATCACATAGCACAGGCGAAAGACACATTGGTGTCTTTTGAAATTTTGCCGCCATTAAAAGGCAAAACCATCAACACTATTTACAACCACTTAGATCCGTTAATGGAATTTAAGCCTTCGTTTATCAACGTTACGTACCACCGCAGCGAAACCATGTTTAAGAAAAAAGCGGATGGTACTTTTGAAAAGGTGGAAGTAAGAAAAAGGCCCGGCACTGTGGCAATTTGTGCAGCTATCAAAAATCATTATAATGTAGATACCGTTCCACATTTGATTTGTGGCGGGTTTAGCAAAAGAGATACAGAAGACGCCTTGATAGACCTTAGTTTTTTAGGCATTGATAATGTATTGGTGTTAAGAGGAGATGCCGCAAAAAATGAAGCCAGTTTTGAACCGGAAAGTGACGGACATGCGTATGCAGTTGACCTGCTGAAACAGGTAATGAATTTAAAAAATGGTCTTTACTTAGAAGAAGATATTAAAAATGGCGGCAAGGCTGATTTTTGCATCGGCACCGCAGGCTACCCGGAAAAACATTTTGAAGCTCCGAATTTAGAAACAGATTTGCAATACCTGAAAGCAAAAGTGGATGCAGGGGCTGATTATATCATGACGCAAATGTTCTTTAACAATCAGAAGTTTTTTGATTTTGTTAAGAGTTGCAGAGGTATTGGTATTGATGTTCCCATTATACCGGGGCTGAAACCAATCACCAATAAAAAGCAATTAACTGTATTGCCAAAAATTTTTCATGTTGATCTTCCAACAGAACTTTCCAATGCCATCATCAAAGCGAAGACAGATGAAGAAGTGGAAAAAATTGGAACCGAATGGCTGATCCATCAATCAAAGGAATTGAAAGCCTTTGGTGTACCGGTGCTGCATTACTATACGTTGGGTAAACCTAAAGTAATTTATGATGTGGTGAAGGAGATTAGGTAATAAAAAACTAAACATAAAAAAGCTGGCAATTGGTTGCCAGCTTTTTTATTATCAATTATTTTATTTCAGCATCGCCTGAAACACCGGTTCATTTACTTTCACCGGGTACTTCTTTTTTAATGTTTCAATCCATTTCGCTTCCAGGAAATTCTGATAATCATTGATCACCAATCCCCTTGCTTCATCAAAACTACGTTGCTGGTTGGCAGGATATAGTTTGATGATCTTTACAAAACTGCTCGTATTATCACCGGCATTCAGCAGCGGGGTAGTGATGGTTCCTTCTTTTAAATCAGCGCCTGAAGGAATCTGCAATTGTGTTATTTCATACCGGCCTGAATCTGACTGTATCCTGCCATCACTTTCTTCTGCAATTGTTTTCCATTTTTTTCCTGATTGTAATGCCCCGGTTGCTTCCTCAGCAGTTTTTGCATTGTCACAACTGAAGAGAAATGCATCAGCACTTTCAGCCCACTGGTACTTAGCCTTGTTAGCATCATAATATTTCTTCAGCCCAATGCTGTCATTGGAAGCTTTACTCCAGATATTTCTTTCCATGATCTCAAATAGCATATTACCTTCCTTAAATTCCTGCAACTGGTATTTAAAATCCTCATTGAAGGTTTCCAGGTGCTTACGATAATATTCTATGGTGACGGTGGAAATATATTTATCCAGCAATGCTTCATTGCTTTCTCCTTTATATACATCCGTGTTCAGTTTATAATCTTTTATAAAATTCAGCCAGTCACGCCCGGTAACTTTTGATTTAGTAAAAGAAATAACGGGTAGTTTATTTACAGGGTAATTCTTTACTTCACTATTGGCCACCACGCTGTCTGCATACCTGAAAAGTTGAGCATCTTTCACCGCCGGATTTCTCTTAAATCCTGTTTTGGCCATGATGTCTTTTGTAAATGTTGCTTTGGCAATATTGATCCTTGCATCCTGTGTAACCTGTTCCTTCAATTCGCCCATGTAGGTTTCATCCAGTTTGTCTGATGGTGTTGAGCGCTGCTGCAACCGCTTTACAATATGAAAACCATAACCTGTAAAAATGGGCTTACTGATATCTCCATCTTTCTTCAAAGCAAAAACAGCTGATTCAAAAGGCAGCTCATATTTACCCGTTCCAAATACCGGTACTTCTCCGCCATTTTGATAAGTAAGCCTGTCATCACTGAAATTTTTTGCCAGCTCTGCAAAATCAGCCCCAGCCTGCAGTAAGTTATAAATTGAATCTGCTTTTTTTTCCACTTCTTTTAAAGCAGGGCCGCTTACATCTGGAGGGATGGCCAGTAATATCTGGGCCACTTTCCATTTTCCTGCACTTGGTCTTTCTTCCGAATTTTTAAATACATGCAATGCACTCTTGGTTCTGAAAACTTTACTTACGCCACCGGGTTTTAAATCATATACCAGCGTTTCAATATCATAAGGCAAAGACAAGGCTGTAATGTAGCCCATGTCTGTTCCTTTTATCGGCGTTATTTTTTCTTTGATCTCATCTACCAGTTCATCATAATTTGTTTTGCCTTCCTGCAGTTCTTTTATTACTTCGTTCATTGCTTTGTAAGCTTTCAGGGTATCTTCAGCATTCATTTTAGTATTGATGGGTACAGAAAAATGCAGGAGGTGGATATCCTTCTGAGCTCTTTCAAAAACTTCATTCACCAGTGCATTCACCGTCTTTTCATCATTGAGGTAACTTTCTTCTAACTGGCCACGAAAACTTTGAACATCATCTTGTATCTGCTGCAGGGTATCAAGCCTTAATACTTTCGCTTCTTTTACCTTCAGTTTAAATTTGATGTACAGGTCCAGGTATTCTCTTAATAATTGCTCTTTATCAGTAACAGGGGTCTTGTTTTTATTATAAGCCCTCAAAAATTCTTCTTTACTCACCTGGTTAGGGCCATAAGTAAAAAGGGCTTGAGAAAAACCGGGTACTGTTAAAAGCCCCGCCATCAAGAGCATTAAAAATTGCTTCATCATAATTTCTTTAGTTGGTTTTTGCTTTCCATTTCACCTGCATTAATTCATTCATTTGCTCCCAGCTTAATTTCTTTCCAATGATTCGTTTTTCTTTATCCAGCAAAAATAAAGTTGGTGTCATGGTAACATCATACAGCTGGCGGTAACTTGGTTTTTGTGATGCCTTTTCTGCTGCTTCCATTTCTTTTGTCTGGTACACATTGATCCAGTCGCCAATATTATGCTCCCTGATATATTGCTTCCATACTGGTTTCATATCTTCCTTTGAATCTGCTGACAACACCCCATATATTTTTACACCATGCTGCTTCCAGCTTGCTTTATAAATTGAATCCAGCCGGGGCACTTCTTCTTTACAATGGCCGCAGTTAGGATCCCAAAAAATAATAACGGTATAATCTGCCTGCACATTATAAAGTGCAGCCCCTTTACCTGCTGTATCCAGCATTTCCAGGTCAGCCGCTTTGGCACCAATCAAATTAGACATCAGCATATATGCCCGCCTGCTGATGGTTTCCATCTGCTTTTCATTTAACCAGCTGGTAAGGCCCTTGCTATGGTATTTTTCAAACAGGTGAACAAAAACAGCATCCTGGCCCATGTATTTTGGGCTGATGTATTCATCGGTCATCCAGTTTAGGATAAACTTATACATTTCAGGGCTACTACGTGCCAACAGCAATTGATAATCTGATTCTTTGATAATGGAATCCGGATGCTGCACAATAATTTCCCGGTAATATTTTTCAAATTTTGGCAGGAAAAATGGCGACCTTAAAATGCGGTCATCCATAAAAGTTACGCCATCCCAGTAATGTGATTTATAGTGATAATAATTTTGCAGGGAATCATTGCGGTTCTTTGGGTTAGGGTTAAGCAATGGTGGTTCCTTCATAGCACTTAACACTGCGGCGAGCATTGATTGCGGCTGTGTCTTCATGATATTTTCCCGGTATTCATTCAGATCCTTGTTCAGCTTATTGTAATTGGCCTCATGCAGTAAAGAATCCTCTTTTGTTTTCGACTGGCTGTATGCAGTTCGTTCTGCTTCCCATTGTCTACCTTTTACAGCCATGGTTTTTTGATACTGTTCAAAAAGGATATTTTCTTTGGAACCTGTTATCACTGTTTTATTCAGAAGGTCTGTGGTATCCAGCTTAACAGTAATCACCTGTTCCTTATCTACAAAAAAATCCACCAGCTTGCTTTTGCCGGGCAGCACCATGGCATAAATACCCGGCAACAGTTTTCTTTTTGCCTGGAATATTGCAACTCCAGTATTACTTACAGCAGCAGAATCTTCAATGTTTAAATTTTTACCCATGTGGTAAGTGAGGTAAGCGATACCGCTCTTGTACTGGGGTGCCTGCAGGGTAACTTTGTAGCTTTGAGCCTGTACACTAAAAAAGGTAATGGATAAAATGAGTGTGAATAATTGTTTCATACTTTGATTTGTGTAGCAACAAAAATATCTAAAACGAATGGTTTAGCAGCATATTATAAAAATGAAGATTTTAAAAATTACAAATCGTTAACAAAACATACTGTCCTATTTTTGCGGCTGTGAAAAGAAAAAAGTTTGTATTAGAAAAAGTATTGGTTACCGGCTATGCTGCCGAAGGAAAGTCATTGGCAAAGATTGACGGCAAAGTAATTTTTATTGAAGGCGCTGTACCCGGCGATGTGGTGGATGTATTTGTAAGCACCAATAAAAAAGACTGGGGTGAAGGCAGGGCTACTCATTTTCATGAACTATCCAAAGAACGGGAGCAACCATTTTGCCAGCACTTTGGCACCTGCGGCGGATGCAAATGGCAAATGCTGCCTTACAAAAAACAATTAGAATACAAGCAGCAGGAGGTTGCTCAAAACTTCAGGCGCATTGGCAAAGTGGAACTGCCGGAGATGCTGCCCATCGTTGGAGCAGAAGCAACCAAATATTACAGGAATAAGCTGGAGTTTACTTTTAGTAATAAACGGTATTTGACGAGTGAGGAGATAAAAACACTTCCGGCCCCCTCTAAATCTCCCCCGGTGGGGGAGACTTCCGACCCTGCGGATAATAGACAATTAAAAAAAATCGAAGAGCCAAATCAAGCTATTTCGAATACGGCAATTAATTCGCAGACACCAAAAGCCTCCCCCACCGGGGGAGGTTTGGTGGGGGCTTTGGGTTTCCATGTCCCCCGAATTTTCGATAAAGCCATCGACATTCATGAATGTTATTTGATGGATGATGTAAACAACCAAATCAGAAATAATATCCGTGATTTTGCAAAAGCAAACAATTACTCTTTTTACGATATTAAGCAACATACTGGCTGGCTTCGGAATATCGTTGTCCGCTATTGCGAAACCGGGGAGCTAATGGTGAATATGGTGTTGGGATCTGAAGCCGAAGAAGAAAGAAAAAAACTCCTGGATTTTATTTTAGAAAAAGTTCCTTCTATCACCACCTTACTCTATACCATCAACCCTAAATGGAACGATACCATTTATGATCTTTCTCCACAGGTGTATTTTGGTAAAGGGTACGTGATAGAAAATTTAGAAAATTTTAAATTTAAGATCGGTCCTAAATCCTTTTTTCAAACCAATACCAAACAAGCGGAGAAACTGTACAGCATCACCAGGGATTTTGCAGGATTGACCGGTAATGAAATTGTGTACGATCTTTATTGCGGCACCGGCAGCATCGGCATATTTGTAAGTAAGCTGGCAAAAAAAATTATTGGTGTGGAAGTGGTGGCAGAAGCCATTGAGGATGCGAAAGAAAATGCCGCACTCAATAATATTACACACGCTGAATTTTTTGCAGGCGATGTAATTAAGATTTGTGACGACAATTTTTTTGAACAGCACGGCCGCCCCGACGTCATCATCACTGACCCGCCAAGAGCTGGCATGCATGAGAAATTAGTAATTAAGTTATTAGAAATAGCGGCACCTAAAATTGTATATGTCAGTTGCAACACTGCCACACAGGCAAGGGACCTTGCTTTGCTGAATGAAAAATATGCGGTGGAAAAAATACAACCGGTGGATATGTTTCCGCATACGCACCATATAGAATGTGTAGTGCTGCTGAAGTTAAGATGAGTATCTTTCTATTGAAAAATGTAACTTTAAAACTGTCTTTAGCCATATCATTTACTTTGCAGTTTAATAAATTGCAGGCTGATAAAATTAATTAATAACGCCTTACCGTCCTCCAGGCAAAAAACAATCTGCCATGAATATAAAAGTAATTGCCTTTGACGCTGACGATACCCTCTGGATAAATGAACCTTACTTCAAAGAGATTGAAGAAAAATTTTGCGACCTGCTGGAAGACTATCTTCCAAGGCATACACTGGTAAAAGAATTATTCAAAACGGAGATTGATAATTTATCGCTGTATGGTTACGGAGTAAAAGGTTTTATGCTGAGCATGATAGAAACAGCATTAAGAGTTACCAACAACACACTGAGTTTGGAAGTGATTGAAAAAGCCATCGGCTTTGGAAAGGAACTGCTGGAAAAACCAATTGAACTGTTAGAAGGTGTGGAAGATGTGCTGAAAGCATTAAAAGGAAAATACCGTTTAGTAGTAGCCACTAAAGGGGATTTGCTGGACCAGGAACGCAAACTAAAAAAATCGGGACTGGAACATTATTTTCATCACATCGAGATCATGAGTGACAAGCAGGAAAGTGATTACCTGAGCCTGATCAAACATTTGGACATTGAGCCATCTCAATTTTTAATGCTGGGCAATTCGTTGAAGTCGGATGTATTGCCGGTACTGGCTATTGGCGGACATGGTATTCATATTCCTTACCACACCACCTGGGCACATGAAACGGTGGAGCATAAAGTAGAGCATATTAATTTCAGGCATGTGGTACATATGAATGAGGTGCTGCAAATATTGAACCCCCAAACCCCCTAAAGGGGGCTTAAAGGCAAGATTTCAATACTTTGAACTGTTTGCTGATTAGCTGAGTGTGGGCTTTGTGTTGATTAAAGAACAAAAAGAAAAAAGTGGAAGATAAAATGTTTGAAGATGATAAGAAGCTACGTCCCTTCTCTTTTGGAGAAGAGAATAGAGGGATGGGGCCGCAGGATGAGCTGTCCGCTCTTCCAAAAGTAGAACTGCACCTGCATCTCGACTGCAGCCTCAGTTACGAAGTAGTGAATAAAATTGACCCTTCTGTTACGGAAGAAATATACTGCCGTGATTTTATTGCACCCGTCAAATGCCTGGACCTGGCAGACTTTTTAACCCGTGCTGTAAAAAGTTTTTCATTGATGCAAACTAAGGAGCAATTGGAATGGGTGGTGCAGGATCTTTTTAAACAACTGGTTGCAGACAATGTGCTGTATGCGGAATTTCGTTTTGCTCCGTTACAACATTTGCAAAATGGCTTAACAGTTTTTGAAGTAGTGGATACGGTAGAAAAAGCAACCGCAGCAGCAGTGAAGCAAACAGGCGTGGAAGCAAGGGTCATTCTTTGTACCCTCCGGCATTATACAGCAGAGCAGAGTATGGAAACGGTGAAGCTGGTGGAGCAATTTAAAGATACTTATGTAGCAGGTTTTGATATTGCGGCAGATGAAGCCGGCTTCCCAATAGATAACCACATTGCAGCTTTTGAATATGCCAAACAAAAAAATATTCACTGCACTGCCCATGCTGGCGAAGCAAGGGGTGCAGATAGTGTGTGGGAAACCTTAGAATACTTTGGGCCAACCAGGATCGGGCATGGCGTAAGAAGCATTGAGGATCCAAAACTGGTGGAGCATTTAAAAAAGCATCGCATCCATTTGGAAATTTGTCCCACCTGCAATGTGCAGATCAATATTTATAATGAGTATAAAGATCACCCGGTTGATAAATTGAAAAAAGCCGGAGTATCATTAAATATCAATACAGATTGCAGAACCATTGTAGATATCAATTTAAACAGGGAGTACAGCAAGCTGCAGGAAACATTTGGCTGGACCAAACAGGATTTTTATGATTGTAATGTAAATGCTTTGAAAGCGGCATTTATTCCAACTGAATTAAAAACCAAGCTGCTTGGTAAATTAGCAGAAGGATATCAATAACCTAATTTGCTTAATCTACAGATTTCATCGATCATCGTTTTAATTCGGGCATGCAGGTTTTAACAGTTCCCCAAAACATTTAATACTGCTAAATTTATTTTATCCGATAAGTATAACGAAATTGCATTTTAAATTTTTAGAAGTAGGCATCTAGTCACTCCATAATTATAGCTAATAATATTAGTAAATACGTTAATTTTGCTAAATTAAATAGCCAATTATGTTTG
>JAYWII010000068.1:0-43966 GCA_043788995.1 Chitinophagaceae bacterium | reverse complement strand
CTTCTGCCTTTGTTAGTTTAATCGTATATCGTATCATTTGTAAAGTGTTTTACAAATCTACATATAATACGTCATATTATACTTAACTTAACACTAGGTAAATGCCTATTCTGAAATAAGGCTGTGGAGCAGCGCCGACACCTGTGAGTGATTTGTTTTAAAAATAGCCTGCTTGTTTATTGAAAAGATACTTGCTCTTTTTGAACTTATAAACAAAAAGACTAAAATTTAATAATGCATATCTTTTATTCTGCCATATTTGCCAAAAATATCACACCGGTCAAAAGGATATATGATAATTTACCTCACCGTTACAACTGATCTTAATTACGACCAGCGCATGATACGCATCTGCACTTCGCTGGCTGCTGATGGGCATGAGGTTATTTTGGTGGGCAGAAAAAGAAAAAACTCAGTCCCATTGCCGGTGCAGCCTTTTTCACAAAAGAGAATTGACTGTTTATTTGATAAAGGAAAATTGTTTTATGCAGAGTATAACCTCCGGCTGTTTTTTTACCTGTTATTTAATAAGATGGATTGCATCTGTGCCATTGACCTGGATACGATCCTCCCCTGCTATTTTATTTCGGTGATAAAGAAGTGTGACCGGGTATATGATGCTCATGAACTTTTTTGTGAAATGAAGGAGATCGTTACCCGTCCTTTGATCTATAAG
Source organism: Chitinophagaceae bacterium (assembly GCA_043788995.1). GTDB lineage: Bacteria > Bacteroidota > Bacteroidia > Chitinophagales > Chitinophagaceae > Ferruginibacter. Next base: position 43,290 of record JAYWII010000068.1, on the reverse strand, counting down.
GCATGGAAGAAAATTGAACGCTTCTGTGTACCCCAATTTAAAGATGGATATACCGTTAACCAGCCCATTGCAGATGAATTCAATAAAATGTATGGGGTAAAATATGCAGTTATCAGAAATGTGCCTGTGTTAACCTATATGGCACCTGCGGACAAAGAAGAAAAATTCATCCTTTACCAGGGAGCTGTAAATGAAGGCAGGTGTTTTGAAACCCTTATCCCAGCAATGAAATCAGTAAACTGTAAACTGGTAGTTTATGGGGACGGAAATTTTATGAAACAGGCAAAGCTGCTGACAGCGCAACATCAACTGGAAGATAAAGTAATTTTTAAAGGAGCTGTGGAGCCTGATGAATTAAGGTTGATCACAGCTAAAGCACATATAGGAATTAACCTGGTGGAAAATAATGGCCAAAGCAATTATCTTTCTCTTGCCAATAAATTCTTTGATTATATACATGCCGGTATCCCACAGTTGTGTGTTGGGTATCCTGCTTATGCTGAAATCAATGACAAGTTTCGAGTTGCCCTGCTAACCAATGATACCAATCCGGAAAATATAGCGTTTCTTTTAAACAATTTACTGGATAATGAAGTTGTACACGGGGAGCTAAAAAGCAATTGCCAGAAAGCAAGAGAATACTACAACTGGCAAAATGAGCAAAAAGAACTGATACAATTTTACAGAAAAGTAGAAAAGTCGGCAGATTGAATGTGTCCCTGCGGCTAAAATGATTCACCAACAACTCTTAAATATAAATTAGCAAAAAGTATATTGATGCCCGAAAGAATCTTACATATAATTACACATGACGTACCCTGGCCTGCGGACTTTGGTGGCGTGATGGATCTGTTTTATAAAATAAAAACACTGCACCAGCATGGCGTAAAAATACACCTGCACTGCTTTTTAAATAAACGGCCGCAGCAGGAAGAACTGAATAAATATTGTGAGTCTGTAACCTATTATGAAAGAAAAAAAGTAAGTGGCATTTCATTTACCACTCCATTTATTGTGAACTCCAGGAAATGCCGGCAATTAATAGCAAACTTGCAAAAAGATAATTATCCCATTTTGATTGAAGGTATTCATTGCAGCTATTATCTCTCTAAAGGCAAACTGAATAACAGAACAGTATTGCTCAGGCTACATAATACTGAATTTGAATATTACCACCAGTTAGCCTTACACGAAAAAGATCCAATAAAGAAGTTTTATTTCAACTGTGAAAGCTGGCTGCTGAAGCGGTATGAAAAAAGCCTGGCAGGTAAAGTTAAAATAGCAGCTGTAAGCCTGCAGGATGCAGCGCTTTACCAGCAAAAGTTTCATGCAAAAGATATTTTTCACCTGCCGGTATTTATTCCATACACAGATGCAGCAGGCAAACAAGGCAATGGCTGTTACTGCCTTTACCATGGCAATTTATCTATTAATGAAAATGAGGAAGCCGCTATTTGGTTACTGGAAAATGTTTTCAATAAACTGGTTGTTCCTTTTGTAATTGCCGGCAAAGATCCTTCCCAAAGATTGGAATACCTGGCACACCAGCATGAACATACCTGCCTGGTGATAAACCCCAGCGACAAAGAATTGCATGACATGATCGCCAAAGCACAGATCAATATCCTTCCTGCTTTTAATAATACCGGTGTAAAATTAAAACTGCTGAATGCTTTGTATAATGGCAGGCATTGTTTGGTGAATAGTGCAGGCGTGGAAGGTACAGGCCTTAAACACCTGTGCACTATTGCTGAAGATGCGGATGATTTTAAAACTGCTATTGGTTATTTATACAGTATTCCTTTTGAGCAAAGTCAGAATGAAGAGCGCAAGAAATTATTATCGCAGTATTACGACAATAACAAAAATGCAGAAAAATTAATTGAAATTTTCTGGTCTTAAATAAATCGTTATACTGAAATGGAGGCATTATCCCACACTTTACCATTTTCCGTTTTAATAGTTCTTGCTGGAAATTTATTGATCACAATATAATCATGTGTGGCCATTACAATAGTGGTGGAATAATCACGGCAGATATTAAACAACAGTTGCATTATTTCATCACTGGTTTCAGGATCAAGGTTACCTGTTGGCTCATCGGCCAATATGAGTTTTGGGGAATTTAATAATGCTCTTGCCACATCAACCCTTTGCTGCTCACCACCACTCAGTTCAAAAGGCATTTTAAAACCTTTTGTTTTCAATCCTACCTTATCCAGTACATCAGCAATTTTTTCATCCATCAGTTTTTCATCTTTCCAGCCGGTGGCTTTTAAAACAAACTTCAGGTTATCATTTACATTCCTGTCTGTCAGCAATTGAAAATCCTGGAATACCACTCCCAGGTTTCTCCTGAGAAAAGGTACTTTTTTCCAATCCAGTTCCCTGAGATTATATCCGACAACAGAGCCATCTCCTTCTTTTAATTCAAGATCGCCATACAGGGTTTTCAGCAAACTGCTTTTGCCAGTACCAGTTTTACCTACCAGGTAAACAAACTCCCCTTTTTCCACCGTAATATTTACGTCTCTTAAAATGAGATTACGGCCCTGGTAAATATTTACATTTATTAATTCTATTACTGATTGTGACATGACTTGATTGTTTGTTTAATTCTCAGCTCCTTTGCCGGGAACAATGACTATTTTAATTTCCAATGATACCTTAATCAAGTATACCGGAAAGCAAATTTAACTTTAACAAGGGCCTTATGAAAAAATATTTTATACAGCGCCTGTTAAAAAAAGTTAAAACTAAAAAATTAGTTGTAAAACTAAAAATATAGTTATAGGTTTGTTTTATCAAAATTAAATAAGATGAAGACATTGACGAAAGCAGAAGAACAGATCATGCAGGTGATCTGGAAACTGGAGAAGGCATTTTTAAAAGAGATTATCGACGAACTACCTGTACCCAAGCCACATAACAATACAGTAGCCACCATTATTAAGATATTGACCGAAAAAGAGTTTGTAGGTATAAAAGTTTTTGGCCGCATGCACCAGTATTATCCATTGGTAAGCAAAGATGCTTACAGCAAAACCACGATGAAGACATTTGTGAAAAGTTATTTTGAAGGCAATTTCAGCAATGTGGTTTCTTTTATGGTGCAGGAAAATAACCTGAGTGTGGAAGAACTGGAACTGCTGCTAAAACAACTAAAGAAAAAAGCCTGATAGCAAACTAAAACTCCTAAATTTTTTGTATGCCTGTATTACTCCTCCATTTTCTCAAGATCACTTTATGTTCCGGTATTTTTCTGGGTTATTACTGGGTGGCGCTGCGTAATAAAATTTATCACCATTACAACAGATTTTACCTGCTGGCTACTGTAATTATTTCATTGATAGTACCATTTATTGAATTTAATTTCTATCATAATACAGGTATTGACAGCAATGGTGCTGTAAAAATACTACAGGTGGTAACAAGCGGTAATGAATATCTTGATGAGGTAATTGTAACTACAAGGAATCACCAGCTATCTGCTACACAATGGTTGGAACTTTTTTATTTATCAGTCTGCCTCATTTTATTACTGTTGCTTGTACAAGGTCTGCTCAGGATAAGAAAGCTATATAAACAAAATGAACGCATCAAGGTGGAGAATGTCTGCCTCATCAATACCACGGCAAGGAATACACCATTTTCATTTATGCGGTATATTTTCTGGAACAGCAATATAGATATGAACAGTGCTGACGGCAAACTCATATTTAAACATGAACTTGTTCATATAACGCAAAACCATACCCTTGATAAAATCTTTATCAACCTGGTACTCATCATAGCCTGGTGCAATCCTTTTTTCTGGATCATGCGAAGAGAACTGAATATGATACATGAATTTATTGCAGATGAACAATCGCTGGAAGAAAAGGATGCAAGTGCATTTGCAGCCATGATCTTAAAAGCAGCTTATCCGCTGCAAAATTTTCCCATAACCAATCAATTTTTTTATTCACCACTTAAACGAAGATTAGCCATGATCATTAAAAACCAACATTCAAAAGCCGGGTATTTATCCCGGCTGCTGGCATTGCCTGTATGCTTTTTTATTATTTCAGCATTTACGGTAAAGACAAAATTTTTTACCCCAACGATCACCCCATTTTATGACGGAGATGCTATTAATGTAGTAATTGATGCCGGCCACGGAGGAAATGATTTTGGGGCACAAACTTGGGATGGCAGTTATTTTGAAAAGGACATATCTCTGCAGCTTGTAAAAAAAATACAGGAGATGAACAAAAATAAAAAGATCAATATCATTTTAAGCAGGAGCAATGATGTTTATGTTTCACCGCCACAAAGGGTGGACTTCACCAAAGAAAAAAAAGCAGATCTTTTTATCTCTGTTCATTTAGGTGCTTCAGATAAAAAAAATACCATCAACAGTGGTGTTGCGGTGTTTGTTGCTAAAAATGAATTTAGTAATGTAGAAAAAAGTAAAGTGCTTGCATCTGTCCTGATCAGTGAATTTAAAACAAATAGCAAGCTACCTGTTATTGCCAATCCTGTGCAAAGGGAGAGAAACATTTGGGTATTAGGTGCAAACGAATGTCCGGCTGTATTGATTGAAGCCGGTTTTATCAATAACAAAACAGACCTGGAGATTCCGCAGTCAGAAAAAGGAAAACAAAGTATAGCCATGAATATTTTAAATTCAATTGAAAAATATGCCGACAGCAAAACAAATTTTAAAGATGCTGCTGAATCTGAAAATTCTAATGTTGCTGATACCTTTAAAATAAAAGCAAAAAAATTAGTTGTAAAAAATAATACCCACTCTTCTCCTGAAAAATGGGGAAGTTTTGAAGGTAATTTTCAAACAGCAAACAAAGACCCTTTGAAGATGATGGTAGTTTTTAATGGGAGGAAAATGGATAACCGGCTGCTTAAAAGTGTTACGATCCATTCAAAGTTTGCTAAAATATACACGGAGAAAAACACAGGAGCAATTGAACAATATGGTAAGGAAGCTGTAAACGGCGTGATAGTTTTTGAAGAAGCAGTTATTGAAAAAAATAAGAATCCCAAAGGTAATACGCTTATCAATATTGATTCGGCTGTTGTATTTGACACCGTTGTTAAAAGTAGTTATTGACAAATAAAAGATCCCTGAATATTTGCTATACCGCAATTTAAATTGCGGTATAGTTTTAGTAAAATATTTCTTCTCCTGCCGCAGTTATCACCAATTCTTTTTTATCCGCAGCTTCCACCCTTCCTATTACTTGTGCATCAATATTAAATCTTTTAGCAGCCTCCACCATTATTTGTGCATCTGCTTCACTACAATAAATTTCTAACCGGCAACCCATATTAAACACTTCATACATTTCTCTCCAACTGCTGCCACTATTTTCTTTAATGAGCTGAAATACGGGTGGCACTTCAAATAAATTATCTTTTACAATTTTAAAATTGCCCGGAAGGTATTTCATGCACTTAGTTTGTCCGCCACCACTGCAATGTATCAGCCCGTGAATTTTATCAAAATGATTGTCCAGTAATTGCTTTAATACCGGGGCATAAGTACGGGTGGGACTAAGTATCAATTTACCGATGCTGGATACTGGGTAACCAGGAACCGTAACAGAATCGGTGAGTTTATTTTTTCCGATATAAACTACTTCTTCAGAAAGACTGTTGTCATAGCTTTCTTTAAAATTGTCTGCATAAAATTTACTCAACACATCATGCCTGGCACTGGTGAGGCCATTGCTTCCTAAACCACTGTTGTACTCAGTTTCATAAGTAGCCTGTCCATAACTGGCAAGGCCAACAATTACATCGCCTGCCTGTATTTTATCGTTGCTGATAATCTTACTTTTTGGCCAGCGGCAGGTCATGGTGCCGTTTACTGCAACGGTTCTTACCACATCCCCCACATCGGCTGTTTCGCCGCCGAGATAATGAATATTTACGCCAAAAGTTTTTAGTGTATCAAACAATTCCTGTGAGCCATTGATGATCTGCGATAATACTTCACCAGGAATTAAATGCTTATTACGGTCAATAGTGGAATTAAAAACAATATTATCTGTGATGCCCACACAAAGAAGATCATCCAGGTTCATTACAATGGCGTCCTGGGCTATGCCTTTCCACACAGAGATATCGCCTGTTTCTTTCCAGTATAAATAAGCCAATATACTTTTAGTTCCTGCACCATCGGCATGCATCACATTCACATAATTGTCATTGCCCCCTAAATAATCCGGGTAAATTTTGCAAAATGCATTGGGAAACAATCCCTGGTCAAGGTCTTTAGTAGCGGCATGTACTTCTTCTTTTTGGGCAGAAACCCCTCTTTTACTGTAAAGACTCATATTTAAATTTGAGTTGCAAAACTAATTTCAATTATCAATTATCCATTAATAAATTATCAATTAGTTTTGCACCACTAAAAATGAAAGTACATTACGATACCACCCAGCTTCCTGTTTTTAAAAACGCCGTAGTTACCATTGGTACTTTTGACGGTGTACATACAGGCCATCAGCAAATTATCCAGCTAATGCTGGACGAAGCAAAAAAAATTAATGGCGAAACAGTCATCATTACTTTTCATCCGCATCCACGGCAGGTAATAGCCGCCCGGCAGGCGGAATTATTTTTATTGAATACCATACAGGAAAAAATTTCACTGCTGGAAAAATATGGCATTCAGCACCTGGTGGTAACTCCATTTACAGAAGTATTTTCGCTGCAGACAGCAGAAGAATACATTGAGCAATTCCTTGTAAAAACATTTCAACCACACACCATCATCATTGGCCACGACCACCGTTTTGGCAAAAGCAGGAGTGGCAATTTTGAATTGCTGCAGGAAAAATCAACCCAATATAATTATGCCGTAAAAGAAATCCCCGGCTTCATGCTTCAAAATAACACTATCAGCAGCACCATAATAAGAGAGGCATTGCTAAAAGGGAATATTCATACTGCCAGTGAATACCTTGGTTACCCGTATTTTTTCAGTGGAACTGTAGTAGAGGGGAATAAACTTGGCCGGACCATTGGGTATCCAACAGCCAATTTAAGAATAGAAGAAGATAAAAAATTAATACCGGGCAATGGAGTGTATGCAGTAGAGGTAGTGGGGAGTAGTGAATGGGAAATGGGGAGTAGTGAATGGGGAGTGGGAAGTGGGGAATTGCAAATGGGGAGTGGGGGAATGCAGGTTCCAAGGAGATATAAGGGGATGATGAATATTGGCATCAGGCCAACCGTAGAAGGAACCACCCGGATGATTGAAGTGAACATCTTTGATTTTGACAGGGAAATTTATGGCGAGACCTTAACTATCCACATTAAAAAACGCCTGCGTAACGAACAAAAATTTACTGGACTGGAAGCTTTGAAAGAACAACTGGCAAAGGATAAAGAGCAGGCTTCGAAGAGTTAAGAATTAAGAGTTAAGAATTAAAAATTGAAAGTTGAAAGTAATTGATCTTTGTCGTTTTCAATTTTCAATTATCCATTTTCAATTAATCAGTTCATCATCTTCACCACCATCTCTTTCAGCAACGATCCGTCGGAAGTCCCCGTATCATTTACCCCTACACTTCTCAGGTTGTATTCATGCAGCAGCAGCAGGCACTTTTCTATGCCTTCATAGCCATACATTTTCATTGCAGCCATGGCTTCTTTGGTGGCAAAAGGGTTATTGTAAAATAATGGCCGGATGGCAGCTTCACTTTTATCAACCATGCCAAACACACTGTAGAGTTTGCTGAAAAAACCATACAATGCAGGCAACACCAATTGTATTGGAGCTGCTTTGGGATTGCTTTCAAAATATTGGATGATCTTGATTGCTTTTGCCAGGTCTTTTTTGCTCATGGCGCTTTGCAGTTCAAACGCATTGTACTCTTTGCTTACACCAACAAATTTTTCAATATCGTCTTCTGTAATGGTTTTTCTGCTGCCAAGATTTACAGTTATCTTTTCTATTTCATTGGTGATCCTGCTCAGGTCATTGCCTACAAAATCTACCAGCAAAATGATTGCTTTCTGACCCATATCAAAGCCTTTCTGCTGCATGTAATCCGTTACCCACTCCACCATCTTATACTCTTTTACTTTCTCAGAAGTAAAAATCTCGCCATCTTTCTTAATGGTTTTGTAAAGCTTGGTTCGCTTGTCCAGTGTCTTTTCTTTGTAGCTCACCACAAACACTGTTGACTTCAACGGATGCTCAATATATGGGTCCAGTTTATCAATGTCTTTCATCTGCTGGGCTTCCTTCAGCAATACCACCTGCCGTTCTGCAAACATGGGATAACGCATGCAGGCATTTACCACATCACTCCAGCTGGCATCCTTACCATAAAATACGGAGAGGTTAAAGGCAGCCTCACTTTCAGGCAACAGTTTATGTTCTGCATAATCCATCACCAGGTCAATATAATAATTCTCCTCTCCTTCCAGCCAGTATACGGGCTTGAACAATTTCTTCTTCCAATCTCCTAAAATTTTTTCTGCTGACATAATGTGCCAAAATTAAGCTACTGTTTGATTGTTTTCAAAGTTTACAGTTTTTTATATAGAGGTTTTGCCGGGAAGGCGTGGAGACGGGAAGATGTGTTAAGTTAAAATCAAACTTACTGGCTTGCTATCTTACCATTAATGAGATACTACCTGGACAGTAACGCTTTTGCTGACAAATACTGCGACCAGTTTCGCAATCACTATAACGGGAAAAATCGTAAATTTACAAGGTAAACAAACAATAAAATGGGACAATTAATTAATATCGCAGACATAAAAGTTCTTTATCCAGACGAATGGGTTTTGCTTGGTAATCCAATTATGGACGACAGTAAAATTGATGTCCTTTCAGGTATCCCTCTGTTTCATAGCAAGGACAAAAAAGAGGTTTGTTATATTGGCAGGGACAAAACTTCAAACTTTGACAAAATAACTTTAATCTATACAGGTACTTTCAGACCTGCAAGAAAAATTACAGGCATTTTTAATCGAATTGCAAAATGACCTATAAATTTAAACGGGAGCCTGAAAGTGGACTTATACTGGTAAATGTTGAAATTGACAACAAGTACGAATTGAAAATGGTTTTGGATACAGGTGCCACAAATACAACCATTGACAGTAATGCTTTGTATTTGCTTGGATACGACATAAAAGATAACATTGGAACTGTTGAAATTGAAACTGCCAACGGAATCATTGAAACCGAAGTTTTTGAGATTGATAATTTTGCATCACTTGGTTTGACGAAAGAAAAGTTTCAAATTCAGGTTTACGATTTTTTAGCCCACGGAATTTTTTCAGATTATAACGGACTTCTTGGACTTGACTTTTTAGAAGGTTTAAAGTTTTGCATTGACACAAGAGAAAATACCATAACACTATCTTGAAGAATAGCACTTCTGCAATTAGGCTTCGGCCCCAGGCCGGCTGATGCGGATAGAATTCCCTCCGCAATAAAGCCAGGCTTCTGCTCATTTTTTTGCCGGTAAAACGTTGAGGCAGGAAGGAATATTAAATTAAAATTCCAACCTTACCGGCTTCCTCTTAGCGCCTTCCCGGCTTACCGGCTGTTCAAGAGTTTTGCCGGGGAGACGGGATGGGTATTGAATTAAAATTCAATTCTTACCGCCTTACCGGCTTACCGGCTAATTCGTCTTCCATCTTCCGGCTTACAGGTTATAAAAAAGTGCTGCCCCAAAATAATTGGGGCAGCCGGTTAATCATTTAAGGATGCTGTAAATACTATTGCACATTTACTTTTATCATGGTGTTTTTTCTATCAGGAGATAATACTTCCAGGTGATAGATTCCCGGTACCAATTTTTTATCTGGCTGTATCTTTTCTACGGATGTACCCGGACCATGGCTGATGCGTTTATTCAACACTGCCTGACCCAAATTATTGATCAACCGTACCGCATATACGCCCTGTGGCATACTGTTCATCTGCAGTTGTATGATGCCTGCTGTTACCGGGTTAGGGAATACATAAATAGACGGTGTTGGTCTGTTCATTATTACTTTTACAGTATTGCTGTATCCTGTTACATTATTATGACTCACACTGCGGATCCGGTAATAGTATTCGCCGGTTGATGGTGACAAATCCAGCCATTGATATGCAACAGGATTGTTGCTGTTTCCAGAAGTAGCCTTGGTTGCTACTTTAGTAAAACTTGTACCATTGGTGGAACGCTCAATCTCATACTCTTTAATGTTGTATTCACTTGGCAGGTTCCATTCAACTGCAATATCGCTTTTCAGCATGTTTGCTTTGATGTCTGTATAAATAACGGACGGTTTAAATATCACTTTGAAACGGTCGGCAGCAGCAGAACCAGCATCAGCTGTAATTTGAAAATCAACAGTGGTACTTCCATCCAGATTGATTGCTGTTAACTGATTCAGGTATTTATCCTCAACAAAACCAGCCAGGTTATCCTGTGCCAGGTTTCCTGCAATGAATTCCAAACGATAGTTGCGGCGTGTTGATTTGGTTAATTTTAAGAACAGGGTATCTGTGTCTTTTATAGTTGGTCTTAATTCGATAGCCAATACCTTGTTATTACGTTGCAAACCGAAAGTTTCATTAATGTTGGTGAATTTTGGTGCATCTTCTATTGTAACATCGGAACTGTATTGATCGTCAAATTCTGCATAGTTACCATCTGCCAGGTATTTTTCAGTACCATTCTTAAATTTATATAGGTTTATACTAATATTCTTACGTTGTGCTACAGGTGTTGTAGGCCTAAACAGGAGAAGATTATTTACATTTGACTTATGAGTTTCCTCAAATACAATTGAAGCAGGCGCTGAAGTAGCGGTTTGTACAAAGAAAGCCTGGCTGGATTGAATGTAATTGTTCTGCCCACTTGCAGGAACAGGAGTAAATACACCATCATTATCTAAATCTGCCATTACAACAAATGCTCCCACATCAACTAGATTAGGATCCCATACCGTGAAACGTTTGGCTACATTATTACGGGTTATTTTGTTCATGTCAACAGGAGAGGCGTAAGGATTGCCAATCAATGTAAATCCATTCATTACTAAAGAAGCTCCAAATGTTTGTGTACCCGTTTGTAAATTTCCTTTACTGCTTAAAGTAGTGTTATTGGTATTTGGTATAATCGTATTGTCCGGTGTTCTGCTCCTGTCGCCTCTTACAAAAGTGAAATAGCCTTTGTTTGCAGCACTGCTGGTATTTTCAGAAAGCAACGTATCAAGTGTATTCTGTACGTTGGTATAAATGCTATTGGCAACATCCCATCCCTTCATGGAGAAATTATTCTGGATACTGTTATCTAAGCCATTGGTCGCAATATTGGGGGTAAGTCCTGTTACAAACATTCCTTTACCAGGAACATAAGTCGCTGGTGCTCCTATCTGCCATGAATTGAAAATATTACCTGTACTACTTAGCGGAGAAGTTACCAAGCGCCATGAACGGTTGCCTGGGTAAAAGCGCTCAACCGTTACCTTGCCTACAAATTTATTACCTGTACCGTTAATGGTAATATCAGCCACTCTTGCAGTGGTAGTTGCTGTAGAACGGAGCACTAAATTATCATTGGTAGTAAGTGTGGCATTACCGGTTCCAAAATCCAGTTCACCTAATATATTTAAAGGAACCCCACCCGTAAGCGTTAATCCGGTTGCAGTGGTGTTACTGATTCTTAGATTTTTAATATTACTACCAACAAATATATTTCCTGCGATACTTTGAGCGCTGGCACCATTAAACTCAAGGCTGCCTGCTGATACATCGAATGTGCCGGTGTTAGTGATGATCGTTCCGCCAATGGTTAATAAACCTGTGCTGTTTATAACTACGCTGCCCGAAGCTTGAATGATTAAGTTAGTAATGGTAGAAGTACCGGAGCTTAATACTGGATCATTAGTAACATTTGGTATTATTACATCCGCACAAGGAGTTGCTGTTGGCAATAATCCATCAGACCAGTTGGAAGCTGTTTGCCAGTCGGTATTAGTGAAGCCTGTCCATACATTGTGGAGACCGGCTGTAGCTATGGTTGAATAATCCGAAGGACATACACCGCTTTGAACAAGTACTCTGTACAATGTTGTTTGAGCAACTACAGACGCATTATAAGATGCAGTTGTATTGGTGATATTGCTCCAGGAAAACCCTCCGTTGATTGAACTTTCCCAGCGGATTATACTTCCTGTTTGGCCTGTTAAAGTAATTGTATTGGTTCCTGCAGTACATACCGATATATTGGCTGGCAAACTACCGGGAACTGTAACAGTATTTACTACAATGGTTATGGCCTGGGTATTTGTACAGCCATTTGCATTAGTGATGGTCATTGTTCCGGTATAAGTTGCGGCTATAGTGCCTGCCGGAATCGCAATGCCTGTTAAGGTACCGCCGCCGGCAGCAAATGCAAATGCTGTGCTACCCTGGTCTGTCAGCGTAGCCCAATCAATACTATAAGATGTTGGGCTACCTGTGGTGGCAGTATATACCATTGCAGTGGTTTGTGCACTTGCGCTTTGGCAAACCGCTGTTACCACCGCAGGTGTTGCGGCTGTGGTAATAGTTGGCAAAGGATTTACTGTTAACGTTATGGTTTTTGTACCTGTACAACCATTTCCATTAGTGATGGTCATAGTTCCGGTATAAGTTCCGGCTGTAGTCCCTGCCGGAATTGATATGCCTGTTAAAGTTCCACCGCCGGCAGCAAATGCAAATGCTGTGCTACCCTGATCTGTCAGCGTAGCCCAGTCAATACTATAAGATGTTGGGCTACCTGTAGTGGCAGTATATACCAGTGAAGTGGTTTGTGCACTTGCGCTTTGGCAAACCGCTGTTACCACCGCAGGTGTTGCGGCTGTGGTAATAGTTGGCAAAGGATTTACTGTTACTGTTACATCTACTGATGTTGGAGCACAACCTCCCGTTGAAGTTGTAATTGTATAAACATTTGGACCAATAGCTGTAGGAGTTATGGTTGCTGATTGCCCTGAAACTGATACTGTGAAACCAGAAGGCCATGTATAATTTATAGGTTGATAAGGGCCAATTACATTTACATTATCTATTGCCCAACTACTGGTAGCTGAACCAATGTAATAGAAGCGGATTTTCAAATTTGTTTGACCTAAATAAGAATCTAAATTTAAAGATACCAAAGTGCTAAATGGATTAGTAGGAATTGCAGGAGAAGCACTATTGTACTGTACTAATGTTGTATAGTTTGTCCCTCCATCAATAGAAATTTCTACTCTGCCCACGGCGCCTCCACTAAAACTGTAACCATGGTTCCATTGAAGCGATAGCGACGTTTTACCTACAGAACTAAATACAGGTGTTGATAAAAAACTTTCATTAGCAGGTAATGTTGCTGGATCAGTAGTTCCACTTGTGACCATAAATCCGTTACCGGGTGTAGGAGAAGAATAGGTAGTTCCAAGATAGGTTTTACCATCATTAGTCCTACCCCAGTCATTATTTGTAAAATTATTGTTATTGCCGGAATTTCCGTTCATACCCTCCCATTTGTTCCCGTCTTCACCAGGTTTAGGGTTATCAAAATTTCCACCGATTATTGTATCTGCCGTACTAAATCCTCCTGAAGTTAATGTTACAGGTTGACCCAAGCATATAGTTGCAGAAGGGGTAGCTGTAATAACAGGATAGAAAGGTGGGTTTACTGCAATTAAAGTGATACCTGAAAATACAGATGAACAACTTCCACTCTGTACTTCTGCTCTGAAATAAGTAGACGTTGCTAATGCCCCTATTGTTGCGCCAGTTAACGTTATATTTGTAACCGCAATGTTTGTAGGTAAAGCAAAAGATATATTAGTTGATTTTTGCCATCTTACAACTGTTCCAACATAACCACCACCCAATGTTAAATCACCTGGAGTTGCATTTTGACAAATAATTTGTTGACTTGGAGTTATTGTTCCTCCTACTGATGTTGGGCTTACTGTTATACTTCCCACTGCAATAGCCTGTGTACATGTTCCAGTAGTAGTTACTGTATAATTATATATTCCTCCTGCGGCAAGTGTAGGTGTACCGCTGATGGTAACTACGCCGAGATTATATAAACCAGTTACACCTGCAGGTAATCCAGAAAAAGTAGCGCCTGACCCACCTCCACCAATATTGTAAGTAATAGGAGTTATTGCTGAACCGATACAAATTGTTTGAGCCGTTGTTGCCGCGGCAGAAGTAAGTGTTATAGTAGCGTTGGGATTGACAGTTATCGTTCCACTCAAAGAAGCATCTACACAAGGACCTGAAGTAGTAACGGTATAATTAAAGGTACCTGTTACAGAGGGTGTGCCTGTTATAGTAAATACACCAGCATTAAAAGTTCCGGTAACACCGGTAGGTAAGGCCCCTGCTGTTATTGAAGCCCCTGTTCCTCCCCCAGCTATTCCATAAGTAATATCCGTAATGGCGGTATTAATACATTTTATTTGGGCATCAGTTCCCGCTGCAGAAGTTCTTGAAATAGAAGAATTTGCAGTTACTGTAATTGTTCCACTTAAAGAATTATTAACACAAGGACCCGAAGTAGTGACCGTATAATTAAAAGTGCCTGAAGCTGAAGGTGTACCTGTTATGGTAAATACGCCGGCATTGAAAGAACCAGTAACTCCTGAAGGCAATGCACCTGCTGTAATAGTTGCTCCTGTTCCTCCACCGCCAACAGCATAAGTAATATTTGTAATGGCAGTATTGATACATTTTGTTTGTCCATCAGTTCCTACGGCAGACGACAAGGCAATGGTTGCATCTGCATTAATTGTTACGGATGCAGTTACCGGAACTGCTGCACAACCACTTGATGACGGAACGGTATAAGTGATTGTATAATTGCCGGCAGCACTGCTGCCCGGTGTGATGATACCTGAAGCATCAATACTTAAACCAGCTGGTGCAGATGAAAAACTTCCTCCTCCAAATGCACCTGTTCCATTCACATTGGCTGTATAAGTAGATACATCAGGAATACAGTATGCACTGCTGCTATAAGTTACAGTTGCAGTAGGCACTGCAGTGATGGTTACTGAAGTAGTTGCCGGTACTGCAGCACAACCGCCGGCGGATGCTATTGTATAAGTGACCGTATAAGTTCCTGCGGTACTTGTGGAGGGTGTTATTGCTCCGGTGGTTGTATTAATTGTTAAGCCTGCTGGAGCACTAAAAGTACCGCCGGTGTAAGCGTTCGTTCCTGTTAAACTAACGGCCTGCCCAGTAACAAGTGATGTACAAAAAGGTGTGCCTGCATAACTAATGGTTGCTGTTGGTATGGGTGTAATAGTTACAGACCTAGTTGTTACAAAATTTGGGCAAGTGCCTGAACCAAGTATTGTATAGCTAACCAAATATGTTCCGGGGGTACTAGCGCTGGGTGTGATATCTCCCAGGCTACCATCAAGGCTTAATCCTAAGGGAGAAGAACTAAAAATTCCACCAGCAGCGCCGGTAATCGTAACCGGATTGCTGGACCCGTCTATTGAGCAAAATGTAGCACTTGCATAACTGATGGTTGCTGTTGGTGACCCGATTATTTCAACCGGAGTTGTAAATGATACCGGGCAGGCATTAGGTGTATTGTATGTAACGTTATAAGTATTGGGTGTTGTGGTAGCTGGAGTTACACTGCCTGTTCCAGTATTGATACTTAACCCAGCTGTTGAAGAGTAAGTTCCGCCTGAATAAAGGCCTGTTCCTGTTAAGGTAACTGCCTTCACACCGTCGGCGGTGCAATAAGGCTGGAACGGATAGCTGATTGAGCCTGTAGGCGTTTCGGAAATGGTTACGGTTGTTGTAATTTGTACAATACCACAAGGGCCAGAAGCTGGTATCGTGTAAACAACGTCATAATCACCGGCAATACTGGTGGATGGTGTTATTGCTCCTGCGCCGTCCATTACTAAACCTGCCGGCGAAAAGCTAAAACTTCCGCCTGTTGCTCCTGAAATTATAGGCGCCTGCGGTGTTGTAAATGCCTGGCATAAAGGCCTTCCGGAATTATAAGATATAGTGGCTGTTGGAACGGCCACTATACTAAAAGCTGCTGAATTTACCGGAACAGCAGCGCATCCCCCCGAGGCCGCAATGGTATACGTGATGGTATAGGTAGCAATGGAACTGCCATTTGGAGTAAAAGCCCCTGTTGATGTATTTAAGACCAACCCTGCAGGGGAAGATGAAAACAGCCCTCCGGTAAAAGCACCTGAAGTGCCTGAAAAAATAACTGTATTTTCCGTTTGATCAGAACTGCAAAATGGGCCACCTGTATAACTAATTGCGGCTGTCGGGATCGGGGTAATGGTAACAGTTGTTGTAACGTCTGAGGCCAAAAAACCTCCTCCTGCCGGTATCGTATAAGTGACGATATAAGAACCTGCTGTGCTTGCATTGGGTGTAATAGTGCCAAACGCATCTATACTTAAACCGCTTCCCGGACTAACTGAAAAAGCACCGCCAGTATATGCACCTGTACCTGTTAAGGTCACAGCACGTGGCGTGGCATCTGATATACAATATGCCGCGGCAGAATAAGTGATAACTGCTGTGGGAGCTGTTGTAATATTAATAGTAGTGGTAGCGGTTACCGCTCCACAGCCTCCTGCAGCAGCAATGCTGTAGGTGACTATGTGATTTCCAAGTGTACTGCTGCTGGGGGTAATAGCACCGGTTGTTGCGTTGATAGTTAAATTGACATCGGAAGTATAAGTACCTCCGGTATACCCATTGGTGCCGGCAAGGGTTACGTTTTCGGGCCCTGCAGAAATATTTGCAAATGGCGATGTGGTGTAAGAAAAAGTAGTAATCGTTGGCAGTTGAGTAATGGTTAGCGTGGCAGCATTTGAATTTACAGAACCATTAATGTTGGTATATACCGATCTGTAGAGGTACCCGGTCATCGTAATGTCGGGGGCTGTCACCGTCAATGTGTTGTTTGTAAAATTGGTATATTTTCCACCATCGGTGGTGGCTATAATATTAATGTAGTTAGTACCTCCGTCGGAGCTTCGCTGCCACTGAACTGTTGGGCCTGGTGCAGATAGCGAAGCGCTGGTAAAAGATGCATTGCTGGTTAAACATATACCAGAATTGGATGGCTGCGTTGATACGGTTGGTAAACCGGAAAATTCACCAACACACAAATCTCCATAGGTTGTTAAACCTGTAGCTTGTGTACTTGTGGAAGTTTTTGTACCAGTACTGGTAGTGGCCCAGCTTGCTCCATTGTAATTGCGTACAAGAAAATTCAATGTATTTGCTCCTCCCAAAATATCTCCGGCAACAAAAGTGAAAATAGCATCATAGCTACCAACCACCCCACCTGACGTCAAGGTCCAGTAGCGGTTCACCATCTTGGAGCTGTTAAGACCGGAAGATGCTATCGCCGGATGTAATCCTGTAGTAACGGTTGCGGTTAAATTACCAGCAGTGGTGAGTATGGCATAATTTACCGTTACGGGGCTGTAATTTGAAGCATCGCCGATTTCAAATGTTATCGCCGTGGTTGTAGAAATATATTTTTGAAAGTTGCCATTTACCCAACCATTGGTTCGGCTGGATGAAGCACCGCTGATAAGTATTATTTTATTGGAGCCTGTAGAAACAATGCCATTAGTTAGCGCAAGTGAATTATTGATGGTAACATTTCCTGCAATGGAGGATATACCGGCCGTATTGTTTATAATAAGACTATTGAATGTGAAAGCAGGTATTGCCTGAGCAGCAGTACCGTTAAAACTTACAGTGCTGCTTGCAATTACATAAGCTCCAGTCGTATATGTTGCAGAAGGATTGAAAACTCCCGAAATTCCTATGGTACCTGAGTTAGCAAGTGTGACATTATTAGCACTTCGGGTGCCGCTTATGGTAAGGTTTGCATAATTGACTGCAGCAATAGTTTGGGCAACATTAGCGGTATAATTTACGGTTGTACCTGCCAAAATATTTCTTGTTGTAAAGGCTGGCCAGGCAGTTCCGGATGCAGCACTTCCAATATTAAAAAAGCCGGAGTTAAGATTAAGCGTTCCTGTGCTCGTTAATTGAAATCCTCCGTCATTAAAAATGCTGTTAGCAATAGTGCTCCCAATTGTAAAAGGATTTGCACCCACGCTTCTAGCAGCAGAAAGAGTTACACCAGATGCATTATTAATCACTACACCGCCAGAGCCAGTAAACGGTGATACAAATTCAAGTCCTGTAGTTTGGGTAGAAGACCCTTTGTACTCAAGGGTTGAAGAAGCCCCATAAGTTGGTGCCACACTTGCTGTAGCTGTTCCTTGCATCGACAAAACTGCGTTTACCGATACTCCTGTCAGGGTTTTTATACCGCTTCCTGATAAGGTAAGATTGCTGTAAGTGGTTGGATATGCTGTTTGAGCTGCTCCATTATATTCTACTATTGACCCTGCATTACACGTTAAATTGTTTGTGCCAGAAGCACCAGCAAATACTGTTGAACTTATTTTTAGAATACCATTCACAGTTACCCCCATAATAGAACTGTTGTTTCCGCCAGTGCCTCTAATTATTGAAACAGATGCAACATTGCTCGTCGCAGCAATAACTAAGGTATGCGGATTGCTATTTGTTGAATTAAGCGTAATAGAACCCGTTAATGACAATAAGCCTGCTCCTGTAATATTAGATATTCCCGTACCGGCTGTAGTGATTGATGCAAATGTTCTGGCAACATCCATATTTAAAGTTCCACCTGCATTAATTGTGATGGTATTATTAACCGGTATTGTGCTTGCAGCAACTGTACTACCGGTTGTGATTGTTGTTTGTGCATTTACACAAAAAGCCATCAGCCCAAAAGCAAAAAAGAAAAAAGCTATTTTAAAATGGTGAGCAGGTAAGTAAAATTTCTTCATAAATAATAAGTTTAATGCAGGGTGGTTGCCAGTGTAATGTTGATGTGCTTTCATTTTTTAAAATTTTTCTGAAAATTCAGTTCCTTTATCCAGGCAGTTACAGAAATCCCTGTTGTATTGCCATATACATACCAAATCATAAATACCTGATTTTAAATAAGTTAATAGAGGGGCAACACTGTTTCTTTTTATTTTCAGGAATTAATTTCCAAAAGCTGGATTAGCGGTTAGTCAAGAAGGAAATACTGGCTTCATACCCCCCGGCATTAAAATAATACTGTAAGCGTTACAATACAATTGTGGAAGAGGAAGAATTCGAAAGGATAAAGGAGGATCGTGTGCTGGAACGCAAATTAATTAGATAAAAATAGTAAAAATACCTGAGTGTATAAAATGTTTTTAATCAACCGTTCAAACCAACCTGTTGCTTAAAATTCTTTACGGCATTTTTAAAATAGAGTCCTAATTTAGGTGCCAATCAAAAGATACCGTTGACAGAACTGAAAAACAAGTTTATTTACCAATTGATGGTATCGGCCACACAGCTGCTGGTGCCCCTGCTCACCTACCCTTACATTACCCGGGTACTGGGGCCTGCCAACTTAGGACGGATCAATTATGTTGATTTCCTGAGCCAGGCATTTATCATTTTTGCGGCATTTGGTATTCCTTATTATGCAGTAAGAGAAGTATCCATGGTGAGAGACGATAAGGAAAAACGGGCCGTTTTAATTACAGAAATGGCATTGCTGAACCTGGTCTTTTCTGTGATAGCCACTGCATGTTTTATACTGTTTACTTACAGTAGCTGGAATACCAGTCCTGTTTTGTATGTACTGGCCATGATCAATATTTTGCTGAGCGCCTTTTCCTTTGAATGGTATGTGCAGGGAACGGAGGCCTTCCGCTTTTCAGCCATCAGAACCATTATAGTAAGACTTGCCATGATTGCTGCCCTGTTTTTACTGGTAAAAACTGAAGGCGGCTTTAATGTCTATTTTGGCATTTTTACAGCTGGCATATTAGTGATTGCCCTGCTGAATGGTTACAAATTATTTTCAGAAAACCATATTACTGTAAAAGGTATAAACTTAAAAAAACACCTCCGGCCCCTGTGGCATTTTTTTCTCACTTCCTCAGCCATCAGCATCTATATTTATTTTGACACCATTATTTTGCAGCAGCTTACCCACGATGAACAGGCAGTGGGATATTATACTATCACCCTAAAAATGGTCAGGATATTTCTGCTGGTAATACTGGCCATTGGAACGGTACTGATGCCCCGCCTGTCTTATTTAGCCAGCACCGGCAATACCGGTGAGGTTAGCAGGCAACTTAACAAACTGTTGCAATTCATCGTCATCACCGGTGTGCCCGTTGGTGCAGGTTTAATGATACTGGCTCCCGAGATCATTGCAACCATCACAGGAGAAAAATTTTTACCCGCTATTCCCCTCATGCGGATACTGGCATTTTTACCCCTGATGGTAGGGTTGAGTAATTTATTTTGTTTTCAAACACTGGTGCCTTTTAACCTGGAAAAAAAATTCCTCACAACCGTAATTATTGGCTGCATAGTGAGTATCTCCCTGAATTTTTTATTGATACCACATCTGCAGGAGGCTGGTGCAGCCCTCGCTAATATGATTACTGAAATTATCATTACCGTACTCAGTGGTATATATGCTTTCAAGCTGATTCAATTTAATTTAAAAGCAGCGGTTATCATTCAAACTATTGCTGCTTCTTTATTATTTATCCCGGTGATATGGATTTGCAGGTATTTATTTTCTTCACCGCTGTTGGTCTTACTCATTGCTGTGCCTTCCTGCATGATGATCTATTTTATATTGCAAATCGTAATTTTCAACAATTCCGTCATCAGGGAAACCAGGGATTACCTGGTGAACCTTATAAAATTGTAAACAGGTATCATTGAAAAAAGAGCATCTATATTATGTAGCAGAAAAAGGATTTGACAATCTCTTTAATGCTGGCGTGGTAAGAAAAGACAATGAAGCTATACTGGATTCAATTGGTTTTAAAGCTTTGCATTTTGGTACTGCTGGTAAAAAATCTCTAGGTGCAGGTATCTCAAGATTTTTCAAACTGCTGCAGTTTTTTTTTCAGATCAATAAAGACAGTTTAGTAGTCTTTCATTTTCCCGTAAATGCCAGCATTTATAAATGGCTGCTTACTATTTTGAATTGGCGTGGTATAGCCACCGTTGCTATTATTATTGACATTGATGGCCTGAGGGATAAGGACAATGATTTATTGAATAAAGAGATCAAACTGCTCAGCCGTTTTACCTGCATCGTGGCGCACAATGCCGCTATGAAGGCATGGCTGTTACAATATTTACCTGCTGCTAATATCTACATTATCGGCCTGTTCGATTACCCCATCAATGGAACAACTCCCCATAGTGAATATTCCACTACCATCTGTTTTGCAGGGAATATAACAAAAGCAACATTTGTTTATACATTAAAGCAAACACCGGGACTGCACTTTAATGTATATGGAGATGGATACGATGCAACGATGAATGCAATAAATAATTTTTCTTACAAAGGTGTTTTTAAGCCGGCTCAATTGCCTGCTGAACTGGAAGGAAGTTTTGGACTGGTATGGGATGGTAATGCCACGGATACCTGTGAGGAGTATCTTAAATATAACACCCCTCACAAACTCTCACTATACCTGGCTGCAGGATTACCCGTAATAGTATGGGAACAAAGTGCAGTGGCTGCGATGGTTAAAGAAAAAAATATTGGGATCACCATTAATCAATTATCTGAAATAGAAGAAAAGATAAAAGCGGTGACTACAGATGAATACAAAAGAATACAGCAAAATGTTTTATTGATTGGTAAACAAATACGTAATGGGTTTTATTTAAACCAGGTATTTGAAAAGATGATGAATGATATGGACCAGCGATAAAAAAGTTTAATCTTAAAAAGCTGTGTAAGTTTTTTCTGCCACGGATACACGGATAAGCACTAATTTTTTATCTCAACAATGCTTTATTCTTGCCATCTGGTGTAATCAGTGGCAAAAAAATACATAATAAAAGCCAACATTATCTTGAAACAACTATTATGACTCCTGATAATTTCTATGTTTCCTGCTTAGGTGTTTTTCTGCTATTACTGTGCCCAGTGGCTTTTCATACACTTTACTTTCCACCCAGGAAATAATATCGAGGTAAGCGAATGACCTGGTCTGAAAACGGTTTGTTTCCCACTTCTTTATTTTTTTTAAAAATGCTTCCAGCTCAGTTCTCACTTTACTTCGTGGCATAGCAAAAGAGTTCCGCAAAAATTTAAACATCTCCTCTTCCACCATGGTCAGGTTCTCCATTTTTGCCATAAAGCGGTACACCGATTTTACCAATGAATCAATGATCTCAAAATTGCCTAATTCATAATGAGCCATCAGGTGCATCAGCCTTGCATAGCACTGCAGATCGTACCGCAGGTCCACGTTTTCGTTGATGATCTTTTGCAGGTAGTCAATGGCGATACCGTAGTTACCACTTCCAAAATAGAGCGTAGCTATCTTATAATTAAATACCAGAATCCTATGCTGATCCAGGTACAATGCATGTTCGTGTAATTTTTCTTCCAGCTCCGGCACCATCTTCAGGCCTTCGCTGAAGGTACCTTGCATAAAATGCTGGTTCAGCATGGAACTGTGTATATATACAAAAGTCTGCACCCGGTGATTATCGTGCCGGTTAGCCAATGCTGTTTTAGAAAACTCTTTAAATTGCTTAAGTACTATTTCAAATCCCTGCAAATTTCTCAGGTCAAAATGGGCATTCAGCAGATTGTGCATGCCTTTAATATAATAACCTGTTTCTACTTTTTTCATCAGCGGCTGCTCTTCAAAAATATCAGCCCATTTTTTGGCATAGCGATAGTACATCAAAAAATCCTGGCGGATAAAAGCATACCAGGTATAGCTTTGATAGAGGTATAGTCTTTCGTAAAACCCTGTTTGGTCATCAGCATTAGCCGGAAGGTTTTCGTAAAAAAACTTCTTTACTACCTTTTCATCCTTTTCATTACGGGCATGCCCATTTTCGATATAAAAACTGTATAACTGCAAAGCCAGGTTCGACATTCTGGCAACCATATCCACCCGGTTGTTCACCTCCACAGCCTCCTGGGCCAGCATCATTCCTTTATCCTGCATACTACGGGTAATATGCAGTGTTTCTATTTTTTTCTCCCAGGATATTACCTGTGTTAAAAAATTGTACTTGTAATGTTCTTTGGCTATTTCTTTCAGCTTCTCCAGTATTTTAAGGCTTTGCATGTACAGGCCTTTATTGTACAGTATCCTGGCATAGTCTAACTGCTCATTCAGCTGCATATCTATACTGTCTGTACTTTTAAGTAAACGCAAACTTGCCAGCAACTGTTTGTATAAATGTACTTTGGTATTGGCCAGTTGCGGCTTCTCTATAGAAGTGAGTTTTTTAAATAACAAGGTTTCATCATATTCATTCAGTTTGTCCAACGCATCAAACAATTCAATGATTTTGAGGTCTTCTTTTGATGAACTTCTTTTGATATAAAGCTTAAAATTCCTTTTTTCTGCCTTTTCAAGTGTGTGAATCAGCTGAAATAATGTATCCGAAAATCGACTGGGCATCATTAATAATTTTTATTGCAATCCAGTATTAACAAGGGTTTTAATAGTAAAACGGCTTTTAAGCGTCATTAAAACACTTATAATTTGATTACAAAGTTAACCTCACTCAACCTATTTTTGTTTCACAATGATTGAGTGAGGTATCATAAAGCAAGCAATCGTTAGAAAATGGCGGGCAATCGTTCGTTAAAACTGCTAAAACGCAGATATAAAATATAAAAATAAAGAGCTTAAAATAATTTAAGAATTTTCATATGGCAAGCAATCGTTAGAGTTCTCCCGTTTCTACGGGAGAACGTTTTTTTGGAAGGCCAAAGTAAAGGCTTTTTTGTTTAACAAATACATCTTCCCCCAACTTTTTTTTAAACGTTTACACCTGTGCTTAGTTAGCAATTACAAAATCTGGCTTTCTTATATAGGTACTGTTATATTTAAAACGGATATTGGTATTAAACTCTATTTTCCAGGCACTCATCCCCGGGGCAGTTCTCGGAAAATAAAAGCCCCTCATTTCGATTGTACCAAATATCAGGTTCTCATTTCTTGTTCTTACACCAGCCCCAAGGGCACTGTACCACTCACTTTTCTGGAAGCTTTTATTATTGGGCTGCATCAGGCAAATATCCCCAAAAGCAAATGGCGCAAAACGAAAACCCCAGAATTTGCGCAAATTATAAAATACAGACTCTGATCTGATGGTTCCTCTAAACTGTCCAACAATCTCACCGTTGCTAAAATAAGGAAGGCCAAAATCGCTCCTGAGCCGCAGCGGTTCATTTAAAATCCGTGCAATTTGTTTGGTAAAGCCTGCACTGATAAACTGCCGGAAATACCAACTGCTGTTCAACATTTTTTTCCTGGTAAAATGAGTAACATACGCCAGCAGGTCCAGGTCTTCCCATTTACCTTTATTATAAAAGCCCCCAAAGCGGAAGACATAATTACTGTAAAATCCTTTATCATTAAACCTGCTCATAGTGGCATCAATTCCTAAATAAGGTCTTGATCTTTGCTTGTTTACAATACTGTCTTTTTTATTGATCCAGCCGGTAACAAGGGATACATTAAAACCTTCGGGTACATCCTCGTTCCGGCCAAAACCATAAATAAAGTTTGTTCTGTAAAAGTTTTGTTTGAAAATAATAAAGGAAGCCAGCACACCTTTAATATTAGAATACCGGTAATCAAAACTATCCAGCACTTTTACAGGCAACTGGTTAAAATGCTGGTAAAAAGTACGGAGTGCCACTAATCTTTTCACCCTTGATTCCACATTATTTTTCCGGAAAGTACTGGCATCAAAATTATACCCAAACCATGCATCGGCCCTGTCATAATTATACTTTATGTCATGTGCATACACAGAATCAGAAAAAGTATAGCTGTTTTTTGTTTGATTAAAAGCTAATTCTATTGCCCCTACCGTACGGATATATGGACTTACCAGGGGTTTTTCAAAACTGGTATAAAGTGTGGTCTCTTCATTTTTAGCACTACTGAAGGCATAATTATATGTTTTGAAGCCAACATTCCAGTTAATAAAGCTTCCGTAAAGATTTCTTTTCATCAGGTCTGCAGCGATGCCCATTTTGGGCTTTCGCTCATTGTCATAAAATGTACTGAATGCCAGCCGGGTTCCGGCACCACCAATATTCTCGTCCTTCACTTCCAGCCTGAACTTTTGCGGATTGCTGATATCTGCTGATCCTCCTATTGAAAAAACATCTTTCAATATTACTAACACATCTACCGAGTCTGGTGCGTTATCAATGGTTTTTACTTTAATAAGAGCATCCTGTACAAATGGCTGCTCCCGAAAATGGCGCTCATTATCTGCCAGCAAGTAAGGCTGCAGCTGGTCTCCTTCTTTAAATAAGAGATTATTTCTTACTACCCTTTCCCTGGTTTTTTTGTGAAAGGCATTGGCCATCACAGTGCCAAAACTGATGTTGTACTTTAACGTATCATTGATATCCCTTTCAAAACCCAATCTTAAAATATGGATATTCCGGATAACCTTATCTGTGTATGCCAGGTACGGGTTCACTTTTTTAACAGGCTCCTGGTCACTATCTCCCCCGGTAGAAATACTTTTACCCAGCTGCCCCAGCAGACCTTTCTTTTTTGAAAGAAAGAAGGTATCATTTTCCTGAACAGGTACCTGCCCCTGAACACAACAGGGTACTGCGATCAATAAAAATATAATAAAGAAAGTGATGAACAATCGCTTTAACATGCCGCCATTTTGAATTCGATCAAATAAAGATATTGATTTGAGTTATGAAAAAATGATGCCCATTTATTTTGCTTTACTCCTGGATAAAGAGTAAAAGGTTAATAATAAGAACCTTCATACCGGCTCAACAATAATAAACCCACAGGAATATTGCTATAACTCAGGACAATAACTACTACTATTTTGTTGCTTACCAAAGGCTGTGTATCACTATCATTAGTTGCTTTACCCTAGCAACATACCAGTTTCAATTTAATACTTCCAACTTTCAACCTAACAACTTTTGTTATTATTTCCCGTCTGTTTATTTTTTATAAACAACAAATATTGAAACAAAACTTATCCTGTTTTGTATTGATGAAAACTATTTTAAACCACAATGATACAAGCATATAATTTTTTAGCATCCTGGCAGTTGTTTCCTGAAAAAGGTAACTATGAATCTGGCAAAAGACCCAAGTCCGGTATTTACAAAATAGCATCTGCTGAAAATAAAAAAGAAGTAGCCGTCAGCCTTAGCTGGGTAAGTCTTGAAAACCAGGCCTTCTCTTCTGCTTATTCAGTTATTGCCGATGGAGAAGAACATCCATTTAATGATACAGACCTTGCAGATACAATTATTGCCAGCTTTCAAAATGCTTTGAACTTTGAGATCACTTTTAAAAAAAATGAAAGAATTATATTGGTTGTTCAAAATGAATTATTAGCCAATGGCCATCTGAAAGTAACGCAACAAGGATATAAACCAGATGGCACTTGCTTTACCAATACAGAGATCTATCACAAACAACTGAGCGTAATACCCTATGCAACATCTGTAAGCGGTGCCGTAATAAAACCTACAGAAGAAGGTGTGATAAGGCATAAGGCTTTAACTGCCATGGAAGAACAAACAAACATGCAGCTGGAACAGATACGCAAACAGATAGAACTGCTGGCCATACAGGCTCAGGAAATACAAATGCGTAAAGAACTAAGCATGCTGATCTATAATGCTAAACTGAGTTTTGTTCCTGTAATTGGCAATACTTATTTTTTGTATGAAAAGAAGGATGCTGCACCTGTTCTTTCTTTAATAAGTCCGAAAGAATATGGAGGAGGTTCCGGACCTTACAAAAAATTTATAGCACCTGTAAAATTACTGGCGGATCATACCTGGGCAGAAGTATAATCTATTTATCATCATTAAAAATGATTCATTAAAATGACAGCCTGAAAATATGCAGGTAACAATTTGTTGACATTAATATTTACCATCTCCTTTCCATTTATCAACTTACACAGCAGCATCCAATTATGTTTTAATAGGGTAAATTTTCATTTGCAGCGTTTAGTTTTTTAACATTATGTGAATAAATATTATAGCATCATATCAATAGCAAATGGCTAAATTTGAATTGGATGAATGTAGTTAGATAAAGTACCTCACCACATTAAGATAACCTAAACAAACGCACATTGACAGAAACCATCATCAACCTGGAAACTGTTAACCCAATTGAGTTTTTTGGAGTTAACAATGGCAAACTTGACATTCTAAAAAAGAAATTTCCCCTGCTAAAAATTTTAAGTCGTGGTACCCAGGTTAAACTAAGTGGTGCACCGGAGCAGATAGTGGATGCCAAGGAAAAAATTGATCTCATCGTTCAATACATTGAACGGAATGGCCACATGAGTGAAAACTATTTTGAACAAATTCTGGGTGGAGATGATCAGCAGACCGTTGATCATTTTGTTGACCGCAATCCCAACGATGTGTTGGTTTTTGGTCCTAACGGAAAAACCGTGAGGGCACGTACTGCCAATCAAAAAAGGATGGTGACGGCGGTTGATAAAAATGACATTGTTTTTGCAATCGGGCCTGCCGGTACAGGTAAAACTTATACTGCTGTAGCATTAGCAGTAAGAGCCCTGAAGAATAAATCTGTTAAGAAAATTATTCTTACCAGGCCCGCTGTGGAAGCTGGCGAGAACCTGGGTTTTCTTCCGGGAGATTTGAAAGAGAAGATTGATCCCTACCTGCGTCCATTGTATGATGCACTGGATGATATGATACCTGCCGATAAGCTGGGTTATTATATGACTACCAGGACCATTGAGATAGCGCCGCTTGCCTACATGAGAGGCCGTACGCTGGACAATGCTTTTATTATTCTGGATGAAGCACAAAACACCAACGACGGACAATTGAAAATGTTTCTTACCCGTATTGGTGCCAATGCAAAAGCCATTATCACCGGTGATCCTACTCAAATTGATCTGCCGAAAAATATGCGGAGTGGCATTGATAAAGCGCTGCGTATTTTGAAAAATGTAGATGGTATTGCACATATAGAATTAGATGAAGAAGATGTGGTTCGTCACCGGTTAGTGAAAGCTATCATCAGAGCTTACGACAAGGATAAAGACCATGACATGAATAATGAAAGACGCAGCTGATCTGAATTTTTTAATACAACATAAGAGGTGGCATTGGTGCTGCCTCTTATTTTTTTGCCTGTGCAGTTGTAATAACAATCATCAATATAAAAATTTGGTTTTAACAAAGGAGGATTCTTTAAAAGCAACAGTCTTTATAAACAGAGGATTTGCCAAAATCAGTATTGCACAAAAAGATATTCAAAACGGGGATATTATTACCCGTGTTGGAAATGACTTTACCAGCGAATGCCTGCGCCAGATCAATGTAAGAAATAAAACATGGTCTCATTGCGGCATTGCCAGCATTGAGCATGACAGCGTATTTGTTTATCATGCCCTGGGTGGCGAGTTTAATCCTGATCAGCAATTAAGAAGGGATTACCTCCCGGTGTTTGCAGATCCCAATACCAACAAAGGAGTTGGAATATTCAGGCAGCAACTCTCACCAACAGAGCTGCATCACCTGCTTACGGTTATAAAAAAATTACATTCTGCAGGTGTGATGTTTGATATGGAATTTAATTTAGAAACGGACGAAAGAATGTACTGTGCTGAGTTTGTATATAAAGCATTTTTATGGGCAACCGGTAAGCGTATGCGTTTTAATACCAGTACTGTTAAGGATAAAGTTTTTGTAGGTGTGGATGATATTTTTTTATATCCCGGATGCTACCCAATACAACAAGTTTTTTATAAAGACTAATGCAGAGGAAATAAATACAATTACATTTGAAATTAAAACTTAAAAATAATATGAAAAATTTATTCCTGGTATTCGCCTTAGCAAGTTCAGTTTTTTTGATAACCGGATGTGGTAGCTCGGGCGGTGACCCTAAAGCAACCCTTTCAGCCTTTTTTGATGCTATGAGCAAAAAAGATATAGCAGCAGCAAGGAATTTAGCTACAGCGGATAGCAAGAACATGCTTGACCTGATGGAGACGGGTTTAAAAATGTCAAAAGATAATACTGATACAGATAAGTATGATAAATCAAAAATGGAAATTGGCGAAGCAAAAATTGACGGAGATAAAGCCACTATTGCGGTAAAGGAAAAAGAAGCTGACGAAACAGTGAATTTTACTTTAAAAAAAGAAAGCGGTGAATGGAAAGTAGCATTTGACAAAGCATCTATTATGGAAATGGCTACAGATAAAATGAAAGAGAAGGGTGTATCGCTTGACAGCCTTCATGAATCAATGGAGGAGTTGAAAAACATCAATATTGATTCTTTAAAAGAAGGGATTGACAAAGGAATACAGGCATTGGATTCAGCTAAGCAATTGTTAGAATCAATAAAAAAATAATTTTCTGTTATTAAAATAAAAAGCATCCTTTTTCAGGGATGCTTTTTATTTTGCATTTAACAAAGATGTTTACCTTTAAGCTATGTTTAGAAAATTACTTCTTACCTGTTTTGCCGCAGCATTATTTTCAGGTTGCAATGAAAAAACAGCACAACCCAATTCTGATATTGATGCAGCACATACATTCATTAAATACATCCAGGAAAATAATTTTGAAGCAGCGGAAAATATTATTTTGAACGACCCGGAAAATAAAGCATCGCTTATCAAACTAAAAGAAGCTGCAGAAAATAAATCAGCTGCAGAACTGGAGAAATACAAAAATGCAGATATTATCATTGATGAATTATCACCTGTAAATGATTCGGTGACGATTGTACATTATGCCATCAGCAGTAACAAGGCTCAAAAGAACAAACTAAAACTGATCAAAAGAAACGGACAGTGGCTGGTTGATTTAAAGTATACCTTTTCAGGTAATTTGTAATACCGTTCTTTGCTGAAACGTTTAAGTAATTATTTTTATAACCAATTTAATCAACACAATAAATTCAACCAATTATGTATGTACTTCACCCCTGGCATGGCGCCCATTACGGAGAGGATGCTCCTGTTGTTGTAAATGGATTAATAGAAATTTCCCAGGGCTCACGGGCCAAATATGAAATTGATAAAACCACCGGGTTGCTCAAATTAGACAGGGTTATTTATTCTTCTTTCCACTACCCTGTTAACTACGGCTTTATCCCTCAAACATTGGGTGAAGATGGTGATCCACTGGATATCCTGGTGATATGCAGCGAAAGTATTCAGCCATTATGCCTGGTTCATGCCACCGTTATTGGGAACATGCAGATGATAGATAATGGAGAAAAAGATGACAAGATCATTGCAGTTGCTACTGAAGACCCAACGGTCAATCACTTTACCAATGTGAATGAACTGCCCAAGCATTTCATTGCTGTGTTGAAGAATTATTTTGAAAACTATAAAGTACTGGAGAATAAAATTGTAGAGATAGATGAGTTCCAGGACAAAGAAGCTGCCTACGAAGTTATTAAGTCAGCAATAGCGCATTATAAAGAAAAGTTTCCCCAAAAATAATGACCCAAAAAAAATACAACATGGATATACAATCTATAGTGATTGTGATACTGATAGGTATTGCAGCTGGTATGCTAAGTGGCCTGGTGGGTATTGGCGGCGGGTTGGTCATTGTGCCGGCACTGGTTTATTTCTTAGGTTTTTCCCAGCATACCGCACAGGGTACTTCATTGGCGATGATCTTATTACCGGTTGGTATTTTTGCAGTTATTTTCTATTACAAACAGGGCCATATAGATGTAAAAGTGGTATGGCTGCTTTCCATAGGTTTTATTATTGGCAGTGCCGTGGGCAGTAAAGTAGCATTGAACCTGCCCCAGGAAACGGTAAAAAAAATATTTGCAGTACTCATGATTCTGATAGCCGTTAAAATGTTGTTTCTTGACAAAATCATTAAAGAAAAAGCCAGTTCTCAAACAATCGAAAAAAAGATTTAATAAACAAAAAAGAGCTGTTTAAATAGGGAGCAAATCGTTTTGCTCCCTATTTTATTACCAGGCATTGATCCTAACATTTGTTTCACTGTCAATCTGGCGCAAATAGATGTTAAATACCTATTTTTGCAGTCCAAATTTTATAATGGAACTGTTAGAAACGATCAATACAAAAACACACGACGAAAACAGGCAGGGCGAAGCTTTTGCAATTGCTGCTGAACCGGAGAGTGTTTTTAAAAGACACTTTTACATAGAAAGCTACGGCTGCGCCATGAATTTTGCAGACACTGAAGTAGTAGCCGCTATTTTACAAAGCAACGGTTTTGGCGCTACCTCCAATTCAGAAGAAGCTGATCTTGTTTTTATAAATACCTGTTCTATCCGTGAAAAAGCAGAGGTAACCGTACGCAAAAGATTAACTGAATTTAAGCGGCTTAAAAAAGCAAAGCCAGGATTGCTGGTGGGTGTATTGGGCTGTATGGCAGAACGCCTGAAGGAACAATTTTTACAACAGGAAAAACTGGTGGACCTGGTGGTGGGCCCCGATGCATACCGTACTTTACCAAGCCTGATACAGGAAGCTGAAACTGGACAGAAAGGCGTGAACGTACTCCTGAGCCGTGAAGAAACGTATGCCGACATTTCGCCTGTAAGGCTGAACAGCAATGGTGTAAATGCCTTTGTGAGTATTATGAGGGGATGCAACAATATGTGTTCTTTTTGTGTAGTGCCATTTACAAGAGGCCGAGAAAGAAGCCGTGATCCACAAAGCATACTGAATGAATGTAAGGACCTGTTTGAAAAAGGATACAGGGAAATCACTTTGCTGGGCCAGAATGTGGATAGCTATTACTGGAACCCACTCAAAAATGCTTTAGAAACGGAAGCTGCTGACGACCTGGTAACTTTTGCAATGTTGCTGGAAAGAGTGGCACTCATTGACCCTTTGTTAAGGGTTAGGTTCTCTACTTCGCATCCCAAGGACATCACTGATGAGGTGTTGTTTACCATAAAAAAATACGAAAACATCTGTAATTATATTCACCTGCCAGTACAAAGTGGAAGCAGCAGGATATTGCAACTGATGAACCGCACTTACTCAAGGGAATGGTATTTATCAAGGCTTGAGCGGATTAAAGAACTAATACCTGATTGTGGTTTATCTACTGATGTCATCACCGGTTTTTGTACTGAAACAGAAGATGATCACCAGGAAACGCTGAGCCTGATGGAATACTGCAGGTTTGATCTTGCCTATATGTATTTCTATAGCGAAAGACCCGGAACCCTTGCCGCAAGAAGGTTTGCAGATGATGTTCCTGAAGAGATAAAGAAAAGAAGATTACAGGAAATAATTGACCTGCACAGGATCAATACCCTGAAAAGCATGCAAAAAGATGTTGGCAAAACTTTTAAGGTGCTTATAGAAGGAACTTCTAAAAAGAACGAAGCCGAACTATATGGAAGGAATGATCAGAATAAAGTAATTGTATTTCCGAAAGGGAATTTAAAGAAAGGTGAATATGTAAATGTGAAAGTGCATTCATGCACTTCAGGAACCTTAATAGGAACTCCCTCCGCCCCCTAAAGGGGAACTTTGGAGGATACTGGTGTTAGTGCTTTATTAGTTTGTAGTTATATAAAATTCATTAAGTAAGATTGAAATAATATTTGATTTGCCAACCATGCCTGATTCAATGTTTTATGGAGCCAGTCCGATAATATTTGAACTGTCAAAAAAATTAAGATCCAATGTAACAGCAACTGAAATGATTTTATGTGAAAGATTGAAAGAATATTTTCCGCAATTGAAATTCAGAAGGCAACACCCGATATCGATTTATATAGCTGACTTTTATTGTCACTCATAAAAGTTGATAATAGAAATTGATGATGGTATTCATACTTTGCCTGAAGTAATAGAAAATGATATAACAAGGCAAAAGGATTTAGAAGAATTAGGTATAAGGGTTATATGATTCACAAATAATGACATTTTAAAGAAGCTTGAAACCACTATAAGAAATATTGAAAACAGCATTAAATAATTTTAAACCAAGTTCCCCCTTTTGGGGGCGGAGGGGGTAATCAATGGACTTACAATCAATAAAAAATCGTTTTGGCATCATCGGCAATTCTCCTGCACTTAACCATGCATTACATGTAGCAGTTCAGGTGGCTAATACCGATCTGAGTGTGCTCATCAATGGTGAAAGTGGTGTGGGCAAGGAAGTATTTTCCCAGATCATACATTCATTAAGTGCAAGGAAACACAATCCCTTTATTGCAGTTAATTGTGGCGCTATTCCGGAAGGTACCATTGACTCGGAATTATTCGGCCACGAAAAGGGTTCTTTTACAGGGGCTGTAGACAGCCGTAAAGGATACTTTGAAACCGTAAACGGAGGCACTATCTTTTTAGATGAAATTGGTGAGCTGCCATTGGGAACACAAGCAAGGTTATTAAGGGTGCTGGAAGCTGGCGAATACATCCGTGTGGGAAGCAGCAAAGTACAAAAAACTGATGTAAGGGTGATTGCTGCCACCAATAAGGAGCTGCTTGAATTTACGCAGAAAGGACGTTTCAGAGAAGATTTGTATTACCGGTTAAATACTGTACCAATAAGGGTTCCAGCATTGAGAGACCGTAAAGAAGATATCCCATTACTATTTAGAAAGTTTGCAGCAGATTTTGCAGACCGTTATAAAACCACACCTGTACAACTGGATGAAGATGCCAAAAATTTATTAATGAATTACAGCTGGCCGGGTAATGTAAGGGAGCTTAAAAATATTGCAGAACAAATATCTGTTTTATCAAAAGATAAAAATATCAACGCAAGAGAGTTGCAGGTATTTTTACCGGAAAATAATATGAGCCGTTTACCAGTGCTGGTTGGTGGTCACAATGCAGTAAGCCAGCAGGAATTTGCCAATGAAAGAGAGATGTTGTATAAGCTCTTTTTTGACATGAAGAAAGATGTAACAGAACTAAAGAAAATGTTTTTTGACATCTTACAAAATCCATCGGTGGTACAGCATATTCCTATTTACAATAATTATAATAATAACGACAGTAATTTGCCTGATTTAAAACCTGCTGTTTCGGGTAATACTTATATGCAAGCCGGACAACCGGTGATACTCAATCAAAATGGAGAAGACATCCAGCATATGAATGCAGTGGAAGAATCACTGAGCATCATGGATAAAGAAAAAGAGCTCATTATTAAAGCTTTGAAAAAACACAGGGGCAAACGCAAAGATGCATCTGCAGACCTTGGTATCAGTGAAAGAACTTTATACAGAAAACTGAAGGAATATGATATTGAAGAATAAAATGGTACCCTTCGGCTTCGCTCAGGGTTGTGGTCAATCGTCAATGATGAATAAATTAAAGCAATTGCTGCTGTTGGTTAGCTGTGGCTGGCTATTTTCTTTTGCTACCTGCAAATACTCTTTTAAAGACACCTCGCCTATTCCGGAAGAAGTAAAGACTTTCAGGGTAAATTACCTTGAAAATAAAGCACCCTATGTTAACCCACAACTGAGTCCGCAGTTAACAGAAAAATTAAAACAAAAAGTTATTGGTAACACCCGGCTGAGGCAAACCAATGATGACAATGCTCATTATGATATCAGTGGGTATGTATCTGATTATTCAGTTACTACCAGTGGTATTACCGGTAATACTTCCGGTACCAACCGTTTGTCTGTATCTTTTCACCTGGTATTTAAAAACACCCTGGACGATAAGAAAGATTTTGAAGCAGAAGTGCCTTACACACTGGACTTCAGTTCTAACCAAACGCTTTCCCAAATAGAGGCTTCCAGGAATGATGAGATAGTAACGAATTTAGTAGATGCCATTTTCAATAAAATATTTTCTAACTGGTAACAGGTGTATCTGTTTACACTAACCAAAATCTAAAAATTCAACATTCGTTTTTTAATATTTAGCTTTGATTCATGGAAAACAACAAGGAACTTTTGGAGTCAATATTTAACACAAATACCGGGAATACGAATACCCTTGAGTACCTTGAAAACATAACCCGGGAACACCCCTATTTTACCCCTGCTCAATTTTATTTATTACTGCAAACAAAAAAAGATAATCCTGCATACGGCAAACAAGTTCAAAAAACAGCCGCTCTTTTTAACAATAATTACTGGCTCAATTATTTGCTGACGGCGTCATACAAACCAGAACCAATTTTTGTCCAATCCTCTTTTCAACCTGCAGAAACCATCGTTGACGTAAAAACGATATTAACTGCCTATAATAACATTGCTCCGGCAGAAAACTTAATACAGGATACTGCTGCTATCACTCCAATAGTAAATGAAACTGTAGAAAATGAAATCATTAATTATGAACCTGCAGCAGCAGAACCGGTTACAGATGAAGTAATAAGTGTAAATGAGCCAGCATTAATAATGGAAGCAACTGCTGAAAATAATGACACTGATTACAGTGAATTAGCTGAAAAAGATTTGTCGCAGGTAATTCCAGAATCCACTGCCAAAGATGAAGCAGTTTTAGATGAGCCAATAAAAATACAGGAGGAACTTTCAGGAATGGAGGAAAGTTTATCATTAAAAACTGATGAACCGGTATCTGAAGAAGAAGAAAAAATAAATGTACCAGCAGAAATATCAGGAGGACAAGTAACAACAAACAGCTTTGACAGTGAAATAATTGATGAAAGCATAGGCTTGCAGTTACCAGAACCTGGTGCTGATAAAACCAATGAAACCCCTCCTGTGGTTTTGGAAAACGAGATCTCATTCCAAAACAAAACCTTTGATACATTAATAAAAAATAGAACTAATGAACCTGAAAGCCTAAAGCAAAATACAGTTGATGATACTTCAGCTGAGGCCTTACTGTTTCAACCATTATATACTTCAGACTATTTTGCCAGCGTAGGAATAAAATTAAGTGAGGAAGCGAATGGTTCAGACAGGTTGGGTAAGCAGTTGAAGAGTTTTACCCAATGGTTGAAGACCATGAAAAAAATTGATTCCAGGAATACTGATCCGCTTTTGCCAGCGGAAATAGCATCTGAAAATATCGATGCTAATATTCAAAACCTTGCCGAAAAGTCAAATAAAGATGACGAAGTGGTTACGGAGGCAATGGCAGATGTGCTGGTACAGCAGGGCCGTATTAATAAGGCTGTGGAGCTGCTGAAAAAATTAAGTTTGCTCAATCCCTCCAAAAGCACTTATTTTGCAGCCAAAATTGAACAGTTAAAAGATTAGAAAAATGTTAATACTATTTGCGATTTTAATTATTGTTGCTTCAGTGATCCTGGGTTTTATTGTTTTAGTACAAAATCCAAAAGGTGGTGGTTTGTCAAGTACTTTTGGAGGCGTGGGTAACCAGTTGATGGGTGTAAAGCAAACAACAGATGTACTGGAAAAAGGTACCTGGCTATTTGCAGGCGTGGTTGGTATACTTTGCCTGCTATCCCCTTTATTTATCTCAAAAACTGTTGGCAGTTCTTCAAAGAATGATGACCTGATCAATAAAGCTCCAGCTGCTGCACCGGGTATGCAAAATACAACTGTGCCTTTACCAGGCACTACTACCAGTGATACTCCGGCTGCAAAATAACTGCATCCTGAAAATATTATTAACCCTGTCTGTTATTGACGGGGTTTTTTATTTTACTTTTATCAATCACATACAGTGGAATAAATAAATTATGACCCAGGGGAAAAAAATTATCCGTTACACATTCATCGCTATTTTAGTAATCCTGTCCTTTCTAACATGGCGCATATTTGGCAGTAATACCAATTTTGAAGAAGATAAAAAAAGTGTTTTTATAAAAACAGGCAGTAGTTTTTTACGGGTGGCAAAAGAACTGGATGAAAAAGGGGTGATTTCCAATACCAAATCTTTTAGCTGGCTTTCAAGAATTGCTGGTTACAAACAAAATATAAAACCAGGCAAATATGTTTTTGAAAAAGGGTCCAGCATTTATACGATCCTGAAAACATTAAAATCTGGAAGACAAACCCCGGTAAACTTAGTGATCAACAAACTAAGAACCCGGGAAGATCTTGCAGTAAAAATAGCTGCCAATTTTGAATGTGACTCAGCATCCGTGATCAACTTTTTAAACAGTAACGATTCTTTGGCAACATATAAGCTGGATACTAATACCGTGATGACGGCTGTTGTTCCCAATACCTACAGCCTGATTTGGAACACTTCTTTTTCAAAAATTTTTATGCGGCTTTATAATGAGCAACAAAAGTTCTGGAACGATGTCAGGAGAAAAAAAGCTGCAGCAGCAGGCCTTACGCCGCAACAGGTATATACCCTTGCAAGTATTGTAGAAGAAGAAACCAACAAAGAGGATGATAAAGGAAAAATTGCCAGTGTGTATATCAACCGCATCAATACAGGCATGAGACTGGGAGCCGATCCTACCGTAAAATTTGCTTTAAAAGATTTTGGCTTAAAGCGTATTTATCAAAAACATTTAACGGTGCAATCTCCGTTCAATACTTATCTCAACAGCGGTTTACCTCCCGGGCCCATTTGCACACCGTCTGCAAAAACAATTGATGCGGTACTGAATGCCCCAGCCACAAGCTACCTGTACTTTGTGGCCAAACCAGATTTAAATGGATACTCCAACTTTGCATCTACTTATGAGGAACATCTGCGGTATGCAAAAGCATATCAGCAGGCATTGGATACATTAATGATGAGAAAAGCAGGAGCAATAAATTAAATTGAATAGCCGAACCGGTATATGGTAAAATTGTTACATTGCTGAATGGTTGATCACGACAGAAAATTTCATGATAGAAACAACCCGTTATCAAAATAACAATTCAGTTGTACAATAATAAAGCAGGGCAACTATAAACATTGAACAAGCTAGAACGGATCATAATAACCAGAACACCCATTGCCTATTTAATACGCAAGAGTAAACACCTGTACCTGCCAGGCTTTCAGGGTGTTCCTTTGTATGATGTACTTAATTTTTTTTACAAACAGGTGCAAACAGTCGGTTTAACAGAAAGGGCATCAGCCATCGCTTATAATTTCATCATGGCAATTCCTCCTTCTTTCCTGTTCCTGTTTACATTAATACCAAGCCTTCCGTTTATAAAAAAGATAACGCTTAAAAGAGAGCTGCATGCGCTGATAACAGACATCATTCCTGCCAAAGTACACAATGCCAACCTCATCAAATTTGTGGATTCATTTATAGATGAATCAAAGATTGGATTGCTTTCATTTGGTTTACTCACAGCGCTGTTCTTTGCCTCTAATGCAATGATGGGATTGATGCAGTCATTTAACAAAAACTATATTGGATTTGCTAAAAGAAAGGACCTGCATACCCGGTGGATGGCTATTAAACTTACCGCCTTACTTTTCCTGCTGTTGCTGGCTTTTCTTATACTCATCATCACACAAGGGGCTGTGCTGAAATGGATAGGAATTAAAAGCGGCACCTTAATAGAGATCATCTATTATGTACGCTGGATCTTTGTGGTGGCACTCATTTATTACTCCATTGCATTTATTTATAAGTATGCACCTGCTGTAGAAAAGAAATGGAAATTAATTTCTCCGGGTACCATCCTGGCTACCTTTCTCAGCATCATGGCCACCTTAGGTTTTTCTTACTTTGTAAATAATTTCGGCAAGTACAATGCACTTTATGGTTCTATCGGTACCATTATTGTTTTTATGGCGGTTATTTATATAAATGCCCTTGTACTCATCATTGGCTTTGAATTGAATGTTAGTATCAATTCACTTAAAATTATTGCAGAAAGAAGAAGGGCGGAAGAAAAACACAAGGCTGCAATCTCACAAATTACATAAGACGCTTGCAAAAAATTTATTTAGTTTTTAACCTTAAGAAAAACTAAATTATAAAAAAGTTATTCGCCACAATAGCAGTAATTAAGGCCCTGCCGCTGTTGGTACCTGTTAAGGTTTTACAAGCAGGTTAAAATATGCTTAAATTTAGCTTTTGGTTAATCTCCTCTTTCAGATTAAATTTGCCAACGTTAAAAAAATTAAGCCGGCAGCAACCTGCCGGTAAAATATAAAAATCATTAAATCCAAATAAATATGGCATACGATGTAATCGTTTTAGGTAGTGGCCCTGGTGGCTATCCAGCTGCAATCAGAGCTAGCCAGTTAGGTAGGAAAGTGGCAATTGTAGAAAAAGAAAGCCTGGGTGGAGTTTGCCTCAACTGGGGCTGTATTCCTACCAAAGCTTTATTGAAAAGTGCACAGGTGTATGAATATGCAAAACATGCCGCTGATTACGGCCTAAACATACAAAACCCCACCCACAACTTTGAAGGCGTGGTAAAACGCAGCCGTGGTGTGGCGGATAAAATGAGCAAAGGTGTTCAGTTCCTTATGAAGAAGAATAAGATTGATGTGATAATGGGCTATGGTAAATTAATTGCACCGGGCAAATTAGAGATCACTGCCGCAGATGGTTCTAAAAAAATTGAAGAAGCAAAAAATATCATCATCGCAACAGGTGGCAGGGCAAAACAATTACCCAGCATGCCGGTGGATGGTAAAAAAGTAATTGCTTACAGGGAAGCGATGGTATTACCTACCCAACCCAAGAGCATGATCGTTTGCGGAAGCGGCGCCATCGGAAGTGAGTTTGCTTATTTTTACAACAGTATGGGCACCAAAATTACCATCGTTGAATTTATGCCAAGGATCGTTCCGGTAGAAGATGAAGACATCAGCAAAGAATTAGAAAAGCAATACAAAAGACAAGGTATCGATATCATGACCAGCAGCGAAGTGCTGAGCGTGGATACAAGCGGTACTGGTGTAAAAGCAAAAGTAAAAACACCTAATGGTGAAGTAACATTAGAAGCTGATATTTTATTAAGTGCTGTAGGTGTTGTTGCCAATATTGAAAATATCGGGCTCGAAGCTTTAGGGATTAAAACTGATAAAGGCAAAATTACAGTGGATGCATTTGGACAAACCAGTGTAGCAGGCATTTATGCTATCGGAGACTGTACACCAGGACAGGCTTTAGCACATGTGGCTGCTAAAGAAGGTATCAATGCTGCTGAACATTTAAGTGGGCATCATCCTGAACCAATTGATTATAACAATATTCCAGGTTGTACTTATTGTACACCAGAAATTGCCTCTGTTGGTTATACTGAAAAAGCGGCTAAGGATGCCGGTTATGAAGTGAAGGTTGGTAAGTTCCCATTCATGGCAAGTGGTAAAGCCAGTGCAGCAGGTGCTACTGAAGGTTTTGTAAAAGTAATTTATGATGCTAAATATGGTGAGTTCCTGGGTTGCCACATGATTGGTATGAACGTAACAGAAATGATTGCAGAAGCTGTGGTGGCACGTAAATTAGAAACCACTGCACATGAAATTTTAAATGCTGTACATCCTCACCCAACAATGAGTGAAGGATTGAAAGAAGCTACTGCGGTGGCTTACGGTGAAGCTACTGACGTTTAAAAAAGTAGAGATAAGATTTGAAAAGGTTATGGTGAAAGCTATAACCTTTTTTTGTATGAATAACCTGCTCATTTAACTTGTAAAGCTATTTTACAACCACATAAATTTTATTAAGATCAATGACTACAGTAAAGGGAGAAATAACTAGCGTATAGGTCTATTTGCTTTGAAACTTTACTGTTTTATATAAAAGTTCACCTTTATTAGTTATGCCGAAAATGGTACCAACATATGTTGCAGGAACATCACTGGTATAAAAAGTAAAGCTGGTACTGGAAATATCTTTGAATAAAAAATTTCCACTCCAAAAGAGGGTGGAGCGATTGTCGCCATTTGTTGCAGGTTTTATACCTTTTTCCTGGTAATTCATATTAGGAAATGAGACTGGCCTGGAAACACCTGTGGCATAAAATGAATTAAAATTAGCCTTACTCTCCCCTGTTTCCCGCCGTGTATTGAGCATGTTCACTAAAATAACACCGTTTCCGCCTCTCACGCCGTAGCTAGCTCCCTCTGGACCTTTCAGCACTTCTATAAAATCAATATCTTTTGAATTCAGGCTATTTAAGAAATTTAAAGTTGGGCTGCCTTCCCCACCTCCTGCTGATTTTGATATTTCTACCCCATCTACTAACAGCAATGGTTCAGATGTAACGTCCGGGGCCTTTAAAGATGTTAAACCATTTACTAACAATACTCCGTTTACTACATGCAACCCTCCAACTCTTAATACGGCAAATCCAGGACTCGTTTTCTCATCCAGCACATCTGAAGTAAGAATAGCTGAATTGGAGCTTACTCTTTTTGCTTCGGTGTAGTTTACTTTTTTCTTTGTATTAACCGATACAACAGGAAGTGCATTTTTAGCTGTGTTGATAAATTCATCTGAATAATAATGAGTAAAGTATTTTTTAAGCTCCTTACCCTGAAGTGGTAAATACTTTTTTAATATTCCAGGTGTTTTTAAAACAGGATAATTAATAGTATCAAAAATTATTACAGTCTGCTGGGTACGACCCTGATCGTCAACAACCTGGATAGCAAATTCTGTACTATCTGCATAGTATTCAAACGGAAAACGAAAATGTCCTTTAGCATCCGTTGTAGAACTGTTCATAGTTGAAGTGGCTGACTTCGATAAAAGTGTGAGTACAGCATTTACAAAAGGTTCTTTTTTATCATTCAATACGGTTCCTTTTATATAGAGTAAGCTATCGGTATCGGTGAGTGGTTTTTGAGTTACGGATGTATTAAACTGTTGGTACGTATTATTTTTCACCAGCATAAAAAGATCTTTCTCTTCATTGGAAATACATTCATGCTGCGCCAGGAAAAAATTATCCATTGCCTGAACATCTGTAGCAGACAGGTTGTCCATACTGCATTTACTGGCTCCATCAGCAGCCAGCGTATCTGCTATTGAAAGCGTAACAAGTGCAGTAACAGGATGCTGTTCCGCATCGGTTATTGAGAGATTCATCATAACCTTTTCCTCTAATCCATATACATTTTTTTCAATGGCAGTATTAATGTGAACATTCTCATTATTTACGTGTACACTTCTTTCACTTAGCAATTTAAAATCCTTATCGAACAGGTAAAATACTGCAATACCTGCCGGTAATTTTTGATCTTCCACAGCAACTTCATACTGGCCTTTACCAATACTTGCAAAAACTAAACTGTCCCTGGAAACACCAATTAAATAACTTTTAAAATCTTCCCTGTAAATAGAATCTTCCAGCAAGATCCTGAACTTGTAAGCGGTTGGTTGTTTTATAACAGATAACTGGGCAGCAAAAAAATTAAAGGGCGGCAATGGATAACTTAACTGTTTCCCCTGCCAGTTAATGACTGCCTTGTATTTTTTGTACCTGGAAGGCTCAAAAACAAATTTCCCTACTCCATTTATATTTGTTGAGAAAGAAGTGACGGTGGTATCCCGGTTGTCTTTTATAGATCCGCTTACACTTAAAGATGCACCACTTTTATTACTGATATGCATAGCCACTGTTGAACCTATACCCGTCATGATCGCCCCGCCTTCAGGGTAAAAATTTACGACTAAGCTACTGTCCTGGCTACTGCTGCTTTTTTTTAATGCTGGTAATTCATCGTTGTTATTACCGATATAAACAGGCTTTACACACATTCCGTTTACATCACCTTCTTCTACCATCTGCCGGGTATATGCTCTTAGCCAGTAATAACCCGGCGCCATCGCTTTAGGCAAAACAATTCTTGAATTTAAAGGCTGATTGGCTGCATCTAAAATTATCTTTTTTACTACACTGTCATCTTCATTTACAAGGTCTACAAAAATGAACCCGTTGCGGTAGCTTATTTTCTGGGAGATGGTATTTAAAATAAAAGCTTTGAACCAAATGTTTTCTCCTTTACTAAATACCACTTTATCTGTAACGAGCAGCGCCCGCTGTTTTTCATGTGCTCTCACAGCTTTAATAAATTTTCCTGAGAAAGCGTCTAATTCATCATTGGGAGATTGTGCAAAAGATGCAACGCAAAACGAAATACACAGCAATAGAAAAATTACTTTGTTAGAACTCATAGCAGCAAAAGTTTGAATTCTATAAATATAATCTTTCTTTCATTAGCGTTGCGTTGTTATAATCATTAGTTCTTTGAAAGTATTGTCAATATTGAGTTTGCGCTGAATACGAGCCTAAGACGATTTGATTTTTTGA
>JAYWII010000067.1:0-44678 GCA_043788995.1 Chitinophagaceae bacterium | reverse complement strand
CCTCTTCAGCAGGCTTTTTTTAGGACCTTTTTGAAATCGTTTTTTAGGGGGTCAATTTGAAATGGCGAAGGGGGGTCAGTTTAGCCGGAATTTACAGTTGGCACACTGATCAGTTTCCGAATCGGTGCTGAAGATGCCGAATACCTGGTGAAAGAATTTCATCCAGTGTTCAATGAAAGTGATTTTGTGAACCTGCCCAAGTACTCGATGTACATAAAGCTCATGATTGATGGAGCCACCTCAAAACCATTTAGTGCTGTTACGATGCCACCAAGGGAACCGCTTCAGTCGTATAAGGAGGAAGTGATATCACAATCCCGAAAGAAGTTTGGCAGGAAGAGGGAAGTGGTGGAGAAAAGTATTTTTGAACGACTCACTATAAGAGAACAACAGATTGATGAACCAGCGACACTGTTTGCTGGATTTCACTAACAGTATTGTGTAGTACCTATTCTATAGGAGGGAGAGGGGAAATACTCGATTTTAAAAACCTTTAAATCATTGAA
The DNA here is from genome assembly GCA_043788995.1 of Chitinophagaceae bacterium. GTDB lineage: Bacteria > Bacteroidota > Bacteroidia > Chitinophagales > Chitinophagaceae > Ferruginibacter. The sequence goes on along the minus strand of JAYWII010000067.1, from coordinate 44,172 downwards.
ATCGACCGAAACCCTTATCAATACTGCCTTTCAATCACATATAGATTAAAAAGACAGGAAGCACTCGTTTTTCAGAGTAGTACTTTATTCACGCATACCAGTCTTATACTACGTACACTAGATGAAATCAGGTACGAACAGTTCTTATAAACGAGGGTATACAGGAGAGCCTCGATCAATAAAAGCGCAAACTGCATGTGGAAAATACGGTATTCACATAAAATATTTGTTATTAGTACTTAGTATGCATACTTTTTATTTTTAATAAACTCAATGTTTATGCGCTTTTATAAAACATTTTTAACAATACCCCTTTTAGGGTATTGTTTGTTTTCATTTATGTATGTAGGTTAGCACTTACATATTCCAATCCACCACTTTTCGTAAACTAACTGTAATCAGTACCCCTTTAATCAAACTATTTTTTGTAAAAAAATTGTAATACAACGGAGTACTTAAAAAAGGGGAAAACACCGGATAAAATACCGTGAAAACACCCCCTTTTGAAAACAAACATCTGATTACTTTAGCGCCAGAAACCTAATCATGCTGAAACCACAACTGATTACCTTATTCCTTTTACTTATTGTTTGTCTTACAACGACAGCACAAGAGGATAGTACCGTTCAATCACTACAGCAACTCCCACTTAAATACATTTCCAACATTGACAATAAGGTTGACAAATACAGCAAACGCATCACTTCCAAAACAACCAAGACATTAGAAAAGTTAAGCCGCTGGGAAACAAAAATTAAAAGCACTTTGGAAAAAGTACATCCAGAAGCAGCTCAAAAATTATTTGGTAATGGCCAGCTCACCTTCAACAGCCTGTTGCAACAAATAAAACAAGGTGAGGCCACCGTGCTGCAATACCAACAGCAATATGATCAATACCGGGATGACCTCACCACTGGGTTAAAATACATAGAACAACAGAAAGAACAATTGGGTAGTTCAGTATTAAAAAAAGTGGCTGCCACACGAAAGAAGATGGAGGAATTCAACAGTGAAGAAGATAGGAATGCAGCGATACAGCAGTTTATAAAAGAAAGAAAAGGTCAATTGGTGAACGAAGCTTTTCAGTTGATAGGGAAGAATAAATACCTGAATAAGATAAACAAAGAGGCCTGGTACTATGCAGAGACAATTAAAAATTACAAAGACATATTCCGGGATGAAAAGAAGGCGGAACAAACTGCCAAGATGATCTTGAATAAGATACCAGGGTTCCAGGAGTTTGTAAAAAAGAATTCTATGCTTGCCGGTCTCTTTGATATACCCAGCCAAAATGCTGTGCTGCAACCCGGCATGCAAACTAGGGCAGGTGTGCAGCAACTGATACAAGGCAGGCTGGCAACCATGGGGCCTGATGCACAGGATATAGTTAGTAAAAACCTACAGGCAGCACACTCACAGTTAAACGATTTACAAAAAAAACTGGCCAATGGATATAGTAATGGAGAGATGCCCGGATTTACACCCAATGAACAAAAGACAAAAAAATTCAGCCAGCGGTTGGAATATGGATTTAATATGCAGTTCTCAAAGAGCAATGGTTTGATTCCATCTGCCACAGACATTGCCGTTAGTATCGGTTTTAAGCCCAATGATAAATCACTTTTGGGCCTTGCAATCAGCTATAAATTAGGCATGGGCAGCATTGATAATATCCATTTTTCAAACGAAGGGATTGGCTTGCGAAGCTTTCTAGACTGGAAACTAAAAAAGCAACTCTACATCACCGGTGGTTTTGAAATGAACTACAATGAACATTTTAAAGATGTGGCATTTTTAAAAGACAACGATGTATGGCAGCGGGCTGCATTATTAGGCATTACAAAGAAATTTAAGATTAAAACAAAGCTCACCAAAGGAACAACGGTAGCGGTTTTGTATGATTTTTTGAGTAATCAGCACATCCCCGTAAGCCAACCAGTGATATTCAGGATTGGGTATAGTGTTAAATAGTTTTTTTACAGTAAATAATGCATTTGAACCATTAAATAAATAAAGGAAGCAAATAAAGACATTTATGAATAAGTTGACCATTACCAAAGCAGCTTTAATTACTGCATTCTTATTTTTCTCTTGCCTGCATGTATTTTCCCAACAGCAGTCAAATGCGATAGCCCAGGTGAACATCGCTTCTCCCAACGCATCTGCATTAGGCAAGTTTGTGGATATTCCGGTAAATTATCACACGGGTATACCATCTATAGGCGTGCCGATTTACACCGTAAAATCTGGTTCGCTGCAATTGCCCATCAGCTTAAGTTACCATGCAGGAGGTTTAAAAGTGCAGGAGCAGGCAAGCTGGGTAGGAGCCGGATGGGCATTAAATGCCGGAGGTGTTATTACCAGGACGGTAAGGGGTACACCCGATGAAAGAATGGCCAGCAGCACTTTCCAAAAGTTTGGATATTTGTCTGATTCAGGTGTTTTAAACTATATGTTTAAAAATGAAAATGGTACACCCCGTACATTATTTGTTACCGGGGAAGAATTTGCACAGGGCAGACACGATGGTGAAGCGGATTTATTTTTCTTCAATTTTAACGGTTACAGTGGCAAGTTTTATATCAATGATGACCGGACACCAGTACTGTTTCCGGAGCAGGATATTAAAATAGAATATGATTACACCCCGGGAACCTGGACTGGCGGACCAGGTGCGTATGCACAATCGGGGAGAAGTATTGAAGGTTTTACCATCACTACCCCCGATGGAACAAAATACTATTTTGGCATGGCAGGTGGAAGTTCACCAACACTTCCCAATGTACAGCCAATAGAAGTAGTGTCAATATATACGCTCAACAGCGGATCAACATTTAGCCGGAGTATTTCAAGCTGGTATTTAAACAGGATTGTTTCAGCAGATGGGAATTCTTCCATTTATCTTTCTTATACAAGGGATTCCTACGCTTATTGTATAGCCAATGCCTCTAACCCAACAGGAAATTTTTCAGGTGACTATAATACTTATGATCTTGTGAAAAACCTAATGGATGGAGTTAAACTGAGCAAGATTTCATTTGCAACAGGAACGGTCGATTTTATTGCAGGTGCTGCCAGGCAGGACCTGTCTGGCTGGAACCAGGGTGCCATTTTATCAATCAATGATGCTGTTAATACCATTTCGCCTTCTCTTGCGGCAATACAAATATCTGACAACAGCCCCACCGGTTTTTGTAAAAAGTTTACCCTGAGCCAAAGTTATTTTACAGATAATACCACACCGCTGCCTGCATTCTTATCAGGCATTACACTCACTGCGGATAAGAAAAGATTAAAACTGGATTCTTTAAAAGAAAGCAGTTGTGATGGTTCCATTACCAATCCCCCCTATAGATTTGAGTATAACACAGAATTGGTTCCAAGAACGGTTTGTTTTAACTATGATCACTGGGGCTTTATCAATGGTGCTGCCAATACCGATCTGCTGCCGAGCCTTACCAAGAATGGTGCAGCCTATATAGCAACTACTAATAACAGGGAATCAGGATGGCCAGCTATGAGGGCAGGCACCCTGTGGAAAATGGTTTTCCCCACAAAAGGCTTTAACTCCTACAGTTACGAACCTAATACCTTCCAGGTAAACGGGGTGGAGGATACAGTTGGGGGGTTAAGGGTGAAAACCACTGTTCAAAGTGATTCCGCAAATTTTATCTCAAATAATCAGACAAGCTATATCTATACGGATTATACCGGTTTTTCAAGTGGCATATTGTACAGTGTGCCAAGATATATACAAAAAGTGCGAAGTGATATTTTATACAAAACCAATGCATGGGCTGGAACGACAGAATTTGGTTGTTTTCCAACCACCTTTCCAATTTATTCCCGCAATTCATTACAGCCCATGGCCACCACCCAGGGAAGTCATATTGGATATGGAGAAGTAAAAGTATCCAGAATATTGGGTGGTTATACCATCTACCGGTATTACGGCACTGATACCTGGCAGGCAGATCATACTAAAGTAGCTGTTACCAACTATGATGATGTTGGTGGAGGAACCTATGGCAGTTGCAGCCTGTCTATTCCTAATTTTCCTGCGGCACCGCTACCCAATGATTTTAAAAGAGGTGAATTAAAATATGAAGGGCAGTTTGATGTGAATGGCGTGGTGCTGACAGAAAAAGATTTTTTTCACGATTACCAGGAAAACCCGGTAACAGTTCCAGGGTATATATTTTCTTCTCTTGTTACTTCAGGGGGTTCTAATAACATGGGCACATTTTATGAAATGAAGACCGCAAAAAAAATCTACGATAAAGTAGTTACCAGGACTTATGGAATAACCGGACAACCATATACGCAAACCATTGATGAAACTTTTTATGGCAGCAATTATCATCACCAGGCTACCAAAACAATCAGCCTTAATTCTTTAAGCCAACCGCTGGAAAAAAGGATCAAATATGTGCAGGACTTTATTGTGCCCACAGTTACCAATACCGCCTGTAATTACGCTGCTTATACCTCCGCAGTAGCAGGCTTTCCCGGCAATTATCTTTCCCTGCTCAGCGGTTGTGAAAGTTATACTGGTGTTGAGAGAAACGTTTGTATTGGCACTATCTGGTATATGAATTACATCAAAGATGTTTCCATCGCAAGGCAGGCTTATATCAGTTGCCGCCGAAACAACTATGATCCTAAAATTCCATCAAATACTTATCAGGTAACACATGACACTGCCAAAGCCAGGGCCAATGCTGAATTAAAACCTATCCTGTGGATGCAGGATGTATATATGAACAGCCCGGTAGAAACCAGCGATTGGAAAAATGGAAAACTGCTGGGTGCAACCTATATTAAATACAGTAACCTTAAAAATGATGCTACAGGTATTTATCCTGATAAAACACAGCAAATAGATCTTGTAGCGTCCTCGGCAAGTTTTACTGCTGCTACCGTTGCCGGTGATAATATTTCCATCAGTAAAGACAGCCGGTATAAAGATGGGTCACTGTTTGATTTTAACAAGGGTAACCCTATCAGTGTGGTGAGTAGGGATGGCATACCGGCCAGCTATGATTGGGGGTATGCGGAAAAATTCCCTGTGGTAAAAATTGTAAATGCTGCCAATAAGTACAAGGAAGCTATACTGCCAGGGTTGGTAAATAATGGGTTTAATTTTTATATCGGATCTTCCCTTCCTGGCTCCGGTAACCTTAACGCTGACTTTACACAGAGTGAGACAGGCAGTATCACCATCAGTATACCTTCCGGCATGCCGCCTGGCGCACAGGCAACTGCCAGCTATACATTGACCGGGCCATCTGCTACCTATAACAGAAACGGAACCTTATGTGCAGCAGGTTCTGGTGGGGCAAGTTGCTCCGCTACACCGTACACTATTACATTCACCAATATGGCACCCGGAAATTATCATTTATTCGGGTATGTGAATACCTCTTTTCCAAGCTACCAGTTTAACTATTCACTCAATTATAATTACCGTGGACTGGTACTCACTTCCGGCGGACTGAAAGAATATTTTTATGAAGGATTTGAAGAAGATGGCAGTGCAGCTTCCGGTTTTGCACATTCAGGAGGAAGGTACAGGGCTGGCTCCTATACTTGTGGGTTTACAAAACCCAATACCAGGAACTACACTGTTCAATGGTGGAACTACAGCGCAACTAAATGGAATTTTAATCAACAAACCTATACCAATTACATGGTACTAACTGGCCCTGTAGATGATGTAAGGATTTTCCCCAGTGATGCACAAATGAGCACCTATACTTATGTTCCATTGTATGGCATCACCAGCCAGACAGACCCGAATGGCAAAACGATGTATTATGATTACGATAAAATGGGCAGGCTGAAAAACATGAGGGATAATAACCGCAATATCAGGCAAAATTACTTTTATAATTATGGGCTTGCACCGGCAGCATTACCAGCAATCCTAAGCTTTGGCGCAACGAATAATGCCGCTGTCCAATTTGATATACAACTCACCAGCAAAGCCAGTGGCCAGGTATTTACCTATGTGGCAAATGCAGGAAGCAATCCTTCGCTCGGCAGCATACCACCGGATGTATATGATGTGTATATCAGCAGAAAATCCGGGACGAGCAGTTATATTTTCACCATGTGTACTTTTTCAGCAAGCGGAGCCAATACTACTTTTTATAATGTGCAGATAGGAGCAGGAAGCTGCAATTCAATTACAATCAACTGAGTTTAAAAAATGAATATGACAAGAAAAATTATCGGCGTGTTACTTTTTTGTACTTGCCATTTTGTTGCCAGGAGCCAGGTGGTTCCAGACAGTAGCTTGCAAACCATTGACGGAGATACGATACAACTGAAGCAGTATCCGGAAAAAAACATTTTGCTGGTAGTGATACCGGTAAGTCATACCCCGGAAGACTCGTCATGGCTTTTAACCCTGGAGGGTACCTACCAGCAATACAAAGACAGCCTCACCCTTATCGCTGTGCCTTCTTACGAAGATGGGTATGTGGATTCAATGAGTGCAGCTATAAAAGCCTGGTACAGGGATACACTGCATCTGGGATTTATCATTACCACGGGGATGTATACCCGAAACAGCAGTGGCGATCAGCAGTCATGGTTATTTCAATGGCTTACCAGTGAAAACAGGAATGGACATTTTGGTACAGATGTAGCCACTTACGGGCAAAAGTTTGTGCTAAAGCCAACTGGAGAACTGAAAGCAGTATTTGATGCCGCCACACCATTCAGCGGAATACTCATGAATATTATTTTGAGATTGTAACATGAATGAGTAAATGAACAAAAAATAACTGTTTATATAAAAAATACTATAGATGAAATATTCCATCAGGTTTAGTTTTCTGATTGCATTGCTTGCAAATGCAGGTATTGTTTTTGCCCAGGCAACCAATACGGCTAACTATGTTAAAACAACGGTGATAAAGCAATCCGGTGTTTTAAATGAAACATCAGTTAACGGTATTGCCATCGGGAACAATACCAAAGCAGAAAGTGTTACGTATATAGATGGTCTTGGCAGGCCCATACAAACAGTGGTAACCAAAGGAAGTGCCATGCAGAAAGACATGGTAAGTCTGCATCGGTACAACCGTATGAACCGGGAGCAATATAAATACCTTCCCTATGTTGATTTAAGCTCTACCACATACGGCTCATATAAAACAGACTGGGCTACCAAACAGCCAGCATTTTATAATGGTCAACTGTCCGGTGTTCAGGCAGATTTTTCAGCCTATACTTATACGATATTTGAGCAGAGTGCACTTGGCAGGCTTTTGGCACAAGGAGCACCGGGCACCCCATGGCAGCCCAATACTTCTGATGCCTATGATGTCACCAAAAATGTAACAAGCATAAAATACGAAGTAAACCTCGGCACTGATAATGTAGTGAAATGGAATGTTGCCAGTGCAACCGCAGCTTATGATGTGAGCCAGATTACCCGTAATGGCTACTATGCAGATTCACAATTAACTGTAAAGCATATGTGGGATGAGCACAAGAGTGAAATAAAAGAGTATACCGATAAAGAAGGCAATGTAATTTTAAAAAGAGTGCAGGACGGAGCAAGCACGTGGGCCGAGACCTATTATATCTACAATGAATTTGGAATGCTGAGTGCCGTAATACAACCCGAAGGAGTAGCCGCTTTACCCGCCACGCTGAACTATACCTTTGCCAGCAGCTGGATGTTCCTGTACCGCTATGATGAGCGGGGCAGGATGGTGATGAAAAAAGTACCCGGAGCAGACAGTGTGGTAATGATGTATGACCAGTGGGACAGACTGGTATTAACACAGGATGGCGTACAAAGAACCAAAGCAACCAAAGAGTTTTTATTTACCAAGTATGATAATTTAAACCGACCCATCATTACAGGGGTATATGCAAGCAACAGTGCCCACAATACCATCAGAGATTTAATAACAGCCAGCAGTGTACGCTATGAAAATATTGCAACTGCAGCCACCGAAGGTTATACGCTGAACCTGAGTTTCCCAACCACGTATCTGGAACTGCTGACCATTATGCACTATGACAGTTATAACAACTTGCCCAGTTGGAAAACCAATTATGCCTTTGTATCAGAAAATGGAAATACTACCTACAATAGTTACACCGCTGGTCTGGTGGTAGCCAGCCAGACCAAACAGATCGGTACGACCAACTGGTTAAAAACAGTAACCTATTACGATGACCAATACCACCCCATACAGGTAAGTGGAGATAATGTAAAAAGTGGCAAAGATAGGATCACAACCCAACTGATGTTTGACGGTAAACCAGTGGAACAATGGCAGAGCCATACCAGCACTTTCTACAGTACTGCCATTACCATCAAAAAGAAATTTACGTATGATCATGCAGACAGGGTACTAACAGTAAAGCACCAAATAAACACACAGGCAGAAGTAACCATAGCCACCAACACCTACAATGAACTTGGGCAACCACTCAATAAAAAACTGCACATTACCACAGCCCAGCCCGTTGCACTGCAAACATTAGACTATGGGTATAATATAAGAGGCTGGCTTACCAATGTAAACCGGGTGGAGAACACTGCAGGTGTAACCACCTATGATGCCAATGATTTATTTGCTTTTGAACTAAGTTACAATGTAACCACATTAACCGGCGGTGTTGCACAATTTAACGGCAATATCAGCGAACAAAAATGGAAAGGGCCCTTTGCAGAAGTGGCTGCTGGGTACACCTATGCTTATGATAAATTAAATCGGCTGCTAAGCTCCGTTAGTTCAGATAAAGCAAGCGGTAGTTGGGTAGTCAATAATAAGTTTGATGAAAAAAGTATTACCTACGACCGTAACGGCAACATTAAAACGCTGGCAAGGTATGAAAACGGTACAGTGATAGACAACCTTACCTATGGCATGTACACCAACAACCAATTAATAAAAGTAGATGATGCAGGCAGCGCAACCTTAGGGTTTAAGAACCCCGTAAACAACGCAACGGAATATTATTATGACCAGAACGGAAGCATGTACAGAGATGATAACAAGGGCATCAGCAATATTATATATAACTATTTAAATTTACCAGCCACCATAACGGTTACGGGTAAAGGCACTATCAATTATTTATATGATGCCACCGGTAATAAATTAAGAAAGATCACTTACGATCAGGCCACCACGAAATCTGATACCACCTGGTATGCAGGTGCGATGGTGTATGCAAAAGATACACTGCAATTAATTAACTATGAAGAAGGCAGGATACGGCCGGTAAAGATCAATGCGAATGCTGCTGCCAGTGCTGCCAACTTTACTTATGTGTACGATTACTTTATGAAGGACCATTTAGGAAATGTACGGATGGTGCTAACGGAAGAACAGCAAAGCGATATGTACCCAGCCGCTACAATGGAGACAGCACAGACAGCAACAGAAGAATCATTGTATGCCAACCTGAATACTACAAGGATAGACAAGCCGGTAAGTTACCCCGTTGACAATACCACCAATCCCAATGCTAAAGTAGCCAAAGTAAGTGCTGCCGCAGGTATGCAGAAAGTAGGCCCAAGCATTACTTTAAAAGTGATGGCGGGAGATAAGTTTAATTTGAAAGTAAGCAGTTGGTATAAAACAAGTGGTGTAACACCAGGTACACCGGTAAGCCCGTTACCCGATTTACTGGCAGCGTTGATAAATGGTGTTAGCGGGGCAAGCGGAGGAAAAGTAGCCACCACACAATTACAAAGCAGTGGTGTACTAACACCTGGTGCAACCAATTTTTTAAACAGCCAAACACCAGCAGCAGGCAGACCAAAAGCATATCTTAACTGGATACTGTTTGATGAACAATTTAATTTTGTAAGCAGCAATAGTGGCTTTGAACAGGTGCCTGCTGAAACTGCATTTGGTACAATACCAAACCAAATAGTTTACCAGCATGTAAAGAGTAATTTAACAATTGATAAGTGCGGTTACCTGTATGTGTATGTGAGCAATGAAACGCCTAATATTGATGTGTACTTTGATAACCTGCAGGTGACACATGTTAGAGGACCAATTTTGGAAACCAACGAATTTTATCCATTCGGTTTGCAAATGCAAAACCTTTGCTATCGCTCTTTAAAAACAAATTATGCAGAAAACAAACGGATGTATAACAAAGGTTCTGAAATGCAGAACAAAGAATTTAGTGATGGCAGTGGATTAGAATGGTATGCAACACAGTTTAGAATGTACGACCCACAAATAGGAAGATGGCATGTGCCAGACCCGAAGCCTAATGAGATGATGAGTTTGTATGCTGGAATGGATAATAATCCGATTTTGAAAAATGACCCACTGGGAGATACAACAATCGTTAATAAGTATGGTACTGTAACAAAGCAATATGGCAAAGACAATTTAGTTTTTTTACAAAAGGGTAAAAAGCTAATAGGTATAGGTGAGATTGGGGGCAAAATAGATGCAAGTAAAATCTTCAAAAATCTGCTCAATAAAAACATTAGTTATGCAAAAGGTATCGTTAACCCTTTTACTTTTAAAAATCTTGTTAAGGGACATGGTGATTGGGATTTAAAAAATAATACTAAAACAATTTTTGGATTAGCTCATAGTGCTGATAAAGGAAAAGAAACACAAACACAATTTACATTTGACAATAAAAGCTATAATGCAGAAGAATTAGGTAATTATCATTATGGAGCAACGGGAATGGCTGTTTGGGCTTTATCAGCAGGAACTTTATTGGAGCAAGCAGGAGCGGCACAAATGGCTGCAGGTACTTCAAAACCAGAATGGCAAGTACATGGAGATAGGGTTGTAGGAACGCTTCATGGTGGAGGTCGAGTGATTAAAGGCGGTGGCGGTTTAGTAGCACCTTATGGAGATGACCCACATGACCAGGAAATGATTAAAGGAGGGTTCAAATATTACGAAGCAAATAAAAATAATTTAAAAGAGGATAACTAATGAAAGCACTTATAATACTCATGATTGTTTTTATTGCTAACAGTTGTACACTGTTTGATAAGGATGAAAGATTGTTAGCGGAGCATCAAAAAAGTTCTGGGGAAAAAATCAGAATTTACTATGTTAGCTTAGGTGCTACGACAAATGATGTAATACAAGTTAGGAAATCAAACCAGGATAGTTCTATATGGGCTCTTGACAAATACAACTATTTAAAAAGTTCAAAACTGATAGGCGATACCATTTTACAAATGGTGTTAAGTGATACAGGATTTAATAATAACAATAATAAGCTTGATACTGTTATTGTAAAAGTCAAATAAAACAACAAAGCCCCTCACGGGACTTTTGTATTTATTTAGCATAAGCTTTTCTTGCGTTGGCATCCCTAAGCAGTGCATCAATGGTTTTAAAGAGCATTGTTTTATCTTCTTCATTAAGCGATTGAATGGAGAGTATTTTTTTTGTAACAGCATTATCCAGTTCATGCTCTGCTAATCCCACCAAATAATCTAAAGACACTGCCAGCGCTTCGGCCATTTTAGTAGCCACATCAATAGAGGGTTTTACTTCATTGCGTTCATACCTGCCAATAACCGGGGCATGTACCCCAATAGTTTTAGCCAGTTCGTCCTGCGAAACTTTTTTCTTTTTTCTTACCAGTGCCAGGCGTTCACCAAACAACATAAAGTATCCGTTTAAATAATAAAATCAGGTGCAGGAACAAATGTAGGGAACATAATTTGTCTATTGAAACAATAAATAGTTTGTTTGCTTAGAACAGATACTATACTTTTGGACAAAATATGTTCTAAAAATAAATTTATGCACATGGAAAATTTAAACCACCACAACCCGGAGTATGTAACCTGGAAGTACGAAGAATTATTATTTGCATTATTGGGCGGCATCAGGATAGAAGGGCTGCACAGCATGAGGGTAACGCTGAAAGTAGATTTTAAAACTTATCCCAGCATAAGGCATAGTTTAGATTTATACAATGAAACCCAAACGCAAAAGCTGATAAAAAATATTGCAGAGCGGTTTACGTTAAGCAGCACTTACATACACACAGCAGTAGGGCATCTAATAAATACCGTAGAAGATTACAGGCTGCAGCAGATAGACAGCAACAAATTAAAAAGCATCAATCAAAAAATAATACTCACCAAAGAAGAAGAACAGGAAGCAATAAAGTTTTTGCAACAGCAGCAGCTTTTAAAAATAACAAACGACAGCATCGGGCAAAGCGGTGTGATAGGCGAAGAACAAAACCGGCTGATTATGTTTTTAGTTTTTACCAGCCGCAAAACAGCCAGGCCATTGCACATCATAAGTTTTGGAAGTAGTGGAGTTGGTAAATCACATCTGCAGGAAAAGGTTGGGGAACTGATACCGAAAGAAGATAAGATAGAGCTCACCAGTGTAAGCGGCAATGCGTTTTATTATTATGTGGATGATGACTTAGGCCACAAAGTAATATTGATAGAAGATTACGACGGGGTTTTTGCAGCACTGTATCCCATAAGGGAATTACAAAGCAAACAGAAGATAAGCAAGACGATTACCATGAGAGACCGCAATGGTATTACAAGAACATTGCACCTTACAGTAAAAGGCCCGGTGAGCATTGGCGGCTGCACCACCAGCGAACATATTTATGAAGACAATGCAAACCGCAGCTTCCTGATTTATCTTGATGAAACCGAAGCCCAGGACGAAAGGGTAATGGACTATCAAAGAAAATTATCAGCAGGAAAAATAGATGTAACAGAGCAACAGAAAATACAGAAGCTGTTGCAGAATGTACAAAGGGTATTACAACCAATAACAGTACGCAATCCTTATGCAGAGCAGCTTGTAATACCGAAGGAAGTTTTTAAACCACGTAGAACCAATGCCCACTACATCGCATTTATAGAAGCGATTACTTTTTACAAACAATACCAGAGAGAACATAAAGTAGACACCGACAGCGGGGAAATATTTATAGAAACAACCTTAGAAGATATCGCAGAAGCCAACGAACTGATGAAAAATATTTTGCTTAAAAAATCAGACGAGTTAGGTTATGCCACAAGAAAATACTTTGAGCAGTTAAAGAATCATTTACAGGAAAGCAAACAAAAAACCTTTATCAATAGTGGTATAAGAAAAGTATTTAGAGAGCATCCCAGCAAGCAGAAAAGATTTATGATAGAGTTGCAGCAATATGGCTTTATAAAGAAAGTGGACGGCGATAAGAAGAAAGGTTTTGTATATGAAGTGGTGAGCAATGAAGAATACAACAAGCTGCAGCAAATGATTAATACGGCGCTGGATGATGTGTTGCAGAGGTTGCAGGGGGCAAGTGGTTCGGTAGTAGTTCAGCAGGATAGTAAACCACTTAAAGCCGCCACAGTAAAGAGAAAGCTGGCAGTGGTTCAGTAGTTCAGCGTTTTTAAAAAATGATACCACCCTGTAAAAAAAACTAAACTCCTAAACCCCTCAACTGCTAAACTGAAAAGATGAAATCCCTCACCATCACATCACAGCACTACAATTATTTACTGCAATCATACAAAGAATATTTACAGGTAACAGGCTATGCAGAAATGACCTGGCAAAGCTGGCCAGTGCATGTAAGGGAGTTTTTACATTATATAGAGCAACGAAATGTACAGCACATCACCGCAATACAAACCAACCACATCAACGATTTTATACAGTACATCAAACAAAGAAAAAATAAAAGTAAAGACGGCGGACTGAGCAGCAGCAGTATCAATAAAATTATCAATGCTGTAAATGTATTTGCAAAGTTTTTAAACAGCACCGGCAGTTATTTTTTTGAACTCACTGCACAAAGAGCGGAGAATGATATAGCAGAAAGAAGCATCTTAACCATAGCAGAAATAAAGCAACTCTACAAAGCCACGTTTTTATCTTATGAATGGAACAGCATGGCAATGGGGCAAAGGGACAGGGCAATCATTGCATTGTATTACGGTTGCGGATTAAGAAGAAGCGAAGGCGTACAACTTAACATCAGCGATATAGATTTACAAAGCAGGTTATTGTTTGTAAGAAAAGCTAAAGGCAATAAGCAACGGCATGTACCAATAGCCACCAAACATTTACAGGACATCAGCGATTATATTAAGGAAGGCAGGGAATGGTTTTTATATCACCATGAAACCACCGCAGAGCATCACAATAAACATAACGGTAAACCACTACAAAAGAAATCTGAAACTGTAGGCGATGCGTTTTTAGTAACTCATTGGGGTGGCAGGTTTATACAACCGGAATGGCGGATAAAATATTTACAAAAAAAAGCAACCATAGAAAAACCTGTAACCCTGCATGGCTTGCGCCACAGCATTGCCACACATCTTTTACAAAGCGGCATGGAGATAGAAGAGATTGCAAAGTTCCTGGGTCATGCAAGCCTGGCATCAACACAAATTTACACTCACATCGTAAATCAATTATGATGGAACAGTTCAAAGAATATTTACAGCAAATGAGATACAGGGAAAGCACTGTTAACGGGCATGTACAGAACATTGGATATTTTTTGCAATGGGTAAATGATAACCAGTTGTATGAGATGGAAAATGTACAGCACAAAAATTTATTGGAGTATGTACAGCATGAGCAAAAAAGAAATATAGATGTATCAACAATTAATTTACGGTTAAGCAGCATCAGCAAATACTTTGATTATTTAAAGACGGAAAATATTATTACAAGAAACCCTGCAAGAACATTAAGAATAAAAGGAAAATTAAAAACCATTACAGAGCAACCATTGAAGTATGCAGAACTGGAGCAATTATATTTTGCATACAAACAACTGAACAAAGAAGCAGCGAACAATGTAAAGGAAGCGGTTGAGTTAGCACATCAAAGAAATATTATTGTAGTTGGTTTATTGGTGTGGCAGGGATTACACAGCGGCGAGTTAGAGAAGCTGGAAGTAAATCACATCAACTTAGATGAAGGCAAAATTTATATCCCATCCACAGCCAGGAGCAACAGCAGGGAATTAAAATTGCATGTGCAGCAGGTGATACACTTACATAGTTATCTGCATGGAGGCGTAAGAGAAAAGTTGAAAACAAAAAATGAAAGGTTGTTTGCTGCAAGATGTGCAGATATTGTTCAGCATCTTATTGAAGAATTAAAAGGCATTAACCCAATAATAAAAAATGCACAGCACATCAGGGCAAGCGTTATACTTTACTGGCTGAAACAATACAACAAAAGACAAGTGCAATACATGGCCGGACATAAATACATTGACAGTACCGAAAGATATGCACTACAGCAAACCGATACATTGACGGACTTGCTTACAAAACATCATCCGTTCGGCTGAGACTAAAGCCGAACATCATCCATAAACAGCAGCAGTAAAATAAAGCCGGGCAGACCCACCGCACAGGCACGGCAAAGGCTTGAGCCCACACACAGAACCCAACGCACCAAGCCTTCTGCGGTGTTGCAGCCAGTTTTTTTTGTCATGGTTTTTGTAGCCAACACACATGCAGCACATTTATTTTTTTGAAAGACAAGAAAAAAATAAAAGAGCTGCAAGCCGACACACAGAACAAAAACCCACGCCAAAAAAAACTGCCTGAAGCTAAATAACATAATGTGGCATTATAGGATTTTTGCCCAGGCTCATGCAAGCATGCTCTGAAAAAATCCTATAATACACATTAATGTTAAATAGCCAACACCGCACCAACAAAAAAAATAATCCTGCCCATCAACCCATGCTATTATTTTTTTTGTTGCAGCCGTGCCAAAGACAGCCAACGCTTCCCCAAGTTGCCATGTAAACATGAATCTATTTTGCTATCTCACTCCGTTCAGTCAATAGCATCGCCTGCGGCAGCATGGCAGCTTCGCTATTCTTTTATTTTTCTTTGGTTGATGAATGTTGACCAGACTTTATAAAATCGAATATCGGGCTTTAAAAACTGTCGCAGCCGCCGCAAGTCTCTAATACTTTAAAGAGAATGCTGGCGGCTTTGACTTGCAAAAAAAACTTATTCGATTGCCCCGGCAGCAGTATTATAATTTATAGTTTATACAGGGGCAATCAAATAAGTTTTTTTCGCTGCTGTTAATCCTCTGCAACTTTAAAGAGTGAGTGAATTATATTTTAACCTTCATTAAAAAATAGAATAGTTCAAACTAAAGAAAGACGGGGACACAGGGCAGCATACATGGGCGGTAGTGCATGACATGAACAGGTGTACATACATGAGCATCCACCCGTAAGAGAAAAAGTTTTATATTGCGTTAAGTAATGACCGATAAAAAAGTTCTTTGATTTTTGACTGGGATAAGGGCAGCGTAAAAATTTATGGTTGGGTAAAAAAATACTTAGTGCAGTACCATTTAGGTAATGTGCGGATGGTGATCACCACAGAAAGTAAAACGATTATTTATGCAGCTACAATGGAAGCCGCCGCTGCTACTGTAGAAGATCAATTATTCAGTAATGTTAGTACAACGGGTGTAACAAAACCAGCAGGGTTTGATGCAGTAAGTGGAAACTTAAAAGTATCCAAATTAAATGGAGATATTAATACCGGAGGAAACAAACGGACAGGCCCCAGTATTATTTTAAAAGTAATGGCAGGCGATACCATCAGTGTGAGTTCACAGGCATGGTACACCGGAACGGTACAACCTGCAGCGACGGGGGTAACACCAATTATTAATGAGTTAGTTAATTTACTTACTACAGGAATTATGGGTATGGGCGGGGGTAAAGGGGGAATCAATACTACTGGCTATATTGATGGATTGTCCACCACTGCAATAAATACTTTAATAAGTAACCAGGGCTATGTATCTACCCAACCAAAAGCCTTTTTAAACTGGATGGTATTGGATGAACAGTTTGCATTAACAAATACTGCAAGCTACCGTGGAGCTGTGCAGGTACCATTAATAACCGCCGGTGCAACAAAAGCACAATTAACAGGTCCTGTGAATATGGTTGTACAAAAAAGTGGTTATCTTTATGTGTACGTCAGCAATGAAAGTAACATGAATGTTTACTTTGATGATGTTGTGGTGAATCATAAGAGTGGACCAGTCTTAGAGGTAACTAATTTTAGAGCATTTGGAACGGAGATAGCAACACTGGGAGAGAAGGCTTATGGGAAGTTGGAGAATAAGTACAAGTATAGTGGTAAAGAACTTCAATCAAAAGAGTTCAGCGACGGGTCAGGTTTAGAAAGCTATGACTATGGGGCGAGACAATATGACCCTCAAATTGGCAGATGGAATGTTATAGATATTTTAAGTGAGATTAGCAGGAGATGGAGCCCTTACAATTATGCAATGAATAATCCCATTAGGTTAATAGACCCAGATGGGATGGCAGTTACTGAAATAAATGGTGGTTATAGATTTGATGGGGATGATGCAGTAGAAGCCTTTACAGTTTTACAAGCTTCACAAAAAAATAAAGATGAAGATGGAAATCAGAAAAAAGGAACAGGCTCAGTCGGCATAATAACTTTTGGGAAAGAAAAAGTTTGGGGTGAAGCAATGAAAGCATTAGTACCAGAGGCCATAATGGCTAATGTTCCTGCAGGCCCTGGGCAGGGTGATTACAATGATTTCTCTACTGCAGTAAAAAGCATATCAGACCAAAGCCCTGATGGGATAGGCTTCCTTGCTATATTCTCACATGGTGGCGTTGATAACAATACAAGCAGAGCTACTTACGGTGAAGGAATGATTTTTGCAAACGCTGAACTTCATCCAACAGCAGGTAATGTATATACTTCTGACTTAGCCAAGCTTGGTCAATCTGTTGATGCCGGACAAATTAGATTTGCTGATTACTCAATAATTTATTTGGGAGCTTGTAATGCTTCTACAGTATACAAGTCTGCTGCTTTTTCCCAAGGACAATCTTTTGCAATGGAATTAGCTAAAGCTTCAAGAAAAGCCTTTGTATATGGAGCAGCCAATGAACACATGAATGCAGTTAATCCAAATAATTCAAGAAATACTCAATTTAGACCTGAGCGAGGAGGAACTTTAATGGTAAATTATTGGCCATGGTGGAGTCCTACAGGGGCATCAATAGCTGCTAATCCACAGACATTTGATGTAGCAGCTAAAGCACGATGGTATTTAAATTTAGGGTGGTAAAAATTAAATCATTATGAATAAGATTATAGCATTACTATTTTTTTCTCTGGCCGCAGTCAGTTCTGTGTCAGGACAAGGGACAATAAAAATTAGTTTGAGAAAACAGATAACAGGATCTGCATCTAATACCATCAAGCTTTATAAGTTCAACCCACAAAACAACTGCAATCAGTCAAAAGCAGTATCTATCATTTATGAGGATAAAATATCTCCTTGTTTTGATTATGTTAAGACAATTAAGACAGGTGAGGTTAAAAAAATAACAGGATTATTGAGGAAGTCTACTACATACGGAGGTGAGGATGTAGCTTGTTTTGATACTGAATATGCACTATTGATTTTTGATAAATCAAATGTTGTTATTGGTTATGTAAACATTAGTCTCTCCTGTAATAAATTAATATCAAACCCTATTATTCCTGAAAGAGAACATTATGCAAATCAGGGATTACGAAAAGTAGGCTTCTCCAAAAAAGGGCGGAATACATTATTAAAATTATTAGGACTTAGTGATAATAATAAGAAATAAAAATTATAAAGCCCCGTGAGGGGCTTTTGTAATTTACGAAGCGAAAGCTTTTTTTGCTTTGGAGTTCTGCACTACGTTATCAATAAGGAAGAAAAGTTTATCCTTAGTGTTGTCGTCCAGCTTATCAATATCCTGCATCCTCTTTAAAGTTTTTTTATCTACGGCCATGTTATGGTCTTTGCCAATGAGGTAATCAATCGTTACCTGAAACACTTCTGCAATTTTAGAAGCTACTTCCACCGAAGGCACCGCTTCGTTACGTTCATATTTACTAATAGCTTCCCTTGATGCACTGATGGCAGCGGCCAGGTCTGTCTGGCTCATGCTTTTTTCTTTACGGAGTTGCCCTATCCTGTCGCCTATTTTCATACTCAGATGGTATTAAAGTTTGAAGTATCCCCAAATGTACGGTACTAATGTGCATAAAATCATAGTATAGTTGCAGCGGATAAAGGTATGATTGTTTATGTTTGCGGCTTATAATACGCAAAAACAAAATTTATCCACATGGAGATAAACGAAATTAAAACCCAACTGCCCATTAAAGAAGTGTTACAGCATTACCATTTATACCCTGACAAACAAAACCGTTTGTGTTGCCCCTTCCATGATGATAAAACACCCAGCCTGCAGGTGTACTACAAAACACAAACAGCGTATTGCTTCAGCAGTAACTGCACAACACACGGCAAGAGCATGGATGTAATAGATTTTATTATGCACATGGAAAAGATAACAAAGCATGAAGCAATAGAAAAAGCAAAGAGCTTCACAAATGGAAACCACATCAACGGCCATGCAATACAACAACTCACAAAGCAAGCAGTGTTAACAAAGATGTTCAGCTATTTTAAGAATGCAGTACACAACAGCCAACCGGCCAAAGAATATTTACAGACCAGGTGTTTAGATTTTACAAAAATGGAAGTAGGTTATAATGCAGGGCAGTTCCATCACGGCACCAGGAAAGACGAAGCATTAATAAAGAGTTGTATTGAAGTTGGTTTATTAAATGATGTGGGAAATAAAAGCAGGACAGGCGACACTGCATATAATGTTTTTGGCAAATGGTGTATTGTGTTTGCACTCAAAGACAAGAGCAACCATCTAAGCGGATTATATTTTAGAAGTACATTAAATGATAAAGAGCAAAGGCATTTTTATTTAAAAGACAGAACAGGGTTATATCCTCGTTATCCAAAAGCAGGAACAAAAAAATTAATCTTGTGCGAAAGTGTTATTGATGCAGCTACATTATTACAAGTGCCGGAAATAGCAGAGCAGTACAGCGTTTTAGCGTTGTATGGTACAAACGGATTAACAGCAGAACATCAAACAGCCATCAAAGAATTACAACAGCTTGAAGAAATTATTTTATGGCTTAATGCAGATGATGCAGGCAATGCAGCCGCACAGAAACATGCAGGTACGTTACAGGCGTTACATAC
This sequence comes from Chitinophagaceae bacterium, assembly GCA_043788995.1. Classification (GTDB taxonomy): domain Bacteria; phylum Bacteroidota; class Bacteroidia; order Chitinophagales; family Chitinophagaceae; genus Ferruginibacter. The sequence goes on along the minus strand of JAYWII010000067.1, from coordinate 24,073 downwards.
AGGCATAAGCATTACATGTGTACACACACCTGCAGGAGAAGATATAAACAGTATTGCACAAAGCCATGATGACAAGAAAGTGTTTATTGATTTACTGAATGAACGAAATACAGATTTTTCTTTTTCAATTGAAAAAGAAAAATCCATCACAGCAGCAAAACTATTTATAGAGCCGGAAGTAAAGAAGCCAGTTGAAAAAAATAAACAGCAACCGGCGCCGCCATCAGCAGCCATTGAAACAAATACATTAGATGTAAGCAACCCACACAAAATAAAGTTTACTACAGCATCAGCAAATTATTATGTACAAGGCGGTTTAAGAAAAGATTTAGACAGTTTAAAAATAACATTGGTAATAGAGAACCCAAAACTGCAGCACATCAAAAGCAGGTTGCGGTATGATTTATACAATGACAAAGAAGTAGAACGCAATGCAAAAGAAGCAGCAGAGAAGTTAAATTTAAGAAGCGATTTACTGCAAATGGATATAAGCATCCTCACCGATTTATTAGAAGCAGAAAGGGACAAACAATTATTGCAATCTCCTGAAAGCATTGCCAGCAATGCAATGTACCGGATGAATGAAGAAAGCAAAAAGAAATGTTTAGACTTCCTGCACAAACCAGGGCTGATAAAAAATATCAATGTACTCATAGGCAAAGCTGGCGTAGTAGGCGAAGAAACGAACAGGATATTTTTGTTTGTAGTAGCATCTTCTTACATGATGAAAGAAACCATGCATATTTTAATACAAGGCAGTTCAGGAAGTGGAAAGACCAGGCTGTTAAAAGTAATCAGCAGTTTTATACCACTGGAAGACCGGTTTAGTTTTACAAGGGTAACGGACAGCAGTTTTTATAATTACCCGGAGTATTATTTATGCAACAAATTATTATGCTTTGAAGATTTTGACGGCATAAAAGAAGATGCACAGTTGGCAGTAAGGGAATTAATGAGCAATGGAATATTAACCAGTTCAACAAGTGGTAAAGATGAAGGCGGCAATATACACAGCCTGATAAAAACAGTAAGAGGACCAGTAACAACAATAGCCTGTACAACGAAAGGAGAAATTTATGAAGATAATATCAGCAGGTGTTTTGTGATTGCAGTTGATGAAAGCAAAGAGCAGACACTAAGAATAATTAAATACCAAAATGATAAAGCTGCAGGGATGATAGACAGCAACAAAGAAGAAAGTATAAAAGGCTTTTTACAAAATTGCATCAGGTTATTACAGCCCTGTGAAGTGATAAACCCTTTTGCCAATAAAATCAACCTGCCGGAAGATGCACACAAAATAAGAAGGCTGAACGAACTCTACCAAAGCTTTGTAAAACAAATAACGCTGCTCAATCAATACCAAAGAAAAAAAGATGAACAGGGCAGGTTAATAACAGAGAAAGAAGATTTACAAATTGCCTGTGAAATAATGTTTGAAAGCATTGTGATAAAAGTGGATGAACTGGACGGCTCATTAAGGCAGTTCTATGAAAAATTAAAATCGTTTGTACAAAAGCAGGGCAAAGAATATGAGTTCAACCGTTTTGAAATCATGGCAGCCACCGGTGTAAAGAAAACCCAGGAACATTACTACATCAGCCGTTTAACAGAGTTGGAATATTTAAAGCAATTTGGTTTTAAGAACAAAGGTTTTAAATACAAAATTGCCCATTGGGATAATATAGAAACTGTAAGGAGTACGATTAAAACCAATCTTGCCAATCAACTTACTGCATTATAAACCGAACGCTGCCGAACACCAGACCGAACACTGGAACATACTGCAGCAAAGCATTACAGCCAAAAACTATACTGGCGTTCAATGTTCACAAAAAAAGAAAGCAGGGCATGGAAAGATTTATCATACAGCAAAGCGGCTATCATAGATTACTCAAAGAATACAAAACCGACCTGGAGCAATTAGGTTATGGAAAGACCAGTTGTAAAATGTACCCACGATTGGTACAGGAATTTTTATACAAGCTGGAAGAACAGCAAACCAACAGCATCAGGAAAATACAACAACAGCACATTACAGCACACTATGAATATTTACAGCAGCGGCCCAACTTTACCAGGCAGGGAGCATTAAGCAGCAACATGATAATACAGCACATGTTTGCGATTAAAATATTTTTTGAATATGCAGAGCGGACAGAGCAGCTAAAAGAAAACCCCATGAGCGCCTTGCACTTTGCAAAGCCTGCCAGCGATGAAAGAATGATTGTAAGCGTTGAAGAAATAAAAGCATTATATGAAGCAGCAGCAACGTTGAGAGATAAAGCAGTGTTAGGAATTATTTACGGCTGTGGCTTACGAAGGAATGAAGCAGTGCAGTTGAATATAAGCGACATCCATTTTAAAACACAGTTGCTGTATGTAAGAGAAGGTAAAGGGAAAAAAAGAAGGGTGGTACCCATGGCAGAAAAAGTAATTAAAGACCTGAAAAATTATTACCTGCAGGAGCGGCACACTTACACCAGCGTAAAGGCAAAGCAAAACGAAGAAGCATTTATTTTAAACAACCAGGGCACAAGGATGACAGGCTGCAGTTATGATAAAATATTAAAAGCAATCATTGTAAACTCAGCAGCAGCTTACTTAAAAGAGAAAATCAGTTTGCACAACCTGCGGCACAGTATAGCAAGCCATTTACAGGAAAGCGGTGCAAAGCTTGAATATGTAAGGGATTTTTTAGGGCATAGCAGTTTAAATGTAACACAGATTTATACCCACATCAAACAAAGGCAACTCAAACAAATGAAAGTATGATAACGGTACAAGAGTATTTACAGCAAAAGCATCCGCAGTCAACAGTAAAAGAGTACTACAGGGAAATCAATATTTATTTGCAGCAACATCCCAAAGCAAAGAAGTACAGTTACAAAGAAGTGATGGAGTATATAGGGGCGTTAAGAAATAAATACAGCAATGTAAAAACCATCAACCGTATTTTACAAGCCATCAAAAAATATTACAGCTATCTGCACTACACCGGACAGCGAAAAGATAACCCGGCAAAATCAATCAGGCTCAGGGATAACAAAACAAGGGATGTGCAGCTGCAGGATTTATTTACCACAGCAGAACTGCAGCAACTGTTACAACCAAGAGAAGAACGTTACCCATTTTTAACAACCAGGAATAAAGTAATCATGAGTTTGTTGGTTAACCAGGGTCTAAAGACCGGAGAGATAGTACAACTTGAAACCAACCACATCAAACTAAATGAAGGAACAATTTTTATACCCGGCAGCAACGTTACCAACAAAAGAACATTGCAGATAAAAGCAGAGCAGGTAATGTTATTGCATGAATACATCAGCGAAGCAAGGATAAAATTAATAACCAACAGAACGAAGAACAGCAGTAAACTTTTATTATCAAAATTAGGGCAGCCGTTAAGCACCAGCGAAATACAATACTTAGTAGAAACCTTTAGGCATCTGCATCCCGGTAAACATCTGACAACACAGACAATAAGAATGAGCGTAATAATGAATTTATTGAATGCCGGTAATGATGTAAGAGTGGTACAAGTTTTTGCCGGGCATATTAACCCGGACACAACAGAGAAATATAAACAAACACACATTGAAACTTTGAAAACGGAAATACAAAAGTATCATCCGTTGCAATAGAACAAAGCCCGGCATCATTCATAAACATCAGCAGCATGATAAAGCCAGGCAAGCCCACCGCACAGGCACGGCGAAGGCTTGAGCCCACACACAGAACCCACAGCACACAAGCCTTCTGCGGTGTTGCAGGCAGTTTTTTTTGTCATGGTTTTTGTAAGCCAACACACCTGCAGCACATTTATTTTTTTATCCCAACACACAAGACCGATGAATAAAAAAATAAAAGAGCTGCACCCACTGCACAGAACAAAAACCCACGCCAAAAAAAATTGCCTGAAGCTAAATAACATAATGTGGCTTTATAGGTTCGCTACGCATTTTTTGGCTCTACTCATGCAAGCATGCTCTGAAAAAAATCCTATAAAACACATTAATGTTAAATAGCCAACACCGCCGACAATAAAAAAAACAATGCCATCCCATCAGGCGTAGCTTATTGTTTTTTTTATTGCGCCGTGCCGAAAGACAGCCAGCGCTTCTTTGAAGTTGCCATGCAAGCATGATTCTTTTTTATGCCATCTTCCTCCGGTCGGTCAATGGCAAAGCCTGCGGCAGCATGGCAGCTTCGCTATTGTTTTTATTTTTTTTGATTGATGAAAGTTGAACAGACTTTATAAAATCAAACAGTGGGTTCGTAATGCTGTCGCAGCCGCCAGTTACAGCCTAATACTTTGAAGTGTATTAGCGGCGGCTTTGACTTGCACAAAAAACATAAACGATTGCCCCGTAAGCTGCATTATAATTTATAGTTTATGCTGGGGCAATCATTTATATTTTTTGCGCCATTGTTAGCGTCCTCAACTTTAAAGAGTGAGTGAATGATTTTTTAACCTTAATTACAGGTTTATAAATCTCTTTACATGCAAGGGCAGGGACAACATGGGCAGCATCCATCAGCGGCAGTGCATCACATGAGCAGGCATATGCAGGAGCAGGTTTTTTTTCTTTCAATTGAAAATAAAAATGAACTATTTTGCAAGTGCATAAAGAAAAAGTTCTTTGACTGGAAACCAGGTGAGCGGTAACTGAAAATTGTTTTGTAAAAGTTGTGCAGGGAATAATAAGTACAAGTTCAACGGTAAGGAACTGCAAAGCGATTTTGATATAAGTCTATACGATTATGGAGCGAGGATGTATGACCCACAAATAGGGCGATGGATACATGTTGACCCTCTTTCAAATAAAATGCGAAGATGGTCGCCTTATAATTATGCTTTTGATAACCCAGTAAGATATATAGACCCTGAAGGCATGGCACCATATTCCTACAATTGGGATAATAATAGGTATGAAGATGGAAAAGGAAACGAAGTAGGATGGGATGTTGTAAACCAAAATTTAAAAGATGAAGGTGCATATGAAAATAGTGGCAAGGCTATATTAGTAGCTTACCCTGACGCTAGTCCAGATATACCTACAAATCAAGGGGCAGCAAAATGGTTTGAAAAGAAATTCGGTGATGGGGATGGTAAACTTAATAAAGGAGGGCATGCGGGTATTGTGTTGATAGATGGAGAAGGCAATACGAGTTATTTTGACTTTGGCAGATATGACAGACCAGATGTCAAGGGAAAAAGAGGGAGTGCTCAGGGTGCTGTGCGATCATCTAAAAATTATCCAAGTTTAATCATTCCAAATTGGGATGCTAAGAAGTCCGATGCTGAAAATGTTACCGCAATTCTGACGAAACTACACAACTCCCCGTTGCTTGCTGGATATGGTCGAGTCATTGGAGCACTGGCAACAAATCTTGATTATGGAAAAATGTTAGCATATGCAAGAAGTGCAGAAAGTGAGGGCTACCTTCCTTTTGGTGGTTGGGGTAGCGGCTATAATTATTGTAATAGTGCAACATACTGTGCAAAGTTTGCAAGAGCAGTAGGTGCAGCAGGCGGTATTGATTGGAGTTTTAGTACATTATATGGAGAGGGAAATATTGAAGACATAGAAAGCGAGTATGAAGTCGAACGGGTCGAGATACCAATACCTAAAAAACAATAATCAATTAATTTTAAATCGAAAGTAAAAATGAAACTTTTTTTTATACTATTATATTCTCTATCGGTTAATCTTAGTTGTTGGAACACACCAGCAAAAATGGAAAATAAAAATATTAATGATACCTTGCAAAAACCTGCTTACATGACAGGGCATGCTGCTTTGCTTAATTATGGCTCCGACGATGAACCCATTATGGTGTGGGCCGATTATATAGGTCTTTTATCAAAGGAAGGGAAAGTATATTCACATATTCACGGAATACAATATTTTTATGTAAAAGCAGCGGTAAGAGACACTTTCTATTATGAGAACTTGGATTTGCGTAATAACATTCAGGTTTTTGATTTCAAAGACTTTAGAATATTAAACTATCCTGGTGAGGCAACGGTTCAAATATCAAATAAAAAAGACAGCTTGTTATTGTTCGCTGTTCTTGAATCAGATGAATTTAGTAGAACCCATAAGGGGGTAGAATTTAAACGAATGCCAACAATTGCTTTGAATAATAACAGATATATGGCTGATGTCCAAATGGAGTTTAATCTTAAGAAAGTAAAAGAAGGCAGATACGAGTTAACATTAAGCGATACCTCTAAAGTGCAGTATAAGGCTTGTTCAAATTGTAATATTACCAATCAAGAAATTAGTTTTTTGAATAGGCAAGATGGGAGAATTTATTTTGTTAAACAAGATTACTACTTAGAGTTGGTTAATAAGGAAGATGTCAAAAAATTCCAGGGATTACGATAAAAAATCCAATCAGCAAACACCTTTGCCAGTCAATAATAGAAACATTAGTACCTTTAATTTAAGATAGCCATTACAGCTAAGACCGATACCTGACTGGTGCGTATAGCCCCCAAATTATTCTGGTTCTGAAGTATAGAGGCAGTCAAATTGGTGAACCAGATGCCAAAAAACTACAGTACGGATTCAGTGGTTTTGATCATACAGATCTTCAAAATTAGGGAAGAGGCCAAGCAGTCATAAGAATCGAACAGCCACAATATGATTGTTCGATTGACACCATCCCCCTTGAAGCTGTAACCGAAGAACAAAGGGAGATCAATAAAGCATTAGCGATACGCAATTCAAGGGTGAAATATGCAACTTCAAAAGAAGCGGTGGAGAACATGCTCTTAGAAACGTTAGAGCTGACAGTAGAAAAGGGAGAGAAGAAACCAATAATCAAAATAGAAAAGCCTGCTAGTGAACAAAAGCAGTCACCAGAAGGGGAGCCAGCAGCAGAAACAATCAATACCTCGCCAGAACAAGAAGAGATCAAACCCGTTCCAATAATCCAGGAAAATGTGATACCGGTTCTTCAGCTTGCTGTACCTGAAATGGTTAAAGAGAAAAAGGACCCCTCCGTAAATCGTTACCTGCAAACATTAGTGAAGAAGATGACGGTAGCGAGGGGATACAAGGCTACAATAGAAATGTAGTTACCGGATGGCAGTGGTAATGTCGATGTGCTCCTTACGAAAGACAACAAAACTATTGCTGTTGAAATCTGCATCACCACCGATGCTGAATGGGAAATACGCAATATCGAAAAGTGTATCAGGGCGAATTACGATGTGGTGGTTTCTCTTTCAGGAGATATAAAGCAATTAGAAAAGATCAGGCAAAAGTGCATAGCAGAAATAACTGACTTTGCCCAACATGCAGTACATTTTTTCACCCCTGATGCATTGTTTGCATACTTAGATGAAACGGTACAAGAACCAGCGCCGGCAGAAATCATCATGAAAGGATACCGGGTGAATGTTACCTATGATGCCATTACTCAACAAGAGATGGATCGAAAACGGGCATCGGTTGCAAAAGTGGTGATGGATTCATTGCGAAAAAGAAAAAATAAGTGAGCCTCAGTAACATTTTTTCACTGTTGAGGAAAACAGGTAATTCCCTGCCCAAAAACAGATTACTTTCACCCATGTTGATTAGATAACCCATCAATATACAGATCAGTTACATGAAGATATCAGAAAAGCCATACTGGGTAATATTGGTACTATGACCAGCTTTCGAATCGGTGCCAATTATGCCAAAATACTGAAACCTGGATTTAGATAGAACATAGAATACAATCGGGTTTAAGTACTACTTATTGTAGTATATACCCTACAATCGAAGGGGGAAAACACTCTATTTTTTAAGGATTATTTTTTAGATGTTTACATGGAGAATAATTTGAAATGATATCTGCGCTAAATATTGAACAAATGCAACAAATTTCTTGCAACGAACAGCAAAAAAAATGATTTCGAAGTTTTGAAAGTTGGTAATTAGCATTAAATATATTTTTAGCATTAAATATATTTAAGAACGTGGAGACGAGGAACCACTTAAAAAAACGGGGCGAAACCGAAAAGCCAAATGAGTAGGAATCTATAAACCTTCAAACAATGAAATTAACAATTCATCCTTCTATTGGGATAGCGAGACTTGGAAACAGTCCGACAAAAATCTGCTTATCGCCAGAGAGCATCGGCGGGCTTCCATTCGACGGGGATGCTAACGGAAATTTGATTGGCCCTATTGTAGGCTTTAAAGATGAAAAAGGTTTGATTAAACGGCAGGGCCAGCCATTTAAAATCTATGACGAAGATGAGATTGAGATTACGCTTAATTCTCTCAATATTGCCGCTATTAACTGGACTGTTCATCTGGCAAGCAAAAAAGCCGCCTGGTATCAGTATAGTGAACTACAAGGCAATTTGTTGTATGGGCCATCCAATAGCTATACCAACCAAAATATCCCTTTCCGGAATCCGGATATACCAGAGCCCCAAAGGCAAACATTATTTGTTGACCCTGGGCCAAGAAGCATTTCCGGGAGGAAGCAATCAATCGGTTTTAATAAAGAAAATTCACCTGCCAATTACCCGGTGCAATATCCCCCGGCACAAGTAAAATATGGGGTACCGGTTACTACCATTGGAGATTTGTTAACTGATAATGATGGAAGGCTGGTGGTTCTTGGTGGCTTTGGAAATGCAGGAGGGAATTTACCACTCACCAGTTATGGTGGTTCCAGTACCTGGCACGATGATATTTCTGACGGACCTGTTTATTGTACAATTTCATTTAAAGATGGAAGTGCGGCGGTTAATCTTTCGGCCTGGGTAATTGTAGGTTCTCCGGATTTTGCCCCGGAAATTGTAAATATTTCCAACCTGAGTGATACCATGTTTGATGTAGGGGTGAGATGTCTTAACCTGGTACCGGACATGTGCACTAATGGCGTTTGGGATAAAAATTTTTATGCCAACTTTCAACGGGATATACTTCCTGTTATCAACCGGATAAGCCGTTATCAATGGGTAGCCAATGTGCAGCCCATGATGGCTTTTGCCAGCAATGTCTTTGACTTTTCGGATCCCTCTGAAAACAATAAATCAAACCGGAAAAATTATGCATCGTATTTCAGGCAAAATGATGCACAGCCACCGGTACCCCCGGATTTACCGCAGGAGCAATTGTTTAAAATACAGGAGGCGGATTTTTTTCCAATGATACCTCTGAACTCGGGCAGCAATTCAGTGACCAATACAAATATTATGAAGTTCCTGGCATTGGATGAAACCCAGTTGTTTTTATTGGAGCAATGGGCTGAAGGATTCTTTGTAAATGACCCTTTATATCAGAATTATCCGGTAAACCCTATGGATACTGCCAGTGTTGGCAACTGTGTGGGCTTGCCCATGTGTCCGGGAATAGAGGTTACATGGAGTATGCAAAATCCGGAAATATACGAATCGTCTTACCACATAAAGCAATTTCAAAATGAAGACTGGTATAGTAAAAATGGCTTAACAGCTTCACGGGATGAATGTGAAGGAGGCGGATGCGAACCAGGTGATTTGACAAAGCGTATGGCATGCCCCTGGCAGGCAGATTTTTTCCAATGCACCATCCAGTATATCAACTTTACCAATCCATCTGTAAATAAAGATAGTGGAACGCCACTTCCCCCAACCTACTATTCATACTGGTGGCCGCCCCAAAGTCCGTGGGATGTTTTAGTCGGTGAATTTACAGCAGGAGGGCAGGCAGCGACACATGTTCCGGCCGGGCAACAAATGAACTATGCACGGGGTATCAATAGTTTTACCCAAATGGTAGAGTATTGGTTTGCACTGGGCTTTATTCGTGATAAAAATTCCGGAAGCAAAGGATTTCCATTTATGGTGGAGACAGAACGAAACAATGAATTATTCACTTTTGATGATGTGCCGGTGGGGCAGATAAGCGGTAATAAGGCCGATAATGAAACAACAATACCGGTTTTTTTTATACAGCCTGATAAAGCGCTTGTAAAAAGGCAAAACATGAAAGCTGAAATGCTGGTGGCTCATTTAGAAGAAAAGGCATTTAAGGAAATTGAAATTGCAGCTGAAGGATTGGGAACACCTCGTTCCGGAACAAGAAACAGGCGTTAATAAATGATCAGTCATTTTGAATCAGACGTACTTATTGTTGGCGGAGGCCCTGCAGGGACCTCTGCTGCATTAAGTTTACTCAATTACTCCAATTTAAAAGTTGCAATAGTTGAGCAAAGCGCTTTTGACGGGATAAAAGTGGGTGAGCAAATAAATCCGAGCCTGTTTGAATTGCTTGAATATCTAAAAATAAGCAGGAGTAGTTTTAGTGAAAATAGCTTTATTCATGGATACAGCAGCCACGCTGCATGGGGAAGTTCCCGCATTGTATCTAGAGAATCCATTTTTAGCACTCAGGAAGAAAATTATCAACTCGACAGGGAGCAATTTGATTCACTCTTACTCATAAAAGCTTCTAAAAAAGGGGCAACCATTTTCCCAAGAACCCGGTGCATAGATTTTAGACAAACAGAAAATAACGGGTGGGAAGCTGATTTAATGCACCAGTCACGAGGTAGAATTTTGCTGCAAGCAAAATATTTAATAGATGCAACCGGCAGGCATGCAAATGTGTGCCGGAAGTTAGGGATTGATTCAGTAAAACATGATGAATTAATGGCGGTAGGAACATTTCTTCATCTTAAAGATTCCGTTGTTCCCCGGCAAGAGATATTGATAGAGACCATTAAAGAAGGTTGGTGGTATTGTGCCACATTACCTAACCGGAAAATGACAGTAACCTTATTTACTGATGCAGGCATTTTAAAAGAAAAGCAATTGCAAAAAAAAGAAAACTGGGAAAGGCTGCTTTCAATTACAAGTCATATTAAACACAAACTAAAAGATGAGTTATCGTATGAGGGTTTATGGATAAAAAGCGCTTTTTCTCAAATTACCAATTCAGCTGTGAGAAACAATTTTATTGCTGTTGGAGATGCAGCTGCTTCCTTTGATCCTATCTCCTCCATGGGTATTGGTTTTGCCATTAGCTCAGCCTGCCACGCCACCAGAGCTATTTTAGATTATAACAGGGGATACCAATTCGCTATTGCTGATTACCAGCAAAACGTTTACAATATTTTTGAAAATTACCTGAGCGTTAAATCACAATTTTATAAAAAAGAAAAGCGATGGCAGGATTCTGCCTTTTGGTATAAACGAACTGGCAGCTGAAGAAAGAATGTTCAATAACTCCCACTGCATTTGCCCAGAGTTTTACAATTAAGATATAAAAAAGGGTGAAAACACCCATAGATATCCAGGAACAATAGAATATTTTGCAACCATTAAATACCTAAAACCCAAAACCTCTATTTATGCCAAACAATGAAAAATTAAAACCAAGATGGAAGACAGACGGCAGGGAGTTACCTGCCAATTATATCCCGGGTAATTTCGAAGCGATAGACGCTATTGACCTTGTGGTAGAAGAAACTGCAATGAGTGTGAATATGGAACCGGAAGCTCCAGATCAACAGCCCTATGGAATACCGGTATCTGCAAAGCTGGCGGTAGCACTGATGGCTGATTTTCAAAACCTGATCCAGCCAAATGATTCAACCGAACAGGATGAGCTGAAAGAATTATTGGTCCGGTCTTCTGCCATTACCATTGATAAGAATGGTTTACTGAAAACACTGAGCCAGCCGGGTTGCGAAGGCCTCCGTTTTTATTTATGCAAAAAAGTAGTAACATTGAATGATGGTTCTAAAGAAGCATTTGCCTCTTTGGTAACTGTTGGTGTAGATGCAGCAGGAAAAGACCTGCACTATAATTTTATACCAGATACTTTAAGCGGAGGCCTGTTAGCTGCAGACCTAAAGAGTACATCTCTTGTCAGTGAATATGGAACGCCGCCACCATGGGGTAACAGCGTCACTGCTCCCATACAGGCAGATAAACTGGTGCTGCTGCAGTATGCATTGGATCAGGTCAACAATATCAGAAATCAAAATGCATAGTATTATTGTCTGTATATAATATCATATATATTTCACTGATCACCGCAGCAGCATTATTTTCTTTTGCAGCATGGAAAAGCGGACACAAACCATACCTTATTTTATGCATTTTATTAGTGCTAACGGTAGTAACAGAGTTAAGTGCCCAATACATGCTAAAAAGACAAATTAATTTTACTGCGTTGTACCATGCATTTGTACTGGTAGAATACCCACTCTTTGCGGGGTTCCTGTTAAGTGCTGTTAAACCAGGTAAAATTTCAGCTGCCATAAAAATAAGCATCCCTTTTTACATGCTTATCTCGCTGTCTATTTCCTTTTTTTATTATCATTTCAAGGGTTTCCCCGGATTAAATATAAATATGGAAGGATTGCTGGAGAGTATACTTTGTACCTACATTTTGTTTAACCTGGAAGTTCAGGAGGGGCGTTCTATTTTAAAAAACCAATATTTTTGGATTTGTTCCGGGATTCTGATCTTCTTTGGAACGACCTTCTTTTTTAACAGCATATACACCAACGTGCTGCATATGGATGGCAATAAAGCGAGACAATTGTTTATTATTATCAATGGGCCATTAAACTTAATTTTATATGCATTTATAATAATTGGTATTGTATGTTTACCGACAAGCAGGAAATTTATTACTCAATAATATTATTCAGTTTTTTTGCTTTACTGCTGACAACTATAATTTTAATTTCTGCCATCCTGTATTATAACAGGAGAAAAAAATACGCCAGGGAAAAGAAAATGATGCAGTCCGAATTTCAAAATGAATTGCTTCGTACCCAAATAGAGATACAGGAGCAGACCTTAAAAAATATTTCGGAAGAGATACATGATAATATAGGACAAGTACTCAGCCTGGCCAAACTGCATCTGAATATGATCCCGCCTGCTGAAGAAACCGCACAGTTGAAAGTTAACGATGCAAAGAATCTGGTCAGTAAGGCTATCAACGATCTTCGTGACCTGAGCCGGAGCCTTCATGGAGAAAAGATCACAGAAATTGGTCTGAAAGAAGCTATTACTAATGAACTGAAAACCCTGCAGAATATCGGGCAATTTGATACCAGTTTAAAAGTAAATGGCAATCAGTATAATTTAGCCAATCAAAAAGAAATGGTAGTGTTTCGGATAGTACAGGAGGCCTTGCATAATGCATTAAAGCATTCCCGAGCATCTTCTGTATTGGTGGAGATTAATTATCTACAAGACCTGTTTAACCTGTCGGTGAGCGATGATGGTATTGGATTTGACAGTCAGTTCCAAACCCCTGCTGAAACAGGTATTGGTTTAAAAAGTATGAAAAACCGGACGGCATTAATAGGAGGAAACCTGTTGATTCATTCTAGTCCCGGTTCTGGTACTACTATCTGTATCAAAATACCACAATAGAGAATGAAGTGAGTGATTTAAATAAATTGTAACTACAAAATATGGCAAATATAGTTTTAACCGACGACCATATACTGCTCCGCAATGGTCTTTCGGGCCTGGTAAAAAACCTGGGACATACTGTATTGTTTGAAGCAAATAATGGCAGGGATCTAATTCAGAAATTAAATCCGGACAATCTGCCTGACCTTGTATTACTCGACATCAATATGCCGGATATGGACGGCTATGAAACAGCGCAGTGGCTTAAAGAAAATTACCCTTCTGTAAAAGTGCTGGCATTGAGTATGTATGACAATGAGAGTGCTATTATCCGCATGCTTAAATCCGGGGCAAGGGGATATATCTTAAAAGACAGTGATCCTGCTGAACTGCGTACAGCTATTGAAGCACTGATGCAAAGAGGATTTCATTACTCTGACCTGGTGAGCAATAAACTGATACATGCGCTTAATAAAACGCAGGAAGAAGAGAATGAACTAAAAATATTAGTGCAACTGACAGACAGAGAAATTGATTTTTTAAAATATTCCTGCTCTGAAAAGACTTACAAGGAAATTGCTGACCGGATGGAAGTGAGCCCGCGTACGATTGATGGTTACAGGGATACTCTTCTAAAAAAACTGAAATTAAAAAACAGAGTAGGTCTTGTGATGTACGCCATTAAAAATGGGATTGTGAATTTCAGCTAAGCCTGTCACTAAGAAAATGACTGTATAGCCGTAATACGTATATGCGGTTTGTTAACATAACAGACACCTACAGTTTGTGAGTATCCCTTTATCGTTTTCAGATTTACACATAAGATGAATAGCCTGTGAAAGGGCGAATGCAGAACGACTTTTTGTCGAATAAACTTAAGCCATGATGAAAGGATACCATCGAATGTTACCTATAATGCGATTACCCAACAAGAGATGGACCGAAAACGGGCATCGGTTGCGAAAGTGGTGATGGATTCATTGCGGAAGAAAAAGAAGACATAAGATTTACCATACAGGAAAAATCCTGTATAAGAGGTAACAATAACTTAATAAAAAAAGGGTGTTTTCACCCTTGTAGGTAAAACCCTAAATGTTTACGTTTGTTCTACGCTTGAAAACGGAACAGACTTAGATTGGCTTGCAAAAAACGGTAAGTAATATGGAAAAGACCAGCAGTCATTTTTAAATGAAAAAACCTGGCCTAAACAGAGTGATTTTAACCCTTACTGAATGATGGTATTCGATACATTTTTATTATGAAACTAATTTGATAGAATTTCCTTGAATAATTAAACCTTAAACAATGCCAGATCAAACTACTATTGAAAAAAATATTGCTGCCGGATTTAGAAAGTTATTTAATTCAGTACCGAAAATGGGTGGGGCCGTGGGTGCAGTGGAAGGTCTTACTGACACCAGAGCTGAGTTATCAACTGACGCACTGGTGGAAAAGGCCGCAAAATCCGAAGAACAAATCAACCGGATTATTGAAGAATTCCTGGGCAACGATACCAAGCTAAAATTAATAGCTAAGAAGATTGCTGTGGAAGGCAAGGATGCCCTAAAAGCAGTAGCTGCGGACGATAACAGCTACCTGGAAAAAAATCCATATAAGGCAACTTATCTGGAAGTAATAGTGAGAACAGATGGCACCAGACCCTCCTTTTTAATTCAGAACGGAAAAGTTAATTTTCAATCAAGCCCTGAAAGTGACTGGGCAGGAGTATTTGCTACCGGTGGTGACTGTTTGACCCATGCCATTGAATGTGTTGGAAGGATTAATGATGCAGGTGGCTACCAAGTAGGAACCGGTTTTTTAATTCACCAGGATCTCATCATCACCAACCGGCACGTGCTGCAGGAAATCGCTACACTGGAAAACGTTGGCGGCTGGAAGATGAAACCGAATTACAAAATTGATTTTGGTTTTGAGTTTAGGGCGCAAAAATCATTAAATGCCCGTGGGCTGGAATCAGTGCTGTTTGTGCCGCCAGACTATATTGATCCTTATGATATTGATCATTTTAAGTTGGACCTTGTGGTGATCAAGCTGAGCCCGGCACCTATTGAAATGACTCCCATACAATTGTTATCATTTGGCCTTGCTACAGAATGGGCAACCCCTGGCGAAATCATTTTTACTATCGGGTATCCAGGCAATCCGGGATTATACGGCCTGCAAACTTACGGCACACTGCTGGACCAGCTTTTTAAATCAACATTTGGTTACAAACGTATAGCACCGGGAGAGATCATTGTTTCTGAGGGAGAGGTAAAAGACTGGACGGTAACCCATGATGCCACTACGCTGGGCGGAAACTCTGGCTCCTTGATTGTAACGGTAAACAATGCCTGCATAGCTGCTGGTTTACATTATGGCGGAAAAACCAATACACCACGGGAGAACTGGGGCCATATACTAGGGGGTACCCTGGATGGTCCAAATATTGTTTCCGGAAATAGCCTCAGAAGCATTCTGCAACAAAACAATGTAAAGCTGGTTGATTTTACACAATAGCGAACTGAAAACAATAAATATGCTAACATCCCAGGAAATTGCAGCAGCGCTCAACACCACCCGTACGGAGTTTTCCAAGATTTTCTGGGAAGCTCAGTCGCTTATGGATATCCCTTTTGAATCAAGGATTGAATTTGAAGCTGTGGCAAGAGAGGAGGCCGATGACAGCAAAGCTTTTGAAACGGCTTTGGACCATGCTGAAAATAAAAAATTTCTATTCTATATTATTACCATGGTTGTAAATGCCGGGTTGGAAAAAGGTGCGCTTGCTGAGTTTCTACTGCAGGCGATCTCCAAGCAAGATGCTCTGCTACACGCCATTACCAACCCACCAGCCGGTTTTATCGATCCACTCATTTTTAGTAAGCGGATTGTTAAGTACTCCCAAATGACTGGTAAAGTTCTGGTAAACGGAGCTACTAAAGGCACCGGTATACTGGTGGGACCCAACCTGTTTTTAACGGCTTGGCATGTAATACAGGATCTTTTTGATAATGTAGTAAATGTACAAGGGCAGATTATTTGTACAGAAAAAATACCCTTACCATTACTGCAGGTAGAATTTAATAGTATTTTGGATCTTGTGGATGCTACCATTCAAATAAAGGGCACAACTACCGTGGCGGTGCATACCAACTGGTTGGTTACTTACAGCACGTGCCACCACCTGGAGCTAAAAGATATGCTGCCTGATAAACTGAGTGAACTGGACCCTTATAATGATTATGCTATTTTAAGGCTGGCAAAGGCAGTGGGTTTGGAAAGAGGATGGGCTTTGCCAGATAAACGAAGTAAACTGCCAGAAGGTAATGCTAACATTGTATTGCTGCAGCATCCTAACGGAGTGCCATTAAAAATGGATTACAGTAAAGTGGTGGACCTTGCACCCCCGGACCCGGCGATACCTAAAATGCGTTTTTTACACGGCTTAAATGCATTGGGTGGAGCTTCAGGTGGCCCATGTTTTGATAAAGAATTTTCATTGGTTGGGCTGCACCAGGGCTCCTGGCCAAACAAAATAAATGGAAACGTGACCAATCGGGCGATACCTATTGGAAAAATTATTGATCATTATTCAGTTAATTTCCCGGTATTGCCCCAACCCGACCCTGCGGACTGTCCAGTGTGGTGTCTGGACAAAAAGAATTTTCTACCTTTCATTGGTTATGATGATTTTCAGTCAGCCATTTGGAAATCACTGATAACTGGCAATAAAAGACTTATTACTATCGCAGGGGGTGATAAGTCAGGTAAGTCCTTTTTGGCAGACCTTGTTTATTCCCTCCTTAATGATGCTCAGCATTTAAAAATACTGCTGCAGGGAGAAAATATTGCTGCCAAAACAGCACTGGAACTTTGTACAGATATTTGCGCTGCAGCAAGCGTGCCAGTGCCTGATTTTGTTGCCTTGGCTGATTATAACTCCACACCCTTTGCCTGGCTGAAAGATGAACTGGTATTTAAGCTATTTAAAGCACTGGACGATAAAAGAGCTAACCGTACTGTATGGTTATGCATAAAAAATCTCAATAAGATCAGTCTTGACGGGGCGTATGCTTCAGATTTCCTTTTCCTAATATATGAAAAAGTAATACAGTTGGGATGGTTCCGAGTTTTGTTGGATGGCATGAGAGCAGATATATCCAGCACCCTTATTGACCTTACCCAACGCTACCGAAGCAGGGAAATAACACAAGTGGAAATAAAGAATTGTTTAAACAGGGCTTTTGCAGATTACAACGTTATTACTGACGGTGATACAGTAGAGTGGATAACAAGGTTCTTGTTATCAAAATATCAGAAGGATCTTCTAAACAAACCAACTGACGCCCTGATGAATCTTTGTTCGGATACTCAAGAAATAATTTTCAATAAAGTGGGAGCATAAATGCCATTAATAGAGATATCATGAAAGAAAATATAATTGCTCAAATAAACATAGCTGCAAAACTGGAAAGCAGGCTAAAGGCAAACCAGGAACCTGTTAAAATGAAAACAGATTTTCAGGGCATTACTTTTTCTGAACAGGACCCGGAATCTTTTGAAGTCATCAATACTATCAAAACAACTTTGCTGGAGCAGTCAAATAAAAATTTTACCATTCCTTCTTTTGAAAATATCGATTTAACAACCCCATTTGAAAAAGCAGCGCTGTCCGGAAAAGTAGAACCGGCTGCTCTTTTTGGAACTGGTGTTACAGAGCAGCAGAAGCAGTTGGTACTGTCTGTCATTTCTAAGGATTTTAATATTGAAGCTACAGATAAGGTGAGATGGACGCTAAAACCTGAAAAAAGAACCCCTATCCTTTCTGAAATGATTGCCAATGGAACCATACAAGAAAAGGTTATTCAGCCGCTGCCTGCAACAGATTTGTTTGGGGAGATGTTACGTAAAATAATGGTAGAGGGAAAGGAAATGAAGCTGGATGAGCTTTCTGCTGATCAGTTAAAGGCAACTCTAACTGTTATGGATCTTACTACACACTTAGATTTCTCCAAGCCGGAAATTGACCAGGTAACAGAACACATAAAGCCAGCTGGTTTAATGGATGATTATTCCACACTTTCAAATCATTTTATTGGCCGGGAGGATGAGTTAATCCGGTTATATGATTTTCTTATTAATCAACATTCAACTGTCAACGGTCCTCATTGGAGGGGGATGATAATTACCGGCGAAGGCGGGGTAGGAAAATCAACACTGCTTGCTAAATTCATTGGAGATATTAAAAGTTTAGGAAAAGCAACTGTTATTATCCTTGATTTTGACCGGCCCGGTATCAACCCGGAAGATTCTGTATGGCTTGAAAGAGAAATCACCCGCCAGGTTGGGTTGCAGTATCCGCAGTTTGAAAAAAGATTAAAAATGCTGAGAGATGAATCTAGACTGTTTGGCAGCAATCAGGGAATACCCAATTTATCTTATTCCGGCTCTGAAGAATCTTCCCGGTATTCAAAATCATTGATTTATGAAGTGAGGTATATGCTGGAAAGTGTTTCAACGGAACCTGTACCCTTTTTACTTGTATTTGATACGATTGAAGAAGCCAGCCAGCGATTCCTGATTGGACGCCTTTATGAATGGATCAACTACCTGGCGGATATTATGTCTGGCATTTCAATGAGAGTAATTTTTTCAGGACGCCTGTATGATAACTCCTTAACAGAAATACAAACTATTCCACAGGTAATCGACTCACTTGAAATTAATGAATTTGATCAGGCAATAGCCCAGCAGTTTTTGGAAAAACACGGAGTTAAGCCGGATACGGCACGTAATATTTTACAAAGTGGTTCCGTTCCTCAAAGACCGCTTGAATTGAAATTGGTTGCTAAATTATTATCTGAAGGTGCTATGTCTGAGAAGGAATTGCTCAAGGATTTAAGAGAGAATCGTGACAGCACCGGTGAATTTTTTGCAGGAATTATTTACAGGCGTGTATTAATGCGGATCAATGACCCTGTATTACAAAAGCTGGCTTATCCAGGTCTCATTCTCCGGTATCTCACACCTGAAATCATATTAAATGTACTTTGTCCGGTATTGCAAATTTCAATTGCCAATCTGGAAGAGGCAGGCAATATTTTACAAAAACTTGCATCCTATAACTGGCTATGTTATACGGACAGTTATGGAAAAGTATGGCACAGGAAGGATCTGCGCAGATCAATGATTAGGTTTATGGAATTGCATGAGCCTGAAAGAATTTTAGCAGTAAGAACAAAGGCAATTGATTATTTTAATTCGATTGATACGAAAGAATTGAGTGCTGAAAGTACCTATCATCAATTGATGATGCTGAAAGATCCGGTTGATGGAGAAAAATTTGATCTAAATGAGCTTCAACAGGCGTATGAATTTATATTTTCTAATTTGAATGATCTGCCAAAATCAGCGGAAGTATTAATAAAATTTGCGGCTGATCAAAATGTACCGGATAAAGAAGTGTTTTGCCTGCCAGACAAATTTCTGTATGCAAAATATCATCCCACAGGTAAAAGCCTGGTAAAAAGCAGGGAGTATTTTAATGCCTATCAATTATTTCAACGTGCTAAGAAAAAAAATAACAACTGGGATAAGGTTTTAAACGTCACAACTAACGATTGGAACGATAACTGGGAACAAGAACTGCTGTTTGCAACAGTGGAATGGGATAAAGCAAGGAAATTGAAATCTTATCAACGATTCTTCGGCTTTCAGCAAGCTGAGTTTAGCCTTTTGGAATACGTGTATCCTGGCTGTTTTATTAATCCTGGAGATATTAATACAGATGAATTTACCAAGCGGTTGAATAATTTCATTGTGGCTGTGCAAAGTAATTCTGGCACTGACAGTTTTTTCAGGTATCAAATATTTTTCAATAGATTTTCATCTGCATTGGTGATAATGGCTAATCAGGGACTATTAGATAATTCTATCATCAAACTAATTGAAAAAGCAATCGAGCATTTTAGCACAAAGGAAAAATCTGGGTCAATAGAAAAGAGCAGGTTTTTGCTTAACTGTATAATTGGTAATACGGTTACGGAAAAATACAGGATCTCACATTCTCAATTAAAATTAGATTCCGAATGGTTATTGAAACTCAGCACATCATTTATTGGGCAGCCTTCTGACCAGTCAATTAGGAATGAGGAAGCATTAAATGCTTTAGCTAAAATTTGTGATGTCGCGAATGTTGTTTCATCTAAAAATTTGCTGAGTCAGTTTGATACGCAGTATTCCAACATGGCAGCAGTTACAGATTTGAAGATATCACTATTTGAGAAAGACCCAAATGAGATATTTTCTTTGCTGGAAGGCCCAAGTCTTTTATTTAGAGACCCCTGCCGTTATGCTCTGTTGGATGCCTTTACTACTTACAAAGACTATGAAAAACTTGCAGAGATCATACAAGGTGTGCTCACTGTAAAGTTAGCTGATCTTGACCCAAATATTTTTGCATTGGGATTAACCGGTAACAGAGAATTGGCATTGGAGCCTTTCATAGAAATAATTGACAGGAGCTGGGCGATGGAAAGCTTTTTAACTGCTGCATGTGCAGCAAAGCCGAGAAACAATAAGCTTATAACAGTACACAATGCATTCCATTCCTGGCGTGATTCATTGCGTAATTGTATGAACCAACAGAATAAAACAAATCATATTTCAAATTTTTCACAACAACAATTAAACAACACATTTATGGCAACAGCAAATCTGCAATTAAAAGCCAGCTTCGCAGGTATGAAGAGACTAGGCGATCTTGTATCAAACCAGTTTTTAACTGAAAGAGCCGAAGCATTGGAGAGGGCTGGGCATGAACCTACCACCGGCTCCGAAGCATTTGAGGGAAGGAATGGTTATACGCCTGATTTTTTGGACGGTTGGGAAATTCCGATGCCGCAATTAAAAGATGAATTCAAAGACGACATGAGGCAGCTGAGAAGAGGAGGTACTGGTGTAGAACTGAGGTACCAGAATTTCTCCGTGATCATGTCTGTTTCCCGTAAACTCCCCATTATTACTGCTGTAAATATCAATGGAGCAGAATCAAAAAAAGTACCCCGGATCAGTGTTTGGAGTTTTGATGGTCGTCTGGATAAGGAAGATCAGGTAGGGGATAGTGTATATGATAATAATATCTTAGACAGAGGCCACATGGTGAGAAGAGAAGATCCAAATTGGGGCGACGAGGCGGTAACTGCCAACAGGGATACTTTTCATTTTACAAATTCCTGTCCACAAATTGCCAATATCAATCAACAGACCTGGCTGGGGCTTGAAAACTATGTGCTGTCTCATGCCAAATCTGACGACATGATGGTAAACGTATATACTGGCCCAGTGTTTTCAGATCAGGATATGATTTACCGGGATGTACAGATTCCTGCGGCATTTTGGAAAGTGGTAACCATTGTTACCGAAGAAGGAAGACCATCTGCCACTGCTTACAAAATAAGTCAGGAAAAAGAACTGGGAGATCTGGAGTTCGTGTACTCTGCCTACAAAACTTTCCAGATCAGCATACAAGAAGTGATAGACTTAACAGGCATCGATTTCAGTGCATTGGTAGAATTTGATGGTTTTACACAGCAGGAAATTGCATCCGGACAAAGGACAAGAAGAAAGCTGGAGAGTTTATCTGACATTATGATATAGGATTTTTTATTCGTATAGTAAGATTCCATTAACTACTTTTTGAATCAAGTTATCTCTTCGGCAATAAAAATACCTGTTATGATAAAGATCTGCAAGCTGCTTTTGTTTCTGTTGATGATTAAAGCTACTGGTTACAGTCAGAGCAATACCACTTCGCTTTGTGATAAAATTAAAACCATCTTCGCCTTTACCAGGGATTGGAAGAAGACGGACAGTAGCTTTGATTACCCATTGGCAGCAATAAGAAAGCAATCTGTGTTTAGTGGTTTTATATTTGACCCAGACGAGAATCGTTATGCAAGTATGGTCGTATTACCAAACGAAATCAAAAGCCAATTTGTAACGTATGACGGAAGGAGCAGTTATATGGCAGAACTTGGGCCGTTCACAAAAGACAATATCGATAAGGAGGGTATGCTTTTAAGAAAGAATATTAATGCTTGTTTTAATTTATCTGATTGGGATATTACACCTATAAAAGGAACATATCTTCAAATGAGTTATAAGCTAATTGATATTGCCTGTAGTATTATTAAATTTGAAGACAAAAAAAATAGCAGCACTACTTTATTAATATCATTTTTAAGATTTACCCCGAAATAAAAGAATAACAAAATACTTTATTGTTTTAACCGATCAAAAATAAATAATGATAAAATGAATTTGGATGTTTCAAAATACCAAATACCAAAGTTTGATGGACGAACAAAGCATTACAACAATTGGACACTTTTAGTTGGAGGCTCTATTGCAATTATTGCGACAATAGTCTTAGTAATTTTGGCTCTAAACCAAAGCCAGGCAACCATTCTAAAAATTGAAATTAAGGATATTGCAGCAGTATTTACAGCAATCATTGTAACTACTACCTGCGTATATCATGCTTTAAATTTACGTCTTAATTTAACGGCTCATAGTCTAAAATTGCAATTAGATGTTGATAGATGGGTTCATGATGTACATCAAAAGGAACTAGATATTGAAAGGGGGAATGCAAAAAAGGCAGAGGAAGATAAAAAATCAAAATTACTTTTGACGATGGAGAAATGTTTTGAATGGCATAAAATGTCTGATAAAACAGGGAAGGCACGAGCGTTTATTTCCAAAAACAAGAGCTTACTTAATGATGACAATAATAAAGAATTCGTTAAGCAAATTGAAAGTGATGACAATGCCGAATACCGATCTGCCGTTATCTGTGTTATGAATTACTTTGAAAACTTATCAGAAGGAGTGGATAGCGGTGTTTTGGACGAGGTCTACGTAAAAAATATTTTTAAAACGATGTTCTTGAAATATTTGAATAATTTAAAGCCTTACTTTGATTTAGTAGAAAAAAGAGATGGTGAGAGTGGTATTTATAAAAGTTTTCGAAAAATTGCTGAAAGATGGAAATAGGGCACCATTAACAAATCCTTGTGTTTTTATTTGTGTTTTAGTATAATAATTGTAAGTTTACTAATAATCATAAACTAAAAAAGTGGATATTATGAAAACAATTAAAGATGTAGATGATTAATTAATTAGTTTACTAACCCATATAGTAAACAAATCAGTTCTGGGGCATTTAATCGTGCCCCTTTTTTATTTGGATAATATTATTTTCTCTTTTCTAATAGCTTCATTAATGATTCAATTTGTTTTGTAAGCCGGTCAATTTCTTTATCCTTTCCTTCGATCATTTTCAAATATGTTTCCTTTTGATCAGCATAGAAATTTTCTATCCTTCCTTGAGCTCCATAGTTTGAGGCATTATTTTGAATAATCAGTGGCTCATTGCTGGTAATGTCAGGAACGGAGACGCCCAGCACTTGTGCTAATTTCTCCAATATGGGAGCAGTTAATTTTTGTTTATCTGTTTCAATTCGTGAGTAAGTTGTTTGGGTAATATCGAGTTCATCTGCCATGTATTCCTGTGAATATCCTCTCAATAAACGAAGTGACCTGATCTTGTTACCGTACATTTTATTCTTTTCCATAAAACTACTTTAATGTGCGAATATTTTAAAACAAAACAGCATAATTTATGCGAAA
>JAYWII010000066.1:0-47895 GCA_043788995.1 Chitinophagaceae bacterium | reverse complement strand
GAAGCTGTTTGAGTTAATTAAATTTTTTACCCATTAAGTTAAGCATTGCTATATAAACAAAACTAATAGCAGACTCTTTAGTTCTTTCGTAATCCATTACTAATCTTCTAAAGTTTAATAGCCATGCAAAAGTCCTTTCTACAATCCAACGTTTTGGTATAACCTCCCAATTGTTTTTGTCATTGCGTTTAACAACTTCTAATGGGAGGTTCATTTTCTGTTTTAAGTACGCTGCAATGATTCCCTGGTATCCACCATCCGCTAATATTTTTTCTAATTTATCTTCATCAAAACGTAATTCATATAAACAATCAAATACTTCTTTTGCCCCTTTGCTATCGTGTACATTAGCAGCATGGGCTACTACACATATTATTAAGCCCATTGTATCTACAATAATATGCCGCTTACTTCCTTTTATTTTCTTGTTGCCATCTATGCCTCTTTGTTGTCCACTTATTGAACTCATTCTTACACTATGGCTATCAATGATACCTAAACTTGCCGATTCTTTTCTACCACTCTTTTTTCTTAACGCTTTACGTAATTGCTGATGTGCAATTTCTATTATTCCTTCTAAAGTCCATTTCCTGAAATACCAGTAAACAGTTTCCCATGGCGCATAATTAACAGGTAAATGACGCCATTGACAACCTGTTTTTGTAAGGTAACAGATCGCTTCCCATATCTGTCTTAAATTATGTTTTGACTTTCGTTTGAAAGTCAATAAACTTTCAATAATTTGCCATTGAAAGTTGCTTGAAAAGTGGTGGGGTTTTGTCATTCCACTACTATCGGGCAACTTTCATTTTTATCCAAGTTTAGTTCTCAACTTATACACATACAAAAAATAAAATAATTAACTCAAACAGCTTCTGAATCAATTAAACATATGAAATATTTAAAAATTCCGGTTGTATTGTTAATGATACTCCAGTCATTTACAGCTTGCAACAACAGCACAGATTCATCTTCAGAAAATAAACCGGCTGATACTGCTATGGTAAACGATACAGCCAAACGGATTGTAATACTTGATCCCGAAGCATTGCCGGTTATTGATTCATCAGCAACTATAGAAGTAATTGCCAAAGGATTTAAATGGACGGAGGGCCCATTGTATATCGCTGATGGAGATTATTTACTTTTCTCTGATATCCCCAATAATAAAGTGTATAAATGGAAAGAGGGAAGTGATACCAGTACCTATCTGTATCCGTCTGGATTTACCGGGAAAGAATATCATGGCAGTGAACCCGGCTCAAATGGTTTGTTGCTCAATAAAAATAATGAATTGGTTTTATTACAGCATGGCGACAGGAGGGTGGCTGTAATGCAATCTTCACTGGATAAACCACAGATGAAATATTTAACGTTGGCTGATAAATACAATGGTAAACAATTTAATAGTCCTAATGATGGGGTATTTGCTGCAGATGGCAGTTTGTATTTTACGGATCCTCCCTACGGTCTTGCAAAAAGACTGGATGATTCAGCAAAGCAATTGCCTTTCCAGGGAGTTTTTGTATTAAGGCCCACAGGACAAGTAGAGCTGGTGACCGATGAATTAAAATATCCCAACGGTATCACCCTATCTCCCGATGGACATTTTTTGTATGTTGCCAATTCTGACCCGGAAAATAAAGTATGGATGAAATTTGAGCTAAATGAAAAGGGCCTTGTAAAAAGTAAATCCATTTTTTACAGGGCGGTTGCAGATGAAGGAAAGGACAATGGGAATCCTGATGGAATGAAAGTGAATAAAGCTGGATATTTATTTGCAACAGGCCCCGGCGGTGTATGGATATTTAACCCCGCTGGTAAAGTGATTGCAAGAATTTATACAGGACAGCCTACCGCTAATTGTGCATTTGGTAAAGATGAAAAGATATTATTCATCACCTGCAGCAGCTACGTAATGAAAGTAAAATTGAAGTAATATATAGATTTTAGTGCAGCTAATTATGGAGCAGTAAATTTTTTTTCATTGATTGCCCACTCATAAAATATATTTTTATTCTAACGATAAGAGTTTTAATTTTCCGTCAGACGATCGCAACTTATTTTTCAAAAATCACAAAAATTAAACATGCCGGATAATAACACGTATGATGCCATTGTAATTGGCTCAGGAATCAGCGGTGGATGGGCCGCAAAAGAACTCACCGAAAAAGGTTTAAAAGTAATTATGCTGGAACGGGGGCGTAATATTGAACACGTCAAGGATTACGTCAACGCTAATAAAGAGGCATGGGACTATCCTCACCGGGGAGGAAGGACACAGCAAATGATTAGTGATTATCCTGTTTTGAAAAGGGATTACCCGTTAAATGAAGCCAACCTTGATTACTGGGTGAAAGATTCCGAGTCTCCTTATACAGAAATAAAACGTTTCGACTGGTTCCGTGGCTATCATGTAGGAGGCCGCTCTTTAATGTGGGGCAGGCAGAGCTACCGCCTGAGTGATTTTGATTTTGAAGCCAATGCAAAAGATGGTATTGCTGTCGACTGGCCGGTTCGCTATAAAGAAATAGCACCCTGGTATGATTATGTAGAACAATTTGCAGGCATTAATGGCTCAATAGAAAATTTACCACAATTACCAGATGGGAAATTTTTACCGGCGATGGATATGAATATTGTGGAGAAGGATGTGAGTAAAAGAATGAATGATCATTACAACAGTTACAGGAAAATGATCATTGGTAGAAGTGCTAATTTAACAGTAGAGCATGGCGGCAGAACCAATTGCCAGTACCGGGATAAATGTTGGCTGGGTTGCCCGTTTGGGGCTTATTTCAGTACACAGTCTTCCACGTTGCCAGCTGCAACAAAAACGGGTAATCTTACATTGCGTCCATGGAGTATTGTTACAAAAATTTTATATGATAAAGATACAAAGAGAGCTACCGGAGTGGAAGTGCTGGATGGAGAAAATAATAAAACCTATGTGTACAATGCAAAGATCATTTTCTTAAATGCATCTGCATTAAACAGTGCATGGATATTAATGAACTCTGCTACAGATATATGGCCCGATGGTTTAGGCAGCAGCAGTGGAGAACTGGGACATAATATTATGGACCATCACCTGGGTGTAGGCGCAGGCGGAACGGTAGAAGGTTTTGAAGATAAATACACCTACGGCCGCAGGGCCAATGGTATTTATATTCCACGGTACAGGAATTTATTTGGAGATAAAAGAGATTACCTGCGTGGCTTTGGTTACCAGGGTGGTGCCAGCAGGAGTGGATGGGACAGGGATATTCCCGAACTGGCTATCGGCGGGGCATTTAAAGATGCATTGACTGAACCAGGCAGATGGGAAATGGGTATGGGAGGTTTTGGTGAAACTTTGCCCTATCATGAAAATAAGATCACATTGGATAAAACAAAAAAAGATAAGTGGGGATTGAATGTGCTGGCCTTTGATGTGGAATATAAAGAGAATGAAAAAAAGATGCGTAAGGATATGGTGAATGATGCCATTGAAATGCTTACGATTGGAGGAGTAAAAGATGTGAAAGCTTATGATGGCGATGGTACACTGGGAAGAGGCATTCATGAAATGGGTTCGGCACGTATGGGTAAAGATCCAAAAACATCAGTACTCAACAGCTTTAACCAAATATGGGATGCTCCCAATGTATTTGTAACCGATGGTGCTTTTATGACATCAGCTGCCTGTCAAAATCCATCATTGACCTATATGGCATTTACTGCAAGAGCAGCAGAGCATGCAGTAAGCGAATTGAAAAAAGGAAATTTATAAAAGCGGGTTTCTAAAAAAGAGATTGTCGCCATTTCAAAAAGGGTATGCCACAGGATTCAACCAACATTAATAACAGGGCTGCAGCACAAAATACGTACGATGCCATTGTAATCGGCTCCGGCATCAGCGGGGGCTGGGCGGCAAAAGAATTGTGCGACCATGGATTAAAAACATTGGTGCTGGAGAGAGGCCGGGATGTAAAACATGTTAAGGACTATCCCACCACCACCATGGATCCCTGGGAATTTAAACACCGTACTCAGCTAACTTCTCAATTACAAAAAGATAACCCGATTGCAAACAGGTGTTATGCTTTTGATGAAGCTACCCAGCATTTTTTTGCAAAGGATAAAGAGCACCCTTACATACAGGAAAAACCATTCGACTGGATACGTGGTTACCAGGTGGGAGGTAAATCATTGATATGGGCAAGAGCAACCCAGCGCTGGAGCAAGTTTGATTTTGAAGGACCGGCCAGGGATGGTTTTGCCGTGGATTGGCCAATCAGGTATTCAGACCTGGCGCCATGGTACAGCCATGTGGAAAGATTTGCCGGCATCAGCGGAAATAAAGATGGGCTGGAAACATTGCCTGACGGGGAATTTTTAGAACCCTGGCAAATGAATGTTGCTGAAAAGCACATTCAGGGAAAAATACTGGAAAATTATAAAGACCGCTATGTGATCCAGGGCCGCTGTGCACATCTCACCACACCAAAAGAAATTCACTTACAACAGAACCGTGGCAAATGCCAGGCAAGAAGTATTTGTTACCGTGGATGTCCTTTCGGAGGATATTTCAGTTCCAATTCTTCTACGTTGCCATGGGCAGAAAAAACCGGCAAGCTCACCTTGAGGCCATTCTCTGTAGTTCATTCCATTATCTATGATGAACAAAAAGGAAAGGCTACCGGGGTTCGGGTGATTGATACCAATACCAAACAAAGCATTGAATATTTTGCTAAAATCATTTTTGTAAATGCAGCCTGTTTAAACTCCAATTTGATATTGCTCAATTCAGTTTCAAACAGGTTCCCTGATGGATTGGGCAACGATAATGGTTTGCTGGGAAAATATATAGCGTTTCATAATTACCGTGGCAATATTGATGCATCCGTGCCAGGCTTTGAAGACAATACAGAATACGGTAGAAAGCCAACAGCAGCCATGATGCCAAATTTTAGAAATGTATTAAAACAGGAAACAGATTTTTTAAGAGGTTATATGGTCCATTATTCTGCCGGCCGTTCCAGTTGGCAGCAAGGTTTTGGTAAAGATGGTGTTGGCGCTGATTTTAAAGAATCATTAACTGAACCCGGTGGATGGAATGTGGGTATGATGATGCAGGGGGAAACAATACCAAAAGAAAAAAATCATGTGAGGTTAAGTAAAGATCAAAAAGATGATTGGGGAATTCCGTTACTGATCACTTCTGTTGATTATGATGATAACGATGAAAAAGTAATGAAAGATTTCTTGCAGCAGGGATCAGAGATGCTGGAGAAAGCAGGCTGCAAAAATATCAATGCATACGATAATGGAAGGAGACCGGGTAACGATATTCATGAAATGGGCGGAGTAAGGATGGGTAAAGATGCAAAGACATCTTTGTTGAATGGCTTTAACCAACTGCATCATTGTAAAAATGTTTTTGTTACAGATGGTGCATGCATGACATCGACGGCTACGCAAAATCCATCACTTACTTTTATGGCCATTACAGCAAGGGCAGCTGATTATGCAGTAGGTGAATTAAAGAAAGGAAACATCTAAACTTATTAATTTAGCGACCAATAAAATTCAATCTATGCCAGGCGATTCAACCAATATTAATAACAGGGCCACTTTACAAAACACGTACGATGCGATTGTAGTAGGCAGCGGAATCAGCGGCGGGTGGGCCGCCAAAGAGTTAACAGAAAAAGGATTGAAAGTATTGATGCTGGAACGTGGAGCTCCGCATGAGCATGTTAAAGATTATAAATCGGCTGTTAAAGATCCCTGGGATTTTGAGCATCGTGGAAAAACCACTGTTCAGCAAAAGAAAGATTATCCTGTTGCACACCGTGGCTGGGCAGCACAGGAGCAGGTAATGGATGGCTGGGCCAATGAAAAAGATTGTCCTTATACAGAAGTAAAACCTTTTACCTGGTGGCGTACTTACCGCATGGGTGGCCGTTCAATTTTATGGGGCAGGCAAAGCTACCGCTGGAGTGATTTTGATTTTGAAGCCAACGCAAAAGACGGCCATGGAGTAGATTGGCCTATACGTTACCGTGATATTGCTCCCTGGTATGATTACGCAGAAAAGTTTGCAGGCATTAGTGGTTCCATTGAAGGATTGCCGCATTTACCAGATGGACAATTTTTACCTCCGATGGATTTGAACATGGTGGAAAAAGATGTGGCAGCAAGAATAAAAGAAAAATTCAAACGCCACATGATTATTGGCCGGGTGGCCAATTTAACAGCGCCTATTCCGGGAAGAACACAATGCCAATTTAGAAACAGGTGTTGGGAAGGCTGTCCTTTTGGAGGATACTTCAGCACACAGTCTTCCACTTTGCCTGCAGCTACTGCCACAGGTAATTTAACGGTTCGTCCTTTCTCTATTGTAACAAAAATTATCTACGATAAAAACACCAAGAAGGCAACGGGAGTTGAAGTGCTGGATACAGAAACAAACAAGACTTATCAATACAACAGTAAGATCGTTTTTCTGAATGCCTCTGCATTGAATAGTGCATGGATATTGATGAATTCAGCAACATATATATGGCCGGAAGGGTTAGGCAGCAGCAGTGGGGAACTGGGGCACAATATCATGGATCATCACTACAACCTGGGTGCTTCCGGGCATGTGGAAGGTTATGAAGATAAAACTACTTATGGCCGCAGAGCAAATGGTTTTTACATTACCCGTTTTGCAAATTTGTATGGTGACAAAAGGGATTTTTTACGTGGTTATGGTTACCAGGGTGCGGCATCAAGAGAAGGCTGGAGCAGGGAAGTGGCGGAATTAAATATTGGTGCAGGATTTAAAGAAGCCCTTTCAGAACCTGGTTCATGGACCATTGGTGCTACTGGTTTTGGAGAAATATTGCCGTATCATGAAAATAAGATGACACTTGATAAAACAGTGAAAGATAAATGGGGATTGCCGGTGCTTTCAATGGATGCTGAACTGAAAGACAATGAATACAAAATGCGTAAAGCAATAAAAGAAGATCTTGTTGCAATGCTGGATGCAGCCGGTGTAAAGAAGATTAGTACTTATGACAGTGGGCATGCTATAGGTCATGGTATTCATGAAATGGGCACAGCCAGGATGGGTAAAGATCCTAAAACGTCTGTATTAAACAGTTTTAATCAGGTGTGGGATGCAAAGAATGTATTTGTAACAGATGGTGCCTGCATGACTTCATCGGCATGTCAGAATCCATCACTTACTTATATGGCACTAACAGCAAGAGCCGCAGACTTTGCTGTAAGCGAATTAAAAAAAGGAAACCTTTAAAAACAATTATGAATTATGAGTTATGAATGATGAATGAGAGGCAATAGTCTTAAATTTATAATTCATAATTTATCATTCATCACTTAAAACTCATCATTCAAAACTCATAAATAAATTAACATGGAAAGAAGGGAACTCATAAAAATGATCGCAGCCTTAACAGGCGGAGCATTCATTGGTGGTGGCTTGCTCACCGGTTGCAAAAGCGAACCTGAAATTGGTGGTGCCGTTTTTAGTGCAGCAGATATTGCTTTTTTAGATGAAGTAGCGGAAACTATTTTACCTGCCACTAAAACCCCAGGAGCCAAAGCCGCTAAGGTAGGGGAGTTGATGAAGGTAATGGTGAATGATACGTACGAACCTAAAGATCAGGAGATTTTCCACAAAGGCATTGTAACATTAAATGAAGCCAGCAAAAAAGCAAATAGCAAATCATTTATGGATGCCACGCCAGAACAGCGTACGGCTTTGCTCACCACATTAGATGGTGAAGCAAAAGCATACCAAAAAAGTAAGAAACCGGAAGAGCCTTCCCATTATTTTACTATGATGAAGCAGCTTACGTTGCTGGGATTCTTTACTTCTAAAGAAGGTGCAACACAAGCTTTGCGTTACATAGCAGTACCAGGAAAATATGTGGGTGATTATCCTTACAAAAAAGGTGATAAGGCTTGGGCTACCTAGTATAACGGTGTTTTTTATAGGCTCATCCTTATTCACTTTCCGAAAGTGCCCTGGATAATTTTTATTTCATTGCAGCATGATGACGGTTGTGTAAAGCAGCAAGCATCTACTGAAGCAACATACTAATATCGGTTACAGTTATATTAAAAAAAATACATGAAAAAGAAGACTGGTTTATCTATCGTACTGTTAAGTGTGTTTTCATTGTTTACAATAATCATTTTAGCTTCTTTTATTGAAGGAGGAAAAAATATAAACCCGGCGCAGCCTAAAGTACTGGTATTTTCAAAAACAAATGGATACCGCCACGAAAGTATTGAAGCCGGTATTGAAGCCATCAAAAAATTAGGCGCTGAAAATCATTTTTCAGTTGATGCCACAGAAGATTCGCTTGATATCAATGATCAAAAGCTCAGCGGTTATCAGTCCATTATTTTTCTTTCTACCACCATGAAAGTTTTAGGTGAACCGGAGGAGAAGGCGTTGCAAAATTTTATTCACAAAGGCGGTGGATTTGTAGGTATTCATGCAGCAACAGATTGTGAATATAACTGGCCCTGGTATGTACAAATGGTGGGAGCCAGTTTTGAATCTCATCCAAAACAACAGGTTGCTAAATTAATGGTGATGGATAACAAACATATCTCCACGAAACATCTTCCTGCCATATGGGAAAGAAAAGATGAATGGTATAATTTTAAAAGCCTGAACCCTGATGTGAAAGTGCTGATAAAAATTGATGAAACATCATATGAAGGGGGGAAGAACGGAGAGAATCACCCCATGGCATGGTATCATGATTTTGAAGGTGGAAAGATTTTTTATACTGAATTGGGGCACACCAAAGAGAGTTATACAGAACCGATGTTTTTGCAGCACGTCTTAGGTGGCATTAAATACTCGTTAGGAGTAAAGTAAAAAGGGTCATTAAAAAAATATTAACAGGTCAACTGTTTTTAAACTGGCGCCGGTACATTCCCGGCGCCAGTTGTTTTACCTGCTTAAACTGTTTGCTGAAATGTGCCCAGCTATTGTAGCCGCTTACATAACAAATGTCAAGTATTGGCTCATTGGTTTCCCTTAATAATTTGCAGGCATGTCCAATTCTGAGTTCCTTTAAAAAATCAAAATAACTTTTCTTAACATTTCTTTTAAAGAACCTGCAAAAAGTAGGAATGGTCATACCCGCCACAGCAGCTACTTCTGCAAGGGTAACAGGCTCCAGAAAATGTTTGAAGGAATAAGTAAATATCTTTTCGATAGCAGTATTCTCTTTGTTATTGGAGCTGGAATCAAATGCCTTGGTGATCAAACGGAATTGTTTAGACTCTCCCATTTGCTGCAGGCTTTTTAATAATAACCAGATCCTGTCGAGCCCATTTGCCTGCTGTATCTGCGGCATCATTTCAGCTATACTTTTTTGTAAATTTTTTTGGAGCTGAATACCATTGTTGTCACTGTTTAATAACCGAAGTACCGTTTTCATTTCTGGCAGCTGTAAAAAATGATTACCCCAAAAGTCTTTAAGAAAGTGTAATACAATGGCACTGCCGGTCATATTTTGATGTGATTTTCTAAACCAATGTGGCAGGCCTGATCCAAGAAAATAAATATCTCCCGGTTTGTAGTCTCCCACATAATCTCCAATCAATGCAGTACCGTGGCCTTCTGTAATTAAGATCAGTTCATACTCGTCATGCTTGTGCCAGTTGGTTTCAAAATGGGGGGTACGGTACAGCCTGCAGGCAAATGAATTTTCTTCCTCTACATGTATTTTTTGAATGAGTGTTTTCATGAAAATATTTTACAGAAACCTTTATCTTATCAGCTTTTTACTGCAATTTATAATAAGATTGATAAGATAGCATATTTTTATTTATAGATAACAGTTGCAAAAAGGGGTAGTAACACAATACCTTTACATCATAAACGATTGTATGTTGCTACTTGGAATAGATATTGGCACTTCTTCCATTAAAGTGTCTGTGGTGGATGCACAAACACAGTTATGTGTGGCATTAGCACAATACCCCGAAACAGAATCTCCTGTAATTGCAAGGCAACCCGGCTGGGCAGAACAAGCTCCGGACATGTGGTGGCAGCATGCGCAGCAGGCTATCCTCAAAGCCCATGCAACAAAAAAATATGATCCGGCTGATATAGCCGCCATTGGCATCGCCTATCAAATGCATGGTTTGGTATGCGTCGATAAAGATAAACAGGTTTTACGGGACAGTATCATCTGGTGCGACAGCCGTGCTGTTGAAATTGGCAACAATGCTTTTGATAAGATCGGAAAAGAAAAATGCCTGTCGCATCTGTTGAATTCACCCGGCAACTTTACTGCCAGCAAACTGGCTTGGGTAAAACAAAATGAACCGGACATATTTAATAAGATAGATAAGATCATGCTGCCCGGAGATTTTATTGCCATGAAACTGACCGGCGAAATCACCAGCAGTATTTCATCATTGAGTGAAGGTGTGTTCTGGGATTTTGAAACCAATAGCTTGAGTGAAGATGTGTTCAATCATTATCAACTGAGCAAAAGTTTAATACCAACTATTCACCCGGTTTTTTCTGAACATGGAAAATTAACTGCAGCTGTTGCCGACTTATTGTCCCTTAAAAAAAATATTCCTGTTACTTATAAAGCCGGCGACCAGCCCAACAACGCCTTATCACTGAATGTACTTCAGCCTGGTGAAGTAGCTGCTACAGCAGGAACATCCGGTGTGATCTATGGTGTAAGTGATAAGCTGGCGTATGATCAAGAATCGAGAGTGAACACATTTGCACATGTAAATTATACAACAGAACAAAAAAGACTGGGTGTGTTGCTCTGTATTAACGGTACTGGTATTTTGAACCGTTGGATAAAAAATATAGCTGGTAATAATCTAAATTACCAGCAAATAAATGATGCAGCTAAAACAATCGATGCAGGCAGTGATGGATTAATGATCCTGCCATTTGGAAATGGTGCAGAGCGAATGTTGAACAATAAAACAATTCATGCTCACATTCATAACATTGATCTGAACAAACATACGGATGCACATTTATTCAGGGCAGCACAGGAAGGAATTGCATTTGCTTTCCGTTATGGCCTGGATATTATGCGGTCAAATGGCATGAACCCAACAGTGATCCGTGCTGGTAAAGCAAATATGTTTTTGAGTGAAGTGTTTACAGGCTGTTTTGTAAATACACTAAATGTACCTGTCGAATTATATAATTGCGATGGCAGTGTTGGAGCGGCAATTGGTGCAGGTTTGGGTGCAGGTATTTATAAAACAGAAAGCGAAGCATTCCAGCAATTCAAGCCTTTAAGTTTAGTTGAACCAACACAACATAAAGTTTATGATGAGTTGTATCAACAATGGCTTTCTCTATTACAAAAACAAATACAAAAACCAATAAAATAAAATACCATGTCAATCATTACAGGTGATAAAGAATTTTTTAAAGGTATTCCTCAGATTAAATTTGAAGGAGTAGAAAGTGATAACCCACTGGCATACCGCTGGTACGATGAGAACCGTGTGGTAGCAGGAAAAACTATGAAAGAATATTTAAGGTTTGCCTGTGCTTACTGGCACTCCTTTGTAGGTAATGGTGCTGATCCGTTTGGTGAAGCAACACACCTGCATCCGTGGAACGAAAAAACAGATGCGGTTGAAAGAGCAAAAGATAAAGCTGATGCTGCATTTGAATTCATTACCAAACTTGGTTTGCCATACTATTGTTTTCACGATGTGGATATGGTGGATTATACAAATGATGTGGCAGACAATGAAAAACGTTTGCAGGCAGTGGCTGCTTATGCTAAAGAAAAGCAGGCAGCAAGCGGAGTGAAATTATTATGGGGCACGGCCAATGTTTTTTCTAACCGCCGCTACATGAATGGCGCAAGTACCAATCCTGATTTTCAGGTACTGTCACATGCAGGTGCCCAGGTGAAGGCTGCGA
This sequence comes from Chitinophagaceae bacterium, assembly GCA_043788995.1. Taxonomy (GTDB): domain Bacteria; phylum Bacteroidota; class Bacteroidia; order Chitinophagales; family Chitinophagaceae; genus Ferruginibacter. Next base: position 35,951 of record JAYWII010000066.1, on the reverse strand, counting down.
TGGATGCAACCATATCGCTGGGTGGGGAGAATTATGTTTTCTGGGGTGGCCGTGAGGGTTATATGACGCTGCTGAACACCAACATGAAAAGAGAAAAAGAACACCTGGCAAAATTCCTGCACACTGCAAAAGACTATGCAAGAAGAAATGGTTTTAAAGGAACCTTCTTTATTGAGCCAAAACCATGTGAGCCAACCAAGCATCAGTACGATTACGATAGTGAAACAGTAATTGGTTTTTTACGCCAGTATGATCTGCTGAATGATTTTAAACTGAACATTGAAGTAAACCATGCAACACTTGCAGGGCATACGTTCCAGCACGAGTTGCAGGTAGCCGCTGATACAGGTATGCTGGGTTCTATAGATGCCAACCGTGGCGATTACCAGAATGGCTGGGATACAGATCAGTTCCCGAATAACCTGAATGAATTGGTGGAAGCAATGCTGATCATTGTAGAAGCTGGTGGCTTTGCAGGAGGTGGAATCAACTTTGATGCAAAAATCCGTCGTAATTCTACCGATGCTGCTGATCTGTTTCATGCACATATTGGTGGCATGGATACTTTTGCAAGAGCACTGATTGTAGCTGATACTATTTTGCAAAAATCTGAATACAAAAAAATACGTGCTCACCGCTATGCAAGTTTTGATGCTGGCAAAGGAAAAGATTTTGAAGATGGAAAATTAACACTGGAAGATCTGAGAAATTTTGCTGTTGAAAATGGTGAACCTGCAGTAACCAGCGGAAGACAGGAATACCTGGAAAATATTATCAACCGTTATATTTAATTAGTTGGGGTGGAAGAATGATCATTCAATTCTTCCACCTCACCAATTTGTTTTAAATATTCAAACGTGATGTTGGCTTCCACTTCATCAACAATGCTGATGGCAACACCTACATGTACCAGCACATAATCACCAATGGATGCATCCGGTACCATACATAAATTCACTTCTTTATTTATACCACCAAATGTTACTTTACCATAACGGAATGTTTCATCCAATTGGTTGGTGATGGAAATAATCTTGCCTGGAATTGCTAAGCACATATTTTTATATTAATTCAGTTGCTGTTGCAGGAACTTTTGATTTTAACCAATCATACCATTGTTGCAAACCTTCGCCGCTGGTACAACTTACTTCTATGATCTCTAGTTTGTGATTTACTTTTTTTGCATTGGCTTTTACTTTCTTCATATCAAAAGGAACATAAGGAAGCAGATCAATTTTATTGATGATGCAAAGTGTGGAGGAATAAAACATGTCAGGATACTTCAACGGTTTATCATCACCTTCTGTAACGCTGATGATCACCACCCTTTCTTTTTCCCCCAAATCAAACATGGCAGGACAAACCAGGTTGCCTACGTTTTCAATAAACAACACACTGTTCTCTTTTGGCTTCATCCCCTGTAGGGCATGCAGCACCATGTGGGCATCCAGGTGGCAACCCTTACCTGTGTTGATTTGTACCACCTTCGTTCCTGTCGCATGAATCCGGTCTGCATCATTCGTGGTTTGCTGGTCACCTTCAATTACTGCAAATTCCAACTCTCCTTTCAGGTCGGTTAACGTTCTTTCTAGCAAAGCTGTTTTACCGGAGCCGGGTGAGCTCACTAAATTTAATGCTAAAATATTTTTTGCTTCAAAATAGCCCCGGTTCCTTTCTGCCAGTAAATTATTTTCATACAAAATATCTTTCTCCACATCCACTATTTTTTTTTGATGGTCGTGGGAATGATCATGATGATCGTGATGATGTTCATGGTGATGTCCGGGCTCATGCATGGTTACTTTTCCATCCGCATCACATCCACAGGTTGCACACATTGTATCAGTTTTTTATGTTCAGTAATTAAATATCAGGAAACAACCAGTGATCTTACACGTAGCTCTTTTCCTTCCAAAATATCTATTAAATGTTCTCCGCATACAGGGCAGGCATCATATAAATTTTCTAAAGGGAATGTGGTGTTACAGTCTAAACAAATTGCTTTTCCTTTTATCCGGTTAATTTTTTTTGCTGTTTTCTCCAGGATCGTTTGCTTTACCGCCTGCTGCCAGGCAAAGTCAAATGCTTCCATTTGTATAGTACTTAAGCAACCAATATCCATTTCTATTTCTTCAATGATTGCTGCATGTTCTTTGTCAGCCTGTTGCTGTGCAATTTCTATAATACTCATTACAACAGATAGCTCATGCATGATCAGTTGTTTTTGTTTACCTGTTTGCTTTTACCCATCTGTCTTATAAAAACAACTACTGCAGCCAATACACCTATTGCAATAACTGCATGCACCGGTTCTGTAAAATAATGGGTAATGGTATATCCATCTGTTTCTCCATGACCCGGATGTGCCAGTGTAATTAGCGGCAGACACAAAACCAAAAGACTTATGCAGGGAATAGCTTTTTTCATAATTACTTTTTTAGAAGGCAACCTAAAAATAGTACTAAGAAGTGTTTGGAATAATGATAAATCTCATAAATGAAATTGAACAGCCTCATAGGCTGGCCTGTATTCCAAATCTGATTGAGATAACCTCTTTCAAAATATAAAATATCTCAACTAATATTTACCGCCTTTGTCATTTCTTTGACTAAACTCACTATAACTGCTAATTATCATCATTTAATTTAGAGCAGCTTCACAGTAGTTTTGGATAATTACCATTGTAATTCAACAAATGCGAATTAAGGATAGATGCCATACTGAATTTCTGCATTTGAAAATGGTTATTTATTGTTCATTTTAAATAGAGCCATATGGAAAAGATCATCGCTGCTTTTGATGGACTTCAGTATTCAAACAGCACAAAAGAGTATGCCATTTACCTGGCCAAACAAACGGAAACACATCTCGTTGGTGTTTTTATGGATGACTTTACTTACACCAGTTACAAAATTTATGAGCTGGTTACCAAGCAGGGCGTATCAGAAGAAAAACTAAACCAGTACCGGTTAAAAGATAAAGCTATCCGTGATAAGGCTGCAGAAGATTTTGCAAAAGCCTGTCAGCAGGCAGGATTGGAATTTGCCATACATCATGATAAAAATATTGCCATCCAGGATCTGAAACATGAAAGCATTTATTCAGACCTGCTGATCATTGATGCCAAGGAAACATTGACACACTATACTGAGAAGCAGCCAACCCGTTTCATCCGTGATTTATTAAGTGATGCCCAATGCCCCGTGCTGCTGGTGCCACAGAAATTCAAGCCAGTTGAAAAAATAATTCTGTTGTTTGACGGAGAACCTTCTTCAGTGCATGCCATTAAGATGTTCAGTTATTTATTACCGCAGTTAACACAGATTGAAACAGAAGTGATCTCTGTAAATCCTGTAAACACCACGTTGAATATGCCAGATAATAAACTGATGAAAGAGTTTATGAAAAGGCACTATCCAAAAGCAAAATACAAAGTGATGAAAGGATTGGCGGAAGATGAAATTGTAAAATACCTTAAACAGCTGGATGGTAATGCATTGGTGGTGCTGGGTGCATACAGGAGAGGAGCCATCAGCAGGTTGTTCAGGGAGAGTATGGCTGACAGGCTGATGCAAAAAGTAAAACTGCCTTTGTTTATTGCACATAATAAATAACGGGTGAATTCAATCTGGTATCGTTATGATAAAATATTTTTTTGCTGTCTTTATTTTTTTGCATGGCCTTATTCATTTAATGGGCTTTGCCAAAGCATTTGGCTATGGTAATATTACACAGTTAACAAAAGAGATTTCAAAGCCTGCAGGATTTTGTTGGTTGATTACTGCAGTAGTGTTTATAGTGGCTATCATTTTATTCCTGCTGAAAAAAGAATCATGGCCGGTGGTGGCAATTGTTGCTGCAGTTGGTTCACAGTTATTGATCATCACAGCATGGAAGGATGCCAGGTTTGGAACCATTGGCAACCTGGTTGTGTTATTAGTGGCAGTTCCTGCTTTGGCAGCTGTTGGTTTTAACAATATGGCAAAGAAAGAAGCTGCTGCAATGTTATCAACAAGCTCATCAGTGAATGCAGTTGTTACAAAAGAAATGCTGTACGGCCTTCCGCAAATAGTACAAAAATGGCTGATGAATATGGGAGTAGTGGGAAAAGAAAAAGTACACACGGTGAGGCTGAAACAAACAGGGGAGATGCGTACTAAACCCAATGGGAAATGGATGCCTTTTACCGCCACACAATATTTTACTGTGGATACTCCTGCCTTCAACTGGCTAACTACTGTGCAAATGATGCCCTTGTTAAGCATGAATGGCCGGGACAAATTTGAAAATGGAAATGGGGCGATGCTGATAAAAGTATTGGGATTGGTGAACGTGGTGGATGCAAAAGACAATGATCAAATGAATCAGTCATCTATGATGCGTTACCTGGCTGAAATATGCTGGTTCCCATCTGCTGCACTGGCTGAATATATTAAATGGGAAGCCGTGGATTCCACTGCAGCAAAAGCAACCATGCATTACAAAGGCGTAACTGTTTCCGGGATTTTTCAGTTTGATAGTAACGGGAACATGATCAGTTTTAGCGGCGACAGATGGTATGGCAGTGGCAAAGATGCCACACTGCAAAAATGGTTTGTTGAAACAAATGGATATACAACCTTCCATGGCATTCGCATACCGGGTAAAAGTGAAGTAAGCTGGAAATTGAATAAAGGAGATTTCAACTGGTTGTATGTAAATATTGTTGACATTGAATATAACAAACCTGTATTGTATAAATAGACTGTATGAAACTGAACAAGGAATGGCACCTGGCCAACCCTATGCCAAAGCACCCAACTATTGAGCAACGCATTGCATGGCACCTGGAGCATAAGAAAAATTGTGCCTGCAGAGATATTCCTGCAAAACTGAAAGAAGAAATAAAAAAGAGAAAAGTTAAGCTGTAACACATGCCGTAAATTTGTTCCTGCAAACAACTACAGCCATAATATTTTTTGTAAAAATTGGTTCATCAGTTTTTAGTGATAAAAGATGCAGGCACATTAAATGGATTCACTCACACATATAGCATTAGGCGCCTGCATGGGCGAAGCATTTGCTGGCAGAACGCTGGGCAGAAAAGCAATGCTTTGGGGAGCGTTGGCACAGAGTATTCCGGATGTAGATTTCCTGGCTTCTTTTTGGATGACGCCAGCTGGAAATTTATTGGCTCACCGGGGCTTCACTCATTCATTCCTGTTTTGTGCCATCATTACTCCTTTGCTTGCATTGCTGGCAGAACGCCTGCACCGGCCACATGATATCCGCTTTAAAAAATGGTTGTTGTTTTTTGGAGGTGTCATCTTCATACATATTTTTATTGATGCCTTTAATAACTATGGAGTCGGCTGGTTTGAACCATTCAGTCACCGGCGTATATCATTCAATGCCATTTATGTTGCAGATCCTTTTTTCTCTGTATGGCCGGGTATTGCTTGCGTTGCATTGATCTGGCTAAAAAAATGGAACCCTCAACGGAAAAAATGGTGGAAGATGGGCCTTGGTTTAAGTGGCTTGTACCTTGTTTATTGTTTGATGAATAAAGTAAACGTTAATACAGATGTAAAGGAGATCATGCAAAAACAACAGGTTAGTTATACAAGATATTTCAGTACACCGGCCCCTTTGCAAAACTGGTTGTGGTACGTGGTGGCCGGTAACGACAGTGGTTATCATATCGGTTTATATTCTGTGTTTGACAGTAAAAAAGAAATTGCTTTTGAATATTTTCCACGTAATGATTCTTTATTGAATCCAATAGATGATATGGAAGATGTTCAGCAGCTCGTCCGTTTTTCCCAGCAGTTTTATACGGTGGAAAAATGGAGTGATACACTCGTGTTTAACGACCTGCGTTTTGGCCAGGTGATCGGCTGGAAAAATCCTACAGCAAAATTTGTGTTTCATTATTTTCTAAAGCACCCGGCTGCAAATAAACTGGTGGTTCAGCGTGGCAGGTTTGAGGGATGGGATTGGCAAAATACCAAAGCCTTATGGAGAAGAATACAGGGTAATTGATTCCTTGTTGTTTTATTGTTGTTATTCCTTTTTTAATAGATACGGATCGTTATTTCATTCTTGTAAAATGCATAAGCATTCTTCACCAGATTAATTAATTAAACAACTTTATAATTGCTGTCGTTGCTTTCTCAAACAACTATCTTCCTCGTTCCTCATTAAACCATCACTGAAAAAGTTGCTGATGATAATAATCAAGATTTGGTGTGAGACCTGTCAGTGTTTAAGGTTGCACATACGAGTAGCTTAGTAGTGTAAATAGTTAGCAAGATCGTTATCTCAGCAATTAACTATTTAATTTAAAAGACAGGTGATTATTATAAACCAAAAATTAAGTTGTATGAAAACCATCATAGTGGCAACAGATTATTCTCCGGCTGCATTAAATGCTGCAAAATATGCTGCAGAAATGGCATTGGTGATCAATGCAGGTATCCTGTTGCTTCATATTTACAACTTACCGGTGGGATACAATGGAATACCATTAACGGTAAATGTGGAAGACATCCGGAAGATCGCTGATAATAATATGAATGGATTAAAAGCTCAGTTAATTGAAAAAACGGGTGGCAAAGTTCCAATTGATGTAAAAATAAGGCTGGGTACTTTTTTCCAGGAGTTGCAGATAGTTTGTGAAGCAGTTCATCCATATATAGTGATAATAGGCAGCCAGGGCACTACTGCCACTGAACGAATACTTTTTGGTGGTCATGCCGTGTATGCCATGAAGCATTTATTGTGGCCAATTATTACCGTGCCGCAGACAGTGTCTTTTTCAAACATAAAAAAGATTGGACTGGCCTGCGATTTTGATGGTGTACTGGATACCACTCCTGTAGATGAAATAAAAATGCTGGTAAATGATTTTAATGCAGAGCTGCATGTGCTGAACACCGGTAAAAAAGATGAACTGGATCCGGATGTTGTTTTTGAATCAGGATTGCTGAATGAAATGATTGGTAACCTGAACCCGAGTTACCATTTTATCACGAATGATAAAACGGATGAAAGTATAATGGAATTTGCAGAGCAGAATAAAATTGACCTGCTGATTGTGTTACCTAAACGGCATGGATTAATGGAGATGCTGGTGCACAGGAGTCATACAAAAAACCTGGTACTGCATTGCCATGTGCCGGTAATGGCACTGCACCAGTCAGCTCAGTAAACAACTTTTAAACTGAACAGTAGATAATAGATTTTAATAAACGGTTGTAGTATGATCGGTAATCTCACCAATGAAGAAATAGAAGAAGTATTAAAACAAAATGTGCTGGGCCGCATTGGATGCAACGACGGTAAAAGAACCTACGTGGTGCCGGTAAATTACGTGTATGACGGTAAATGCATCATTGCTCATTCTTATGAAGGGATGAAGATAAAAATGATGCGTAAGAATTCGGATGTATGTTTTGAAGTGGACGAGATGAAAAGTTTTACCAACTGGAAAAGTGTGATCGCATGGGGCGAATACCAGGAGCTGACAGATGAAAGGAAAAGATATGATGCAATGAAATTATTTGTAGATAAAATGCTGCATGTAAAAGTAAGTAAATCAGCTACGCTGCCACATGCCATTGAAAATACAGCATCGCCTCATTTCCCTCACGGCAATAGCCGTTCAGTTATTTACCGGATCGTGATAACAGAAAAAACAGGCCGCTTCGAAAATGAATAATTGATGATGTTTCAACTTTATCCGGTATCAGCATAAATAATGATTGCAATCATTGGAATTTAAAGAAGTGATATTTAACTTGTGTTCATTGTTCAAATAAAAATATATTATATGAAGAATTCAGGTAAAATACTTACTGCATTGGCAGCGGGCGTTGCAGTGGGAGCTTTATTAGGTGTTTTATTTGCACCTGATAAAGGGGCAGAAACAAGGAAAAAAATTAATGACCAGGGTAAAAAACTGGCAGATGATCTGAAAGAAAAATTGAATAAAGGAAAAGATGAATTCAATGATCTGAAAGAAAGTTTTGGTAATACTGTAAAGGAAAAAGTACAGGAGTACACAAAACAGGGGCAGAGCATGTTTAAAAACATCGTTGACTGAACCTTTTAAAACAAGTCAAATGGAAAAGACATTTGCAAAAGTGGAGGAACTGGCAGACAACTTTAAGGAATATATAAACACCAGGATTGATGCTGTAAAATTAGGTGCAGCAGAAAAAGGTTCTGTTGTTATTGCTAATGTAGTAGCCGCGGTAATTGCCGGGCTGGTATTTTTATTCTTTTTAGGGTTTGCCAGTATTGCCTTCGCTTTATTTTTAGGAGAATTGACAGGAAAACAATGGGCCGGATTTTTAATTGTTGCCGGTATTTACCTGGTGGCAGCAATCATCATTTGGGCAGCAAGAGGAAAGATCATCCAGGTACCTTTAATGAATGCACTCATTCATCAATTATTCAGGAACGATACAGAAGATGAAGAAGATTAAAAGCATAAAACAATTGAGAGCCGAGAAACAGCGCCTGAAAGAACACCAGGAATTGCTGGAACTAAAGATCCGCAATAACTGGACTGATTTAAAGGAATCTGTAAGTATTGGAAATATTGCTAAGGAAACTTTTAGTAAGGTGATTGCCAGCAGGCCAGTTACAATGCTTGCCGGCAGTGGTTTACTTAAAGGTGCACTGGCGCTTGGTATAAGTTTACTGGCAACAAAAGTTGTTGACAAGGGCGGACAAAAATTATTGGGAAAGCTAAAGCTATTGAAGAGATAATATTAACCACAGTAATAATAATGGCTGTTTCAATGATGCGTTAGTTAGTGCGTTTGTAATAGAAGGTGAGTATATAAAATACAAAACGGATAAACTGGTAGGATGACCAGTGAACGAACTGTTTAAAAATATTTTTTGTGTGTGTTAGTTCTTCTTTAGTAATGTGTACACATTCCTTTTCAATAATGGTTTCCAGTATTTGTTCCATTTCTTTTGCAATGGCAGCATAGCGTACATCCAGGTTCAGTTCTATACTGGCATAGGCGCTGATATTATTGATATTGTAAGAGCCAATGGTGAGCCACTCACTGTCGCAAACAGCCACTTTAGCATGTAACACTGTTGTCTGGTATTCATATAATTCTATATTGTTTCGCAGCAACCAGTCGTACATCCAGCGTTCTGCATGCTTGGAAACCATTACATCCGAAGGGCCTGCTGTGATCACTTTTATTTTTACTCCCCGTTTGGATGCATTACGGAGCAACCTGCGGATAATTTTCCCCGGCAAAAAATAACTGCAAAGAATTGTTATATGCGATTTGGCATTCCGGAATAGTTCTATATAGGTGGAAGAAATTTCATTCTTGTTTCTCACCCAGTCATTCCGCCTCATTCCAATTTTACTACTGTCTTCTTCTTTAAAATCAAATACCAGTTGCTTTTCTTCACAGGGTGTGGGAGCCATTTTTTGGGGGAATCCGTTCCATGTTTTCCAGCAGGTGATACATAGTTCTTTGGCAATTTCGCCTTCTGCATACAATGCAAAATCAAGCCATGCCGGCAGCCCGGGCATATCATTGTAGCGGTTGGCTATATTGATACCACCGGTAAGGGCAAACCTTGAATCTGCCACAAATATTTTATGATGCAGCCTTCTGCCAAAATAAAAATTCTTACTCTTTAATAAAGGTTCAAAATAACGAAAGTGAATACCAGCAGATGCAAATGACTGAATTATTTTTTTAGACATCGATTGGGAGGCGTATCCATCGGCAAGCAAATGCACACTAACATTTCTTTTAGCTGCAGCCATCAGCGCATTGGCTACTAACTGGCCTGTCTCGTCATTTTCAAATAAATAGGTTTGCAGCTGTATACTTTCTTTAGCATTATTAATTAAATCAATCAGCAGGTTGAAATAGGGAGTCCCTCCACGGATTAATTTTACTTTATTCCGGGTGGTATATTTTTTTTGGGTCCTGGTATTTGCGCCTGGCATTAACTGAAGTTACAAATCTAAATTGAAGCTAAATATGAAATACTGCCAGCTAAAATAAATTATAATGCTGACGGGTATCATTGAAAGATTTGATTTACGGCATTTCATTTGTTCACTGGTTTATATACTTTGGAGCAGCATTCAGCAGTGAAGCTGGAATCGCATGAATGGAACTTTATATTTAGATTCTATAACGAGATTAAAAAAATTGTCAAATGCCAAAAAAAATAGAACCCGGTAAACCGGTAGAATACCCTGCACCGGGCAAACATCCCGAAATACAAGAACCGGTAGATCCGGAAGAACCAATCATCCCGGAAGAAGATCCGGATATTATACCGGACGAGGCTCCGTTTGAAAATCCTCCTTATGAAGTTCCTCCACCAGCGGAAGGGCCATAGGAAAGTGTGCAGGCGAAAAATAGTGCTGGAATTATCTTAAAAAATAATTTTATGCTAACCAGTCAAAAACAACAAAGTGATTTCCTGGCATATTGGTTTACAGTATTGCTGATATTTATCTTTTTTGGCCGTTTTGGTTTGGAGGCAATTCAATGGGTGCTGATGAAGTTGTATGAATTTTTTATACAGCATGTGCCGCTTAAAATATAACGGAGATCAACTATTTATTTGCGGCTGAGTAATAAGTTAAGGGGCTTCCACTCTTCAATATTTTCTGTAGCAATTTTCAGGATGGCCACAAACGGGATAAAGAGTACCATACCTGCCACCCCCCAGATGATACCACCTGCAATGATGGCTACCAGCATGGCGAAGGTGCTTACATTTAATTGTGTGCCCACTACTTTTGGAAATATTACATTGGCTTCCAGGTATTGTACAAAACTGAATATCGCTACCACGCCAATGGGATACCATACATTCCCGGTATCCATCCAGATAACAGAGATAGGCAACAGGGCACTCAAGAAAATTCCGATGTAAGGAATGATGGTCATGATGGCGCAGAGCATACCAAACAGTACAGCATGTTTTACGCCGAGTGCTAACAAACCAATACTGTTAAGAATACCAACAAACAGGTACACCAGTACCATGCCTTTGATATAGTTGAAATAAGTGTGAATGGTTTGCTGCAGTATTGCATCCAGCTGGTGCTGGTATTTGGCCGGGGTGATGGATTTTAAATATTGAACAAATACTTTGCGGTGATACATGAACAGCGCTGTATACACCGGTGTAAGAAAAAGTATGAATAAGGTATTCACGGTTGTTTCAAGGGTTGACTGTAATGCACTGCCGATGGCACCGGTTAATTTTTCTCCCCAGTTGTACTGGATATTATTGGCAGCGCCAAAATTTACAGCAATCCATTTTTGAAACTCATGTACTGCTCCTTCCAGCCTGTTGATCATGGCAGGTACATCTTTGCTAAACGTTTTTACCTGCCATACCAGTAAGGCCAGCAGGCCGGCAAATAATAGGGCAACTATCAGCAGGCAGACTGTAATGGCAAGAGGCCTGTTCCATCCATGTTGTTCCAGCCATTTGCAAATAGGATACATTACAATAGCGATCAGCAATCCAAAAAACAACGGGATAAAAAGTGTTTTCCCAAAATACAATAGCACCGCTGAAATCAGGATGATCTGCAGGTATTTTAATAAGGATGGTATTTGGTTTGTGTTTTGTTGCATACTATTGATTCAACTAAGTTGATAAAAGAAATCAGTTTTAATAATGACTAACATCGGCAGTATAGGTGACCCTTGTCAGTGGCATTGCAAAAATATCTGTTAATCTTTAGTATACTCATGAGTTCTGTGTTTGATATATGGAAAATGCTGGCTGGCATAGCCTTCTTTTTGCTGGCCATGAGTTTTATGGAAGAGGCATTGCGCTTGCTGGCCGGCCGTAGTTTCAAACTCTTTTTAAAGAAGCAAACCAGCAGCAGCATCAAGGCGGTGGCGGGTGCAGTAATTGTAACAGGCTTGCTGCAGAGCAGTTCTATTGTAAACCTGCTGGTGATAAGTTTAGCCGGAGCTGGTGTGGTAAAAATGGAAAATGCGCTGGCATTAATTCTTGGCTCCAACCTCGGTTCCACCTTTAACAGCTGGCTGGTGGTTACCCTGGGTTTTAATTTTGGTATAGAAAAATTTGTATTACCGCTTATTGGTATCGCCGGAACAGGGATGGCTTTTATGAACAGGGAAGGCAAAGCATTTTTGTGGCTGAAATTTATTTTTAGTTTTGCCCTCCTCTTTTTTTCACTCGGATATATCAAAACAGGAATGGAGGCATTGGTGCAGCAAACTGATCTTTCTTTTTTCAGGCAGTATCCGCTCATTGTATTCCTGCTGCTGGGTGTTTTATTAACTGCCATTGTTCAATCCAGTTCTGCCACTATTGTACTTACATTAAGCGCTTTAAATGCTGGTGCTATTACACTCCATATCGCCATGGCCATTGTATTGGGATCAGAGATTGGCACTTCCTTAAAATTGTTCCTGGCTTCTGCACAGGGGCCTGCAGTTAAAAAAAGAATTGCATGGGGAAATTTTATTTTTAATTCAGTTACAGTGCTCCTTATTTTTTTATTACTGCGTCCTGTCAGTCATTTGATAACACAGGTATTCAAGATCCATAACCACCTTATCGCTGTAGTATTCTTTCAAAGCTTTATCAACATTTGCAGTGTTTTGTTATTCTTATCTTTCCTTAAACCTTTTGGAACATTCCTGGCAAAACGTTTTGCAGACCCAGCAGATGAAAGTTTTTATATCAGTAAAGTTTCTGTTGGCGATGCCGGTATTGCATTAGCAGCGTTGGAAAATGAGACGGGCCATTTTATTCATCATGTTATTGAATACAGTCTTGATTCATTTGGCCTGGAAGAACGTATACAAAACAATACTGCCCGGCATGATAACTTCCTTGCAAAAACGGTATCAGAAAAATATAGTTACATCAAACAATTACACGGAGAGATACATATTTTTTATTTGCGATTACAAAAGACGGTACTGGATAAAACGGAAACTGAAAGACTGGCACAGTTGATTTTTGCCGTACGTAACTGCATGTATGCTGCAAAGAATATCAGGGATGCCCAGTATGATATTGAGCAAGTGCGTAACTCCTCCAATGATGTGAAATATAATTTCTACCTGCAATCAAGAGAAAGATTATTTGGATTTTATCAGCAGGTGGGTGAGTTGCTGGATGAAAAGAATGGAACTGATAATTATAAAAAATTATCATTGCTGTACCAGTCAGTAACAAAGGGGTACAGTGAAACATTACAGCAGCTTTACAAAGAAAGCCTGGCAAACAGGGTGAGTGAAATTGAGATTACCACACTTATTAATTTTAACAGGGAACTGTCCACTTCTTTTAAATCCATTTTATTTGGATTAAAAGATTACCTGCTCACTCCAAAAGAAGGAGAATATTTTGATGGATTACCAGGTTTTATCCGGTAGGTTTTTTTGCTAAAAGGAAATTAATTGCTGTTCAGCTGCTCAGTTATTTCATCCATGCTGATGCCCGAATGGCTTTCATCATAAATGCATTCACCATTTTTAATAAGCAGTATTTGCGGAGATTCATGATATACAGAAAAGTCTTCAGCAATTTTGCCGGAGATATTGCGGTGCTGTATCAAATCGAGATAATAAAAATCAGCATCCTGCGGAGGAGTGCTTCTTTCAAGGCGGTTTTTTGCTACGCCGCTGATACTGCAACGGGTGCTATGTTTGAAAATAACTTGTGGTTTAACTTTCGACCGCTCTTTTATTTCTTCCAATTGAGCTTCATTGGTAAGTGCTATCCAGTTCATGCTGTAAAGGTACGGCTTAATGTATGATGTTGTCCGACATTGGGCAGCCAGTTCCCCGTTTAGTGCTTCCGCATGAACTTAACACCACCAGGCCAGTAAGAATAATTAAAGAAAACAGAATAAGCTTTTTCATTTTTAAACGTTTTAAAGTTGGATACCGTTGCAGTGGCAAAAGTAATAAACGTTAACATAACGAAATACATAGAATTTTATTTTAACTTAATTTTCCAATCCAGCATTTATTTTTGCCTTTTCAATATAAATAATGGTTAGGGTATAAAAATTTCACTGGTAATTTTTTTTGAATCAACAGCTATGGCAACTCAAAAAGCAAATTCAATTGCTAAAATAATTTTATTCATACCATTTTTTATTGCAGCCTTCTTTGCCTTTTTTCAGTTTAAAAAATACCGCCTGCAGTCCAAGCGGCAAGCCATTAACCAGCTGGCAGGTAAGCCATTCCCTGCTTTACCGTTACTGGATGTAAATGGGAAACCTGGTTCCCTGGATCTCAGTCAATCCGCCAATACCATCATTGATTTTTGGTACAGGAACTGTCCTGCCTGTATCAGGGAGATGCAGCAATTTGAAGCGGTACTGAAGGGAAAAGAGGAAACCATTTCCGTCATCAGCATATCCATTGATCCGAATGAAGTTTGGCAAAAAACATTGAGTGGAAGTGCTCCTGTATTTTCATTTATCACAAAACCGGTTGAAAACTGGCATCACCTGTTGCTGAACTTTCCACAGGAGGAAGGAGGTAAAAACAATGCGGAGCATCTTTCAGAATTATTGAGTGTTACCAGCTTCCCTTCTTATTTTGTTTTGGATAAACAGGGCGTAATCAAAGCAACACCGGCAAGCGCTGTCAGTTATATTAAAACATCTGTAAGCAGTGAAAATGAATTTTTAGTTTTCCTGAAATCATCCTCCACCTGGAAGTCAGTTCAAACACTACTGTTCCTGTTCCTTACAGTGGTCCTGTATAATTTGCTCTTTAATTTTTTTACTTCGCAGATAAATAAAAGAAGAGGCGCTTAAAATCTTGCTACTATTTTCACATTCAGCAATCTTGGTGTAAGCCGGTTGGGAATACTGTAAACGGTGTTGGAAAAATCTTTTACCAATTGGTAGGAGATGGTATTGGGCCTGTCAATCAAATTGAATACTTCTAAGCTGGCCCAGATATTATCAAAATTCCTGAATGGGCTGTGACTGCGGCGGCTGTTCTTTTCACTCAGCAGTAATGCACTAAAGCCAATGTCTACCCTAATATATGGATCAATCACCAGGCCGTTCCTGTACTTAACACTATTTGGAATATTGAACGGCATATTGCTGCCGTACAGCATATTTAAATGCACCCGGAAATTTTTATTGGTGGAAAGATAATCCTGTAAAAATAAACCCACCGTAATCAACCTGTCTGTTGGACGCCTCAGCCAGCCCACATCCTGCCGCACACTGTCTACCGGTACTTTATCTTCTGTGCCCGAGTTGATAGTTTCACCTGCTGCATTTTTGTACTGGTAATAATGATCACCATCAATATTTTCTTTGGTACGCATCAGGCCAATGCTCAGCCAGCTTTCTGCATCTTTCACCAGCTCACCATACAATCTTGTTTCTATACCATAAGCATATCCTTTGGCATTGTTATTACCAAAATAACGGATACTTACATTGTCCACATCATAAGGGTTCAGGTCCTGTATTTTTTTATAGTAGGCTTCTGTGGTGAGCCTGAAAGGCCTGTCAGCCGATTTGAAATTATAATCAAATCCTGCCACCACTTGGTAACTTTTTTGAGATTTAACTGCTGTATTCAGGGTGCCGTCATACCTTCTTAATTCCCTGTAAAAAGGCGGCTGGTCATAAATGCCTGCAGCAAATTTAAACACCACATCTTTTTTCCAGTTTGGTTTAATGCTTACCTGTGCTCTCGGGCTGATCAAAAATTCTTTGTTTAACGAATTGTAATTATATCTTATTCCGTACTGCAGTGTGATATCTCTTTTATCATTTTTAAAATTCATATTGTCCTGTACATAACCGCTGAATTTATTAATGGACAGATCTGCAGATGAATGTAGAAATGAGCTGAGCTTGCCTGTGTTTACAGGTAATGAATAACCGGCGCTGTCCTGGTATTCCCACTCATACAGTTTATCATTAATGTCAGTTTTTTCTATGCTGTTTCCAAACTGGATAAAATGACTGCCTTTTTCCAGGCTGCCCTTCACACTGGCGTTCCATACCGTAATGTTCAGGAGGTTGCGTCCATAGTTTTGATAATAGCCTGCACCCAACGGATTAACAATCTCCCCATAACTGCTGCTGCTGTTATCAAAGTCACGGTCGCCAAATAAGTAAGCACCTGCGATATCAAAATTTTCTTTCTCTTTATTCTGAAAGCGGCTAAGCATCCACTTTAGTTTCAAATTTTTATTGGGTGTGTTGATGGCGCTTAAGCCGATCAAATTTGTTTTGTAGGAGTCCTTTTCCTGTCCTTCAAAATAAATATCCAGTCCAAGATTGGCAGTGAACAAAGGAGAAAAAACAGAAGAAGTTTTTTGAGCACTTTCGGGGCGGTAGGTAAACCGGGAGCCGGAGAAATTGGTCAGCAATTCAAACTGCCATTTTTCTTTTAACCTGTAAGTAACAAAAGCCTGCAGGTCGCTGGAAGAAGGAATGTAGGCGCCTTTAACTTCCTGTGTGCTCAGCAGGTTGCTGTTATTGCGGTTGCGTACACCCACCAGGTACGTTATCTTTTCATCTTTAGAGGAACCTTCCAAATGGAAACCCTGCTCCAGTAAACTTACATACGCCGAGCCACCAAATTGCTTAGGTTTTTTATATTGTATGTCCAGCACACTGCTCATTTTATCGCCGTACTTTGCCTGGAACCCACCGTTATAAAAACTCACATTCTTCGCCATCTCCGGGTTGATAAAACTAAGGCCTTCCTGCTGTCCGCTTCTTACTAAATAAGGACGGAAAATTTCAAAGTCGTTCACATAAATTAAATTCTCATCATAGTTGCCGCCCCGTACGCTGTACTGCGATGTGAGTTCATTGTTACTGCCCACCAGTATTTTTATCAAGCCTTCCACACCACCGATGGTGCTGGGCAATACCAGTGCATTTTTAGGATTGATCTTGGTGAGGCCCAGTTCTTTTCTTTCCCGTTCGTCGCCCACTACAATGGTGGAGAGCGTCTTGCCCTGCTGCTCCAGTTTTACCACTACTTTTTCTTCTTCATTTTCGCTCAGGTAAAAATTCTTTTGCGTTTCTGCGTAGCCGGTATGGGTGAATATCAATGCAAAGGATTTGTCTGCCGGCACCTTCATGCGGAAGTAGCCGGTATCGTTGGTAATAATGCCGGAAGCCTTTCCCAATATGATCACCGAAACTTTTGACAGGCCGTTATCATTGGCATCAATCACCCGGCCGCTCACAAAAGCAGTTTTCTTTTGTGCGTCGGCAGTTAAAATAAACAGTGAAAAAATGAGGGTTGTGAGTATTCTCATTTGATGAAGATAAATGATTTTGGATGATTGATTCCGGTGATGGTTGTATAATTTTTTTGTGTTACTCAATTGTACCGAAACGCTATTTACATCAGTATAATTGTTCATGCAGTATAAGAATGGCCAGCCTGAATTGAGGCATTGCTTCGCAGGTTGTTGAGAACATACAACCACCGGAGAGATTATTGAATTTAAAATGGGGAGAGACGAAAGATGCCAGGTTATAATGTAACCAAGCAATTTTAAAACTATTTTCTAAATGTTATTTTATTATTGATTTTGAATATGCTGCCCACAACATAATCGCAGATGTATAAATTATTACGATAATGACCAGCCAACGAAGTGTTTCTAATGGTAATGATTTTACAATTAATGCAGCTATCAATACGGCAATGATACCGGGTATGGCCATAGCAACGGCAGCTTTTCGATTATACGCTCCTTCTTTTATAAATTTAACCGATGCCGGTGGCATTAAAAAAGCACATGAACCCATCATAATTGGAAATGCAACCTGTGGTGATAAACCAAGGGCGAATACCAAGGCCATGCAGGGTGCATAAAGACCAATCCCGGCTGTCATCAGTGCACCTAATATGAAATTAACAATAACTGCTATCACTAATTTAGCATTATACAAACCGATATCAGTTCCACCGCCCTGGATCCATTTCATTTTGCCGGCAAACATAAAACCAGCCGTAATTAATAAAGCAAATCCCATGGTTAAGCGGATCTTTCTTTCAGATAATTTTGAAACAATGCCTGCTCCCAATATTGCGCCGGCTGCGGCAGAAAAAAGCATGAGGATTAAAGTAATAGGCTCAACTTTAATAACGGTGATAAAAATAATGGCCTGGATTAATACCGGAACGGTATTGGCTACATTGAGTGTTCCGGGAAGAAGCCGGTCTTCAGTTTGTTTAGTAAATTTTAATAATGCTGTTTGCGGAGCAAAAGCACCAATGCCTAATACATCAAAAAAATTCACAACAAAACCGATCAGGCCTGCCTTCAGCCAACTGACGGGTTCAAGATTATTTTTATGCTTCAAAAAGTCTTTAATTAAAACCAGGCTATACCAAACAGTCAATACTGCCAGTGAGATCCAAATGAATTTTATCATTCTTTTCGTCGTTTAGGTTTTAAAATAATTTATAAATAAATTTCAGCTTCCACCAATCCAAAATGAAATTGATCCCGGCCTGTTATAAATTTATAAATTAAGTCAAATTAATTTATAAGTAGAATTATTTTTAGTGATCAACTTTTCAATTAGTATTCTGATAAAATGGCCTGACTTTTAATCATAATTACATTCTATCTTTAAAAAGCTATTTTTTATATGCACACTTCTTTTTTATAATAATATTTATTTTAAATAAAAGTCAGTCATGAAATATTGCATGTTTCTCTATGTTATAATGGAACTCTTTTTTTCTTCTTTCCTGGCAGCACAGCAAACAGGTATTCCGGAAAAAATTAGTGCAAGGGCATTTAATCCAGGTTCTTTACTGTGGTATGCTGAACCTGCGAAAATATGGGATGATGCACTGCCTGTTGGAAATGGTCGCCTGGGTGCGATGGTTTTTGGAAAGCATGGGGAAGAACGTATTCAGTTAAATGAAGAAACTTATTGGTCCGGTGGGCCATACTCAACCGTAGTGAAAGGCGGCGATAAAGTATTGCCCCAAATACAAAAACTGGTATTTGAAGAAAAATATTTAGCGGCACATAATTTATTCGGCCGCCATTTAATGGGCTACCCGGTTGAGCAAATGAAATACCAATGCCTGGCCAACCTGCATTTGTTTTTTAAAAACCAGGACAGTGTTACTGATTATAAAAGATGGCTCGACTTGGAGAATGGAATTTCCGCTGTTTCTTACACAGCCGAAGGAATAACTTATCAGCGTGAAGTATTTGCATCGGCACCCGACCAGGTAATTATTGTTCGTATTACAGCCAATAAACCCGGCAGCATTTCTTTTACAGCCAACCTGCGGGGAGAAAGAAACCAAACGCATTCCAATTATGCAACTGATTATTTTAAAATGGATCCATTTGGTAATGACGGATTGATCCTCACCGGCAAATCGGCCGACTATATGGGTGTTGAAGGAAAGATGAGATATGAAGCTAGAATAAAGGCAGTACCGGAAGGCGGCTCCATGAAAACAGATGATGTTAACCTGGTTATTGAAAATGCAAATTCAGTAACCCTCTATTTTGCTGCAGCAACTAATTTTGTGAACTATAAAGATGTGAGTGCGGATCAACATCAGAGAGTAAATGATTATTTTAAGGCAATTGAAAATAAAAGTTATAAAACGATTCTTGAATCAGCGGTAGCTGATTATAAAAAATATTTTGACCGGGTGTCATTGCAATTAGCCAATACCAAAAATTCTTATTTACCAACACCCGAACGGGTTAAAAAAAATCAAACAGAACCTGATCCTTCCATGGCTGCATTGAGTTATCAATTCGGCAGGTACCTGATGATTGGTTCTTCCAGGCCCGGTACCGAACCCGCCAACCTGCAGGGTATATGGAACGACAATATGAATCCTTCCTGGGATTCGAAATATACCACCAACATCAATACCGAAATGAATTACTGGCCGGTGGAAAGCGGTAACCTTTCTGAATGTGCCGAACCCTTGGTAAGATTGATAAAAGAAATAACTGACCAGGGTACGCAGGTAGCCCGAGAACACTATGGTGCAAGAGGATGGGTGCTGCATCAGAACACAGATATATGGCGGGTGGCGGCGCCTATGGATGGGCCCACTTGGGGAACTTTCACTGTTGGTGGCGCCTGGCTGTGCACGCATATTTGGGAGCATTATCAATACACCATGGATAAAGAGTTTTTAAAAGAAGCATATCCATTGATAGAAGGTTCAGTACAATTCTTTATAGATTTTTTAGTGCCGCATCCCAATGGAAAATGGCTGGTCACCAACCCTTCCACATCACCCGAAAATTTTCCGGATGGCGGTGGCAACAAGCCTTATTTCGACGAAGTAACAGCAGGATTCCGGGAAGGCACAACAATCTGTGCCGGCTCTTCTATCGATATGCAAATTTTGTATGATCTCTTTGGTTATTATATTGACGCTGCAAAAGTTTTAGGAAAGGATGATGCTTTTGTTCAACAGGTTAAAACAGCCAGGGAAAAATTAGTACCACCACAGATTGGTAAAGATGGTTCATTGCAGGAATGGGCCGATGACTGGAAATCGCTGGAAAAAAATCACCGTCATTTTTCACATATGTATGGGTTATACCCGGGTAAAATTTTGTACGAAAAAAGAACACCTGCTTTAATGGATGCCTATAAAAAAGTGTTGGAAGAACGGGGCGATGGGTCAACGGGTTGGTCCAGGGCATGGAAAATGGCTTTGTGGGCAAGGTTGGGTGATGGCAACAGGGCTAATAAAATTTACAAAGGATATTTAAAGGAACAGTGCACTGCTTCTTTATTTGCATTATGTGGAAAATCCTTACAGGTTGATGGCAGCTTTGGTGTCACTGCTGCTATTACTGAGATGCTGATGCAATCACAAGACGGGTTTATAAAATTATTACCTGCTTTACCCGACGAATGGAGTGAAGGAGAGTTTAAAGGTCTTTGTGCAAGAGGGGCTTTTGTACTTGACCTTGCCTGGAAAAATAAAATGATAACTCAACTGAAAATATTATCGAAGGCGGGAGTGGTTTGCAGACTTGAATTTAAGCCAGGCATGAAGATCATTAGCAATAGAAAGAAAATTGCATTTAAAAAATTACCTGATAACAAAATTGAATTTAAAACAATTAATGGCGGGGTTTATTTTATTGAATACTGATAAGTGCTTTTCTAAAAGCAGTATTTAATACATCCTGTTATCAAACATATTTAATTACAGTTGCTTTATTTCGGTTGGGCTGGCTCCTAAAAATAGGATGACTGAAGCTTGAAGCGGCAGTAGCACAAAAGTTAAATATTACAACCTGTCCCAGTCTGGGTTATGATCTGTTTCGGATTTCTTTCTTAGGCAAGCAAAAAAGTGATAATGAAGGAAAGTATTTTGTACCTTAACATCATTCCAAAAATGAAAAAAATATGAGCAAATATCCCAGCATATTCAACGATGTAATTGGCCCGGTAATGCGGGGGCCATCCAGTTCTCATTGTGCCGCATCATTGCGAATAGCCCGCTTGTGCCGGGACCTGGTGGATGAAAATATTAAAGACATATTAATAGAGTTTGATCCCAACGGTTCCTTAGCTACCACCCATAAGAGCCAGGGATCTGATATGGGATTGTTTGGTGGTTTTTTAGGATGGGAAGCTTTTGATGAACGATTGCCGGAATCTGAAAAACATATTATTACTGCCGGCATCAATGTTACCATCAATATTGTTAATATTGGCAACAGTCATCCAAACCTGTATAAGATAACCTTACAAAATAGTAAAGAAACCAGGAAGCTTACCGCCATTTCTACCGGCGGAGGCATGATTGAAGTAACAGCAATTGATGAAGTGCCGGTGTCTATCGCAGGAGATTATTTTGAAACACTCATTTATTGCAAAGACCCTGAAAATATTATCACATTTTTAAAAGCGTCTATACGGTATGATGATATTGAATTTCACGAAGGCGAAAATTCTTTTATTGAAATTAAATCACAGGCGTTTTTAGAGGGGGCTATTTATAAAGAACTGCTGTCGATGGAGGCTGTATTATTCATCAAACAACTTCAACCGGTATTGCCCGTAATGGCCCGGAAAAATTTAGCGGTGCCCTTTATTACCTGCAACGAAATGCTGGAATACAATGCCAACAAAAATAAATCGCTTTGGGAGCTGGCTGTGGATTATGAAATGGCAAGAGGAAATATTACGGCTGCTGAAGTATTTGAAAAAATGCGGAGCATCATTCACATCATGGGTAATGCCATTGAATTGGGTTTAAAAGGCACACACTATGATGACCGCATATTAGGAAGTCAGTCTTTACAGTTTAAAGAAAAACTGGAAGCAAATCATTTAATTGGCGGCGAAACCAACAACCGCATCATCCTGTATGTAAGTGCCATGATGGAGGTAAAAAGTTCAATGGGCGTAATTGTTGCGGCACCCACAGCAGGCAGTTGTGGTGCTTTGCCGGGCGCTTTGTTTGGCACAGCGCACTCTATGAACTTGCATGAAGATGAGTTGGTGAAAGCAATGTTGTCTGCAGGATTGATCGGTGTGTTCATTGCAGCACACGCTACATTTGCTGCAGAGGTTGGCGGATGCATGGCCGAAACCGGTTCAGGTGGCGGTATGGCAGCAGCAGCTATTGTAGAAATGAAAGGCGGCACGCTGCAGCAGTCTATTGCAGCTTCGTCATTGGCTTTACAAAATTCTTTGGGCATTATTTGCGATCCAATCGGCAACCGGGTGGAAGCGCCCTGTCTCGGCAGAAATGTTATGGCAGCTACCAATGCGGTGTCCTGTGCAAATATGGCATTGTCTGATTACGAACAACTGATTCCTTTGGACGAAGTAATTGAAACTATGAAAGCTGTAGGCGACCAGATTCATCATACTTTACGCTGCACTAATTTAGGTGGACTTTCCATTACCAATGCAGCCAAAAAAATTGAAGCCATGCTGGAACAGGAGCCCAATCATTTTTTTAAAAGCTGTTAATGAAATTAGGGTTGTAGAAATTTTTCTTGAAAGGAGTAAGAGAAAATATTACGCTAACTGCTATTCTGCGGAAAGTACATAAAAAAATTTCGCAGGTATCTTATCATTCTGCTGCATTACGAAGGTTTAATTGCTATAAATAGATATTCAGTACAAGTGTGCGACGCAACCGTGTTGCCACAAGCACTTCAGCTGGTTACAAAAAATTATTGCTTATTCTTAGGCACATCAACTGATAATTTTTTAATCGGCGACAATACCACTTTTCTAAATTCCACTTCAGAGCCTTCTGCCTGCAATGCAATCTGTCCTTTGGAGGCGGTGCAGTTGGTGCCTTCATTTACCAGGTCGCCATTTTCCCACACTTTAATGGAACTGCCAACACATTCAATGATCATGGTGTTCCATTCGCCGAGTGGTTTTTCAGAATTGTCGGTGAGGTTGATGATGCGGCGGCCCTTGCCTTCGGTAATGCCCCAGTTATTTGTTGGTCCACGGCGTTTTTCCATATCCGGCACCGTGATGTCTTCCACGATGCACCAGAAATCGCCTGCATCCTTGTGCTGCATCTGGCACTCGATGGATTTGGGAAACATTTTATATAAAGCCCTTGGTGTGGAGCAATGTACCAGCACACCACAGTTACCGGGCTTGCCTGCAAAACGGTAGTCCACGGTGAGGCGATAGTTTTCATACACTGCATCGGTAATGAGGTGACCTCCGGGTGTACCCAAACTTACCAGCATTCCATTCCGGATGATAAAAGGATTGCGGGCAGTTGTATTGGTATCCATTTCGGGTACATCCACATGCCAGCCGCCCAAATCTTTTCCATTAAAAAGGCTTTTTAATTGTGCAGTGGATCGTGTGGTGAACAATGGAAGTGCAACGACGAGAAGGATAATTATTTTTTTCATTTGTTGATGGCGTTTGATGAATGAGGATTGAAGATAGTGTAAATTTTTGCACGCTGAGGGGCAGAGGACGCAGAGGGAGGAAAGAAGTTTGCACGCTGGGGAGCAGAGGACGCTGAGGAGGAAAGAAGTTTGCACGCTGTGGGGCAGAGGACGCAGAGGAATAAAGAGACAAAATTCCCACGCTGAGATGCAGAGATTGCGGAGAAGTATAATATTTTTTTGCCTCCCTCTGCGTCCTCTGCCCCTCAGCGTGGGAACAAAAAAATATTCTCACCAGCATATCATTCCACCGCAAAATTTCGTTCTCTTCCAGAAAACCCAACCCCTGTGAAAAAAGCAAGCTACTTTTTTATACTATTCCTATATACAACTTCTTTGTTTGCACAAGACTCCTACAGCGATTCGCTGGGTGTGCTGAAGCGCCAAAAAGAAAATGTGATCAATGCAGAGACCATTATCAAAATTGAAAATCTCGGCACCAAGATCAATACGGATGTTCCTGAATTAAGACCTACCATTTCTGCTGATGGCAACCTGCTGTTTTTTATCCGGCAGAATGATCCCGAAAATACCAAGTACAATGAACTGCCGAATTCCCAGGACATCTGGTTTTCTGAGAAAGACACTGCTACGGGCAAATGGAGTAAAGCAGTGCACCTTGGCTATCCGTTAAACACTTATTATTACAATGCGGTGTTCTGGGTATCTCCAGACAACAACCGCATATTGCTCCGCAATGCATTTATCAATGGTGATTATTTTGGCAATGGGGTAAGCATGAGTTACCTAAAAGAAGATGGCTACTGGAGCAAGCCGGATATGCTGCGGATAAAAAATTACGCCAAATACGACCGTGGCAGGCAGAACGGAGCGGTGATGGCAAACAATTCGCAGGCTATTATTTTTTATATGTCGCCGGAAAAAGAAGGAATCAATAATGACCTCTTTGTAAGTTTTTTAGAACCGGACGATACCTGGACAGAACCAAAAAGCCTGGGCAAAAAGATCAACCTGAAAGATTATAATGAAACTACGCCCTACCTGGCGCCGGATGGTGTTACAATGTATTTCAGCAGTAACCGGCCGGGCACACTGGGGTATAATGATATCTGGATGACGAGGCGGTTAGATGATACCTGGCAAAAATGGAGTGACCCGGTTAACCTGGGTGCACCGATAAACACGGATGATATTGATTGTTTTTTTACGATGGATGCCGGAGGTGAGTATGCTTACATGAGTACAGAAAATGATTCGTATGGTGAGAGTGATATTGTAAGAATTAAATTATTGGAGAGAGAAAAACCAGACCCTGTGATGCTGGTGAGTGGTAATGTGTACAATCAAAAAACCAATGAACCGCTGAGTGCTTCGCTGCTGTATGAAACGCTGCCGGATGGTATGTTGGCGGGTAGTGGTATTTCCAGCCCGATGGATGGGGCATTCAAGATCGTGTTGCCATTTGATAAAAATTATTTGATACGTGCCAATGCAGATCACTTTTTTGCACAGTCAGAAAATTTGAATTTGGATTCGTTGAGAAAATTAGGGTATAAAGAAATTCATAAAGACCTGTACTTAATTCCAATTGAAGTGGGTGCAGTGGTGAGATTGAATAATGTGTATTTTGATTTTGATAAATGGTTCCTGCGGCCGGAATCTTTTGTGGAGTTAGACCGTGTGGTGAAGATGCTGGAAGAAAACCCTGCGGTGGAAATTGAAATGAGTGCACACACGGATAGCTGGGGATCGGATCAGTATAACTTTAAGCTGAGTGATAACAGGGCAAGGTCAGTGATGGAATATATTTTATCAAAAGGCATTGCAACCAGCCGTATCCGTTCACAAGGTTATGGCGAAACGAAACCAGTGGTGCCAAATACCAGCGATGAAAACAGGCAGTTGAACAGGAGGGTAGAGTTTACAATTTTGAAGAATTAGAAAAGATGCCAGAACGCAGATATTTCATCTCTTTATAATAGCTGCAATCTGTAGTTATATCGAAATGTTGTTACATCATTCCCAGGGTTTTTACGACCTGGTTTTTTTTATTCATGCCCCATCTTGTTTCCTGCTTTTATAATTTTTAAGTTTTGAATTACTTCATAAGGCTGCCTTACTTCCATCCTTTATACTTAATCGGTATATCAGGAATATTTGGTAAAATCTGCTTACAGTCAATTTAGTTTTAGTAAATCCTGCTGTTAAGCGATAGCCGGATGCTGGTTTTTAATATTTGTTAATAGCGATATCTCGGCAGTCCCCTCTCCTGTATACAATAACTGCAAAAAATTGATGCAGCTGGATATTTTCCAATTAGTAAAACGCTGTTGGTGAAAATAGTTTTGTTGTGGATTTAATCATTATAAAGCCATACGTTATGCTCACCATTATTTTATTATTCCGTTATTTCTCCAGGCATCCAGAGGAATGGAAAAAACAAAGCAGGCGGTTAAAAAATCAGTTTAGTTTTTTTGCTGCCGGCAAACGAAAAGTAATCTTATTGATATTGCTGGCTGTAGTTGTATGCTGTCTTAACAGTGCTGCACAGCAAATGCGTTTTCGTGTAGTGAGAAATGATGAAGTAATTGGTCACGTGCTGGCAAACCAGGTAAAGCAACAGGAAATCACCAGTATCAGTATTGAATCACTTACAAAAATTAAACTGCTGTGGGGTTTTAGTATCAACATTAAACAGGCTGATACTTTCAGTAACGGATTGCTCACCGCAGCTTACTTTAATAAGGTAATAAATAATAAAGAAAAACTCTGTCACCGGATGCAATGGTGCAGGAGTTTTTACCATGTGCGCCGGAAAGGCGACGAAGATCTTCGGCAACCTCAACCGGTATATTATACTACTTCCAGTCTTTATTTTACTGAACCTGTTAATATCACGGATGTATATTCTCCTAACTTTCTTGCATTTGGCAAGATGCGTAAAGTAGCCATCAATAAATACGAACTCCAGTTGCCCGATGGCAACAAAAATTATTACAGCTATAAAAATGGAATATGTGAAAAGGTGGAAGTAAATACAGATTGGGCAACCGTTTTTTTTATCAATGAAAAATTTTAAGCCATGCTTTTATTTATAACCAATACTGTAAAATGGAATGCAGCAGTGCTGCTGATATTGATGGTACTATTTTTATTGCTGCAGCAAATCAGGCATACCAGTATAAAAAATATATGGCTGCAACGGATAACTACCATGGCAGTTTTACTACTGGCATTTTTTATCTGTCCTTCATATATTAAATCTGCCATCATCATTCCTATGCACACTAATAATATTGGATGGAACTGGTTGATCATTGCAGGAGCAGTAATCATTAGCGTTAATTACAAACTGGTTCAGCAAAATAAATTTCAGCAGTTGTATGCATATTACAAGGATATGGAATGGAATGTTACCAATATTTTCTTCCATAATCTTAGCTGCATTTTTTACGTGGTATTTTATGAACTGTTTTTCCGAGGATGGATGTTCCAGCAGCACCAGCAGCAATTTGGAATGGTGACTGCGTTTATCATCAACCTGTCGCTGTATGCGGTGCTTCATATCCCGAAAGGCAAAAATGAAGTGATCGGGTCATTGTTTTTTGGAACCATGCTTTGCGTGGCAACAGTGGAATCAGGATCTGTTTTTCCTGCAACAGGGCTGCACCTCATGATGGCGTTGTCATTTGAAAATTTTATGATCAGTCATTATTTAAAACAACAAAAATCAGTAGTATGAAAATATTTATCACAGGCGCTACCGGCTATGTTGGCCACCAACTGGCACTTGCTTTAGCACAACAGGGTAATTGTGTGCATGCACTGGTGAGAAACCCCGGTTCAGACCGTATTCCCCGGCACGATAATATAAAGCTGTTTGTTGGGGACGTTACTAACCGGAACACCTTAACTCCTGCTATCAGTGGATGTGATGTGGTATACCATACGGCTGCATTTGTTGGATTATGGGCAAAGGAAGCTGCAATATTTTATGAAGTAAATGTGGAGGGCACCAGGAATGTATTAGAAACGGCACTGGAACAGGGGATAAAAAAAATTGTATACACCAGCAGTTGCGGAGTGATGGGGCCATCACTACATGAACCCAGGAGCGAAAGCGACCCAAGGATAACAGGTTTTGATAATGATTACGAGTTGTCAAAATTCATGGCAGAAAACCTGGTGAAAGAATTTAATCAAAGAGGACTGCCAGGCATCATTGTTTGCCCATCCAAAGTATTTGGGCCAGGTAATGATGAACATACTTTTACCTTAAACAAAGTGATTAAAAACTTCATCAGGGGCCGGATCACTTTCATACCCGGCCCGGGCCGTATTGTTGCTAATTATTGTTTTATCAATGATGTGGTGCAGGGGCATATACTGGCTATGCATAATGGTATTGCCGGTGAGAAATATATACTGGGAGGAGAGAATGTTTCTTACTTAAATCTTTTCAAAGCAATCCGGTTATTATCTGGTACCAAAGCAATGCTTGTGGAAACACCCATCAGCCTGGTGAAAATATGGGCAGGTTTGCAATGGCTGCTAAATAAGATTAGTAATAAGAAAATTTTATACACTACAAAAAATGTGCATCACTTTTTTTGTAATAAAGCTTACAGTAGCAAAAAAGCTATTCACCAGTTAGGATACCGGCCAGTTTCTTTAGAAGAAGGACTGCTGCAAACTATTCAATTCTTAAATAAAAAATGCCATGCGTAACACTACCTATACATTGATTACGGGTGCCAGCGAAGGATTCGGGAAATCACTGGCGCTTGAATGCGCCTCCAGAAAAATGAACCTGGTGCTGGTGGCACTTCCCGGCCCTGAATTAATTTGCCTGGCTGATTTCATAAAAAGAAATTATGCTGTTGCTGTTATCACATTTGAAAAAGACCTTTCCATTGAAGAGAATTGCTTCGGGCTCTTTAAAGAAATGGAAGCATTGCAACTGCCGGTGAATATGCTTATTAATAATGCCGGTATTGGCAGTACCCTGCGGTTTGATGAAGGAAGCCTGCAACTCTATCAGCTGCAGATCAAATTAAATGTGCTGGCTACCACACTTATCACAAGGTTATTTATTGGGATGCTGAGTAAGAACGTGCCTTCCTATATTTTGAATGTTGGCAGCCTGAGCAGTTTTTTCTTCCTGCCAAAAAAACAAGTGTATGGCGGCACTAAATCCTATATCTATTTTTTTTCAAAAAGCCTTCGGCAGGAAATTGCTGCTGCTGGCATTGGTGTAAGTGTAATATGCCCCGGCGGTATGAATACTAACCCTTTGCAATACCTGCTTAATAAAACTGCTGGCTATATTGGACGGCTCTCTTTGATGAATCCCGAAGAAGTAGCACCCATTGCTATCAATGGATTATTGAAAGGTAAAGAGGTAATCATACCCGGGCGGCTAAACAGGTGCTTTATGCTGCTGGATAAAATACTTCCGTCATTTTTAAAAAAAATGATCACCAGCCATCAGATGAAAAAAATGAAGCCGCCAGCCACGGTGAATACAGCAGCGGTAGAGCTGAATCCATTGCGCCCTTCTATTCCTTTGTCTGCATAAAAATTCATTTGTAAAATTTAAAAAATCATCATGAAACAAGCCGTAATTATCAAGATGAAAAAAAGCAAGAATGGCTCCTGGTTAAAATATTTTTTTGCTGGCATCCTGTTTGTTTTACCATTGCTGGGTACGATACTATTTATAAATAAAACTTACCCGGTGCTATCCCAGCTGCTGCAGTTATTTACCGGGTGGTTAACCTGGACGTACGGGGAGTATTTATGGCATCGTTTTAAAACACATGCTAAAAACGAACAGCCCGGCAAGGTTTACCAACGTCATATGTATCATCACCAGCACCCGGCTCAGCTAAAGATACAGTTGCCACATCGTGTGTTCATGATGATCGGGATGATCGTGTTTGGAATTATTTCAATCCGGCTGAATAATTACTTCACTTTATTCACCGGTTTTTATACTGGCTTTGTATGGTTTTGTTATATGCATGTGGTATTGCACCGCAGGTGGTCAATGAAAATTTTTCCACGCTTGTTCCGGTATCATGTGCAGCATCATTGCAAGCATCCTGACAAGTGTTTTGGTGTAAGTGTTCCCTGGTGGGATGATGTTTTTGGAACTGCACCTTCCGGCTCATACAGGATACCGGCCCGTATCATTGATTTTTATTTTGATGAGAAAGATCATCAGCATGCACATTAACCGGAGAGTTTGTTTTACGGACGAATGGATTACAACAGATCTTTCTCTAAGATATAACCCAATATTGTTGCATACATTTGCCTCCAATTAATCAATTATACTTTGAATTTATTTTCGCTCAACAGCCGCATTATTGTTACCTGCAGCAATCGCTTGTCTCCGTGGTTGCAAAAAGAAATTGAAGAGCTGGCATTTAAACCAGTACGTGTTTTTAAAACTGGTGTTGAGTTGCTGGGAACATTGCAGGATTGTATACAATTGAACCTGAACCTGCGCTGTGCCAGCCAGGTTTTATTTTCTTTAAAAGAATGCAATGCTTACAATGCAGATGACCTGTATAAGGCATTGGTGCAAATGGAATGGGAAACCATCATTCCGGCGGATGGTTATTTTTCTATCAGCAGTAATGTGAGTAATGAAACCATTACCAATAATTTGTTTGCCAATGTAAAAGTAAAAGATGCTATTGCAGACAGGTTCCGGGAACAGACGGGTGCAAGGCCCAACTCCGGATCTGAACTGAATGCTGCGGTAATTCATTTGTACTGGAAGGAAGCTGCTGCAGAAATTTTTTTAGATACCAGCGGTGAAACATTATCAAAACATGGTTACAGGAAGATACCAGGTAAAGCACCTATGCTGGAATCACTGGCGGCAGCCACCATACTTGCAGGCAACTGGAACAGGCAATCTGTATTTGTAAATCCAATGTGTGGCTCAGGTACGCTGGCAATAGAAGCTGCGTTGATGGCCACTAACAGACGGCCAGGTTTGTACCGCAGCAATTATTCGTTTATGCATGTGTGTGGGTTTGAAAAAGAAATGTACGATGCCGCCTATTCCAAGTTGGAAAAACAGGTAATTGAAGCGCCGGAAGGATTACAGATCATTGTATCTGATATTAGTGAAGATGCGGTAAATATTTCCAAAGTAAACGCTGGTATTGCGGGTGTGGAAGAACTGATCCATTTTGAACAATGTGATTTTGAAGCAACCACTATTCCCGAAGCGGCAGGAGTAATTTATTTTAATCCTGAATACGGAGACAGGCTGGGAGAGGAAGGTCCGTTGCAGGCCACTTACAAACGCATGGGTGATTTCTTAAAGCAAAAATGCAAGGGTTACTTCGGATATATTTTTACTGGTAATTTAGAACTTGCCAAGAAGATAGGTCTTAAGCCAAAACGCCGCATTGAATTTTATACCAGCAAAATTGACTGTCGTTTATTTGAGTATGAACTGTATGCCGGCAGCAGGGAAAAAATAGTGATGAATAATGAATGATGAATGGGAGAGCAGCAGGTGATTCAGTCTCCAAGCAAAGCAACTACTCCCAACAGATAGTTCACCACTGCCCACTCAATTTCCCCGATACCATTGCCATCATGGGATGGTATTCGTAGATATTTATTTTTGATGCAGGATCATTATCAATAAGGCGTTTTACTTCTTCTTCATTATCTACTGCAACAATACCTAAGCCATATGCAGCTTCCGGGTCCATCACCGGGCCAAATATCAGCATCACACCCTGGTCCAGGTAAGGTTTCCAGTAAGTAATATGCTGCTGCATGATGTCTTTCTCTTCAGCTGTCATGGTTTGTGCAAAGTCTGGCCTGCAGGGATTTAGTTTTAGTACAAAATATTTTTTATTCATGGTTGAAATTTTTTAATGGTGAAGGCAGTTTAAAAATACGAACCTATTTTTTACCGTTCATCTTTTTAATCAAATTAATCTGTTCCTTTTTGTAGTGAGTGTGATCTGCTTTGAAAAAAATATGGATGCTGCGGTGTATCAGTTTTCAGATCTTCCGGGAATTCATGATGATTAACAATCTTTATTATTTTTTAATGAGCTTTCATAATAGTTTTTCGGTCAGCAATCCAACTTTATCTTTCAGTCCTTTATAAGCCAGTGAAGCAGCAGACATACTTCCCAGCGCTTCTGCCAGCGCTGTTTTTTCGTGTCGTTCCAGCATATCCAGGTCATAAAAGTAAGTGCGGATCGTAAACAGGAATGCATTCTCTCCCGGGAAACCAACCAGGTTCTGTCGTTCTGTACGAACATAAAATTTTGATTGTATTCCTTCGGCTATTCTTCCATGCCACTCATCCTGGTCAATACCAGGCGGGGCAACAGGATGATGGTTAAGCCGGGTGTCTGTGGCAATACCCCATGCAAATCTTGTAAACGGGCCTTTGTTTATTACAGTCTCCAGCATTTTCCCATAATGCTTATTTGTTTTTTCCATATCTGCAACCGGTGCATGCACTGCGTCAAAAGGCTTGCCTATCTTATCCTGCGGAGCCCAGTGATTGGGGGCACACAGGTGAATGGCTGCCACCCAGTCTTCATTCCTGTTTAACTGGCAAATGGCCATGTCTTCCTGCACCTGGCTGCACAATGCATCAAACAATGAACGGTAGTTACTGGTTTCCAGCAACTCATTATCAAAATTCCACCGCAGCACAGTGCCTGTTTTTTTATTTATTAATTGCCAGTAATGATGATTTTTTTCAAGCACAAAGTAGTTGGGATATTCTTTCAATAACCGGTGTATCATAAACCAGTTTACAGCAGCAGCAGTCTTTGTCCATAATATTTTTTCACAATAGTATTTATGAAGGTCTTCTTCCCTGCAGGCTTCTTTATTGTCCAGGTAATTTTTATAGTCATCATCTATTTGAAATACCAATGCATCTGCAGGTTGCACTGCTTTTTCCATCAGTATTAACCCCGGGGCGGTGGAATATTTTCCATTAAGAAAAGGAAGGTATTTCATAACGTCAGTATAATGAATTAGCTCCCCTGTTTTATTTTATAATGCCACTTCTTTTTCGCTTACAGCAAAAGAAATTTATCAACTTGCAAAGCAACAATACAGTTGAGTATTGCTGCAACAGCAAAAGTTGGAATTTCATTATTGGCAAAATAACCGGGGAAACGGTACAGAAAATGTACCTTATCAAATCTATCGAAAAAATTCAAAAAGTATAAAAATATTTTTGAATATGGAGTTTCATTATTTACATCAACTGCGGCGTATGCTGAATGCTGGGATGTTTTTATGTTACCGGGTTGGGATTTAACTATTTTATGGATAATAACAAAAGCGGGCATAACACTAAAGCGCCTTTTAAATTTTATCTTTATCAAGGCAGCGGAAAATTATTTTTTAATAGCCGGGCAACCCACCATTTGAATACTGCATTTCTATTAGTATAAACCAACATTGCACTGATTAAAATTTTATGGAGATAGCCGAACTGGTGAAAGAAGCAAAGCAGGGAAGTGCATCCGCACAGAAATGTCTCTTCGATCTGTTGAGCGACCGGATGATGCTGGTATGCCGCCGGTATTTAAAAAGCCAGGAAGATGCAGAAGAGGTGTTGCTGGATGGATTTTATAAGTTCTTTAAAAATTTACCGGCTTTCCATTTCCAGGGCGATGCAGCGTTGATGGGCTGGCTGAAGAAAATTATGATCAACGAATGTTTGATGCTGCTGCGTAAGAAAAATGTGTTCACCATTGTTACAGAATCGGCGGCAGAGGATGTTCCACTGGAAGAAGAAGCATTGAATAATTTATCAGCCAAAGAAATTTTTGATCTCATTGTTCAGTTGCCCGTTGGTTACCGCACTGTATTTAACCTGTATGTAATTGAAGGGATGGAGCACAAAGAAATAGCTGCGTTGCTGGGTATTGCAGAAGGTACTTCCAAATCGCAACTGAGCAAGGCGAAAATATTATTACAAAAAAATTTATTGCAAAATGGATCAGGATATGTTAAACGAAAATCCCAATAACAGGAACTGGAAAGATAAGCTGGAAGATGTGGAGCATTTATCTACTGTTACTTTACAGGATAAGAATGCTGCATGGGAAAAGCTGCACAGCCGTTTGCATCAAAAGCCTCACCGCAACAGGGCGGTATGGTACTGGACCGCTGCTGCCTGCCTGCTTATAGCTATCATTGTTCCATTAATAACAGCCAATAAAAAACAAGCCGAAATAGTTACCAATAATACAGTACCTGTATCACCAGGCAAAGCCACAGCACAACAGCAATTGCCTGTAAACAAAAATGTACCCACCGTTGTTCCTGCTGATAACAATAATAAAACAGTAACGATACAAACGGATCAGCCAATCAATCATAAAAAAATAAATTCTGGCATCGGAACTGTAAAATCTGTAATGGCCCCTGTAGTATTTATTGAACAAAAAGATATACCTGCAGTACAAAACATTGCAATACTTCCGGTACAAATACCTGTAACGGAAACAACCACTGCAGTGGTGCTGCCAGCAAAGAAAAAATTAAAAGTGGTGCATATCAATGAACTCGGTGATCCTGTTTTGGAACCCCGTAATACGATGCACCCGGATGATTATGGAGTAATACAATTCAAACTCATTAACCAGCAGGTGTATACCAGTTCGCCGCTGCCTTCCAACAGCATCGGCTTTAATATTTCAAAATCGAAAAACGTTCCATCAAACTAAACTAACATGAAAAGATCATTCGCATTATTAATGCTTTCCATAAGCATTACGGCAAACCTTTGTGCCCAAAGCAACAGCCAGTCAGACAAGGCTTTTGAAGTGCCAGACAATATTGTTATCAGCAGGCGTTTTGATGTGAACCTGGATAAGGGAAACAAAATGAAGATTGAACTGAGTGCCTTTGCAGACCTTGAAAGAGTAGCGAATATTGATTCTTTGCTGCAAGTATTTTTATCAGACATTGAGCTGCTGAAAGATTCTCTGGCAGACCCATTAACCAGTAAGCGTATCGATTATGTAACCGATGCACAGGGCAGAAAGAAAATAAGGTTCCAGCAGTTTCAGCAAAAAGGTGCCAGCTTTCTGGTCAATAAAGGCGAACTGGCTTCTTTACGCACCGGCCAGGATACCATACATCTTATTGGCATCATAACAAACCCTGCCCCCGAAACCATATACAAGATCAGCCTGCATAATCCCCGTTATTATCATTATACTTTTTACCTTAATGATATGACTGATTTAAGTGGGCTTATGAACGGCGTTTTAAAAGAAAAAATACATACCATACAAAATAATCTTACCGGCAAGTGGCCACTTGTTTTAGGCACAGGTTCTCATTATCTTAAAGCTGACAGCACTATTACTGCCGACAAAGCAAGAGGACTTACCTATAAGGCAGCAGGTGGCTCTGATTATATTGCGCTGCTTTTTTCAGTGAATGTACAGAACTATAAAAATTATTTTGTTCCTTCTTTTAGTCTTGGTACCAGGCTTACAATAAGCAACCGGGACAGGACTTTTAAATGGGAACCGGGATTGTTCTGGGAACCGCATTTTATTTTTGCCAAAGACAATGAAAATAAACTGCGTACATATCGCAACGATTTTCTTACGCTTTCATATGCACAGGGTGGCGTCCGTGATCATGACCCTAAAAAAGATTTTTCCTTTGCTGCGGTATTTTCCCTGGGTTACCTCATTCACAGGGAAGGTGAATATTTTGATAAGAATACTTTCAGATTAGGTGGTGGTAAAATTCAAATGCTGAAAACCAGCGTGGAGCCATCGCTTTATTTTAATAATTTTTTTAAAGGTGTTACGCCGGGTATACGGATCACTCAATATTTTTAATGGTTGAGTGATTTTATAAAGACACTAATAATCATTTAAACTCCGCAGTTTATCTTCCAGATCATTAGCGTTGCGTTGTTATAATCATTAGTTCTTTGAAAGTATTGTCAATATTGAGTTTGCGCTGAATACGAGCCTAAGACGATTTGATTTTTTGAG
>JAYWII010000065.1:0-11725 GCA_043788995.1 Chitinophagaceae bacterium | reverse complement strand
TTTAAAATGTTTGCCCTATTATACTGTAGTGTTTTTTAGTAGCGCAAATTTATACAAAACACAGTAATATCAGCTATCTTTAATTAAACGACATTGATGGTAGTTTATTAATTCTTTTGAGAGATAAAGATTTATTATTGTAATAAACCTTTCCCCTTCTCCAGATTTTTTTCCTTTATTTCCGGCAACGTCTTGTAATTGAATAAAAGCCACATTAACAATTTAAGAATTTCCAGCGATGTCTCTTTGCTTAGCAATGAGCGTGGGTAAAGGACATTGCGTCCTTTTTTGTTTCCTAATTCTTTTTATTGAATATGGAAATCACTTAGAATTATTAAATTTTTCCCGTTTGCTACAGTAAATGTAGAACCGGCAGAAATCCTTTGCGGAATATCCAAAATACACTGTCCGTTTACAGCGTGATTAATAATGATTTCACTCCCGGCTGGCAAATCCGCCGGCGGTACCTCATTATTCAGCCAGTTAACATGATTACTCCAATTACCATTGCCGGTGAAAGTAAAGACCCGCCCGTTCCCGGTGCTGGTTAATATTTCTATTGCTGACACTTTAGGCCTGTTAATACCGCCTTCATTAGCAAGGGCGGTAAAGTTAATGTTGAGTGTGTCATCGGTTACGTTTAAGTGAAAGGTTTCGGTAGTTGCAGTAAAGGCACCAACTTTAGCCACGATATCGTAATTATCCAGCACCTTTGTTGATTCCATACTTACATCAAATATGCGCTTACCGGCTGTTGTATAAAATACTTCGGCAAAATGAAGTATTACGGTATAGTTGCCTTTTGTTACGGGGAATTTATAACTGAATGAACCATTATTGGCACTGGCACCACGTTCAGAACGATAGATTGCATCATCAACTGGAGCAGCTACAGGTGTGGTGGTAGTAAAGCTGGAACTGGGCGTAAAATAGGCATCAGCATTAAAAGTGCCAATAGCATTGGCAAGCTGTGGTCCCCCGGCATTGATGCGGTATACCGGTGTAAGCACCTGGCTGCTGAGCGCCACGTTGGTGGTGCCGCCCTGGCCGGAGTGTGTTATTACAAGGGTGGCCGCATGCGCCCCCGAAGCAACCGGCCTGAATTTGATATTAAGCACAATACCCTGGCCAACAGGCAGGATAAACGGCGTTGCAAAAGCATTGATCACTTTATAAGACGTATCTCCATTAACAACCAAAGAAGAAATAAGGATGTCCTGCGTGCTGCCGGTATTGGTAATTGTAATGCTGCTGGTACTGTCAGTATTTACCTGCACCGAACCAAAACTTAAACTGGCAGGAGCGGTTAACTGGCTTTGCGTAAGCAGGCTCACCTGGGGTGCACCGGCGCCAAAGAAACTAAATAGTTCCTGTGAGTTCAACAGCATGCCACCACCCTTGGTGCCGGCTCCTGCCGCTACATATATTCCTTTGTTATTCACAACAGCCTGAGTACCATGCCTTTCCTGCTGCAGATCTCCCAGCCGCCGCCACGTATTGGTAATCACATTTAAAGCTTCGTTTTCTTTATTGGCCGCTAACACATTGGTTTCTCCACCCACCACTATCACCTCATCTCCCAGTACGGCAGTACAGGCGCCGGCCCTTGGTGTAGGAAGATTACTGCTGGCAGGCAGCGTATACCACTGGCTGGTGGCAAAGTCATACACATCCACTTCAGGAATGGTGAGGGCAAAAACCTGGTTGGTAATTCCTGACGAACGTCTTCCGCCAATCACATACAATTTATCATTCACAATGGCCACATGAAAATGATCCCTGGCCCTCGGCGCATCCGGCAGCGTTTTCCAGGTATTGGTTGCAGGGTCATATTCATCAAACCAGTTTACCCATCCGCTCCAGTGGCCATCTGTGATACCACCCACCATGTAAATTTTATTGTTGTACACAGCGGCCCCCGAAGAACCCCGCCTGCGGCTTTCAGGAATGGCACCACCTGTAAGCCATAGATTTGTTACAGGATTATAGATATGGATGTTAGGTAAAGGTATTTCATGCGGATAGCGGCCGGTGAAGGCACCCATGGCATATATGAGCCCATTAAGGGTGATTGCCTGGAAGTGGTTTATTTCCATCGGGGGACGGGCCCTGTCTGTCCAGGTTTTGGTTACAGGATCATATGCCTGCACCGGTTTAATGCCCCTGCCCCCTAACAGATAGAATTTATCACCGGCCTGCACATAAGCGTTTTCTTCCCTTGCAGTATCTAAACCAGCTGCAGGCGTTATGGTCTGCCAGTTCCCCGTAGCGGTAAGGGAGTCGTAAATAACATTGAGGTAATCCCAGGTAGCAGTAAATGGAGTGGCGCCACGGGAAGTAGCAATATTACCTGTTGCATATACACCATTATTCTGCAAAATATTAAGCAGTGCACCATTGAGCTGTAAAGGGGTGCCCAGGCTGATAACCGGCCCTCCATTAGACATGTATTTTGGCTGTACCAGCCCCGTATTGGGATCTACAGAAAGCAACAAATCAAGAGATGTACCCGGAATACCTCCTGTAAGTGTAAACTGGTAGCTGGCAGGGATACCTCCATTTTCATAAACCACCTCAATGCCACCAGTTCCATTGTTTGCATTCAAAACAATTTTTAAATAATTATCCTGGTCACCATTACCGATATAAATTCCCTGCGACTGATTATGCTGCGGCGTATTGCTATTAAAGAATGGTCCTAACATCCTTGCTGCTACTGTAAATGGACCAGCCTCTGCGGCTGACTTTATACCAAATTGAAAAGCATTTTGCTGGTTATTCAGATTTCCCAGGGCATCACCGGCAGATACAGACACTACGGTAAGTGCACCTACTGCACCGCCTGCTATTAAATTTTGTGGATCATACTGCTCAATGTAATCTGTTAATTTGTTGGACATAAGCCCGGTAAAACCGAGCCCAAAAAAGCCGGTGCCGGGTGTGCTGTTAAGTAGTGGGTAATTAACCGGGACGTTGGTGGCAGCCCCATTTTGATTGTCAATTTCGTAAAGATCCATAAGGTCGGGTATTCCGTCGTTGTCGTCATCCGTATCTTTTAAATCTGATACAAAATCATGGTCGAAATCGAGTGGCACGCTGGCTGCAGAACATGGATTGGTACCGTTGTCTGCTTCGTCCTCATTGGAGTATTTATCGTGGTCATCATCGGCACTGTTGTAGGCGCCGGTACAGGTCACAAAATCCTGTGGCTCAAATATAGTAATGGCATTGGCGCCATATCCTGCTACCCATACAGTTCCTGGAAAACTGTCGGTATCTCCACGGGTAGTAATATCAAGCGGAAGTGCTCCAAAACCAGAAGCAAAAGAAGGTTCCTGGTTCAGCTTGTTACTAGCCAATTTAGTATTGGTGCTGCCGGTACCGTCAGCCGTTAAGCCAATTTTATAAATATTCCCATCATAAGAAGAGGCAAGTAAAGTTCCTTTCAGGGAATTATTAAAGTTGGATGCCGTGTATTCTGCAATGCCATTGGTGGAAGTGGGAAAAGTCAGCAGGGCATTATCATTTACTCCCGGCATTAGAAAATCTCCTTCAATGGGATGGGCTGTGGCCACAGGAGGCCAGTCGACCGGCAACGAGTCGGCACCACTTGTGTTGTTTCGCCAAACCCCGCCGGAGGTGCTATTAAAAGTGTACAGCCCGGCACCTGCCGGGTTGGCACGAATAGGACTTGGATGACCACCATAAAAACTATTATACACATAGGTATCTATATTGCCTACATAATGCAGGTTATCCAGGTTATTGATGGTGGCTTCATTGATACCAGGCGAAGTAGATCCTGGTTCTCCGGCAACATATTCATTGGTTACATTAGCCGTGCCTTCATTTTTTGGATAGCCGCCCCAGCCCTGGTTAGCGCCATTATCAATCGTATACATTTTTCTAGATCTGGTGATGACCAGATCATACGAATTACGAAAGCCTGATGCATATACCTGCACAGGCCCACCAAGTACTATTTTGGCCTGGTTCAGCCCATCATTTCCACCGAAAGGATCATTTATATCAGTGCCATCTGCATTGTTAGGCCGGGTGGGATCATCAACCGTGGGCAAATTATATTTATAAGCAGTATTTCCACTTTCATTGGTAGGTAAAGCATAAATAGCATCCAGGTCTATCGCCACAATTGCTGCGGACAAAGCAGTTTCACAGGCATAGGCAAAATTAGTAGACGGCGACCCTGCATTGGTATTGCCACCTATAGCCAGGTAAAGTGTATTGCTCTGTGCATCCAGTTGCATCCCATTCACTGCATGATTTTCTTCGGAACGGGGAAGGCCTCTTACCAGGTCTAATTTAGTCCAGGTGCTTCCGTTCCAGGAGAGGGCAGATACAATGCCTGAATTGGTATCAAGGTTCAAATCACCAGCTGTAGATCCACCAATACGGCTATCACTGGAAGAAACAAAAATGACCGGCCTTGAAGCAGTGCCTGTAACAAGTATTCCGGTCACCTGCCTGGTTTTTACAGTTGTATTCAGTGCTCCGTCATCATTATGATTTGGTATCTGGTTAACTATTGTAAGTGTTTCGGTAGCAGTTACCGAATAGCTGTTACTGCTGTCTCTTTTTACTGTAAATATTCTAAGAATTCCATTTTGCTGAGCAGCATACAATCTCCCGTCGGGGCCAAATTGTAATGAAGTTGGTTTGCTGATAACGGCACCGGATAAATTACTTGTTGAAAAATTAAATTGGGCGCTTAACCGGTTCGTCGCAGAAAACAGCATTAAAATAAACAGCAGAATAAAAGCAAAAAATGTTTTGAAAGCCGTTCTGAAGGATCTGATTTTCATTTAATCGATTTTGTAAATAAGTTGATAGCGTTAATGCAGCTAAAGTGATTTAAATTTTTACTCAGAAAATAGTAATACAGTTTTAAGGCCTCAGATCGTAACGAAGTCCTTTTGGATATGGTTTATAATGAGGAAATAAAATTCCTGCAGATAGTTTCAAAGGAAGTTAGAAATTGCACGTCAATATAGAAATTAGAAATATTAATTGTGAGAACAAAGAATGATAATATAGAGTTCACCGTTATACATCAAACCACGTCATCTACGCTCAATAAAAATTAATCCTTACATTTTTCCACTGTTTCATTCCTACATAATTATTAGTTGTTATTCTGTAGAAATATTTTCTCATCTCCCACTTTAAAAGGTTAAGATTTCCTCAATTCAATTTGTTAGTCAAATATTAAATTATTCAGTCTGGCAGAACAACAAATGTGTTGCGTCATCCTTTCTCAAAAATTAATATGGTACTAATCACTTAAACTTATGATAAAACATAAAGTATGCCATTTAAAAACCTGGGCCATGATTCATGGTACACAAACCATCACAGCTTTGTATAGATAGCTACAGGATTTTAGAATATATTGGAAATAGGAAGTATGATTTTGTGCGCCACAAAACAGGAGGGTAGGGAGCCAGAGTGCATGCTCACCGGCTTTTATTTTCGATTTGAACAAGATGAAAGTATTTAACCACAGGAAGATAATGCCAGGATGATACCCAATACGATAATGATTGCGATTAAAATAGCAGTCTTTTTTTTAAAATAGTGATCCATAACAAGCATTTATGTTTAAAAGAAAATAAGGGCCGTATAGAAATACAGCCCGGTGATAATTTCGTAATCACAAATAATCGTATTGAACCTTAAACGTTCAGCAGGAGAATATTATTGCTAAAAAAAGCCCCCAGCTATTGGTAGTCTTCCCTAATATACAGCCAGCTTCATTGTTCAACAAAGAAAGAATGTTGCGCTGCCGTCCGTCTGTTTTCAACTACGGACTTGTTCATGATAGTTGCAATTAAGTTAACCATGTAGGCCATGGTTTCCTGATCAGCGACACAATAAAATATAATCAGTAACGGCGACAAAGGAATTATGCATAGGGTAAAGTTTGTCCGGAAGCCATGTGTCAAAACTGAGCATAAGGTAAAATCTATCCGGATGCCATATGTCAAAACTGAGCATAGGGTAAAGTTTGTCCGGAAGCCATATCCTTGTTCATGTTAGTTACAATTAAGCCAATCATATAAAACACTTCAGATGCTTTTTTCTATAGATTAGTATCGGTGGGCTGGTGGTACCCACTGGTCGAAGATCAGGCGGAGGAATTAAGGTTTAGAAAGATGTCTTACCTTTGAAAGGTAACACCTACGGCGGCGGAAAACAATGACAGAGGCTCACCGGGGAACTTAAGGACATTTCGTTAATCCATCAGCAAGCCCGCTGCTACACCCTTGAACGCCGCCGCCTGGTCTCCGACTGCGGCATACAATTATAACGATGTTACATTTTTCTGTGGGTTAGTGTCGGTGGGCTGGTGGTACCCGTTGGTCGGAGACCAGGCGGGGCATTCAGGTTAGAAAGATGTCTTAAATTTGAAAGGTAACAGCTACGGAGGAGGAATGCCTGTCTTTGCTTTTAGCTGATGTTTGTTGGTCCAGCCCCAATATTATAAAACCCAATGTTTGGCAGTAGTTTTATTAAGCCGTCTACCGCAATTCACTTTCAATGTATCGTTGGATAATTAGCGAAAACCCTTTGTCAAGCCAAAAGTCTGAACATATCATTCCCTTAGACATGCCAATGGTCTCATACTTTTTTACATGAATAAATTTGCCTTTTTGCGGAGCTTCACCGACCAATTCTTTGAATAGTTTATGCAATAACTTTTCTAACTCATTTGCTGTTGTGGGAATATTTGTTGATTCCGTTTTTTGTTTCATGTCTCTCCACAAATAAGGGTCGCCTCGAAGTCCCCATTGAATCGGTTCAGGGTCGAAATATTTAGATACAAAATTATCCGCAGTGTCAAAAAGTTTGAAATTGTCAGATAGAGTATCGTATATGTCTAATACAACTAAGGAATCTGATTCAGTAGCACTTTTCAAGGATTTAGGGAAAATGGAAACGCCAGCATAAATGTTATAGTGCAAAGTAAGTTCTCTTGACTTGTAAGTAAAATTCCAATAATGTGATTCTGTGTCACTAAGTTTATTACTGAAAGAAATACCTAAGGTTGTTTTAAGAATCTCAGCAATTTTATAAAACTTATCTATTGAACAATTTGAATCTATGACTGCTTCCGTCCAACCTTGACTGTTGTCTATTTTCATTTTGGAAACTTAGGATCTTTAAAAATTACTGCCAACATGTACATTGATGTTATTATCCACAACTTACAAAATAAAATGGTAGTGCTTATCAGCAATTTGATATGATACATTTTATATTGTTTATTGCGTCAATGACAATTATGATTTTTCATAACAGGTTGCACAGTACATAAGTTATTAGCAGCACAAAAAAGGCCGTCAGTCGACAGCCCCAAAACTTTTTTATAATATCCTCATTTCATTATTTTTTTACCGGCTGCTGCATTATCAATTCATCCAGGAGATGTTGCATTTCGGGTATGGCCATTTTTTGAACCAGGTAAAGATCCCGGGTGCCGTTTGTATCCCATCCATTGCTGCCGTCTGCATTACCAATTATTTTCCCCTTTACCACATCAAAATATTTTTGCCAACCCCTTACTGCCACCAGCACTGCGGTTTCGTCCCAGCTCATCCTGCCGTTTTTATCATTGGGGTCCATCGGAATGCTTAATGCAAACACATCTTTTAC
Organism: Chitinophagaceae bacterium; assembly: GCA_043788995.1. Classification (GTDB taxonomy): domain Bacteria; phylum Bacteroidota; class Bacteroidia; order Chitinophagales; family Chitinophagaceae; genus Ferruginibacter. Next base: position 4,051 of record JAYWII010000065.1, on the reverse strand, counting down.
CGGCGAGTGCTGAATGTTGCTGTTAACAATGGGAAGCCCGGTAAATATTTTTGAGCCGATCTCAAAGCCACTAAAGATGATTGGGGTGGGCCAGTTATCGAATGCAATTTTGGAAGCAGCAGCATCTTTCATTACGTTGAACTCTTTGAAGGTTCCAACCTGGTGATCAAAGCAGCCGGCCATGGATACCAGCAATGTTACTTTTTTATCAACCAGTTCCTTGCCTGTAAGTGAAGAAAATTCATCCGGCCCTGACTGCAGCAGGTTGGCCATGTTGGTAAGAAAACCTACGGTAACAATCGTTACACTTTTATCAGGCTGCCCTGCCAGTATTTTACGGTATAGTTGGAGGGCATCTGTGGTGTTTTCTTCTTTGATATCATGTGGATACTTTGATACAATGAGGGAATCCCATTTTTGCGGAGCCGTCATAGACACTGCATTGCCGCTTACCACACCCACCGGCAGGTCAGGCCTGCCAAAATAAGTATTCATTACATCCAGCACTTTGCCGATGATGGGATTTTTATTACTTGCGATGGTAGCAAGGATGTTACATTCCTGTTTGTCTGCCATTGCATGTAACAATGCGATGGCGCCAATATCATCATAGTCTGGCCCCATATCAGTATCGAATATGATGTTGACCGGCGGTGGAGTCACGGCATTATTTTGTGCAGCAACGCATGGGGGAATAAAAAACAGCACAGAAAAAATGATGGTACATAATGGCTGTACATTTTTAAGATAGCTGCTGTGCATGGCTGTATTTTTTTTGATTGAAATAATACCAGGTGGTCTTTATAAAGATGGCAAGCACTGAAGGTAATGAAAGACCACCTGCTGACAGCAATTATTTTTACGCCGCTGCCCTTAGCTTATGCCACAGGTAATAAGAAAGAAACAGGAAACCAATTGGCAGTATCATAAATAAAACCGGCGGTTTAAAACCTTCTGTACAAATAATAGAATAGGCAGCTCCGGCAAGGTCAAAAAATAATCCTGCGTAGGCCCATTCTTTTAACCTGTTAAAACCGGGGATGAGGATGGCAATAACGCCGAGCAACTTTGCCACACCGAGAAATGGTATTATATATGTTGGATAGCCCAGGCCGTTGCTAACCATGGTAACCGACTCGGGCACCATCATAATATTAGGTATGGCCGAGAATAACATAAATGCTGAAAAAAGTCCTGTGATGATCCAGTAAAGTGTTTTTGTCTTTTTCATTTTGTTGGTTTAAAACTGATAATCAATTATTGTTTGTACCGGATACAAACATAGCCTGAATATACAAAAGGAAAAGGGGGTGATTACAACAATTGTAATGGCTGGGTGCGACATTTACAAGTGAACATGCAGCAAAGACGCTGATATTGCAATATTGAATACGGTGATGCGTATGATGGTAATGCGGCAGGAGCAATTACTTTGCAGTAACAGCATTTTTTTCAAATGGCCCTTTGAATGAATTGGTATCAATATTAAAATGCCGGGTATAAATATTAGCCTGCTGAAAAAGATTTTTTAATCTTAATGCAGATGCTTCCAGGTTTTTTCCATCCCGGGTATCGTAATCATTTAGCACCAGCCCGCTGGCTTCCTTCATCATTTTTTGAGGATCATCCAGGTAATAATACAAAACAGCTAAATTAAAATAACTGGCGTAGCGAATCTTGCGGTCATGCTTGCTGTTAGCAGTGTACTCATCTTTTAAACGGTCAAAATATTCAACCACAGGTTTGAGCAATTCCCGGGCCTGGTCAATGGAGGAGCTGGCATTAATGCTGAACAATACCTCATTTAACTGTCGGAAAGTCTTGCGGTGATCGGCATATTCAGGATCTTTCTTACTGTCTATGATCCACATGTAGTCGCTAACCGTTACATCGCTGAATCCAAAATTATTGGTGAGCCTGTTACTGAGGTTATGCATAGCATTGATAACACAGTTGCGGTATAGCTCACCTGTTTTAGTTACAGCGTTTAGCAAAAAATATCCTTCGGCCATTTGTCTTATTTGAAACTCCGGGCTTTTGTATATCTTTTTATAGTTGCGGTCAGCTAATACTTCATCCATAATGTGAACGCCTTTATAATCGCTGATGCTGGCGGTGGCTGCAAAAGTGTACACTACTTCCTGCCAGTATATCGTCCTGGTACCGGTGATTACGCCTTTTTTATCTTTGATATTTTCCTGCCGTTCTTTTACGGATACCGATTCCGGGAGCAGGTCATCCAGTTTTATTTTGATGCTGATATGCCCGTTATCGTTCAGCTTTCGCCATCCTTCCAGCAGTACGGTTTTTTCCGGGGCCATATCTTTAAGAAAAGGTTGCATCATCCTGGTGCCTTCTACCTCCACATTGTAAGTGCGGTAAGAGCTGTCGATATACATACCGGGCAGGGTGCGGAACTGTACTGTAAAATTAAACTTGTCCAGGTCTACATTTCTTTGGGCAACAAGAGAAATTGGTAGCAGTAGCAGGAAAAAAAGGGATCGGTTTTTCACAAATAGAGTTTTTGTTCCCTATATAACGATTGAGAACAATAAATATTTTCCGGGTAATGTAATACCCACGGGTATCCGTAGACTTATCATTGCTGTTGTATCTCACATTTCAAACTCCCACACCGTTCTGTAGGTGCCGTATTTTTCTATATAAGTTAAAAAGGAATTGTAAAAAGGATCAGCGCCAATGGTAGCACTGTCGCCAATCACAAACAATTGTTCTTTGGCCCGTGTGATGGCTACATTCATCCTGCGGTAATCTTTTAAAAATCCGATATCGCCATCGTCGTTACTTCTCACCAATGATAAAATGATGATTGTTTTTTCTTGTCCCTGGAAACTATCGATGGTGCTGATACGCAATTGCTTTGGCAAAACTTCTTTAGCGGCAGCTACCTGCCCGGCATAAGGTGAGATGAATGCTGTTTCCAATGGATCCAACTGTTCTGTTTCCAACAGTTTTTGTACTATTTGTAATTCACCTGCATTTTGCAGGCTGGTGCCATCGCTGCCACGCTCTTCATTGTAACCACTACCGGCGGTATCAATAAATGTAAGGTGTATAGCAATGTTTGTAAGATGACCAGCCGTTAATAAAAGCCCGTTATAAAAATAATTACCGGAGAAACCTGCAATGGCTTCCCTCATGCGGTATTGTGTGTTGAGTAAAAAAACATTGTTGACTGTTGCAATGCTGACTTCTAAAATGGAACGGTTCAATCCCAACCGGGCAGCGTCATTGCTTAATACTGTAGGGGGCAGTTGCCAATGATCTCCTGCCAGCACATACTTTTTCGCCAATGGGAAAATGCACCAGGCCAATGGTTCAATGCATTGCCCGGCCTCATCAATTACCAGTGTATCAAAATCAATGTGATTTATTTTTGCATCATATAAACCAACTGGTGTTCCAAGTATCACCTCTGCTTCTGTATATAATTTTTCTTCATTGTAAGCCTGCAGTTTTTTTATTTCTGTCCGGATGTTTTTTACTTCTTTAAATAAGAGGTTGCGTTGTTCTCTTTCTGCTTTGCCAAAACTTCTTTTATACTTCAGCGCCATCTTACGAAATTCCTCAGCCCTTATTTTTAATTGCTTTATTTCTTTCAGCTGTTTGCTGTTGGATAATTTCCCTTCGGGTGTATGTTGAAAAATAGTTTCATCCACCTTGCTGGTATTGCCCACCCGTAACACTTTTAAATTTTGTGCTATTAATCCTTTGGCAATATTATCCACTGCTGTATTGCTGGGTGCTGATATCAATACTTTTTCTCCGTTCTTAATCAATTGCACAATGGCTTCTACCAGTGTAGTGGTTTTACCAGTTCCCGGTGGGCCATGTACAATAGTGATCTTTTCATTTTCTGTGATGGCTGCCACTGCCTGCTGCTGGCTTTTGTTTAAATTTTTATTGCTGAAAGAAAAGGAAACAGGTTTTATATTAACTGAAGTTTTTTCTCTTGAAGTATCTCCATGCAGTTGCTCAAATAATTTAAATAGCTCTTTATTATTTTCTAAATTATTCAACACCGTTTTCA